>NZ_JARVSH010000007.1:0-339908 GCF_030209295.1 Pseudarthrobacter sp. lyk4-40-TYG-27
ACAAACCCGAACAACACGACCCCCAACCAACCCACTGGCCACCAGGAACCCTGCCACGTGCCGAAGTTCAAGCGTGGCCGGATCCGGAAACGGAGGATCCGGAAACGGAGGAGCCTGACGGAAACAACCTGCTGGATCCCGACGAGCTTTGCGCGACTGATGCCCTCTGGTACGACTTCTACGCGAAACCCTTCGTGTTGCCACCGGACCCGCAAGCACAGTGGCCTTTGCTGTTGTCGCTGATGTGACAGCACATGTACGGGTTGAGCCGCCGAGGCTAATTCCCCACTCCTACCCCAGCCCCACGGCCTTGCCAAAGAGACTGAAGCCGACGAACGCCACGATGTCCAGCAGCGCGTGGGCGATGACCAGCGGCATGACGCGGCGGGTTCGGGTGTACAGCCAGGCGAAGACCACCCCCATGATCGCGTTGCCGATAAATGGCCCGAAACCCTGGTAGAGGTGATAGCTGCCGCGGAGCACCGAACTGACGGCGATAGCGAGAGGCGTGCTCCAACCGAATTTGCCGAAGCGGTCCAAGAGGTAGCCCACCACAATGACTTCTTCCAGGACCGCGTGCCTGATCGCGGACAGGATCAGGACCGGCACCGTCCACCAGTAGGCGTCGAGCGCACTGGGAATGATCGACGTCGTGATTCCCAGCGCGCGGCCGGCGGCGTACAGCCCCAGCGACGGGATCCCGATCAGGGCCGCCAGCCCCAGGCCCTGCAGCAGGTCCCTTCCGGGCCGCGCAAAGTTGAACCCAAGCTTCCGGAACGCCGAACCTGATGAACCGGCGTCGCCCGGGGCGGCCTGGCGCTGGTCCGTGAGGAAGTAGAGGACCAGCAGCACGGGAACCAGCGCAAAGATGATGTCCAGCAACTGGTAGGTCAGGTCAAAGTACTCCCGCGTACTCTGCGACCGGTTCAGGGTGGAGGTTCCCTCCGCCAGTGGCGCACGGGTCATCTTCTCCAGCAGCTGCACCACAGAGTACACAGCCGACTGGCCGAGTGACAGGCCCAGGACGATCCAGACTTCGAGCCGCAGGCGACGGCGGGAGGGAACCAGCATGTTCCCATCTTGCCCTCAGTTTCTGGATCCGGGCTGATGGAGCGGCCGGAGGGAACCACAAGCCGGGGCAACACCAAGGATCCAGGCAGCACACCAGAGGGCGCACAGGCCACGCTTACACCAGCTGCCGTGCATCAGGCAGGCGCGATAATAACTTCCGTACCCCGGGCTTCGAAGGCCGCCTTGTCGTGGGCAGAAATGCCGGAATCAGTGATGAGCCGGGTGAAGTCGTAACCGTCCATGGTGGCGAAGGCCCGGACGCCCACCTTGGAAGAGTCGGCCAGGACGTACGAGACGCGGGCCCGGCTGGCGAGCAGCGCATTGACCGAGGCTTCCCCTTCGCCGGTGTTGGTGGGTCCCACCTCGGGGTCGATGCCGTTGACTCCGATGAATGCGATGTCCAGCACCACCTTTTGCATGATGATGTCCGTATAGGGCCCAACCAGCTCGTAGGAGCGGGGGTTGAGGATGCCCCCGGTGACCATGACTTTGATGTTGGGCCGCACCGCGAGCTGGCCGGCGATGTTGATGGCGTTGGTGACCACGGTGAGAGTTGGCTGGTTGGACGGGGCGTTCAGGTCTTCCCGCGTCGCCAGGATCTGCGCCAGGGCTGTGCTGGTGGTGCCCCCGCACAGCCCAATGACTGCTCCAGGCCGGATCAGGGCCGATGCGCACTGCGCGATTTGTTCCTTGGCCTCTGCGTGGTCGTCACGGTTGTAGCGTCCGGGCAGGTCGTAGGCCAAGGCACCGGTAGTGGCGCCGCCGCGGGTCCGGGTCAGCAGCCGCCGCTTGGCAAGGCTGTCCAGGTCGCGGCGGGCAGTGGCCGGCGAAACATTCAGGCTGCTGACGATCTCGTCAACTTCCACTTGGCCGGTCCTGGCCAAGAGGTCAAGAATGGCCGTCAGCCGGTCTGTGCGCGTCATGCAGGGGGGCCTTTCAGTACACCAGCCACCCTATCGGATGACGTTTTCTGATTGTAACCCCGGGTGAACGATCAAGAAAAATCACTTAACCGGCAATCTTTACCGAGCCCGCACTCCGGCACGCCACACAGCGTACGTCAGCGGCATGCCCGGGCGGTAAGCGAGGTGGGTGGCGGAGGGTGCGTTGAGCAGGTGAAGGTCGGCCCGGTGGCCGACGGCGATCGATCCTACGGCCCGCTCGCCGTCCGCGTCACGCCCCACCTCCCGGTGCAGCGCCAAGGCACCGCAATAGGTGGCAGCACGGACGGCCTCGTGCACGCTCAGGTGCATCTGGAGAACGGCAGTGGTCACGCAAAATGCCATGGAACTGGTGTAGGACGTGCCCGGATTGCAGTTGGAGGCCAACGCCACCTGGACGCCAGCATCAAGGAGTGCCCGCGCCGGTGCCAGCGGCTGGCGGGTGGACAGGTCGCAAGCGGGCAGGCAGGTGGCCACCGTGCCCCGCTCCCCCGTGCCGGTGGCCGGGTCCCACGCGGACCACGAGGCCGCCAGGGCCTTGACGTCCCGCCCGGAAAGGTGGTTCACGTGGTCAACACTGGCAGCGCCCACCTCGACGGCTAATTGGACGCCCGGCCCTTCGCCCAACTGGTTGCCGTGCACGCGCAGGCCGAGCCCGGCGTCGCGGCAGGCCAGGAGCACGCGGCGCGACTGCTCGGCAGTGAAGGCACCTTCCTCGCAGAACACGTCCGCCCACTGGACATAGGGCCTGACGGCGGCGAGCATCGGCCCGCAGACCAGGTCCGTGTAGGCCTCGGCATCCTGGCCGGCGGGAACCAGATGCGCACCAAGATAAGTCACCTGGTCTGCCACTGTGGAAGCGATCCGGGCGCTCCTGGCCTCATTCTCAATGTCCAGGCCGTAGCCGGTCTTCGTCTCCAGGTAGGTGGTCCCCTGCGAGACGGCCTCAGCCACCCTCCCCATGGCCAGCCGCGTGAGGTCAAAATCGGATGTGGCCCTGGTGGCATTCATGGTGACGGCGATGCCGCCGGCGGCGTAGGCCTCGCCGGACATCCGGGCTTCGAACTCGGCGGTGCGGTCCCCGGCAAAGAGCAAGTGGCTGTGGGAGTCCACCCATCCCGGCAGCATGGCCCGCCCGCCGGCATCGACGGCGTCGTCCGCGGCAGGTGCATCGTCCGCAGCGCCAATCCACGCGATCCGTTCCCCGTCCACTACCACGGCGGCGTCCCGCAGGAGCCGATGTTCAAGGTCCTGCGTCATCAGCTCGGCGATATTGGTGATCAGGGTGCTCATGGGACCATTCTTCAGCGTCGAATGGACCAGCGTGTGGCAGCCAGTGCCTCCACTGTCCGGGATGCCGGACCGGCCCCGCTCGCACCGCCGCCACCGGATTGCCCGGCAAGGATCTGGGTGGCTGCAAACTCCGCCATGGCTGCGGAGGTCTGGAATCCGTAGCCGCCCTGCCCTGCGAGCCAGTAGAACCCCGGCGCTTCGGCGTCGAAGCCCGCCACCGGCACCCCGTCCGCCGCTTCGGTGCGCAGGCCCGTCCAGGCACGCCGGATGTGGGTGATCCCGAGGGCGGTCGTGGAGTTCAACATGGCCACCAAGCGTTGCACGTCGCCTGGCCGCGGACGCGCATCCTCGGGGCCGCTGGGCACCGTTTCGGACGGGGAAATCAGCACATCCGGGCCGTCCGGCCGAAAATAGAAAGAATTGTCCGCGGCGGCCACCATGGGGCTGTGTTCAGGCAGGGATCGTTCGACGGCGGCAATCGCCGCAGTGCGCCGGTACGGCTGGAGTCCGAGCTTCTCGACGCCGCTGATCACGGCGAGCTCGTCGGCCCAGGCACCGGCCGCGTTGACCAGGACCCCGGCCTCAAAGCCTTCGCTGCCGGCGCCCACCTGCCACCCCGAGCCTTGCCGCTGGGCCGAGTGGACGCGGGCGCCCGTGATGATGTCCGCCCCGGCGGCGACCGCCCTCTCACGGTGATCCGCCAGCAGGACAGGGGCGTTGCATCCGAAGGAACCAGTGTCCAGCCCTGCGGCGGTAAACGTTCCCGGCAAGAGCGCCGGGCAGAGCTCGAGGGCACGGTCCACCGTAATCGCCTGCATGTGTCCGCTCGCCTCGGATGCCACATCCGGCTCCGAGCCGATCAGCATGAAACTGCGCGGGGTCAGGACCGGTTCCGGCAGTTCCCTGTCGCGGGCAGCCAGCAGTTCGAGGGTCCGGACGGTGAGTTCCTGCACTACGGGAGGCCCGTAACTGGGGATGAGCTGGCGGGCGGAGCGGGAGGACGTGTGGTACGCCAGTTCCTGCTCCGCCTCCACCAGCGCAACGCTGCAACGCCCCGCCAGCGCGGACGCCAAGGACAGGCCGGCGATGCCGCCGCCTACGATCAGGACATCGTAATGTGCTGCCATTGGTCCATCCTCGCAGAGTTCATGCCGGGCGGGGTTTATGCCAGGCGCGCGTACATGCCCGGCGATGGTTGATGCCAGGCGCGCGTACATGCCCGGCGATGGTTGATGCCAGGCGCGCGTACATGCCCGGCGATGGTTGATGCCAGGCGCGCGTTCATGCCAGGCGGCGCTGCCGTTTAGGCTGCCGCCTCGGCACGGCTGGCGACGAAGGCACGCACGCATGCTTCGACGTCGTCCCCTGAATGGGCGGCGGACAGCTGCACCCGGATCCGGGCGGCACCGCGCGGGACCACGGGGAAGCTGAAGGCGGTGACGAAGACGCCGTGCTGCAGCATCCGGTCCGCCACCTTGGCTGCCATCACTGCGTCCCCAAACATGACGGGCACAATGGCGTGCTCCCCCGGGAGCAGGTCGAAGCCTTCCTCGGTCATCCTGCGGCGGAACTGCGCGGCGTTCTCGAACAACCGGCGCCGGAGCTCCGCGGAATTCTCCACAAGGTCAAGAGCTTTGAGTGTCGCGGCCACGATGGCGGGCGCCAATGAGTTGGAGAACAGGTACGGCCGCGCCTTTTGCCGAAGCATGGCCACGATCTCGCCGCGGCCGGACACGTAGCCGCCGGACGCCCCGCCAAGTGCCTTGCCGAAGGTTCCGGTGTAGATGTCCACCCGGTCCGAAACCCCTGCGTGCTCCGGGGTGCCCGCGCCGGTAGCGCCCATGAAGCCCACCGCATGGGAGTCGTCCACCATCACCATGGCGCCGTATTTTTCGGCGAGGTCGCAGATGGCCTCAAGCGGGGCGAGGAAACCGTCCATGGAGAACACGCCGTCGGTGACGATCAGCTTCCGCCGCGCGTCCTGGGCCTCCTGGAGGCGGGCCTCGAGCTCGGCCATGTCCTGGTTGGCGTACCGGTAGCGGCGGGCCTTGCACAGGCGGATGCCGTCAATGATGGAGGCGTGGTTGAGGGCGTCCGAAATGACGGCGTCGTCCGGGCCGAGGAGGGACTCGAAGACGCCGCCGTTGGCATCGAAGCAGCTGGAGAAAAGGATGGTGTCCTCGGTCCCCAGGAACGCGGAGACCCTGGCCTCGAGGCTGAGGTGCAGGTCCTGGGTTCCGCAGATGAAACGGACGCTGGCCATGCCGAAGCCGCGCTCATCCATGGCGGTTTTTGCGGCATTGATGATGTCCGGATGGTCGGCCAGGCCCAGGTAGTTGTTGGCACAAAAGTTCAGCACGTCGCTGCCTTGACCGCCGATCCGGCCCGCGATGATGTGGCTTGACTGCGGTGAACTGATGCTGCGTTCGGTCTTGTAGAGTCCCGCGGTGCGGATCTCGTCCAGCTCGCCGCGGAGCTGGTCCTTGATGGAGGTGTACATGGGGTTCCTTACAGTCGGGTCCAGTCGAGGACAACTTTTCCGCCCACGCCGCTGCGGGCAATGTCGAAGCCCTTCTCCCAGTCCGTGGCGGGCAGCGTGTCCGTGACCACGGCGGAGATTCCGGCGTGCAGCACCGGGTTGGAGGAGAGCATGGCGCTCATGGCGTACCAGGTTTCGTACATCTCCCGGCCATAGATGCCTTTGAGCGTGAGCATGTGGGTGACCACCTTGCCCCAGTCGATGGTGATGTCCTGGCTGGGCAAGCCCAGCATGGCGATCCGGCCGCCGTGGTTCATGTTGTCGATCATCTCAGGCAGGGCGGTGGGGTGGCCGGACATTTCCATTCCGACGTCGAACCCCTCCCGCATGCCCAGCTCCCGCTGGGCATCGCGGACGCGGGTCGTGGAGACATCGATGGCGAGGTCGGCGCCCAGCTGCTTGGCCAGCTCCAGCCGCGGCACCGACACATCCGTGATGGCGATCTTGCGCGCGCCGGCGTGGCGGGCCACAGCGATGGCCATCAGGCCGATGGGACCTGCGCCGGTGATGAGCACGTCTTCGCCCACCAAGGGGAAGCTCAGCGCCGTGTGGACGGCGTTGCCGAACGGGTCGAAGATGGCGCCAAGCTCGGGAGTGACCGAGGGGTCGTGGTGGATCCAAACGTTGGTCTCCGGGATGACCACGTATTCGGCGAAGGCGCCGTCCCGCTGGACTCCCACGCTGACCGTGTGGATGCACATCTGCCGGCGCCCGGCACGGCAGTTGCGGCAGATACCGCAGACCACGTGGCCTTCGCCGGAGACTCGGTCTCCCACCTTGACCTCGCGGACGTCCTCGCCCACCTCCACCACTTCGCCGTAGAATTCGTGGCCGGCGATGAGCGGAGCCTCGATCATGCCCTGCGCCCAGGCGTCCCAGGACTGGATGTGGAGGTCGGTTCCGCAGATCCCGGTGGTCATCACGCGGATCTTGACGTCGGCCGGACCCGCCGTGGGTTCCGGCCGGTCGACGAGTTCGAAACCGGCGTGCGGGCCGGCCTTGTACAGGGCCTTCATTGGCGTCCTTACTTCTTGGCATTCACATCAGCGGGTTGGTGTCCTCCTCATTGAAGCCCCGGGAAAGCATTAGCACAACAGGAATCTTCTCAATCGACGATTTAGATTTTCCTAATGTATACACTGGCGGAGTGGAATTACATCAGCTGGAAATCCTCCGCGAACTTGGGGCGCTGGGCAGCGTGAAGGCGGTGGCCGACACCCTCATGGTCACCCCGTCGGCGGTCTCCCAACAACTGGCCCACCTGCAACGGACGGTGGACGTGCCGTTGACGCGCAAGGAGGGCCGGAACCTGGTCCTGACCGAAGCCGGCCAAGTCCTCGCCGACGCCGGCGCCGCCGTCCTCAGCGCCATGGCCGATGCCCGTGGCGCGCTGGGCTCATACCACGGTTCGCCCGCCGGCCGGGTCACCGTCAGTGGGTTCCACAGCGCCGGGCAGGCCCTCTTTGGCCCGCTGGCGCGGATGCTGGACCAGCCGGGACATCCGCGGATCGAACTCTCCGACGAGGACGTCGCCCAGCAGGACTTCCCGGCCCTCACCGCCCGGTACGACCTCGTGCTGGCGCACCGGATGGACCACAGCCCCCGCTGGCCCGCCGAGCGCGTCGCCGTGATCCCGCTGGCCCACGAGCCGCTGGACGTGGCCCTCCCCGCCGGGCACCCGCTGGCCCGGCAGGACACCGTCACGGTGCACGACGTCGGCGCCGAAGCCTGGGTGACCAGCCACCCCGGCTACTCCCCCGCCGACGTGCTCTCCGCCGTCGCGGCCGTATCCAGCCGGGAACCGAACATCGTCCACCGCATCAACGACTACTCCACGGTGGCTGCCCTGGTGGCCGCGGGCGGGGTGGTGGGGCTGCTGCCCAGGTACACCGCCGGGCCGGTCCTGAATCCGGACATTGTCCTGCGCCCGCTCGAAGGCATCAGCACCCGCCGCCGGATCGACCTGCTGGCCAGGCCGGAAAACCTCAAGCGGCGTGCAGTAGTGCTGGTCTGTGAGGCCCTGGAAGACATCATGGCAGGGCTGGTGCAACAGGGGTAAGCGGGAGCTGGCTGGTGCAGGGGCGGGCACGGTGTCACGGACCCGTGGCAGGCGTGGCCGGACCGGCGCAGCTATGCCCCTTCGCCATCCTGATGGTTGCCCGCACCCATCTTTTTGCCCATGCCGTGCCCACGTCCCGACCCCAGGCCCGGGCCGTCACCGGCGCCGTCGACGATCCGCTTGGCAGTGGCCTGGTCCCCGTCCTTCACGCCGGCCACGCGCACGGTGTCGCCGGCGGCGATGTCCGCCATCGATCCGGCTGCCGGCTTGCGGCCCGCACCATCGTCGGCCGCCGAAAGTTTGGTGATCCTGGTGTCCGCGTTGACTGCATAGGACTGGATGAAGCCGTCCTCGCTCTTGACGGTGATGGCGGAGTCGCTGACGGACTCCATGGTTCCGCGCTGTTCGAGGACAGTCTGGAAGGTTCCGTCGGGCTGCTTGACCACTGCCTCACCGTGGAGCGGTTGGCCATGCCGGGACTTCTGCTGCCCGGGTGCCTTCTGCTGCCCGGGTGCCTTTTGTTGGCCCGGTGCCTTCTGCTGTCCCGGTGCAGTCTGGGAGGGGGACGGCGTTGGCGTCCCGGTGGCCGACCAGGCCAGTGCCGCCCCGGTTCCGGAAAGGGCCAAGGCCACCGCCCCGGCCAGCATTGCCTTGCGCATCCTCAATGGGTCCCGGACCATGGTTGTTCCTTCCTCAGCACTGCCAAGGCATCATCGCCCTGTACCCTCCTGTGCCCTGTGGGCTCCAGTCTAGGTCCGCCACGCACGTGCGGCCACGGGTACTTTGCGGCCGGCGGCACCTGAGTACTTAAAGCCCAACCGGGCCGCAGTTGATGTCGTTATGGATGCTCAAAACGACATCTGCTGCGACCCGGGTGGGTATCGGAGTGCTAAGCGGTGACGCCCAGCTTCTCCAGGATCAACTCCTTGACGCGTCCTGCGTCGGCCTGCCCGCGGGTGGCCTTCATGACCCCGCCCACGATCGCTCCCACGGCCTGCACCTTGCCGGCGCGGATCTTGTCCGCGACGCCGGGCTGCGCGGCCAGCGCGGCGTCGATGGCTTCCAGGAGGGGTCCGTCGTCGGACACCACGGCGAGGCCGCGCGCTTCGACGATCTCTTCCGGGGTGCCTTCGCCGGCGAGCACGCCGTCCAGCACCTGGGAGGCCATCTTGTTGTTGATCTTGCCGGCCTCCACCATGCGGCTGAGCTCCACCACGGTGGCAGCCTCGACGCCCAGCTGGCCGGGGTCCACATCGGCAGCCTTGGCGCGGCCGACGATCTCCCCCATCCACCACTTGCGGGCCACGGAGGCGGAAGCCCCGGCCGCGATGGTTTCCTCGATTTCGTCCAGGACGCCGGCGTTCACAACGTCGCGGAATTCCAGGTCGGAGTAGCCCCAGTCGGCCTTGAGCCGCTTCCGGCGCTCGGCGGGCGGCTCGGGCAGCGTGGCACGCAATTCCTCCACCCATTCGCGCGAAGCGACCACCGGCACCAGGTCAGGTTCCGGGAAATAGCGGTAATCGTCGGCGTCGGACTTGGGCCGGCCCGAGGTGGTGGTGCGGGTGTCCTCGTGCCAGTGGCGGGTTTCCTGCACCACCGGGTTTCCGGAGTCCAGGACGGCGGCGTGGCGCTGGATCTCGTAGCGCACGGCGTGTTCCACGGCGCGCAGCGAGTTCACGTTCTTCGTTTCGGAGCGGATGCCGAAGCGTTCGCGGCCGTGCGGGCGCAGCGAGACGTTGGCATCGCAACGGACGTTGCCGCGTTCCATCTTTGCGTCGGAAACGCCGAGGTTCTTGACGATTTCGCGGATGGCGGCAACGTACGCCTTGGCGAGCTCCGGTGCGCGGGAGCCCGCGCCCTCGATGGGCTTGGTGACAATTTCCACCAGCGGTACGCCTGCACGGTTGTAGTCCACCAGGGAGAAGTCGGCACCCTGGATGCGGCCGGTGGCGCCGCCCATGTGCGTCAGCTTTCCGGCGTCCTCTTCCATGTGCGCGCGCTCGATTTCCACCCGGAACACGGTGCCGTCGTCGAGTTCAATATCCAGGTAGCCGTCGTACGCGATGGGCTCGTCATACTGCGAGGTCTGGAAGTTCTTGGGGGTATCCGGGTAGAAGTAGTTCTTCCGGGCAAACCGGCAGGATTCGGCGATCTTGCAGTTCAGCGCCAAGCCGATCTTGATGGAGGACTCCACCGCCGTCTTGTTGACCACCGGCAGGACACCGGGCATCCCCAGGTCCACCTCGTTGACGTTGGTGTTCGGCTCGTCGCCGAAGACGTTGGGCGCGGAGGAGAACATCTTGGTCTTGGTGTTCAGTTCGACGTGGACCTCGAAGCCGAGGACGGGGTCGTACTTCTCCATGGCCTCTTCGAAGCTCAGGATTTCGTCGGTGCTCATTATTTTGCCTCCTGGGTTTCGAGGGATTCAGCGCCCAGCGCGGGAGCCTGGGCCAGCAGCGGGCCGCCCCATTTGGCTTCCAGCAAGGACTCCAGGACAGCACCCACCCGGTAGAGGCGGGCATCCTCACGGGCGGGTGCCAGCAGCTGGATGCCCACGGGCAGGCCGTCCTCGTCCGCCAGGCCGCCGGGCAGGGACAGCCCGGGGACGCCGGCGAGGTTCGCCGGGATGGTGGCGACGTCGTTGAGGTACATGGCCAGGGGGTCGTCCAGTTTTTCGCCGAGCGGGAAGGCCGTGGTGGGGGCGGTGGGCGAGATCAGGACGTCGGCCTGCTCAAAGGCGGCATCAAAGTCCCGCTGGACCAGCGTGCGCACCTTCTGGGCGGACCCGTAGTAGGCGTCGTAGTAGCCGGCCGACAGGGCGTAGGTACCCAGGATGATGCGGCGCTTGACCTCATCGCCGAAGCCGGCGGCGCGGGTGGCGCCCATGACGCGTTCAATGGTCATGGGACCGTCTTCCGGCAGGACCCGCAGGCCGTACCGGACGCCGTCGAACTTGGCCAGGTTGGAGGAGGCCTCGGACGGCATGATCAGGTAGTAGGCGCCCAGGGCGTACTGGAAGTTGGGGCAGGAAACCTCCACGATCTCGGCGCCGGCTTCCTTGAGCAGCTCCAGGGCATCGTTGAAGCGGTTTTCGACGCCGGCCTGGTAGCCCTCGCCATGCAGTTCCTTGATGATGCCGATCCGCAGGCCCTCGACGTTGCCGGTCTTCGCTGCGGCAACAAGGTCAGCAAGCGGTTCCGGCAGGGAGGTGGAGTCGCGTGGGTCATGGCCGCCGATGACCTGGTGCAGCAGGGCGGAGTCCAGGACAGTGCGGGTCACGGGGCCGATCTGGTCCAGGGAGGACGCCATGGCGATGGCGCCGTAGCGGGAGACACTGCCGTAAGTGGGCTTCACGCCCACGGTGCCGGTGACGGCGCCGGGCTGGCGGATGGATCCCCCGGTGTCCGTGCCGAGCGCCAGCGGGGCCTCGAAGGCAGCCACGGCCGCAGCTGAACCGCCGCCGGAGCCGCCCGGGATCCGGTCCAGGTCCCAGGGGTTGCGGGTGGGTCCGTAGGCGGAGTGCTCGGTGGAGGAGCCCATGGCGAACTCGTCCAGGTTGGTCTTGCCAAGGATCGGCATCTTGGCCGCGCGCAGGCGCTCGACGACCGTGGCGTCGTACGGGCTGTGCCAGCCTTCGAGGATCTTGGAACCGGCAGTAGTGGGCTGGCCGATGGTGACGATGAGGTCCTTGACGGCGATGGGCACGCCGGCGAGGACGTGCAGGGATTCCGCCTCCGCGCCGCCGGCGGCACGGATGGCGTCAACCTCCGCGGCGACGGCAAGGGCTTCCTCGGCGTTGACGTGCAGGAAGGCATTGACCTGCCCGTCGACGGCGGCGATGCGGTCGAGGTACGCCTGGGTGGCCTGGACGGCGGTGACCTCGCCGGCAGCCAGCTTCTCAGCGAGCTGCGCGGCGGAGAGGCGGATCAGGGTTTCGGCGCTGATGCCGGTGGAGTTCTGTTCAGTCATGGTTATGCCTCATCCAGGATGGCCGGGACCTTGAAACGGTTGTCATCGGAATCCGGAGCACCGGAGAGCGCCTGTTCCGCCGTGAAGGTGTGTCCCACGACGTCGTCGCGGAAGACGTTGGTCAGCGGGATGGGGTGGGAGGTCGCCGGGACGTCATCCCCTGCGGCCTCGCTGACGGACTTGACCGAATCGACGATAACGGCCAGTTCGCCGGCCATCCTGTCCAGCTCTTCGGCACTCATCTCGATGTGAGCGAGCCGCGCGAGATGCGCGACGTCGTCACGGTTGATCGCAGCCATGGATCTCCCCTGCAAAGTTCGAATTGTTTTCCGATCCAGTCTAGTGGGGAAACGCCGATGCCCGTCTGACATCCCCCAGCGGGCGTCAGACGGGCACCTTCGTGCCAGGCCCTGCCTCGGGGACAGGAGCACAGGCAGCTACAGACTAACCGATTCCGATGGCTCCGGTCAGCATCCCGACGCCAAGCATGACCAGGGAGATGACGGCGGTACGCCACAGGACTTTCTTGTGGTGGTCACCGAGGTCCACCTTGGCCAGCGAAACCAGCAGCAGGATGGCCGGAACGAGCGGGCTCTGCAGGTGGAACGGCTGGCCGGTGATGGAGGCCCGGGCCATGTCCGCGGCGCCGACACCGTAGTGCGCGGCCGTCTCGCTGAGGACGGGCAGGACGCCGAAGTAGAAGGCGTCGTTGCTCATGAAGAACGTCATGGGGATGCTCAGCACACCGGTGATGACGGCCATGAACGGGCCCATGGAGGACGGGATGATCTGGACCAGCCAGGCGGACATGGCTTCGACCATGCCGGTGCCCTTGAGGACGCCGGTGAGGACGGCGGCGGCCATGACCATGCTGACCACGGCGACGATGGAAGGTGCGTGCGCAATGAGCTGGGCGCCCTGGTCCTTGACCTTGGGGAAGTTGACCAGCAGGGCGATGGCCGCGCCCACCATGAACACGAACGGCAGCGGGATGACGTTGGCCACGAGGACCACCATGACGGCGACGGTCAGGGCCAGGTTGAACCAGAACAGCTTGGGACGCAAGGTGCTGCGGTTCGGATCCAGGGCGGTGTCGGTGAGTCCGGCGCTGCTGTCCTCAAGGAGGATGTCCGTGCGCTCCAGCACGGCCACGGAGGATCCTGCCGGGGAGCCGCCGACGGCGGGGGCTGCCCCGCCGGGGTTGCCGCCCTTGCGTCCGGCGCGCGGCGCCGTGCCGCCGGCGGTAGTGCCGCCGTCGAACTCTTCTGCCGTGAAGGGCTCTGCCGAAGACGGGACGCCCCAAATCTCGGGAGCAACGGCACGGAGGCGGTTGCGTTCCTGAAGCCCCAGGAGCCAGGCGAAGGCGAATACCACGACCAGGCCGGCCACCAGGGACGGGATCATGGGGACGAAAACGTCGTTGACATCGATCTTCAGGGCGGTGGCGGCGCGGGCGGTGGGACCACCCCAGGGCAGGATGTTCATGGTGCCGTTGGCCAGGCCGGCCACGCAGGTGAGGACCACGGGGCTCATCTTCAGGCGCAGGTAGACCGGCAGCATGGCGGCGGTGGTGAGGATGAAGGTGGTGGACCCGTCGCCGTCCAGCGACACGGCGGCCGCGAGGATGGCGGTGCCCAGGACCACCTTGGCGGGGTCGTTGCCCAGCTTGCGGAGGATGAACTTCACCAGCGGGTCAAAGAGCCCGACGTCGATCATCAGGCCGAAGTAGATGATGGCGAACATCAGCAGGGCCGCGGTGGAGGTCATGGACTTCATGGAGTCCATGACCATGTCGCCGATGCCCAGGCCGGCGCCGGCAAAGAGGCCAAAAACGGTGGGGACAATGATCAACGCCAGCACTGGCGTCAACTTCTTCGTCATGATCAGCACCATGAAAACCGCGATCATGGCGAATCCAAGTATTACCAGCACAGCCGGCTCCTTCTTGTGAACAGCGGCACACCGGTGTGACGCGTGCTACAGACTGTAGGGTGGCGTCCGTCACGGCGGTGCCTTTGGCTCAATTGATTGGCATACTGCTTATTGGGAGCATTTTGCTCATTGTGCTCACGCTGTGTCGGCGCCTGGCGGCAGCCGATACGGTTGAGCCATACCCGTCGCGCCACACCCGTCAAGGAGGATGAATGCAGCGTCCCGCGCCCCGGCAGCCGCTGCGCTTTTCCACCCAGACACTCTTGCTGCAGGTGGCCGTCGTTCTCCTGGTGGTCCTCCTGAGCGCCACGGTGCATGCCTGGCTGACGTATGACCGGGTAGGCAGCGACGCGGAGAACCAGGCCCTGACGCTGGCCCGGACCGTCGCATCCGATCCGGAGGTCAGGGCAGACGTACTGGCCATCAGCGAACAGCCCGGCACTCCCCCGCCGGCCGCGCTCCTCGCGGGTCCGCTGCAGGCCTCCGCAGAGGCCGCACGGACCAGGACCGGCGCCCTGTTCGTAGTGATCACCGACGAAACCGGGATCCGGCTGGCCCACCCGGATCCGCAGCGGCTCGGCGAGAAGGTGAGCACGGACCCGTCCGAGGCGCTGTCCGGGCAGGAAATCACCACCCGGAACACGGGAACCCTGGGCCCTTCCGCCGGAGCAAAGGTTCCGGTGTATGCCCCCGGCACCGCGACGGTGGTGGGTGAGGTGAGCGTGGGCTACTCCATGGAAACCGTGGCCCAGAGCGTGAGCCGCGACATCGGCCCGGTGGCCCTGACCGCCGCCGGCGCACTGCTGGCCGGAGTCCTCGGATCCTTCCTGCTGCGCCGCCGCCTCCAGCGGCTCACCCTGGGCCTGGAACCGGAAGAGATCAGCACGCTGGTCCACGACCAGGTAGCAGTGCTGCAGGGCGTGGACGACGGCGTCATCGGCGTCCGTGCCGACGGCCGGGTCAGCGTGTTCAACGCCGCGGCGCAGCGCCTGCTCGATTTGCCCGACCTGTCCGGGACACGGTGGGAGGACGCCCCCGTTCCCGCCCAGCTGAAGTCACTCACCAGCCCCGCCCCCGTGGCCGCCGCTCCGCGGTTGGCTGCCGCCGGACCGGAAGGGAATGCCGCGGGGCCGGATGCCCTGGAACTGGTGGCGGGCGGCCGGGTCCTGGTGGTCAATGCCCGCAAGGCGCTGCACCGCCGGGAGGACCTGGGCTGGGTGATCATGCTCCGCGACCGCACAGAGCTGCAGGAGCTCACCCGGCAGCTGGACGCCGTGGGCACCATGTCCACGGCCCTGCGCGCCCAGCGGCACGAGTTCGCCAACCAGCTGCACACCCTGGCCGGTTTCCTGGGCATCGGGCAGCACCAGGAGGCCCGTGACTACCTGGCCGGCCTGGCCGCCACCGGTCCGCTGAAGTTCCCCGTGGACCAGGCCGAACTGCTCCAGGACCCCTACCTGCAGGCGTTTGTGGGGGCCAAGGGCGTGGAAGCGGACGAACGCGGCGTCGCCCTCCGCATCGGGCCCGAAACCCTGGTCCGCGGCCAGGTCACGGAGGCCCAGGATGTGACCACGGTGCTGGGGAACCTGATCGACAACGCCGTCAACGCCGCCGTGGCAGGATCCTCGACGGACCGCTGGGTTGAGCTCGAGGTGCTGGATGAGCCGGGCGACGACGGCGGGACGCTGCACATCGTGGTGGCGGACTCGGGCGACGGGCTGGCGGACGGAACCGATCCCGAAGGCGTCTTCGTAGAAGGATTCACCACCGCTGCGGGCCCGGTGCGTGCCGGTGGCGGGCAGGGCTTCGGCCTGGCCCTGGCCAGGCAGCTGGCACGCCGCCGCGGCGGCGACGTCAAAGTACTGGATCGCGGCACCGCCGGCGGGCCGGGCGCCGTCTTCATGGCGGTCCTCCCGCACACGACGGCGGGAAACCCTGCCGCGAAGACCCCCGGGGCAGCCGGAAAGGACAACAATGGCTGATGATTTTCGGGTCCTGATCGTGGACGACGACTTCCATGTGGCCAAGCTGCACGCAGCCTACGTGGACTCCGTGGCCGGATTCCTGGCCCTGGCCCCCGTTGGCACCGCCTCGCTTGCACTGCAGGCAATCCACAGCCTGCGCCCGGACCTGGTGCTGCTGGATGTCTACCTCCCCGATGCGTCCGGCCTGGACTTGCTGCAGCAGCTGGATGTGGACACGATCATCCTCAGCGCCGCCTCGGATGCCGCCTCCGTCCGGGTGGCGTTCCGCCGGGGCGCCTTGGGGTACCTGCTCAAGCCCTTCACCGCTGAGTCGCTGTCCCAGCAGCTTCGTTCCTATGCCAGGTACCGGCGCCTCTTGGGCCAGGCCGGGGCCCTGGACCAGGAGGCCGTGGAACGCGCAAAACGGTCGCTGATCCCGGGGGACGTCACGTCGTCGTCGAAACCCCGCTCGGCAACCGAAGCCGCGGTGCTGGAATCACTGGCTCCGGGCGAACAGTATTCCGCCGCCGAGGTGGCCGCCCGGGTGGGCGTCTCCCGCGCCACGGCGCAGCGCTACCTGTCGTCGCTGGCCGACGACGGCGCCGTGGACATCCAGCTGCGCTACGGCACCACGGGCAGGCCGGAACACCGCTACGGCCTGCCGGCAAGGTAGGGCAGGGAGAGCGTCAGGCAGCTTTCCGGGCGACCAGTTCGATCTCGACGAGCATGTTCGGGTCAAGGAACGGCAGCACATGGACCAGGGAGAGGGTGGGGCGGATCTCGCCGAATACTTCGCCGTGTGCCCGGCCGGCCTCTTCCCATTTGCTGATGTCCGTCAGGTACAGCTTGGACTGCACCACATCTTCGTACGCGAAGCCGGCGTCGGCCAGGACCTTGCCGAGCTTCTGCAGGATGTACTGGGTCTGCGTGTAGAAGTCGTCTCCCACGATTCCGTCGTCGCCGCTGGCCGCGGTGGCGGAGATGTAGAGGGTGTTGTCCACCTGGACGGCGCGGGAATAGCCGAGCGTCTGCTCCCAGACGGAGCCGGTGCCGAAGGTTTTACGCATGGGTGGGCCTTTCAAAGCTGGAATGGGTCGCCACCACTGTAGGGCCGCTACAGGTCGCGCCGGTAAACCAGCAGCTTTGTGTCGGTTCCGGGAACGAACCAGTCCCGTTCAGGCACCCGGTGGAAGCCGGTCCTGCGGTACAGGCCATGCGCGCTTTCCCAGTCTTTCCCCGTGGTCAGTGCCACCGCACGGATACCCGGCAGGGTTCGGGCATGGCTGATGATGGCTTCCACCATGGCGCGTCCGGCGCCGCTGCGCTGGACGGCAGGGTCCACCACCAGCATCCGGAATTCCAGTTCGTCCGGCAGGGCAATGTCAGCGTACGGTTCACCGGCAAGTGCCAGGGTGACCGAGCCAATGACCGACCCCTCCCGTTCAGCCACCCAGATGGTGGCCTGCTCCGCGCGCGCCGCAACGTCCATGACCTTGACCATGTACGGGTGGGCGGCGTCGTCGAAGTACCCTGCGGCGAGGTAGGAGTCGCCGGTGATGCGGGCGACGTCGCCGAAGTCGGCTTCGACGGCGGGACGGATGGTTAGCTGCGGCTGCACCCGTCAATGGTAGTGGCGGTTCGGGTCCCCGCGGGCCCAAACGGGGCTTTCCGTGATCGAACTATCAGTACCGGGAGGAGTTACCGCCGCACCCAGGCCGGCCGGCGGACAGCGCGCTTGGCTCGGTACACCTAGAGCGGAAACTTTCCTGACAGTTCCAGCCCGGCCGCGCAGGTCCAGGCGTCCAGGCGTTCGTCGTCGGAGGGACCGCCGTCGAGCGGACTGGTCAACCGCGGCCGGCGCACCCAGCAGCCTGCTTCCTCTGCGATCAGGGCACCGGCCGAGAAATCATGCTCGTTCAGGCCGCGTTCGCCGTAGGCGTCGTGTGTCCCGTCCGCCACCATGCACAGGTCCAGGGCAGCGGAGCCGAGCCGCCGCACGTCGGCGAAGCCATCCATCAGCGTGGCGAACGCTGCCGCCTGCTCGGAGCGGACGGCCGGCTCGTAGCTGAACCCGGTGGCCAGGATCTGCCCGGTACGGCCCGAAACCGGCCCTTCCAGCCGGGTGAGCGTTCCCCGCTCCTCCAGCCACGCGCCCTGGCCGCGGGCGGCGTAGTACACCCGCCCCAAGGCTGGGGCGTTGACGACGCCGGCCTGCCAGACGCCGTCGGCATCGGCCACTGCCACGGAGGTGGCGTAGTAGACGATGTTGCGGATGAAGTTGGTGGTTCCGTCCAGGGGATCGATGGACCAGCGGTACCCCGTGGATTCAGCGGGGCGCGTCGTTCCCTGTTCCTCCCCGGTGACAATATCGCTGGGGCGGGCAGCGGCGATCACGGCGCGCACGGCGTCCTCGGCGGCGATGTCGAAGGCAGTGACCCAGTCCCCGGCCGCACCCTTGTTGTTGGGGTCCAGGGCGTTGCCGTCACGGCCGGACAGTACCTGGGCACCGGCCGCGGCGGCCTGCCGGGCCACATCCAACAGTTCAGACGCGGATGTCATGCGCTTTCCTCCACAGTGGTGTCGTCGGGCGTGTTGTGGCGGGCGCTGCCTTGGTCCGGGCTGCCTTGGTCCGCGCTGTGTTGGTCCGCGGCGTCGGCGTCCGGTGTGGTGCCGTCGGGTGCGGCGTCGCCCAGGGCTGCCGGCCCGCCGTCGAGCAGCTGCCTGAAGCCGTCCTCATCCAGCACCCGGATCCCCAGCTGTTCGGCCTTGTCCAGCTTGCTCCCGGCGCTTTCCCCCGCCACCACGTAGCTGGTGTTCTTGGAAACGGAGCCCGCGGCCTTGCCGCCGCGCAGCAGGATGGCTTCCTTGGCTTCGTCGCGGCTGAAGTTGGGCAGCGAGCCCGTCACCACCACGGTGAGGCCCTCCAGGGTCCGCGGCATGGACTCGTCCCGTTCGTCCTCCATGCGGACGCCCGCAGCCGCCCACCGGTCCACGATCTCCACGTGCCAATCTTCGGCGAACCACTCTTTGAGGGCGGCGGCGATGGTAGGTCCTACGCCGTCAACGTGGGCGAGCTCCTCCTCGCTGGCTGCCCGGATACGGTCCATGGTGCCGAAGGCCTGCGCCAGGGCGCGTGACGCCCGCGGGCCCACGTGCCGGATGGACAGCGCCACCAAGACCCGCCACAAGGGCTGCGTCTTGGCCTTCTCCAGTTCCTTGAACAGTTTCTGGGTGTTGGCGGTTGGCTTGGATGGCGATTTGGCGGTGCCCTTGCTGTAGAAGTACGGCACCAGCTCGAACTCCCCGGTGGGGACGCCCTTGGACTTCTTCTCCCGGCGGATCCGTACCTCGGCCAGGTCCTCGGGGGTGAGGTCGAACAGCCGTGCTTCGGACGTCAGCGGAGGCACTTCAGGTTCGGCCGGCTGGGTCAGGGCGATGGCCGCTTCCCAGCCCAGGGCCTCAATGTCGAACGCGCCCCGGCCGGCCACGTGGAATACCCGCTCGCGGAGCTGGGACGGGCAGGACTTGGAGTTGGGGCAGCGGACGTCCACATCGCCTTCTTTGGCGGGGGCCAGCGGGGTTCCGCAGGAGGGGCATTCGGCGGGCATCACGAAGTCCCGGACCGGCGGATCCTGCTGGTCCCGGAGGGCCAGGACCGGGCCAACGATCTCGGGGATGACGTCCCCTGCCTTCCGCAGGATGACGATGTCGCCGATCTTCACGCCCTTGGCTTTCACCACGTCCTGGTTGTGCAGCGTGGCCATTTCCACGGTGGATCCGGCCACCTTGACCGGCTCCATGACGCCGAAGGGGGTTACGCGGCCGGTGCGGCCCACATTGACCTGGATGTCCAGCAGCTTGGTGTGGACTTCCTCGGGCGGGTATTTGTAGGCCACCGCCCAGCGGGGAACGCGGGTGGTGTTGCCCAAGGCGCGCTGGGTGGCGAAATCGTCCACCTTGATCACGATGCCGTCGATTTCGTGGAGCAGCTTGTGGCGCTGGTCCCCGTACCGCTGGATGAAACCCAGGACGTCGTCGCGGGCCGCCAGCACCTCGAAGTACGGGCTGACGGGCAGGCCCCATTCTTTGAGCTGATGGTAGGTTTCCGACTGGCTGCGGGCTTCAAGCCCCTCGCGGGCGCCGATGCCGTGCACGAACATTTTCAAGGGCCGCTTGGCGGTTTCGGCGGGGTCCTTCTGCCGCAATGAACCCGCCGCCGCGTTGCGGGGGTTCGCCAGCGGGGCTTTGCCGGCCTCGATCAGGGCGTCATTGAATTCGGCGAACGCCTTGGAGGGAATGAAGACCTCGCCGCGTATTTCCATCTCGGCGGGAAAGCCGCTGCCCTGCAGTTCCTGCGGGATTTCCTTGATGGTGAGCAGGTTGTGGGTGATGTCCTCGCCGGTGGTACCGTCGCCGCGGGTGGCCGCGCGCACCAGCTTTCCGTCACGGTACAGGAGGTTGACGGCGAGGCCGTCGATCTTGAGTTCAGTCAGCCATGCGGCTTTGGTGCCGCCGTCACCGATCTTCGCGATGCTTGCCTCGGCCCGGTTGAGCCAGGCTTCGAGTTCCTCAAGCGAGAAGACGTCCTCCAGGCTGTACATCCGCTGCAGATGCTCCACCGGGGCGAATGCGGCGGAAACCTCGCCGCCGACTTCCTGGGTTGGCGAGTCATTGGCCACCAGTTCCGGGTGCAGGGCCTCAATCTCTTCCAGGCGGCGGAAGAGGGTGTCGAACTCGGCGTCCGAGACCAGGGGCGCATCCTCCTGGTAGTAGGCGAACCGGTACTTCCGCACCAGGTCCGCGAGGTTTTCGTATTCCTCGCGGAGGGCTTCGGTGGGGATGGCCTCGGGCTCGTGCGGGGCCGCGGTCCGGGCGGCGGTCTGTTCTGCGGGTCCTGGTCCTGTACTCACAGACCTATCTTGCCCTACCCCTCCGACGATTTCCTTGGCAGGGCGGCGCGGCACGGGACAGGGCGGCGCGGAGCCGGCGTCAGTGCGACCGGAGCCGGTTGCGGTTCCACCAGGTGAACGCGCCGGCCGCTATGGCCAACAGCACCGTTCCCAGTGCGATGGGCAGGAGCGCCGGGCCGCCGGGGCCTTCGCCCCGGGCGGGAGAAACGGCAGCCAGCTGGGTTGGCGCCGCGGACCGGGTGACCGGGCTGTTCCAGTCCACCCCGCTGGAAGGACCGGTGGGCGGGCGGTACCCGGCGTCGGCCGATGGGACTGCGGTTGGCGCGCCGTCGGATGCTGCTTCCGCGTCTGCAGCCGGCACCGAAGCGTCGGCTGGTGGCGCGGTGGCGGCCGGAGGCCCGGCGGGCTGTGGCGGCTGGACCGGAGCTTCGGCGGCGGGAGGCGCGGGTTGGGCGGTCGGCGGTACGGGGTCCTTGGACTTGCGCGGCCGCCCGGTTTGGCCGGTGTCCGGACTGCTGGCAAGGACGGGCAGGCAGAGCAGCCCGCAGTCCGGCGCCGTTTGGGTTCCCGACACCTGGGTGGATGAAGGCTGGGCAGGTGCGGCCAGGGGGGCGGCGGCCGCCGCCCCGGCCGGGAAGATGCCGAGGGCCAATGCCATGACAGCTGCTGTTGCCGTCGTCGAAACAGTGCGGAGAACCGGTGCGGACGGGGCCATTGCTACCTTTCGCTGCGCGCAGTCCCCCCACCGCGGCTTTCTGGTGTCCCCGGTAGTCTTCTACAGCGCCGTGCGGGGCCGCAAATCCGCGGCTGCGGCGGCCCCGCACATCTCCGGGCTGCTCAGTCCCGGTTTTCGGGCGGCAACGCCACCTGGATCTTCCGTGCCTTGCCGCGTCCCACCACGTAGCCCCGGCCGGGAATGAAGTCCGGGCTGACCCGGCCCAGGGAGGTGTTGAGCAGGCCGTCCCCTTCGATATCCCCAGGGTTGAGCAGCAGTCCCCGCCGGCCGGATTTGAAGGGCTGGGCAAGCTGCCAGGCCGAGGACCAGGTGGAGGACTCGGACTCGCCGATCACCCACTGGTCTGCCTTGAGGGACGCCGTGACCAGCTGGGCAATGCCGGATTCGGCGATGGTGTCCGTGAACTCGGTGAGGCCTTCGATGAAGATGGCCACCGAACCGGGATTTCCGGTTGAGTGCTCAACCAGGTCCTCGACCACCTCGGCGAGATCATCCGGGCCCACCACGGAACGGTTCCAGATGGGCAGGGACGCGACGGCGGAGCGGCGGGAGCCGAGGTAGATCAGCTCGGTGGCGGGGTTGGACCGGCGCAGCGCGTAGGCCAGGGTGACCAGTGCAACGGTACGCCCGGACCCTGGCGGGCCCGCCAGGAGCAGCGGGCCGCGGGCCATGACCTCGGCCGGCTGCAGCGATTCGTCGTCCACGCCGATGACGGGCAGGTCCGGGCTGCCGGCGGGCAGGACGTCCAGGTCCACCTGGTCCGGGAGCCGTTCGATTCCGGGGGCGGTGTCCAGGCCCTGGCGCTGCATGGCTTCGCTGAGTTTGTGGACTTCGCGGGCCTGCAGGGCCAGGTTCGAGTTCCCGCCCAGGACTGCCAGCTGGACTTCGAGGCCGTCGAGGAGACCGCGCCCAGGGGGCGAGGTGGCGGTAAGGACGTCCCTGGGAACATCCAGGGAGATGTAGTCGTCCTCGGAGGACAGGCGCAGGACCAGCCTGCGCTGGATCGAGGCCAGCAGGGAGGCCGGCACGGCGTTTGGCCGGTCGCCCGTCACCACCAGGTGGATCCCCAGGGTGCGGCCGTCGGTGGCCAGCTGGAGGAAGATGTCCCACAGCCCGGAGAGCTTGCTGTGCTCGTATGCCTCTCGGAACGCCGACATGCCGTCCACCAGCACGAAGATCCGCTTCTCGTCCGGCCGGTTCGCGAGCTTCCGGTATTCGACGATGGTGGACGCACGTACCTCCGCGAACTGCGCTGACCGCAGCTCGGCGATGTCGCGCAGGAGCCGCAGCAGGCGCCCCACGCGTTCGACGTCGTCGCCGTTGATGATTTCACCGACGTGCGGAAGCTCCTCGAGCATCCGCAATCCCGCGGAGCCGCAATCGATGCCGTAGATGTGGACCGGTCCGCCGCGCGGAGTCACCGCGGCGGCAATGGCGATGCCCCGCAGTGCGGCCGACTTGCCGGAGCCGCCCGTGCCGTAAATGGCCATGTTGCCGTCCCTGTCCGGTTCGTAGAACACGGTGGGCTGTTCCTGGTGCACGGGGTCGTCGGCAACGCCCAGCAGCAGCTGTTCGTCCGTGCGTGGATTGGGCAGCTTGGAGAAGTCGTAGGTCTTGGCCAGCTCATCCAGCCACGGCTTGCGGGGCGCCCTGATGTCCAGCGAGTCCGCCGCGTGCACGATCGTGGACGTCATCCGTGCAATGTCATTGGGGCCGGCAGGCTCCTGCGCCAGGGGCTTGTCGGGCGCGGGCGCCTCCCAGCTGGGACCGGAACCGAAGGCCATCTCCACGATGTCGATCTGCGGCCGCTGCGGCTTGTCCGTGGTCCAGCCGCCCGCGTAACCGGTTTGGAACCCTTGGATCCTGCCCGGGCCGGTCTTGGCTGCGCCGCGGCCGGGGATGGCGGGATCGAAATAGGCAGCGTCCGGGACGCCCAGGATGTCCGTGGCGTCCTCCTCGTCGGCCATGCGGAGGGCCACGCGAAGGTTGGTGTTGGCGCGGAGGTTGTCCTTGATGACACCGGCCGGCCGCTGGGTGGCCAGGATGAGGTGCAGGCCCAGGGACCGTCCGCGGGCCGCCACGTCCACCACGCCGTCAACGAACTCGGGAACCTCGTTGGCCAGGGCGGCGAACTCGTCCACGATGATGATCAGGTAGGGCGGTGCGTCCGGGTCGGCTTCCCGCTGCAGTGCCAGCAGGTCCTTGGCCTTCTTCCGGTTCAGCAGCTGTTCGCGGTAGTGCAACTCGGCGCGCAGGGACGTCAGGGCCCGGCGCACCAGGTGCGGGGAAAGGTCGGTGACCAGTCCCACGGTGTGCGGCAGGTTGATGCAGTCCGCGAACGCGGCGCCGCCCTTGTAGTCGACGAACAGGAAGCTCACCCGGTCCGGGCTGTAGGCGGCGGCCATGCCCATGACCCAGGACTGCAGGAACTCGGACTTTCCTGCACCGGTGGTACCGCCCACCAGGGCGTGCGGGCCCTCATTCTTCAGGTCGAGGTAGAGCGGTTCGATGCCTTTGGAACCCACGAGTGCGCGGAGGGTGCCGTTGTCCTTGCGGTTCGCCACGGCGGTGGCGTGCACGGAGTTGTTTTCGGTCCAGCGCTCGGCCACCGCCTGCGGGTTGTCCAGGAAGTCCTTGCCGATCAGGGTGGCGTAGGAAACGGCCCGCGGAAGGTCGGAGTCGTCGTTGACCGGCTTGCCCACATCCACCACGGGAGCCAGCATCCGCGCGAGCTGGGCCGCCAGCTCCGCGTCCACGCTCTCACAGCTGACCGGGTAGGTGTGCCGGCCCAGGCGCACCTGTCCGGTGGTGGTGCCGTGCTCGCCGTCCACCACCATGAAGTCGCGGCAGGCGGCCGGCAGCGCCTGGATGTCCGTGGCCACCCACAGGACGTGGACGCCGGCGTCGGGTCCCCGCTCGGCCAGCCGGGTCAGCCGGCCGCGGTCGACGGGCGCGTCATCCTCCACGACCACCAGCACGGCGGGCAGGACAGGCTCTTCGAGGTCGTGCTTGTCGGGGTCGATGCCCGGGCGCAGCTCCGGACCCGACCGCTTGGCCGCGGCTTCGCGGGCGTCCACCAGGTCCTCAAGCCGGGCCAGCAGGGAGGATCCGCCGGCCGAGCCCGCCGCAAGGTGGTCCCCGCCCAGCGGGCTGTGGCCGGAGCCGACGTGCGGCAGCCACTGCAGCCAATCCCAGCGCCCGCGCGACTGGGCGGATGTGATGGCGGTGAGGACAACCTCGGCCGGGGAATGCAGGCCTACCAGTTGCAGCACCATTCCCCGGGCCACGTCGTCCACCAGGCCGCGGGCACCGGCGATGCCCAAGGCACCGGAGGTCCGCAGCTGGGAGACAACCGGAACGCCTTCGATCTCGCTGAACTGCTTGATGCAGTCTTGGATTTCGCGGCTGTACTGTACTTCGGTGTCATTGCTGGAGGGTTCCTCCAGCGGGACCCGGGACGGCGCCGTGCCCAGCCCAAACCGGAGGCCCAGGAACGAGGAATGCTCCGGGCGGTGGGTCCACAGCAGCGGGCCCAGCTTATAGATGGCATCCACCGTGTCACTGACCGACGGTGCTTCCTGCAGCCGGACAGCCCGCTCCACCTGCTGCAGTTCCGTCAGGTCCTGCCGGAACGCCGCCATGGACGCCCGGAACTGCTTGAGCTGCTCCTTCTGCTGCTTCCTGGTCCGCATCTTCTGGTCCACGTAATGGCCCACGATGAACAACGGCATCATCAGCATGAACACCATGGACAGCACGTTTTGCGTGACCGCGAAGATCACGGCGCCCATCATCAGCGGCGCCACCAGCATGATGTACGGGAAGGGGTGGTCTTCGGGGCGTTTGGGGCCGGAGGGCAGGACCCGTTTGGGCACCTCGAAGCGGGGCACCACCCGCGGGGAACGGTTGAAGTCCACCAGGGGCGACGTCGGCGCTGCCGCATGGTTGTGGCCCAGCGGAACCACGGTGACCGTGGTGTCCCCCAGCGTCACCGTGTCGGAGGAGTTCAGGGTTGCGCGCGTGACGGGAAGTCCGTCCATCAACAGGCCGTTGGCGGAGTTCGTGTCCACGATCTCGATGCCCTCCGCCACGGTGATCCGGGCATGCCGCTTGGAGGTGAGGGGGTCCGTGAGGCGGATATCGACGTCCCGGTCCCGGCCGATGTAGCTGGTGCCGGTGGGCAGCGAAAATTCACGGCCGACGTCGGGCCCTGACAGGACACGCAAGGTGGCCGCAGCCGGTCCGCGGCCGGCGCCGGGCTCATGGAATTGCTCGCTGACCTGGGCCAGCGATACCACCGAGCCGGGGCGCAGGCCTGATTCGAGCAGGTTGTCCTGGCGGGCCAGGACATTTCCGCTGATGCCGGCACCGACGAACGCTTCATCGATGCGCAGCGAGAGGTTCTCCGGAGGGGGCGTTCCTTTCCGGTCCGGATCAGCAGCCCACAACACGGTGGCGATGTCGGCCACAGTGGCCAGGCCGTCCACCGTGACGGCCAGATCCTTGGCGTCGGCGGGCTCGCGGCGGAGTGTCAGGCGGATCCTCATCCTTCGTCCACGCCCCTCATCTTCTCCAGCAGGTACAGGTCATCGGGTGTTACCAGGTGCGTGGTGACGGCGTGCTCCACCAGCCGGGCACGGCGGTTGGTCGCCAGTTTGCCGCCGCCTCCGCGCAGCCCGACGACGCCCACCCTGTCCAGCTTGTCGCAGACGTTGTCCAGCTTCCGGTTGAAGCGGGTCAGCGCCCAGCCCAGCGTCTTCGCGGCCGCGGCCGAGGACGGAATGGTGCTGAAGCCGGTGCCTTCGCGCCGGAGGACCGGCTCGGCGAGCGCCACGATCAGGGCCTTCTGGGCATCCGTGAAGACCACCGGTCCAATCGTCGTGTCGCCGCCGCTGCTGTCCTCACGGGCTTCCTGCCGGAAGGACGGCGTCTTCAAGTGCACGGCGAACTCATAGGTGGTCGGGCCGGCCGTAAAAATAATGTTCGTGTGGCTGAACACCAGCGGGATCCGGGCGCCGGGGGAAAGCCACGCCTGCATGCCACCGGAAGCGTCGGCCACCGTGGCGGAGAGCATGCTGCCGACGTTGCTGAGCCACCAGATGCCGTCGTAGCGGGCAACCTGCAGGAACTGCCGGTGCAGGTACGGGTTGTCGTCCACTTCAAGGTCGCCTTCGCGGCCGATGTTGAAGATGTCCTCGTCGGATGGCTCGTACCATTCGCCACAGAAATCTATTGCTAGATCCCCCATGATCTGTGCCTCCTCAAGGCAGAAGTGTTGCGGTAACCGTCAGTGCTGGTGGTGCGGAGCGGCCGCCCCGCCGGTGCGTGCAGGCCGCTCATTGGCCGGTGCAGGCGATGGAGCCCTCCTCCATGGGTGAAAATGCGCCGTCGGTGCGCACGATCATCACCTGGATGCAGGTCTGTCCGCCGGGGTTGGGCCGGATCTTGACGGGCGGGTTCGCGACGGACGTGAATTCGGCGCTGTTGCCGCCAATGGTGTACACCTTCCACTTGTAGGTGTCCCCGTCCTTGGGCTGCGGGTTGGTCCAGGTGAAGGTGGCTTCCCCGTCGGCCCCGATGGAGCCCTTGAGACCTTCGACGTCGGGGACGGTGCCGTTGTCCAGGGCGTCCGCGGGAGGTTTGCTGACCTGTTGGGTTTCCACGGCCTTGGGGGTTCCGGTGGCCGAGTTCGCCACCACGATGCCCACCACCGCCGCAAGTGCCAGCAGGGTTCCCCCGGCGAGGGCGAGCCAGAGGTTGCGTTTGCCGTGGTCGGCCTCGGGCGCCTGCTGTGGCTCCGCGGTTTTTACCGCCCGCTGGACCGTAGCGTCCGCGGCGTACGCCGGATCTTCGCTGCTCCCCGCCGGACCGGTGACGGGCGCACCATAGTGTGGTGCCGCGGCGCTGCCCCGCAGCACGGTTGACTGTGCCCACTCCCCCGCCCGGACGCCGTCGGCTGCCTCCGGTGCGGCCGGCCCGGCCGGAAGGTGGGGTACGGATGGGGCGGGCTGCCATTGGCCAGGCGCGGCGGGAGTGAAGTGCGACGGCGGGGCGGCACCTCCCCTGGGACCGGTTGCGTCCGTGCCGCCGGGCTGGCTGGGGCGCGTGCGCGCGGGAAACGTCGGTGCGCTGCCGGTCCGTTCGGGATCAATGGCGGCGATGCTGCGGACCCGGGTTTCCTCGGTTCCGTCGTCCGGGTGGCTTTCCTCCTGCTGCGGTTCCTCCAGCACTTCGAAGGGCGTGACGGAGAGGTTCAGTTCGGCCTGGATGCGCTGCAGTGCCAGGGCGAATGCGTGCGCGGAACTGTAGCGGGACTGTGCGGACTTGGCCATGGCGGTGGACAGCGCCAGTTCCAGCGACTCCGGCACGTCTGCCCGGCCCAACCGCGGCAGGGCCATGTTGCTGATCCTGTTGATCAGTTCGCGTTGGGAGTTGTCCGCCCCGGGCATGACGAAGGGCGAGCGGCCGGCCAGCAGGGTATAGAGGGTGGCGCCGAGGGCCCATACGTCCACCATGACGCCGTCAACGCTTCCATCCCGGAACTGCTCGGGCGGGGACCACGGGATGGACATCCCCGAGTCGTCGTCCGTGTCGCCTGCCAGGGTTCCGGAGATGCCGAAGTCGGTCAGGGCCGGGCGGTTGTAGTCCGTCACCAGGATGTTGGCCGGCTTGATGTCGCGGTGGGCGATGCCGGCACGGTGCGCGGTTTCGACGGCGGACGCCACCTGGATGCCGACGGCCAGGACCTCGTCCACGCTGAAGCGCTGCCGCCGGTAGCGCACGTCCAGGCTGGGCCGGGAGCAGTACTCCATGGCCAGGTAGGAATGTCCGTCGTCGGTCACTTCCGCTTCGAAAATGGTGACGATGTAAGGGTGCGAGGACAGCTGGGCCATCAGGTTGGCTTCGGACTCGAAGCGCCGGCGGGCGCCCTCGGTCTTCAAATCGGAGAGCAGCACCTTCACGGCGACTTTCCGGCGCGGCCTGTCCTGTTCGTACAGGTAGACGTCAGAGAACCCGCCCGAGCCGAGCAGGCTGATGTACGTGAACCCCTGGATCCGGGGCGGCGGCGCTACGGGCCGTTTGGAACTCAAGGAATCTCCTCAAAACGCAGTGAGATGTTGTCGCCCAGTTCCGCGATGTCGCCATCGAGCAGGATGGCCATCTCGTTCTGGGCCAGGCGGCGCGGCGGCTGGCCCTCACGCACCAACACGGTGCCGTTGGTGGCCTTCAGGTCGCAGAGCATGACGTGCCAGCCTTCGAGCCGGACTTCGACGTGGGACCTGGAAATGTCACCGCCCGGGCTCGCCACCTGCACCAGGCGCGGCATCACACCGCCCTGGACGCGGGATACCGACGGTTGCCGCCCGATGACCATCGACTGGTCGAGGTCCAGCACGTCGCCGGTGGACAGGCGCACCCGCCCCAGCCTGGGGCGCGCCACCTGGACGGCGTCCAGCAGCAGGCTGCCCCCGCAGGCGCTGCAGAGGGCACGTGTGGGTGGGTTGGCGTGGCCCTGGGCGCAGACGCGGGCCAGCACCATTGGTCCATTGGCGGGGTCCTGGACGGCGGCCGGCGCCGCTGGATGCGGAGCCATTCCGGGGAGGCTGCTCTTCATGACAGTCTCGCCGTCATGGTCGGGATCGAAGCCGGCGGCAGGGGCCTGGTCGGGAGTTCCTGCCGCAGGGGCCTGGCTTGCTGAGAAGGCCGGCGCGGGAGCACGGTTCGCAGATGCTTCAGGGCCTGCCGGTGGGGTGACGGCAGGAGGTGCCCCCAAGGATGGGCCGGACGGGGCCGACGACGGAGCGGCCGCGTTTCCGCCGGTGCGCCACGGTACCGAATCGATGAGGCCGCCGGCGGGAGGCGGGGCGGGAGCCTGCGCTTCCGGCCCGGGATCCGGGGTGGGGTTGGGGCTCCGCCTGGCGCCCCAGGCTGGGTCGCTGCCCGCGGAACCGTCCGCCCCGGCGCCCGGCCCGGCGCCCGGCCCGGCATCGGAACCGGACTGCTGTCCGGCCGTGGACGCGTCGTCGGCCGGGCCCAGGGCGGCGGGCTGTTCGGCCGCAGGCAGGGCGGGCTGCGGGCTGACAGCGATGAGGCCGGAGTCGGCGTCCGGGTCCTCACGGACTGCCGCGTCCTCGATGTTCCGCATCACGGTGCGGTCCCACAGGTGGTCGTAGGACGTGGTCATTTCCACCGCGGGACCCGCTTCAGCCGATGCGGTGTCACCGGCCGGCGGCGCATCTTCCTCCGGCCCATCGTCTTCCCCCGCGCCGGACGCGTCCGCCGGGTCAGGGGGGATGATGGTGCCGGGGGCAATCGTGGCATCAGGGTCGGCGGCTTCCCCCACGGCCTCCGCGGCGTCTGCGGTATCCGCGGGGAGCCCCTCCTGGTCTTCATCGATCACTGCCAGAACCGTCTCGGCGGATGCCCCGTGCTCAGGAGTGGGGGTGCCGGGGAGCTCGTCCTCCCCGGCAAAGTCGGTCAGGGTGGAGCGGGCTTCTGCGCCCGGGTCCCCGGCCGTGCCTGGAGAATCCAGCGCAACCACGCTTTCGACGACCACGGGGTTTGCGACCGCAACCACGCTTTCGACGACAACCGGGTTTTCGGCTTGGTCCGGGCCCTGTGCCTCGACAGGACTTTCCGCTGCAGCCGGGTGTTCCGTTGTTGCGGCCCGTTCCTTGGCAGCGGGGGCTGCAACGGCGGCTGGCCCGGACGGGACGCCGAGCGTCAGCGCCTGCAGCAAAACCACCCCCTCGCCGAGCGGCAGCTCGGGCTGGTCTCCGCCGGCGTCAGCGATGTCCAGCCGGCACATCCCGGGGACGACAAACCGGCGTTCGTTCCAGGTGGTGACGTCACGGCCGTCCAGGTCCACGGCTCCGCCGGGCTGCTCCACGCGAAGGTCGAGGTTGCCGCGCAGGAAGACCCTCAGCGAACCGTTGAAGTCCAGGATGCCGAAGGAGGGTATGCGGGCCAGCGACCCGCCCGAGCTGCTGGTCACGGCAGCAAGGACCTCATGCGGTTCCGGCCGGGCTGCCAGGAGTTCCCAGAGGGCACCGGCAAGTTCGGCCGGTGATTCGGGGCCCAGGAGGACGGCCGTGCCGGACCGGACGACACCAAGCCAGCTACCCGGAATGTAGCTAGCGGCGGTCATTGTCGCCCTCCCCCTCGGCGTCCGTGCCGGCCTCCGGCTGCTCAGGCAAGGGCTGCGTCACCGCGCCGTTGGCCAGCGGACGCGGCAGCGTCTCCTCGTCCCGGTCCGCCGGGCTGTAGCGTGGCGCGGTGGTGCCGGCGCCGTCGTCGTTCGCCACGTTCCTGGCGTCCACCACGATGGCCGTGACGTTGTCCCTGCCGCCGCTGCGCAGGGCAGCCTGGATCAGGGCGTCCACGGCGTCCTGCGGTTGGGCCACGGTGCTGAGGATGCGGAGGATGTCCTCGTCCGCCAGTTCACCGGTCAGCCCGTCCGAGCAGACCAGGACCCGGTCTCCTTCCTCGACTGGGAGGAGCCAGTAGTCAGCCTCCGTCTCATCCCCCGTGCCCAGGGCCCGGGTGACCACGTGCCGGCGGGGATGCACGGTGGCTTCCTGGGCGGTGATCTCGCCGGCATCAACGAGTTCCTGGACCTCTGAGTGGTCCACGCTGATCTGCTCGAACCGGCCCTGGCTGAGCCGGTAGGTGCGGGAGTCGCCGATGTTCAGCACCAGCCAGTACGGCATGCCCATCTGTTCCACCACCACCGCGCCCGTGAGGGTGGTGCCGGCGCGGGCTCCCGCGGCCTCACGGATCGAGTTGTCCGCCCGCACCAGGTACTGCTGCAGGACCGCGGCCGTAATGCTCCGCTCACCGGTGGCGAGCTGCGGAATCCCGGCCAAGGCCCTTACGCACAGGCCGCTGGCGATCTCGCCGGCCTCGTGGCCGCCCATGCCGTCGGCCACCGCGAAGACGGGATCCGCCGCAATGTAGGAATCCTCGTTCAGCTCCCTGCGGAGTCCCCTGTCCGTCCCGTAGCCGTAGGTGAGGCTAAGGCCCGGCCCCGGCTGGATGGTGGAGGAAACACTGGCGGGGTGCTGGTTCATGCCTGTCCTAGGTAAAAGGTGCGGTCTCCAAAATGCACACTGGAGCCGGGGGTAACAAACGTTGGGACGCCCGGCGCCAAGGGGGTGCGCAGGCCGTCAGGGGTGGTCACGGCGCTGCCGTTGGTGGACTGCCGGTCCGTAACCCATATCCCCGCACCATCGGTGAGCAGATGCAGGTGGGTTTTTGAGATGGAGCGTCCGGGATCATCCACGGCCAGCAGTTGGGCATGCTGTTCCCCGGGCTGGCCCACCGGGTTGCGGCCCACCAGGACGCTGCGGTCCAGCTGGAAGTCGCGGCCGTCGTCCAGGCGGATCCGCAGGACCGCCACGGGGGCGGGCCCGCCGGTATCCGAACGCACCTGGGTACGTTCGACGTCGTCGTCAAGGTGCGGCCCGGGCACCCGGTGGCCTGCCGTGGACGCCTGGGCGCCCGGGGCGAACCCGTGGCTGCCGGCCGCCGGCTGGGCGGCGTGCGGCGTGACGGGCTGCGGGTTCTGGGTCGCCGCGGGATAGGCGGTGGCGGGATACGGGGCGTCCTGCACGGATGGCGGCGCGAAGGAGGCAGGGCTGGTGTAGGGCATGGTCTGCGATGGAGCCGCAGCGGCCGGTGCAGGAGGCTGGGGTGCAGGAGGCTGGGGTGCCGCCGCCTGGGGTGGAGCGAATTGGGATGCCGGGGCCTGGGCGGCTGGCGGCAGCGGGACTGCCTGGGGAAGGGCTGTCTGCGGCTGGGCGGATTGCGGCAGCGGCGCCTGGGCGGCCGGCGGCTGCGGGGCCTGGGCGGCCAGCCCCGGGGCAGGCTGTGGCGTGGGCTGCCGGGCGGCCGCGGTGGTGGCCGTCCTGGCCCCGGCCACCGGAGACAGGACCTGCTGAACGGGCGGAAGGTCCAGTGGCGCGAAGCTGTACGGGCCCTGGATGCCCCCCGTGGTGATGGGGTCGCGCCCCGCCTTGACGTCGAACACGAGGGTCTTGGCGGCGGTGTCGTTCCAGGCCCGCAGCCCGCCGTTTTTGTCCCACTGGCTCGAAACCACTACCAGCACCGCCCACACAGCACCCAGCAGGAGCAGCGGGCCGAGGATGAACATGGCGGCATCAAACCACTTGAACACCACCACCAGGACCGCAGCCACCAGGGACAGCAGGATGCCCGCGCCGGTGATCACGCCCCGAAGGAAGACACCTCCGGCCCCGGGTGCGTAGCCGTCCTGGTCCGCGCTGCGGATGCCCATGAGCAGGTTGCCGGGGGTCTTGCCGGTACGGGCTTCCAGGCCCAGCACCACAAAAAGGTAGGCAAGGGTCAGCCCGAGGCCGATGCCGCCGAACAGCACCAGGGACGAGGTGTCATAGACAATGAAGCCGCCGCTTCGGGAACGGGTGATTCCGGCGAAGCCGATGGCGAACGTCACCACCAGCACTGCCACGCCGGGCAGCCAGTCGATGACGGCAGCGCCCAACCGCTTGCCCGCCGCAGCCGGAACAAGCTCGAGGTTTACTGCCATTCCCGTTCCTCCCCCTGGAGCGGCCCCCACCCTGGTGGAACCGCCGGCACTGCCCGGATCGGTGCCCGCAGGAGCGGTACCCGGATATGCGATGCCCGCCGGCTGTGCTGCCGGAGGCCTTTCTACTACCGGGATAGTACCGGGAATCCCCGGCGCATGCGCGGCATGCCCGTCCCGGGCGCCGGCCTGGTCATCGTGCGGGCCAGGGCCCTGGCCGCGGTTGCGGCGCGCCGCCCGGTTGGGCAGCGGCGCACCGCATGCCGCGCAAAAGGTGGCTCCCGCGCGGACGGTTTGTTGGCAGCGCGGGCAACGGTCGACGTCGGAGGTCACTGCTGGCTTGGTCCTTGCTGGTTCGTTCCTTGCTGGCTGGTTCCCTGCTGGTTGGCCTCCGGCCGGCTGGTTTCCTGCTGGTTGGCCTCCGGCCGGCTGGTTTCCTGCTGGTTGGCCTCCGGCGCGCCGGGGCCCTGCGGTTCGCTTGCGGGCGCGCCGGGGCCTTGTTGGTCACCTGCCGGCGTGCCTGGCGTGTCAGTACCTCCGGTGCCGCGGCGGCGACGGCCGGCGGACAGGGCTGCCAGCGCAGGCAGTCCCGCCCGGAGGCGGCGAAGGGAAAGCCCGCCGCCGGAGTTCATCGCGGTCCGGGCGTCGCTGAGCAGGGAACGGGGCGAGAAACGTGCCTGTTGCCGGCGCCAGAACCCCACGGTGGCGGTCATCTCCTTGAGCGAGCCGTCCACGATGGTCCAGTACTCTTTGACCTCCTCTTCCGTGGGCTGGCCGGCGCCGAAGATGGAGGCATCGGCCCGGCGGGCCAGGAGCGTTGTGGTTCCCTGGCTGGCAGGGAACGCCTCGGCCAGCACGGCGGCGCTTTCCCGGCGTGTCGACCGGGTGTCGACGGCGGCGCCCATGTCCGTTGCCAGGCTCACCACTTCGCTCCAGCCTCCGCCGACGCGCTGGGCCGGATGGCCGTCCCGGAAACGCTGTTTCCGGCGTCGTGTCTTCAGCAAGGCGATCAGCAACAACGGGAGCGCAAGGATCACCACGGGGATGGCGACGACGCCCAGGGCACCCAGCAGGGCGCCCCAGAACAACCACGGATTGTTCTTCTTCTGGTCGGCGTCCAGCGCGTCCGGCGACGAGTCCGGCGGCAGGTCCGCGGGCTCCTGTGGCGGGGGCGGCGGCTGCAGCACCTGCGGTTTGGGCTTTGACTTGCTTTCCGGGTCCGGCGGAATGGGGATGTTGTCCTTGGGCGGGGTGGGATCGAAGCTGACCCAGCCGACGCGCTCGAACGCAACCTCCACCCAGGCGTGGACGTCCTTTCCGGTGATCTTCACTTCGCCGGCACCGTTTTCCGGGCTGGTGGGCTCAGGATAGAAGCCCATCACCACCCGGGACGGGATGCCCAGGTGCCGGAGCATCAGGGACATCGCCACGGCGTACTGCTCGTCGTCGCCGAGCATCTGCTTGGCGGTGAGCAGGTTCCGGATCCGGGCCGAGCCGTGGCCGGAAACGCTGGGCAGCTGTCCTTCGCTGACCAGGCCGTTGCTGAAGGCACCTGTCTTCTGGAAATGGGCCTCGATCTGGCGGACCCGGTCGATCGCCGTGGGGGCGTCCGCGGAAAGGTCGTTGGCCTGGGAGCCTACAACCGGCGGCACTTCCAGCGGATCCGGGAGGGAAACTCTCGCGAAGTCGTACTGGGTCAGCTGGCCGTGCTCAAGCTTGACGGGATCCGAAACCTGCACGCTGTACGAATCGCCGCGGGTGAGGCCGTTGGTGGTGACGGCGGTGTCCGTCCCGGGGTTGAAGTAGAGGCCTGCAGCCGCGGCGGAACCGGACTGGTCAAAGCTGATGCCGGTGGTCTTCCGCCCGCCGGGGACGAAGAAGCCCTGGTAGTCCTCGATGTTGATGCTGATCGAGTAGTCGTTGGAAGGCACCACCCCGGCCGAATCGGCAAGGGTGTTGATGGACTTGGCGTCGCCCACCTTGCTGAAGTTGCCGGAGCCGTTAGGATCCATGCTGTAGTTGGTCCCGTTGAAGGCGTCCAAGGCACCCAGCCGTACCCGGCCGTCCCGCGGCAGCCCCTTGACCACGAACAGGGTGTCGTCCTTCTTGTCTTTGACGTAGGTCCGGAAACTCGCCAGCGGCGTGACATAGTCCTTGGGGTCGAACGGCGGGACCACCACGTTGCGGAGGACTTTGCGGTCCTCGCCGGCGTTGACCAGGGGCGCAGCCACGGCGGTGACGCCCACGCTGAGGGCAATCACGCCCGCTGCCATTCCCAGCCGCCGGATTTGGGCACGCCGAGCCGTGCCGCTGTCGGCCTGCGGGGTGTTAACGGCAACCCTTCGGGTGCTGTCCCGCCTCAGGATGTCCCTGCGGAACGTGGCCCAGGCTATGCCGAGGACTGTCAGGCCGATGCCGCGTTCCAGGGTCAGGAACGCCGCGTTGGTGCTGAAGGCAATGCCGGCGACGAACAGGACCAGGACCGGCAGCAGGGGCAGGTAGGGGCTCCGCGCGCGCCACGTCAGGAGCGCGGCCACGAGTGCCGTGATAAGCGAGCTGAGGAAGGGGACGATGAGCACGCCGCCGGCAGTTCCCACCGGCACCCCGACGGTGAGCATGTCCTTCCAGGCGAACACGACGCCCAGGAGCAGGGTCCGCAGGGAATCCAGGGAGGGGACGAAACCGGCGATGGCCGAGTCCGGCACCGCGAGCCAAGTCCCGAAGACCAGGTAAGCTGCCAGCGCCAGGGCCGTGGTGATCAGCAGGCCCAGGCGCAGGTGCGCGTTGGCGGCGCCAATGCCCAGGCCAAGGATGATGCCGCCGAATCCGGACAGCAGGTAGTAGGGATCGCCGCCGAAGCTCAAACCGAAGCCGAGCAGGCCCAGCCCCAGGAGGACAACCAGGGCGCCGGCGTCGAGCAGGAAGTGCCACGGCCGGCCGTGGGCGAAGGCGGACTCCGGGCTGGGGGCGTTGCGGCGTGTACGGGTTTGCGGGATCTGGCCCGGTGCGGTGCTCATGCGGCGGCCTTTCTCAGCACGATGGCAAGGTCGGCCAGGTCGCCGAGGGTCAGGACGGTCAGGTCTGCGATGTTGGCCCGGGTGGGCGCTGCGCCGGCTTCCACCCGGACGGCCAGGCTGCGGACTCCGGGCGGGACGGAAGCGGCTGCGGAGCGGAGTTGGGTGGCGGTCACGTTGCTTCCCACCACGAAGAACACCACGGACGCGTTGGGGACGGTGTCCGCCAGGGTCCGGGCAAGGTCGACGGCGGTGCGGCGCATCGGGGCGCCGACGATCCGGGTCATGTCATCGAGCAGGTTGCGGCCGGTTTCGCAGCGCAGCGGGCCTTTCTGGGTGAGGACGTCCAGTTCCCGCTGTTCGCGGATGGCCTGCCGGCCGATGGACCCTGCCACCGAGATGGCCAGCTCGAATTCGTTCTCGGAGGCGTATTCCTCCGTGTTGATGGACAGCGAGATGGCCAGGTGGGCGCGGCGGGTTTCCTCGAACTGGCGCACCATCAGCTTGTTGGTCCGGGCGGTGGTCTTCCAGTGGATGTGCCTGCGGTCGTCCCCGGGCACGTAGTCGCGTAAGGCGTGGAAGGAGACGTCGGCGCTGGACAGGTCCGTGGTTGGCATGCCCTCCAGGTCGCGGATGAAGCCCGCCGCCGAACCGGCCAGGGCTACGGTCCGGGGATGCACGAACAGGTCTTCCGGCTCGGTCCAGAGGACCTGCCGGCGCAGGAGGTGCAGCGGGTCGGCCCGGACGGAGCGGACCGGTCCCACCACGATGACGGCGCGCCGGGCGGTGGGGATGGTGAAGAGGTCCTCGTGGATCTGGCCTGGCTTCATCCTGGGCAGGTGGAACACGGCGGTGGTGCTGCCCACCGGAAGTTCCAGCGCGGCAGGCAGCAGCGGCCGGGCGGAAGTATTGGAGACGGCGATGCTTCCGACGGCGCTGTCCCCCACCGCCACGCGGGTCCGGGCAAGGTCCAGGACCACGCCGTAGGAGGACCGGCCCAGGATGAAGGCGACCGCGATCACGAACATGGCGAAGGCGGCGATGGCGGCTGCCGTGGCTTCCTGCCAGCCGAACGCCTGGCCGGTGGTCCACAGCAGGACGGCAGCGGCGAGGACGGACCAGCCCAGGATGCTGACCACGGACAGCACCGGCCAAACGTACTTCAGCCAGGTGGTCCGGATGGTCCGCCAGGCCGGGGTCAGGGCAAGGAGGGCCGTGTTGCTGGCTTCAGACCACACCGCAGCGGGGTGCAGGCGGGTGGGGCGGCCGTTCCGGTGGAAAAGGAGCTGGATCCGCTCCCCGAGCCGGGTCAACGGGGTGCCGCTGGACGTGCCGTCGGACATGTGGGTGTGCCTTCGTTGTTGCGGTGGAAAGGAAAGGGGCCGGCGTGCAGCCGTTGGTTGCGCGCCGGACCGGTCAGGCGTTGGTGCGCTGCTGCGGGGCGGCGACGTCGGCCAGGATCCTGGCCAGGACGGCCTCGGCGGTGGCGCCGGAGAATTCGGCCTCGGGGTCCATCACGAACCGGTGCGTCCACACCACGGGCGCCAGTTCCTTGATGTCATCCGGCAGGACGAAGTTCCGTCCCTGCGAGGCAGCCCAGACCTTGGAGGCCCGGACCATGGCCAGGGCACCGCGAACGGACACGCCCAGCCGGGTCTCGGGAGCGCTGCGGGTCTCCTCGCACAGCCGCGAAATGTACTCCAGCACCGCGGTATCCACGTGCGCGGTGGCGGCGAGGTCTGCCATGTCCGCCACAGCCTGGGTGGTGATCACGGGGGACAGTTCCTTGGAGCGGTCCTTCAGGTTGTTGCCGCCCAGCAGACGGACCGTGGAGGCGTGGTCCGGGTACCCGATGGAGGTCTTGATCAGGAACCGGTCCAGCTGGGCTTCGGGCAGGCGGTAGGTACCGGCCTGTTCGATCGGGTTCTGGGTTGCCATGACCATGAACGGCCGGCCGGCGGAGTAGGTGACGCCGTCCACGGTCACCCGGGACTCTTCCATGACTTCCAGGAGCGCGGACTGGGTCTTGGGCGAGGCGCGGTTGATTTCGTCAGCCAGGACGATGTTGTTGAAGATCGGGCCCTTGTGGAACTCGAACTTCTGCGTCTTCTGGTCGTAGATGGTCACGCCGGTGACGTCGGAAGGAAGCAAGTCAGGGGTGAACTGGATGCGGTTGTTGGACCCCTGCACGGTGGCCGCGAGGGCCCGTGCCAAGGAGGTCTTGCCGGTTCCGGGCGCGTCCTCGAACAAGACGTGGCCCTCGGCCAGCATGGCCGTGAAGGTCAGCCTGATGACGTGTTCCTTGCCCAGCACCGCCTGCCCCACGTTGGCAACCAGCTTTTCGAACGTACCGGCAAACCATTCGGCCTGCTCCATGGTCATGGTCATGAAATGTGCTTCCTATAGATGGATCGAAAGTTGCCTTGTGGGCCCGGGAAACCCGGGCCCACAAGATGGATGCGGTTGCTAGCGGTTCGGCATGCCGTTCGGCGGGTTGCAGCCCACGTTGGACGTGTCACAGCGGAGCCAGTTGCCCGAGGCCATACCGGAGTTCAGGTGGTACCAGATACCGCTGGGGTTGTTCGAGGTCTTGTACCAGACCTGGTAGCGGTCGGCCGTGGACGGGGCACCGGCGTCGAGCCATTTGCCCGCGCCCGTGCATTGGGACGGGTTGCCGTCAACGAAGCTGTCCGTCCCCTTGCGAGGCTCCGTGCAGCTGCGTGTGGGGCTGGCCGTGACGTTCCACTCCGTGGGCGGCGGCGGGGTTGGGTCTGCACCGGACTTGGAGGTGGCCGACCCGATCGCGCCGTCGGTCACCGTGACCGCCCGAACCCGCAACTGACGGCTTTGGTTCCAGCCACCAGCGTCGCGGTCATAGCGGTTGGCCTTTCCAACGTTGACCCAGCCACCGCCTTCGTAACTGACCTCGTAGTAGCTCAGGGGCCGGCCGTTCGTGCTCGGATCGTTCCAGGTCCAGTGCACCTGGCCGTCGCCCTTCGTTGACGTGGTGCCGTTGACGTTGGGGGCGCTTGCCGGCCCATACGGGTTGGCTGTCCCGATCGCCTTGGCATCGCCGGACATGGTGTTTTTCGTGGACGTCGCGATGATGGTCACCGTGATGTCCCTGCCGTTGGTCATGCCGCCGATGGTTCCACCGCCGGCTGGGATCGGGCCGCTCTTGCCGTCAGCGTTGTACGAATAGGTCATTTCACTCGCGGTGGACCCGTTCCGCTGCGCCTCGCTCAGCGGCGTGAACGTCACTTTCAGCTGTCCGCTGGTTCCCGTTTCCGCGACTGTCCCGCTGCTCACCTGGCCCGGTTTGCCTGCTGCCCGGATGGGGGCGGACTGGGCACTCGTGCCGCCTGTTCCGGCCTTGTTGGTGGCCGAGACCGTGAAGGTGTAGTTCGTTTCCGAATTATCCACGGTGACGTTCTGCGACGTTCCGTATACCTGCTGGCTGGCCACCGCCGCACCGCCGCGGAGGGTGGTCAAGGTGTAGGACGAGACAGGGTCACCATTGTTGTTCGGCGCGGACCAGACCACCCGCAGCTGGCTCTGCGAGCCCACCGGAGTTGCCTGCGACACGCTCGGCGCGGTGGGCGTCGCGGGAACACCCGCGGGCACCTCCGCTGCCGAGTACGGGCTCCATTCGGAGGGTTCCTTGGCGTCGTTGCGTGCCAGGACCCGGACCTTGTAGGAAACGCCGTTCTGCAGCCCCTTCCAGACATAGCTGACCGACGTCAGGTTCTGGATCTGTGCGTTCTGGCCTGCCGGTGCCGGCGAGATTTCCAGGTCGTAGGACTTCACCGGCGATCCCTTGCTGGCGGGCTGGGTCCAGTTGACGGTCAGCTGCTTGTCGCCAAATTTCAGCGAGGGCGCCAAAGGGGTATCCGGCTTCACGTCCGGCCGGACATCGGCCGAGGCCGGCGAGCGGTCGGACTCGCCGAACTCGTTCGTGGCCGTCACCTGGAAGTGGTAGGTGGTGTTGTTGGTCAGGCCATTAAGGGTGCAGGTGTTGGCCGGGCAATCCTGGCGGAACCCGCCCTCGCCATACACCGTGTACTTGGTGATGGGCGAGCCCCTGTCGGCCGGGGCGGTCCAGTTCAGCAGCGCCGTGCGGTCACCCACGCTCTGTGCCTGCGCCGTGGTGGGGGCCGCGGGCTTGTCCTTGACGGTCAAGCGGATGCGCGCCGTGGCATGCCGGGACGCGTCACCGGTCTTGTCCTCCACGGTGTAGGCCACCACCATGGTCCCGGTAAAACCGGGCGCCGGAGTGACGGTCACCGAGTCGCCATTGACGCCTACGTTGCCGGTGCCCGTTTCGGTGTTTGCGGCAATGATCTTCAGCGGGGTCTCCGGGAACGGGTTGGCGTCGTTGGCGAGCACGTTGATGGTGACGGGCTTGCCCGCGGCGGCGTTCGCTTCGACGTCGTCGTTGGCCACCGGCTTGGGCCGGTTCGAGGCGGTCACCGAAAGCTGGTACGTGGCCGTTGCCTCGAGCCCGCGCGGATCCCTTGCCTTGACCTGGACGGCGGCCCTGGTGCCGGTGGCGGTGGAGTCCGCCGCCGAGGCCTTGAGGGTCTTGCCGTCGATGCTGACGTTGAAGCCGCCGGGCGCTCCGCCCACCAGTTCATACTTCATCTTTTCGAGGTCGCCCTGGTCCGGATCGGAGGTCAGCTTGCCCAGGTCGGTGCTGGCCGTGTCGCCCTTGGGAACGTCCACGTCCGAGCCAAGCAGTTCGGGCGGGTTGTTCTTGTTGGGGTCCGGGAGCACCTTGGTGCGGATGCTGAGGGTGGACTTCAGGCCGGCGGGATCGTCCGGTCCGGTTCCGTCCGTCACCTCGAACGTCAGGGACCCGGGGCCCACGTAGTCTGTTCCCGCGGTGTATTTCAGGCCGGTGCCGTCGCCAATGACGGGGTTGCCGCCGTCGGCTCCGATGAGGTTGATCCGGTCCGCCTGGGTCAGCCGGGGCGACCTGCCCTCGCGGACCTTCACCCATTCGTTGAGGTTTACGTCGACGGACTGTCCCGCTACCACCTCGATGACCTCGTCCTTGGCCAGGGTGGGAACCTGCTGGCCGAGGCCCGGGACCCAGATAACCGCGGTGGACTGCAGTCCGTCCACGTCTTCCACGGTGTACGGGATGAGCTGGGGATCCTTGGTCAGGTCTACCAGGACGTTGCCGTTGCCGCCAGGCCTGGCGGTGGTGGCCTCCGTGCTGATCTTGAGGTTCTCGCCGACGCCGTCCGGGTCCTCATCGTTCTTCAGGACGGGGACATCAACGGCGGTCTTGCCCATTGCCTGGGCTGAGGTCACCCTGTCGTCACGGGCGATCGGCGCCTTCAGGGGCACGTTGTTATCGACGACCAGGCGGATGGTGGCCTGGGCGGTGGCGTCCCGGTCATCGGCGATGGTGTAGCGCACGTTGACGGTTCCTGCCTCGTTCGGGGCCAGGAGGATGATGCGGCCGCTGTTCCTGCTGACTGTCGCCTGGAGTGCGGGATCGGCTTCGATGCCGTCGGTGAGGATGCGGATGCGGTCGCCGTCGGGGTCGGTGTCGTTCGCGGTGGCGTCGACGGCGATCTGGCGGCCGGGACGGACCCGGACTTCGTCGTCCACGGGCGTGGGCTTCTGGTTCACCTCTCCGCGCGGGGCGATGCCAACTGTTACGGTGCCTGTGTTCACGGCACCCTGGCGGTCAACCACCTTGTAGCGGAACGTGTCCGTACCCGCGCCGTCGCCGGCCGCGGTGAAGTCGATGAAGTTGCTGCCTACCGTCGCTGTACCCATAGCCGGGGTGCTGTCGATGCCCGTGAGCTGGACGGAGTCGCCGTCGGGGTCGATGCCGTCGAGGGGAACCGGGATCCGGACCGTCCCGGCAGCCACCACCCGGGCGGTAAGGTTCCGCGGCTGGGGCCGGGAATTCTCCGCACCTTCCAGGGGAAGGATGTGGATGGTCACCGCCGCGGCACTCTTCTGGCCCTGCGGATCGACGGCGTTGTAGATGGCGCGCACCGTCTTGGGCTGGCTGCCGGCAATAAAGCGGACGGTGTTCTCGGAAACGAAGCTCTTGCCGTCAGCCGGGTCCACGGCCTGCGGCAGGACGGGGTCCACGGTCAGTTCCTGCCCCTGCGGGTGGGTGTCGTTGTCAAGGACGGGAATGGTGACGACGTCGTTGACCCGGACGTTCACCTCGTCCGGTTTGGGCTGGGGTGCTTCGAGCACGGCCGGCGCCGGCACGGGCACGACCGAGACACTGCCCGTGGCGGATTTCTTGCCGTTGGACATGGTGTATTCGAACAGCAGGGGGTCCTTGGTACCCAGGATGTCGGTGATCCGCAGGACGCTGTGGTTGATCACGCTGACCGATACCGGGGCGTTGTCCGGGATTTTGACGGACTGCAGCACCAGGACGCCGCCGGAGGGGTCGGAGTCATTGGCCAGGGGGTCCAGCAGGACACTGCCGCCGGTGGGCATCAGTGCCACGTCGTGGACCGCGACGGGATCGCCGCCGTCGTTGCCGGATTCGACGTCGACACGGATCAGCCCCTGGCTGCTCTGCGGCCCGTTGCTGGCAATGTACGTCAGGTACACCGGCCCGGGGGTGCTGCTGCGGAACGTGAAGGTGCCGCCGTCCGTGACGGGCCCGAGTTCGGCCGGTCCGTTGGCTTCCACCTGGGCCAGCCGGAGGGCACCGCCGTTCGGGTCGACGTCGTTCTTCAACGGCGAGATGACCAGGTCCTGGCCCACGACGGCGGTGACATGGTCCGCGTTGACCACCGGCGCCAGGGCGCCGGGGGGCTGGACGTTGACCACCACCTTGCCGGTGACCGTGGCGCGGCCGTCCCAGATGGTGACCTGGACGTTCTTCTTGCCGGCGGTCGCACCGGAATCCTGGAAGGTGAGGAGGCCGTCGCGCCGGACCTTGACCTGGTCCTGGTCGTTGTCGGCCTTCGCGTCGAGGAGGACCAGATCATCGCCGTCGGGGTCGATCCAGTCCGTCAGGATGTTCTGGCTGACCGTCTTGCCCTGTTCCACGAGCATGGTGGTGTCCTCGCCGCGCTTGAACTTGGGCGGCTTGTTTTCGTCGGGCCCCACGACGCTGAGCGTGACCTGCCCGGTGGCGGAGAGCCCGCGGCCGTCGGAGGCGCTGTAGTTAAAGGTCTCCGTGCCTGGTTTGGCATCCGCCGGAACGGTGATCTGGAAGGCAGTGCCGCCGTAGATGCTTTCGAGGGTGCCGGATTTGGGTGCGGCTTCCGGCGCCACGGCAGCGGTCAGGACGTCGCCGTCGGGGTCCGAGTCGTTGTCCAGGACGCTGAGGATCGTGGTGCGGCCAGGCCGGACGCCGATGGCGTCGGGTTTGGTTTCCGGTGGCCGGTTGGGTTTAGTGCGGTCCGGCAGGACGTTGATGGTGTTGTTGTCTGCCGATTCCTGGTCCTGGTCATCGGACTGGTTCTTGGGCGGGACGACGTCGTCCCAGTTGTTGACCAGCTGCATGTTCTGGTTCACCAGCCACACATTGCCCGAATTCACATCATTCAGGACCACCAGGTCCCGGTTCACCCGGAACACATACGACGGCGACGCACTCGCCTTCGGCACCGCAACATTCTTATCATCCGCATCATTGGTGCAGTCCCGGACGTACTTGTTCGCACCCGACCACGCCGCATGCACACACCCGCCCAACTGCACCGGAGCCGCAGGAACGCCCTCACCATCAAACGAGACCGTCTTCGCCGCCGCCCCGTCCAAAGGCTGCTTCAACAACGCCTTCCGCGTCGCAACGGCAACAAAATCACTGCCCGGCCCCGCCTGCTGCAACTTCGCATCCCGCGCATTCTCCAACACCAGCCGCTTACCACCAGGCAAAAACAGGTTCCCCGCCGCAGCATCCAACACCACCGGCTTATCCCCCACCACCGTCATCTGCAGATCCCCGGAACCCTTCAACCCCTCCCAGGTACTGGACTCCGAGGACATCACCGCACCATTGGCATCCACCCCCGTCACGGACACCACCCCGGACTTCGGATCCGCCGAATAAATCCGGTCATCAGACCCCACCGCGGAAACAATCCCCTCAGAACCCACCATGACAGGCTCCGACGCTTCCTCATCAAAACCATTCACCGTCGACGGAGACACCGCCCACACCTTGCCCGACGCCGGATCCGTCACCGAAATCGTCTGCGCCCCAAAACTCACCGCAGCAGAACCCGGCAACCGCTTATCCCCACCCAGGCGCATATTCGCCGGCGACACCTGGTTCAACGTCGAACCAGTCGCATCATCAACAAACACCTCACCCGCATGCTGCAACACATCAAACGTCGTCGACGCCGGCGTCACCGCACCATCAAGCACCCGCGAAGGATAATTCAACCGCCCAACAGCATTCTTGGACTTCGACACCACCCACACGCCACCATCATTCAACTCAACCTCAGTGGTCTTAAACCCCGGATACAACACCGCACCCGTCACCACCACAGCCACCACCACACCAAACGCAGTCCCGGCGGCGGCCTTCTTATGTCGCTTCTTCAGCCCAAGCTTCCCCAGCAGAGTTGTCACAGCGTTACTTTTCCCTCAGATTGTGTTGCCAGATACGGTCCTGTTCGCGGGACAGGCAGTAGGCTTTCTTTCCCCGGGCCAAGCCTACCGAAGCCCCGCAAGACCCCGCGATGGGGACCTCTATCCCGTGTACCGCTCATTCCGGGGCACTTGCCCGGCGCCGCGGCGGCTATGGCGTTGCCCCTGTCGGGAAGGTGCACAGCGGTACACCGCTTTGCGCGGGAGAGCCCAGGGTGGTGTGCAGCGACTGGATCCAGCGGGTGGCGTTGGGCGAGCCGCGCATGATGTAGTACCACTGTCCGTCTCCGCTGTATGTGGTGCCGTGCGGCTTCCAGCACATGACATCGAACGTGTCCAGGTGCGACATCCAGGGCCGGTCGTAGCCGCCTTGGCCATCGCAGGTATTCCTCGACGGGTCATATGACGTGGCGCCGGGCAGGTCGGTACAGCTGCGGTCCATGCCGGGACCAAGCCGCGTGGTCCAACGGGTTTTCGCGGCACCCGACTGCGCGGAGGCAGACGCGACCGGGCCACCGGTGCCGCGCGAATTGACCGTTTGTACGTCGATCGAATGCCGCTCGTTGAATCCGGCGGTGTTGATGGTGCGGTTGCCAGAGGCAGCCACCCGTTCCCAGCCCCCGCCGTCGATCCTGATCTGGGTGTAGGCGATGTCGTGGCTGCCCGCCGCCGGGGATGCCCAGCTCAAGGTGAGGTTCTTCTGGTTCTCCGCGCCGTCCTGCCCGGCGGCCGACGGCGTGCCAGCAGAACCGTACGGGTTGGCGGTGGCCGGCGTGCTGGCGTCGGAACTGGGGGCCACCGAAGAGTTGGCGATGACGGTGATGGCCGTGGAACTGCCGTTGGCGAATCCTCCGACGGTTTGCCCTGGCCTGATCGGACCGGACTGTCCCGTGCTGGCCCGGTAGGTGTAGCTGACTTCGGCGTACGTTGAGCCGTTGCGTTCGGCGGCGGTGAGTTCGCGGAAGTCGATGGTGACGGAGCGCCCGGCTCCGCCCGTGTTGGCTTCCGTGGCGCTCACGCCGGAGACTTGCGCGAGCTTGCCGGTGGCGCGGCGCGGGGCGGACGCCGCACTGACCGCGCCCTTCCCGGCCTTGTTCTCGGCCTGCACGGTGAAGGTGTAGGCCGCTTCGGAGTTGTTGGCGGTGAAGTTGGCTGTCCGGACGGTGCCGGCCACCATCTGGGTTTGGGCTGCCCCGCCGCCGCCGCTCATGGTGACGTAGTAGTTCCTGATGGCGTCACCGTTGGTGTTTGGCTCGTTCCAGTCCACCTTGAGCTGGTTGGAGGTTCCCACGGAAGATGCCACGGACGACGTCGGAGCGGCGGGTGCGGCGGGGACACCGGCAGGATTGTCCTCGGCGGAGTACGGGCTCCAGTCTGAGGGGCCCAGTTCGTTGACTGCCTGGGCGCGCACCTTGTACCGGACGCCGTTGGTCAGCCCGGGCCAGGTGTAGTTCAGCCCGGTCACGCCGTTCTTGACCGCCGCCCCATTCGCGGGCGGCGGTGAGATCTCAAGGTTGTAGTTCTTGACGGCCGAACCCTCGGTTTTGGCTGCCGGCCACGTGATTTCCATGGTCTTGTCGCCGGCCTTGACGGCAGGCGCGTCCGGCGGCGACGGCTTTTCGTCCGGCCGAATCTCATTGGAGGCCGGCGACGGGTCGGATTCCCTGACCTCGTTCGTGGCGGTGACGGTGAAGACGTACTTGACGTCGTTGGTCAGGCCGGTCAGCGTGCAGGTGGTGGTGGCACACTCCTGGCTGAAGCCGCTGGTGGAGTGCACGGTGTATTTGGTGATGGCCGCGCCGTTATCCGACGGCGGTGTCCACTTGAGCACGGCCGTCCGGCTCCGGACATCCGTGGCCGTGGGCGCGGAGGGCGCGTCGGGCCGGTCACGGACGGTGATCCGGACCCGTCCGTCGGTCTGCCGGGATACGTCTCCGGTCTTGTCCATGATGGTGTAGCGCACCACCATCACGCCTTTGAACCCGCTGGCCGGTGTGACGGTGATCGAGTCCCCCGCCACGGCGGGCTGCCCTGCGGCCGATCCGGTCTCCACGGTGGCGGAGGTGATCCTGAGGGGCGTCTCCGGGAAGGGGTTGTAGTCGTTGGCGAGGACGTTGACGGTCTCGGACGTGCCGGCGTTCGCTTTGTCCACCACGTCCTCGTTGGCTGTGGGAAGCGGTCGGTTGGAGGCCACCACGGTGGCGGTGATGGTGGCGCGGACCGGATCTGAGCGGCCGTCGGTGACTTTGAGCGGGATGCTGCCTTTCCAGCCGGCGGCCCGGGCTGAATCGGGGGTGACCTTAAGGGTTGCCTCGTCCACTGTTGCGTTGAAGCCCTCGGGGAGCGCGCCGTCGAGAGCGAAGGCGAGCTTGTCCTGGTCGCCGGCGTCAACGTCCTTGGCCAGGTTGCTCAGGTCCAGGGTGGCCGACTCGCCGGCGGGAACGTCGAGGGTGGCTCCGCTGAAGGTGGGCGGATGGTTGGCGTTGGGGTCCGGGATGACTTTGGTGATGATGCTCAGCGTTGACTTGAGGCCGGCGGGGTCGTCCGGCCCGGTGCCGTCCGTCACCTCGAAGGTGATGGAGCCTGGACCCACGTAGTCCTTGAGGGCGGCATAGCGCAGGGCATTGCCGTTTCCGGCCACCACGTTGTCCGGTTCCCCGCCCAGGATGCGGACCTTGTCCACCTGGGTGATCCGGGGCGTGCGGCCTTCCCGCACCCGGACGTAGTCCGCCAGGTTGAGGGTAATGTCCTTCCCGGACATGACTTCCACGGTCTCGGTCTTGGCCAGCGTGGGGTGTTGCTCCCCCTGCCCGGGCACCCAGATGACCGCCGTCGCGCTTTGGCCGTCAACATCGGTGACAGTGTAGGGAACCAGCTGGTCGGCCGGCCCAAGCGTGACGCGCACGGTGCCGTCGCCGGTGACGCGGGCGTTGGGGTTCCCGTCCGGCAGGCCGATCTTCAGTTCGGAGGCCACGCCGTCGGGGTCTGAGTCGTTCTTGAGGACCGGCACGTCCACGGCGGACTTGCCCAGCGTCTCTGCGGGGGTGACCACATCGTCTTTGGCAACCGGGGCCTTCAGTGCGGCATCAGGGCTGGCCTTAACCCGGATCACTGCACCGGACTGGGCTTTCTTGTCGTCCTGGATCTTGTAGCTGACGCTGTCATTGCCGGCAGCGTTCGGGGCCGTGAGCAGCACCTTGCCGCCTTCGGCTGCCTCCACGGCGAGGTCCGGGCGGGCCTCGAAGCCGTTGGACACCAGGGTGATCGGGTCACCGTCCGGATCTGAATCGTTGGCGAGGGCTTCAACGGCGATCTTGCGTCCGGGCCGGACTTCAATGGCGTCGTCGACTGCGATGGGCTTCTGGTTGGTGGCTTCCGCGGGTGCGATGCCGACGATCACAGTTCCGGTGTTCTCGGCCCCGATCCGGTCGCGGACCCGGTAGGTGAAGGTGTCAGTGCCGGCTGCATTGCCCGCTACGGTGAATTCGAGGTAGCCGTCCTTGACCACGGCCGTGCCCATGGCGGGAGCCTTGTCCACCCCGGTCAGCTGGACGGAGTCGCCGTCGCTGTCCACGCCATCGAGGGGTACCGGGATGCGGACGGTCATGCCCGCCACCACCCGGGCGGTGAGGTTTCTTGGTTCTGGCCGGGTATTGAGTTGGTCGTCGCGGGCCCGGATCCGGATCGTGACCTGCTGGGAGTCGGACTGGCCTGATTCGTTGGTGACCTTGTAGATCGCGTAGACGGTTTTGGGTACGTCGCCGGCGATGAACCGCACAGTTCCGCCTGCCGTGAAGATGCGCCCGTCCGCCGGGTCCGGCTGCTGGGCCAGCTGCGGGTCAAGGGTGAGGGCGCCGCCGTTGGGATCGGTGTCGTTGGCCAGCACGGGGATGGTGACGACGTCGCCGGCACGGACGGTGGCCTCATCCGGCTTGGCCTGGGGGGCCTGGAGTTTCGCCGGTGCGGGGACCACCAGCACGGCGATCTCGCCGGTGGCCGAGGCTTTGCCGTTGGAGATGGTGTATTTGACGGTGAGCTGGCCCTGGGCGCGGATGTCGGTGATCCGGACAACGGAATGGTCCAGCACGGAGACGCTGATGGGCAGGCCGTCCGCGGCCGTCACGGACTGGACCACCAGCACGCCGCCGGAGGGGTCGGAGTCATTGCCGAGCACGTCCACCAGCACGTTGCCGCCACTGGGCAGCAGTGCGGTGTCGCGCACGGCGACGGGGGCGCCGTCGCCGTTCCCGGGCACGACGTCGACACGCACCAGTTGCTGGGCGCTGGCCGGTCCGTTGGTGGCCAGGTAGGTGACGTAGTGCGCGCCCTCGGCGGTGGAATTGAACGTGAAGGTTTGCTGGTCGGCGCCCATGGTGGCGGTGGAATTACCGTCCGGGGTGGCCTGGGCCAGGCGCAGCGCCCCGCCTTGCGGGTCTGAGTCGTTCTTCAGCGGCGCGATCACCGTGTCCACCCCGGCGACGGCGACCACGTGGTCCGCGTTGGCGATCGGCGGCAGCGCCCCGGGCGCGCGGACGTCGACGGTGACCTTTCCCTCGGTGGTGGCCCGGCCATCCGAGACGGTGACGGTGACGGTTTTGCGTCCCGGTTCAGCACCGGAATCCTGAAAGCTGAGCAGGCCGTCAGGCCGGACCCGGACTTGGTCGCGGGGGTCGCTGCCGCTGGCACCGACCACGAAGAGGTCGTCGCCGTCGGGGTCGATCCAATCGGTGAGGATGTTTTGGCTGACGACCTTGCCTGCCTGCACCACCAGGGTGGTGTTGCGGTTGGGCTTTTGCCGCGGTGCCGAGTTCTCCCCCGGCGGGACGACGTTCAACGTGACATCGGCGGAACCGGAAAGGCCGCGGCCGTCGTCCACCGTGTATTTAAACGCCTCAGAGCCCGTTTTGTCGGCGCCGACGCTGACCTGGAACCCGGTGGCGCCGTAGATCGGCGCGAGCAGGCCTGACTTCAGGGGGTCGGGCGTGCGAACGGTGAGGACGTCGCCGTCGGGGTCCGAGTCGTTGTCCAGCACGGGAAGGACGGTGGTCTTGCCGGCGCGCACGCCAAAGGTGTCCGGTTTGGCCACGGGGGCGTTGTTGGGTTTGGTGCGGTCCGGCAGGACGGTCTGCTGCACCTCATCGGCCGAGTCCTTGTCGGCGTCGTCCGAGGTCTGTTGCGGCGGGATGACGTCGTCCCAGTTGTTGACCAGCTGCATGTTCTGGTTCACCAGCCACACGTTGCCCGAATTCACATCATTCAGGACCACCAGGTCCCGGTTCACCCGGAACACATACGACGGCGACGCACTCGCCTTCGGCACCGCAACATTCTTATCATCCGCATCATTGGTGCAGTCCCGGACGTACTTGTTCGCACCCGACCACGCCGCATGCACACACCCGCCCAACTGCACCGGAGCCGCAGGAACGCCCTCACCATCAAACGAGACCGTCTTCGCCGCCGCCCCGTCCAAAGGCTGCTTCAACAACGCCTTCCGCGTCGCAACGGCAACAAAATCACTGCCCGGCCCCGCCTGCTGCAACTTCGCATCCCGCGCATTCTCCAACACCAGCCGCTTACCACCAGGCAAAAACAGGTTCCCCGCCGCAGCATCCAACACCACCGGCTTATCCCCCACCACCGTCATCTGCAGATCCCCGGAACCCTTCAACCCCTCCCAGGTACTGGACTCCGAGGACATCACCGCACCATTGGCATCCACCCCCGTCACGGACACCACCCCGGACTTCGGATCCGCCGAATAAATCCGGTCATCAGACCCCACCGCGGAAACAATCCCCTCAGAACCCACCATGACAGGCTCCGACGCTTCCTCATCAAAACCATTCACCGTCGACGGAGACACCGCCCACACCTTGCCCGACGCCGGATCCGTCACCGAAATCGTCTGCGCCCCAAAACTCACCGCAGCAGAACCCGGCAACCGCTTATCCCCACCCAGGCGCATATTCGCCGGCGACACCTGGTTCAACGTCGAACCAGTCGCATCATCAACAAACACCTCACCCGCATGCTGCAACACATCAAACGTCGTCGACGCCGGCGTCACCGCACCATCAAGCACCCGCGAAGGATAATTCAACCGCCCAACAGCATTCTTGGACTTCGACACCACCCACACGCCACCATCATTCAACTCAACCTCAGTGGTCTTAAACCCCGGATACAACACCGCACCCGTCACCACCACAGCCACCACCACACCAAACGCAGCCCCGGCGGACCACCGCGAGCGCAGCAGCCGGCGTTTCGAGGGCATGGCAAAACCAGGGTTTTCAGCGCGCGATTGGTCGCGACGTTCCATGAAGTGTTATCCCCCGATAGCTCTCTGCCCCTGCCGGCAGCCGGTGGCACAGGACCCCGGGCATCACAACCATACCGCTATCCGCCAACAAGTGGACAAATTGTTTTCGGGCAGCCCCGGGTCACCCGTCGCCGGGTGGCGCCCCTAGTCCAGGACCAGGCCCTTGCCGCGTCCGCGTGTGAGGCGGACGGGTTTGATTTCGCCGAAACCGCGGACATTTTCCGGGTCCTGGGGAATCAGGACGAACCGCTCGTCGTGCTCCAGGGCGGAGGCGGTCATCGAGTCCACCAGCACGGTTCCCGGGTCCGCGAGCGTGGTGAGGCGGGCCGCCAGGTTGACGGTGGGGCCGTAGATGTCACCGAGGCGGGAGAGGATCCTTCCCCAGACCATGGCCACCCGGGCTTCGGGGAGGATTTCGTCTGCGGTGAAGGCTTCGGCGAGCGCCAGGGAGATCTCGGCACCTGCGGCGGGTGTTTCGGCGATGTACAGGACTTCGTCGCCCACGGTCTTGACCAGCCTGCCACCGCCTACCGAAATGATTTCAGCGCATTTGTTTTCGAACCGCTGCACCAGGCGGGCCAGTGTTTTTTCGTTCATCCGCCGCGACAGGCTGGTGTAGGACACCAAGTCGGCGAAACCAACCGCGCGTGCCAAGGGCAACGGCGCATCGTCTTCGTCGCCTTCCCGGCCTTCTTCGCTGGCCTGGAGGCCCGCCTCGGCGCGGACTGCGAGCCGCTGGACGCCTGCGTTGAGCTGGCGGCGCCAGGAGTACACCAGCACTTCCTCAAGCGCATCCACGAGGGCGGGAAGTTCGTTGACCAGGCGCTTGCGGGCCACGGCGTCCGTGACGCCCTGCTCGTGGACCATGTCCTCCACCAGAGCCTCGATCTGCCAGACGACCATGCGATCCGTCATTTGGCCGATTGCCCGGGTGACTGAAATCGCCGCTTCCTCGGTGAGTTTGCCGGCGCGGACCAGGTCCACCACGGTGGACAGAGCCGCCTGGTCGCGTTCGGTGAAGGCAACGTCTTCGTCGCCAAAGTTCGGGAAGCCAAGGGCGCGCCAAAGTTTGCGGGCGGAGAGGAGGGAAAGACCGGCGCCGGCGGCCACTTCACGACGACGGAGCTTGCGCTCCCCGCCAAGGAGCCGTGCTTCCAGGGCCTTCATGGCGAGGCGCTCGGCGGACATGGCACCGGTGGGCGGGTGCCTGTCTGCGCCAGTGTCGGGAGCGGAGGTGTCGGGAGCGGAGGTGTCGGGAGCGGAGGTGCCGGGTGCGGAGGTGCCGGGCGCGGCCGCGTCGACGGCGGCAGCGGTGTCGGCGGCGGTGTCGATGGCGCCGATGCCGGGATCGATGCTGTTGACGCGTTCCTGCTGGTCCTCATCGGTCATCCCGTCCACCTTCTCTCATGTCCTCCGGAAAAGCACCGGCGGGATAAAACGTCGCATCCGGCAGGGCATCGGCCTGGTCCGGCAGTTCCCCGATGGCGTCGAGGATAAAGTCGCGGAACCGGGCAACCTCGGGCACGTCCGGAAAGGTCACCACGCCCTGGTACCCGGTTTCCAAGGATATATTCCCGGAGCGCACCAACCGCTGAAGGAGCGATTCATGGACGGTCAGGTTACGCACGGATACCAGGTTCACTTGTTGGTCACGCCTGTTCAGCATGCCGTACCGGGCCACCATCCGCTGGCTGGTCAGGGTGTACCGGGTTCCCTGCCAGCGGAGGAGCCGCGGCAGGCAGTAGCCCAGCCACACGGCGGCGACAGCAAGGACGCAGCCGGCCACGAGCCATGATGTCCATTGCCGGTTCAGGACCGGCGCCACCCGGGCAGCGCCGCCGCGGATGATCCAGGCGCTGGCAAAGGCTGCCAGCGCGGGGGCGAGCACGAAGGCTGCGGCGGCACCGGCGAGCTTCCTGGGCTGCGGGCGGGTGGTGACGATGACTTGTTCCCCGGGAAGGAGGCTCTTACGCATAACCGCCTTGGCCGGAGTCTTCCGGTGCTGTCCACGGCCTCAGGTGCACCACGTCGCCGGCCGTCACCACATGCTCCCGCCCATCGCGGTCCACCACCAGCAGGGAGCCGTAGTCATCCAGCCGGGAAGCGTGTCCAATGATCTCGTGGTCGCCGGGCAGCTGTGCACGAACCTGCTTGCCCAGCGTGACCATCACCGCCTCTATCCGCTTGTGCAGGGAAGGGCCGCCGGCCATCCCGGCCGTGGGGTCGCCGTCGGCGTTGCAGAAACTGCGGTACAAGGTGGCGAAGTGGGTGAGGTAGCTCTTGAGCAGGACGGTGCGGTCGGTGGTCCGGGCGCCTTCAAGTGCCACCGATGTTGCGGTGGGGACCGGGAGTTCGCGTTCGCGGAGGGTGACGTTCAGGCCGGTGCCCAGGACCACCGCGGGCACCTTGCCGTCAGCCATCGGACCAAGCTGGGCCAGGATGCCGGCGATCTTCCGGCCGCGCACCAGGACGTCGTTGGGCCATTTGAGCTCGGCCGGGATGCCGGCGGCATCCAGCAGCGTCTCGCGCAGTGCGAGGGCGGCGATGAGGGACAACCAGGAGTAGCTCTGGGTGGGGAGCGGCCGGCCCTCCGCGTTGACGGGACGCAACACCACGGAGACGGACACCGAGCTCAGCGGCGGCGCTTCCCAGCGCCTGTCCAGCCGGCCCCTGGCGGCGGTCTGGTATTCGGCCGTCAGGACCGAAAGGTCCGGCCAGGCCGAAGGGTCCACCGTGACGGCACGAAGAAGGTCAGCGTTGGTGGAGCCCGTCGAGTCCACGACGTCGATCCGGGAAATGCCTGTGGCGGAGAGGAAACGCTGGTCGGCCAGGTCCACTCGGTTCAGGGGGGTGCCCGGTACGTGCGTGTCATCCATACCTGAATCCTACCGAGCGAAGCTGGAGACTACCCATCAGCACGGATTCCTCCCGGGACCGTCCACCACCCGCAACAACAGGGAGGTGGCCGGGCGGTCCGGGCGGGACCCAACCGGCCCTAGAGGAAGATGTCCGGAACCAATTGGTCCTCGGCCGCACCGAGGCTGTAGGGCCGGAAATCAGTGACGCCGGCGCCCGCCAGGACCTGCTCGTCCGTGTAGAAATTGCCCGATTCCGCATCTCCTGCGGCAAGGTGGCTTCCGGTCAGGACGGCGTGGGCGGCATCGGCCATGATCTGCGGGCCCCGCGCGGCCAGCACCATCGTTGAACCGTGGGGCATGTTGCGGATGGCGGCCGTATCGATCAGGGTGCACGGCCAGAGCGAGTTCACCCGGACGCCGTCGGCCTTCAATTCCTCGGCCAGGCCCAGCGTGGTCAGGCTCATCCCGTACTTGGCCATGGTGTAGGCGAGGTGCTTTCCCGCCCATGAGGGGTGGAGGTTCAGCGGCGGGGACAGCGTCAGGATGTGCCCGTGCGCCGAGGCCCGGAGGGCGGGGAGCGCCAGCTTGGAGAGCAGGAAGGTACCGCGGACGTTGATGTCCTGCATGAGGTCGTACTTTTTCATGTCGACGGCGTCCGTGGTGGACAGGTCGATGGCAGAGGCGTTGTTGATGACGACGTCGATGCCGCCGAAGCGCTCCGTGGCGGCAGCGACGGCTCCGGCCACGTCCTCGTCCCGGCGGACGTCACCCACCAGGGGCAGCGCCTGGCCGCCGGCCTCCACCAGTTCTTCGGCGGCGGTAAAGACCGTGCCCGCCAGTTTGGGGTGGGGCGTGCCGGTCTTGGCCAGGAGCACGATATTGGCGCCGTCCCGGGCCGCCCTCTTGGCGATGGCCAGCCCGATTCCGCGGCTTCCGCCGGAGATGAGGATGGTGCGTCCTGCCAGGGAACCGGCTGCCCGGTAGGGGCTCCGGGGTGCCTGCAAAGCCTCGTCGCTTGAAGTCATGGAAACACTGTAGCCCAACTAAGTTACTGGCGGGTAACATAACGGAGAGGGCGCTGGAACCGCAGAAAATTGTAGGTTCCCTACAGCTGCGGGCGCACAAACCGTCATTAGACTTGCCACCAGGGTCCTTCTTTTGTGTGGATGCTACTTAAAGCTCCCGCGAATGCGGACCGACTGCCAACAGAACTGACTTGCTACAGAGCCGGAGACACTTGATGAGCCACGATCTGACAACGACAGCGGGAAAGATCGCAGATTTCCGCGACCGCCAGGCGCGTGCCGCACAGCCCTCCGGCCCCGAGGCCATCGAAAAGCAGCATGCCCGCGGCAAGAACACGGCCCGCGAACGCATCGAGCTGCTGCTGGACGAGGACTCGTTTGTTGAATTCGATGCCCTCGCCGTGCACCGCTCCACGGCATTCGGCATGGAAAAGAAGAAACCGCTGGGCGACGGCCTGGTCTCTGGCTACGGCACCGTGGACGGCCGGCTGGTGGCCGTCTACAGCCAGGACTTCAGCGTCTACGGCGGCTCGCTGAGCCAGGTCAACGGCGAAAAGATCGTCAAGGTCCAGGAATTTGCCCTCCGCAACGGCTGCCCCGTGGTGGGGATCCTGGACGGCGGCGGCGCACGCATCCAGGAAGGCGTGGCATCCCTTGCCATGTTCGCGGACATCTTCCGCAACAACGTGCACGCCTCAGGCGTCGTGCCGCAGATCTCGCTCATCATGGGCCCCTCCGCCGGCGGTGCCGCCTACTCCCCCGCCCTCACCGACTATGTGGTGATGGTGGACAAGACGTCCCATATGTTCATCACCGGCCCGGACGTCATCAAGACCGTCACCGGGGAGGACGTGGACATGGAAACGCTGGGCGGTGCCCGGCAGCACAACGCCACCACAGGAACGTCCACCTACCTGGCCTCCGACGAAACCGACGCGATCGAGTTCGTGCGCGAACTGCTGGACTTCCTGCCCTCCAACAACCTGTCCGAGGCACCCGTGCTGGGACACCAGCAGGAGTTGGAGGTCGACGACGACGACCTCGCCCTGGATGCGCTGGTTCCGGATTCCGCCAACCAGCCCTACGACATGCGGGCCGTCGTCGGACAGATCGTGGACGACGGGCACTTCCTGGAGATGCAGGCCCTGTACGCCCCCAACGTGATGATCGGCTACGGCCGCGTCGAGGGCCACACGGTGGGCATCGTGGCCAACCAGCCGCTCCAGTTCGCCGGCACCCTGGACATCGCCGCCTCCGAAAAGGCGGCCCGGTTCGTGCGCCACTGCGACGCCTTCAACATTCCCATCATCACCCTGGTGGACGTTCCCGGCTTCCTTCCGGGCAAGGACCAGGAGTTCCAGGGGATCATCCGCCGCGGCGCCAAGCTCCTCTACGCCTACGCCGAGGCGACCGTCCCCAAGCTCACGGTGATTACGCGCAAGGCCTACGGCGGCGCCTACATCGTGATGGGCTCCAAGAAGCTCGGCGCCGACCTGAACCTTGCATGGCCCACCGCGCAAATCGGCGTCATGGGCGCCCAGGGTGCCGTCAACATCCTCTACCGCCGCGACCTTGCCGCCGTTGCGGAAAACGGCGGGGATGTCGAAGCGCGCCGCGCCGAGGTCATCCGCCAGTACGAGGAAGAACTCCTCAACCCCTACCAGGCGGCAGAGCTGGGCTACGTGGACGCCGTGATCGCCCCCTCCGACACCCGGGTCCAGATCATCAAGGGACTGCGGGCACTGCGCGACAAACGCGCCAGCCTCCCGGCCAAGAAGCATGGGAACATCCCGCTGTGACGCCCGACCAGATGCCGGTGGTTGAGCCTGCCGAAACCCCGACCGCGCCGCTGTTCTCTGTCGTCAAAGGACAACCGAACGCCGAGGAACTCGCCGCGCTGGCCGCCGTCGTCCTGACCCTCGGCGGCCCGGCGCCGGCCAAGCCTGCCGCACCCAGCGTGCGGCACTGGGTGCGCCGGCAGCAGTTGCGGCTCGCGCCGTCGCCCGGCCCCGGCGCCTGGAAGCGCAGCCACGGCTGACGCTCCCCAGCGCCTGCCTCACCTCGCTTCGCTCGGCCAGGGAACCCGCGGCCGCGTGGGCCCGCCCTGTCCGCCCGGCCGGGTAGTCTCGGAATGTGACTACAGACACTGCACCCGCCGCGCGCCCGCATACCCGCATCGACGCCGTCGCCGATGACTACACCGACACCCTCATCAGGCTCAACCCGACCTTCGCCACGACTCTCGGCCTGCCGGGCCACGAGACGGAATACCAGGACTTCTCTCCTGCCGGCATCGCAGGTTTCGCCGAGGCCGCGCGAGACGCGCTGGCCGCACTGGAGGGCCTGCAGCCGGAAGACGACGTCGACGCCGTCACCCTGGACGCGATGCGGGAGCGGCTCGGGCTGCAACTGCTGATCCACGCCTCCGGCTGGGAGTATGCCGAGCTCAACAACATCGCCTCCCCCGCCCAGGACATCCGGGCCATCTTCGACCTCATGCCCACCGCCACCGCGCAGGACTGGGAGCATATCGCGGGCCGCGCCGGCAACGTGCCGGCGGCCATCAGCGGCTACATCGAATCCCTCCGCGTCGCCAGGGACGCCGGCAAAGTGGCCGCCGCGAGGCAGGTCCGGATCGTCATTGAACAGGTCACCAAGTACGCCGCCGACGACGGATTCTTCGCCAAGCTGGCCGCCGGTGCAGCCACCGCCGGCGGCCCCCTGCCCGCGCCGCTCCAGGAAAAGCTCGACGCCGGAACCGGCGCGGCCCGGAGCGCCTACGTGGGGCTGGCAGAGTTCCTGCGCACCGAACTGCTCCCGGCAGCACCCGAAAAGGACGCAGTGGGCAGGGCGCGGTACGCGCTGGCTTCGCGTGCATTCCTCGGCGCCGAAGTGGACCTGGAAGAAACCTACGCCTGGGGCGTCCAGGAACTGGAGCGCCTCATCGCCGAACAGGAGCGCGTCGCCGACAGCATCAAGCCCGGTGCCACCATCGCGGAGGCCAAGGAAATCCTCAACAACGATCCCGCCCGGCAGCTCAAGGGGACCGATGCCCTGCAGGCCTGGATGCAGGATCTTTCGGACAAGGCCATGGCCGGGCTCGCCGGCGTCCACTTCGACATCCCCGAGGCCATGAAGACCCTCGAATGCCGGATCGCCCCCACGGACGAGGGCGGCATCTACTACACCGGCCCGTCAGATGACTTCAGCCGGCCCGGCCGCATGTGGTGGTCCGTCCCGGCCGGCGAGGACACCTTCACCACCTGGGCCGAGACCACCACCGTCTACCACGAGGGCGTCCCCGGCCACCACCTCCAGGTAGCCACTGCCACCTACCGCCGCGAACTGCTCAACAAATGGCGGCGCAACGTCTGCTGGACCTCGGGCCACGGGGAAGGCTGGGCCCTCTACGCGGAGAAACTGATGCAGGAGCTGGGGTACCTCACCGATCCCGGCGACCACCTGGGAATGCTGGACATGCAGCGCATGCGGGCCGCCCGCGTCGTCTTCGACATCGGCGTCCACCTCGAACTGGACATGCCCGGGCGCTGGGGATCCGGTACCTGGACAGCAGAGACGGGTTACGGCTTCCTTAAGGAAAACCTCCCCATCAGTGAGGGCCAGCTCAACTTCGAGTTCACCCGCTACCTTGGCTGGCCCGGCCAGGCACCCTCCTACAAGGTGGGCCAGCGGCTTTGGGAACAAATCCGCGCCGAGCTCGAAGCCCGTCCCGGGTTCGACCTGAAGGAGTTCCACACCAAGGCCCTCAACATCGGCTCCGTAGGACTGGACACCCTCCGCCGGGCGCTCTTGTCTTGACCCTGAACTGCGCGGCCCCAAGGGGCCCATCCTCTGCGCGCTGCTCGTTCCTCGCGGCTGGGCCCACGCCGGCAGGGTTCCCTGGCCGAGCTTGCGAGGTTAGGGGCCGGTGGGGAGCGCGCTGCCGGATGGGCCCTTGCTGCCTCCGCGGGAGACATTAAGCACACCCATCGTGGGAATAAGTAACAAATACCGCTGCCTGCCTTGTGTTCACGGGTGTTTCCAGCGCATAGCACAATTGTTGCCGCGTAATATTTCTCAATATTCTTTCGACGTGGTATGCGGTGCAGGTCTAGCTTGTTCTGGTGACCACTCAGACAAGCACCCCATCCTCCGCGGGGAAGACCGGATTCCAGTTGCCCAAGTGGGCTTCCTCCTTCGGCTTCCAGATCATCGCCGCCCTCATCGTGGGCTTGGGCCTCGGCCTGCTCGCCAAGTACACCGGCAGCACCAAGACCAACCCGAACGCCCTCGGCGCCACGCTGCAGACCATCGGCTCGAGCTACGTCTCGCTGCTGCAGACCGCCGTGGTTCCGCTGATCTTCACCGCCGTCGTCAGCTCCATCTCCAACCTGCGCCAGGTATCCAACGCGGCAAGGCTGGCATGGAACACGCTCCTGTGGTTCGCCATCACGTCCCTGATCGCCGTGCTGATCGGAATCGGCCTGGGCGTGCTGCTGCAGCCCGGCGCCAACACCGGCATCACCGAGGAAGCCAAATACACCGGCAAATCCGGTGACTGGTGGGCATTCCTCGTGGGCCTCTTCCCGAAGAACTTCCTCGGCCTCGGCGCCAGCTCCACGGTTGCCGACTCCGGCGCAGTCACCACGTCGGTCAGCTTCAATGTCCTCCAAATCCTGGTGATCGCGATCGCCGTGGGCGTTGCGGCCCTCAAGGTGGGCAAGGCCGCTGAACCCTTCCTGAACCTGAACGCTTCGGCCCTTGCCGTCATCCAGAAGGTGCTGTGGTGGATCATCCGCATCGCCCCGCTTGGCACCATCGGCCTGATCGGCAACGCCGTCGCAGTCTACGGCTGGGACACCATCGGTTCCCTGGGCAAATTCGCCGTCGCGATCTACGTGGGCCTGGCCCTGGTCCTGTTCGTGGTCTACCCCATCCTGGTCCGCAGCCACGGCCTGTCCATCAAGCAGTACTTCTCCGGTGTATGGCCGGCCGTCCAGCTGGCCTTCGTGTCCCGCTCCTCGGTGGGTACCCTGCCGCTGACCCAGCGCGTCACGGAACGCAGCCTGGGCGTCCCCCGGGCCTACGCTTCCTTCGCAGTGCCGCTGGGCGCCACCACCAAGATGGACGGCTGCGCCGCCATCTACCCGGCCGTTTCCGCGATCTTCGTGGCCCAGTTCTTCGGCATCCACCTGGACTTCAGCCAGTACGTGCTGATTGCCCTGGTCTCCGTGCTGGGTTCCGCAGCGACCGCAGGCACCACCGGCGCCGTGGTGATGCTCACGCTGACGCTCTCCACGCTGGGACTCCCGCTGGCCGGCGTCGGACTCCTCCTCGCCATCGACCCCATCCTGGACATGGGCCGGACCGCGGTGAACGTGGCGGGCCAGGCGCTGGTTCCCACCATCGTGGCCAAGCGCCAGGGCATCCTCGACGAGTCGCTGTACAACGCACCGCGCAACGGCACCCCGTTCGTGGACGACAACGAAACCGCAGCAGGTGAGCCCACCGACGGCACCACTGCCGACACGGCACCGCGCGAACTGCAGGACGCCAAGGCGTAAGGGCAGCCGCACAGCATGAAGTCCCGCGGGAAAACTTCCCGGGGGACTTCATGCCGTTAAGGGCTTCATGCTGTTAAGGGCTTCCTGCTGCCCGGGGCGTCCACCGGCCAAGGGAAACGCAGGCCCGCCCGACCGGAGGAATCAGTCAGCGCCCGCCGCCACCGATCACACCATTCTGGACCGCCTTGGTCACGGCATCGGCTTCAGCCTGCGTCAGCTTCCCGTCCGTCACAGCCTTGTCCAGGCGGGTCTTGAGCTCAGCAGCGTGCTCAGACTGCTCATCGCTGCGGATCTCCTGGAGGGCCGCCGTCACCTTCGCTTCGTCGATGCCCAACGCGCCGGCCAGCGACTTCGCCAGCGCCGCTTCCCTGGCGGCCGGGTCCGGCTTCTGTCCCTCAGCAGGGGCAGTGGGCTTGTTGGCATCGCGGAAGGCCTTCAGCGCGTCCTGGACTTTGGTTTGGTCCACGCCGAGCTTCGCGGCCAGCGCAGCAGCCCGGTCCTCGCCGTGTCCGCCACGGCCACCATGCCGGCCCATGCCGTCGGGGGCCCCGCCATTACTTGAGTCAGCCGGGGCGCTTGAGCTAGCGCTGGGCGCGGGCGTCGTGGTGGTTGCGGAGGCCATGCCGGCCACCCCGATCCCGGCGCCGAGGACCAGCGCAGCCGCTGACAGGCCCAGGGTCATCTTCTTGGTACGTGACATCTTTCGTCTCCTGATTCGCCGTCCTGCGACGGCTGTAGGTTTATGCCTCTCTCACTGAGACACACCAAGCATCCACCGCGAGCTTCAGGAAAGGCTGTTGGGAACCTTTCGATCTCCTGTGAATGCACGTGAAAAATATTTGCATGTAGTGCAAAGTTGCACGTAGTGTAATCCTGTGCCAAACGCCTCCCCCCACGACCAGCAGGCACCCCCATCACGGCGGGAACTGAACAAGGCAGCCACCAGGCAGGCCATCACGGACGCCGCCCTGGAACTGCTGCGCGCAAAAGGTCCGGGAAACTTCACAGTGGAGGATATTGCCGACGCCGCCGGGATCTCGCGCCGCACCTTCTTCAACTACTTCAGCAGCACCGACGCCGCGCTGGCGTCCGTCGTGCACGGCTTCCTGGACACTGCCATCCAACAGTTCCGGCTCCGCCCGGCAGAGGAGCCCATGCTCGAGTCGGCCCAGGCAGCCCTGTCGGCCCTGGCCGATCCCGAGGCCGTCGCCCCGTTGGCGGAACTGTTTACCTTGACCCAGCAAAGCCCGCTGATGGCCCACTCCGAACTGGAGGCATGGGACCACTGCCGGGCGCAGGTCTTCGCCGTCGCCCGCGAGCGCCTCGCCGGCACCCCGGGCGGGCAGGACGAACTCTATGTCCATGCCTTGGCCGGCTCCATCATCTCCTGCGGCAAAGCTGCCATGGAGGTCTGGTTCAGCCGGCGCGGCCCCGACCTCACAACAGGGTCCCTGACCGAGCTGCGCCAACTGTTAATTGATTCGATTGCCCTGCTGGGCACAGGCTTCGCTCCCCCTGCTTCACCTTCCGCTGTCCGCTCCTCCTGATCAGATCGGTTCCCGCATGGCACTCCTCCTCTACCGCCTTGGCAAGTTCTCCTACCGCCGGCGCTGGCTTGTCATCTCCTTGTGGCTCGCCGTGCTGGTGGCCGTTGGCGGCTCGGCCGCAGCGTTCCACGGCACGCTGTCCAACAACTTCCAGATCCCGGGAACAGAGACCCAGCGGATCGCAGATAAGCTCAAGCAGGACCTGCCGTCGGCTTCCGGCGGCAGCGCCACGATCGTGTTCGAAGCCCCGCCCGGCGGCTTCACGGACCAGGGCCGCGCAGCCGTCACGGACGCGCTGAAGAAGCTCCAGGCCCTGCCCGAAGTCCGCGGCACGGTTGACCCGTTCGCCACCCAGGCCCAAGTGGACCAGGCGGCCAAGGCGATCACCGACGGTGAACAGCAGTTGGCCGCCGGGCAAGCGCAGCTGGACTCCTCGCGGGCCCAGCTGGAGGCAGGCAAGGCCCAGCTGGCCGCGGCCGAGCAGCAGCTCACGGCCGCCGGGGCACCGGCTGCGGCGATCGACGCGCAACTGGGCCAGCAGAAGGCGGCACTGGCGGCAGGCCAGGCCAAGCTCGACGCCGGAACCCGGGAACTCGAGGACAGCAAGGCCAAGCTGGAGCTCGGCAAACGCCAGGCGCAGGCGGCGTCCGCCATCCGCTTCGTCTCGGAAGACAACCAGGCCGCCGTCGCCCAGGTCCAGTTCAACACCTCCATCAACGGGCTCTCCCCGGCAGTCCGGAAACAGGTCCAGGACACCGCCCATGAAACGTCCTCAGCAGGCGTCACGGCTTTGGCCAGCAAGGAGATCACCGAGGACATCTCGGCGCTGTTCGGCACGGCGGAGATCGTGGGCATCGCCGTCGCCGCGCTGGTCCTGATCCTCATGCTGGGCACCCTGATCGCCGCCGGCCTGCCGCTGCTGATGGCCATCATGGGCGTCGGCGTGGGCGTCGGCATCACCTTCGCACTCTCCGGCCTGTTCGACATGAGCTCCATCTCCCCCATGCTGGCCCTCATGCTCGGCCTCGCCGTCGGCATCGACTACTCGCTGTTCATCGTCAATCGGCACCGGACCCAGCTCCTCGCCGGGATGGACGCCGAGGAATCGGTGGCCCGGGCCAACGGCACCTCGGGCAACGCGGTGGTCTTCGCCGGCCTCACCGTGATCATCGCCCTGGCCGCCCTGGTGGTCCCCGGGCTGCCGTTCCTCACCGTCATGGGCCTTGCCGCAGCAGGGACCGTAGCCGTGGCCGTGCTCGTGGCCATCACGCTGACCCCCGCCATGCTGTCCCTGATCGGCCGCCGCATCATCTCCCGGCGGGCGTGGGCCAAGGCCGAGGCGCACAACGCCGAGCCGGGCCATGAAGCCGCGGACCTCGCCACCGACCGCCAGCGCAGCACCCGCGGCTGGGGCGGACTCGTCACCCGGCACCCGTGGGTGGCACTGGTGGCCGGCGTCCTGGTACTCGGCACCCTGGCGCTGCCGGCAACCCAACTGCAACTGGCCCTGCCGGACGGCGGCTCCGAGCCCGTCGACTCGGAGGCCTACCAGGCCTACGACCTGACGGCGCGCAGCTTCGGCGAGGGCGTGACAGGTCCGATCGTGGCGGTGGGCGAGTTCCCGGCGAATCTCGACGCGGCCCAGGCACAAAAGCTGCAGTACGACATCGCGGACAAGCTCCGCGCCGTGGACAACGTGGTGGCCGCAGTGCCGGTGGCCCTCAGCGATGACCGCCGGACCGCCGGGTTCCAGGTCATTCCCAAGGAAGGCCCCGCCAGCGCCAGCACCGTCAAGGTGGTCGCCGAACTGCGCGGACTCAACGGCGAAATCCAGTCGGACTACGGCGTGGCCATGGGCCTGACCGGGCAGACGGCCGGCAACGTGGATGTCTCCACCAAGCTCGGTGCCGCCCTGCCGCCCTACCTGGCGATCGTCGTCGGGCTTTCCCTGGTCCTGCTGTTGCTGGTCTTCCGCTCCATCGTTGTCCCGCTGCTGGCCACCGGCGGCTTCCTGCTGTCCCTGTCCGCGGCCTTCGGCGCGGTGGTGGCGGTGTACCAGTGGGGCTGGCTGGGTGGCGTGTTCGACGTCGCCAACCCGGGAGCCGTGCTCAGCTTCCTGCCCATCATCCTGATCGGCGTGTTGTTCGGTCTGGCCATGGACTACCAAGTGTTCATCGCCTCCGGGATGCGTGAGGCGTACATGCACGGCTCCGAGGCCAAGGAAGCTGTCCGGGTGGGCTTCCGGCACGCAGCCGCCGTGGTGACGGCCGCCGCGATCATCATGGTCAGCGTGTTCTCCGGCTTCATCTTCAGCCACCTCACCATGGTCCGGCCGCTGGGCTTTGCCATGGCCTTCGGCGTCCTGTTCGACGCCTTCGTGGTCCGCATGACCATTGTCCCGGCCGTGATGTATCTGCTGGGCGCCAAGTCCTGGTGGCTGCCGCGCTGGCTGGACCGGATCCTGCCGGACGTGGACGTCGAAGGGGCCAAGCTCAACCGCGGGCAGGCCGCCCCCACCCCGGGCGAACTGGTCCACTAGGCTGGAACCGTGCACCACCTGATTCTCGCGTCCCAGTCCCCCGCCCGCACCAAGCTCCTGGCCGAGGCCGGCATCCGGCACACGGTCCTGGTGTCCGACGTCGACGAGGAAGCCGTCCAGGAGCGGTACGGCGTCACCGACCCGCATGACACCGCGCTGCTGCTCGCCAGGGCCAAGGCCGAGGCCGTGGCGTCCCTGCCGGAAGCGGAGGGTGCCCTGGTACTGGGCTGCGATTCGGTCTTCGAGTTCGACGGCGAGGCGCACGGCAAGCCCTACACGGCCGACGTCGCGCGGGACCGGATGCTCCGGATGAGCGGCAGCGCGGGGGTGCTGCACACGGGACACTGGCTGGTGGACTGCAGGGACACGGACGACGACGGCCCGGGCGGCCGCGGTTCGGGCGCCACGCTCGGGGCGGTCGCCTCTGCCGAGGTCACCTTCATGGACATGGAGCCGGCGGAAATCGACGCCTACATCGCCACCGGCGAGCCGCTGCACTGCGCCGGTTCGTTCACCATCGACGGCCTGGGTGGGGCCTTCATCCGGAAGGTCGACGGCGACCCGCACGCCGTCGTCGGCCTGTCCGTCTCCACCCTCCGTGGCCTCCTGGCCGCCGCCAATGTGCGCATCACGGATCTCTGGCCCGCGCGGTAAGTCCTCCATTTTCGGGACGCCTTGTAGCTTCCCTACAAAGGAAGCCTGGTTTACACGCGGATTCCGCAAGTAATATCGGCGGAACCCTCAAAACCGCGCTAGGCTCCCTGAAGGAAAGAAGGAGACGCCTTGTCAGCAAATTTGGAGCAGTCCGCAGGTCCCACGCAGTCGACGACCCTCACCAAGGTGCTGATCGCCAACCGCGGGGAAATCGCCGTCCGCATCATCCGTGCGGCCCGGGACGAAGGCATCGCCTCGGTGGCCGTCTACGCCGACCCCGACCGGGACGCCCTGCACGTCAAACTCGCCGACGAGGCCTATGCCCTGGGTGGCACCACGGCCGCCGAGTCGTACCTGGTGATGGACAAGATTCTTGACGCCGCCCGCCAGTCCGGCGCCGACGCCATCCACCCCGGCTATGGGTTCCTGGCCGAGAACGCCGACTTCGCCGCCAAGGTCATCGCCGCCGGCATCACCTGGATCGGCCCCTCCCCCGAGGCCATCTCCGCCCTGGGCGACAAGGTCCAGGCCCGCCACATCGCCGAGAAGGTCGGCGCCCCGCAGGTCCCCGGCACCGCCGACCCCGTGGAATCCGCCGAGGAAATCCTGGAATTCGTGGACAAGTTCGGCCTGCCCGTGGCCATCAAGGCGGCTTTCGGCGGCGGTGGACGCGGCATCAAGGTGGCCCGCACCCGCGAGGAAATCCCCGAACTCTTCGAGTCCGCCGTCCGCGAAGCCACCGCCGCCTTCGGCCGCGGCGAGTGCTTCATCGAGCGCTTCCTGGACGCTCCCCGGCACGTGGAGACCCAATGCCTCGCCGACGCACACGGCAACGTTGTGGTGGTCTCGACCCGCGACTGCTCCCTGCAGCGCCGCAACCAGAAACTGGTCGAAGAGGCGCCCGCCCCGTTCCTCACCCCGGAACAGAACCAGCGGCTCTACGAATCCTCCAAGGCCATCCTGAAGGAAGCCGGTTACCTGGGCGCGGGGACCTGCGAGTTCCTGGTGGGCCAGGACGGCACCATTTCCTTCCTTGAGGTCAACACCCGCCTCCAGGTGGAGCACTGCGTCTCCGAGGAAGTCACCGGAATCGACCTGGTCCGCGAACAGTTCCGGCTGGCCCGCGGCGAGGAACTCGGCTACGGCGACCCCGAGGTCCGCGGCCACTCCTTTGAATTCCGCATCACCGGCGAGGACCCGGGCCGCAACTTCCTGCCCTCCCCCGGCACCATCAGTGCCCTCAAGAACCCCACCGGGCCCGGCGTGCGGATCGATTCCGGCGTGGAGCAGGGCGATGTCATCAGCGGCAACTTCGATTCGATGCTCTCCAAGCTAATCGTCACCGGCGCCACCCGCACCCAGGCACTGCAGCGCTCCCGGCGTGCCCTGGAGGAAATGGTGGTCGAGGGCATTCCCACCGTCATCCCGTTTGATCTCGCCGTGGTCAGCAACCCCGACTTCGCCCCCGCGGAGGGCCCGTTCAAGGTCCACACCCGCTGGATCGAGACCGCCTTCGTCAACGACATCCCCGCCTGGACACCCAGCGGCACCGCGGAAGAAGAGTCGGAGGCCGGCGAACGCCAGCGCGTCGTCGTCGAGGTGGGCGGCAAGCGCCTGGAAGTGGTGCTCCCCGCATCCCTCGGCGTCCCCGGCACCGCCGCAGCCGCCGGCAAGCCCGGCAAGTCCAAGAAGCGCTCACGGTCAGCAGGTCCCGCCGCAGCCACGGGCAATGCCCTCACTTCCCCGATGCAGGGAACCATCGTGAAGGTCGCCGTTTCGCACGGTGACGTGGTGTCCGAGGGCGACCTGGTGGTGGTCCTGGAGGCCATGAAGATGGAACAGCCGCTGACGGCGCACCGTTCCGGCACCATCACGGGACTGACGGCAACGGCGGGCGAAACCGTGTCCGCCGGCGCGGTCATCGCCACGATCGAAGACTAGAAAGCGCTGCGCCGGACATGCTCGCACCAAGCTTCCAGGAAGAAGTGGACCGCTACCACCAGGCGGTTCCCGAAATCACCCGGGGCAACCCGGCCCCGATCAAGGACCTGTACTCCCGGCAGGACGATGTCACCCTGGCCAACCCGTTCGGCGGCATCGCCCGCGGCTGGGCCCAGGTGGAGGCCCGCCTTGACCAGGCGGCCCGGCAGTTCCGCGACGGCGAGATGCTGGGCTTCGACACTGTCACCTCCTACACCGCCCGCGACACCGCCTACCTGGTGGAAACCGAGCACTTCCGGGCGCGGCTGGACGCCGCGTCCGCCACGGAGGAATTTGCCCTGCGCGTCACCAGCATCTTCCGCCGCGAGGAAGGCTACTGGAAGCTGGTGCACCGGCACGCGGACCCCGCCGCCCGGCCCCAGTCCCGGCGCTCCCTGACCCAGCCCGCCGCCTGACCTGCCGCCGCACCGGTTCGCCGTCGGGACGGTCCGGGTGCTGGCAGGGCGCGCCGCCAGCAGGCAGACTTAGCAGATGCTGCCTTTCCTGCTTCTCGCATCCCGGGCCGAGGATGCCGCCGCCGACGACGAATATGCGGCCTACCTGCGGTACGGCGGACTGGAAGAGCGCGAACTTCACCGGGTCCGGCTGGAGGCCGCACCGCTGCCCGCACTTGACCTTTCGCGGTACTCCGGGGTGATCGTCGGCGGCAGCCCGTTCACCTCCAGCGATCCGCCCGGGAACAAGAGCGCGGTGCAGCACCGGGTGGAACGGGAACTTTCGGGCCTCCTGGACCAGCTCGTGTCGCTCGACTTTCCGTTCCTGGGTGCCTGCTACGGGGTGGGAACCCTGGGCACGCACCAGGGCGCGGTGATCGACCGGACCTACGGGGAACCGCTGGGAGCGGTGGAGATCGAACTGACGGAGGCGGGGCTGCAGGATCCCCTCCTGCAGGGGCTGCCCCGGACGTTTACGGGCTTCACCGGCCACAAGGAGGCTGTCAGGTCGCTGCCGGCGCACGCCGTCCTGCTGGCGCGCTCCGCCACCTGCCCGGTCCACATGTTCCGCATCAAGGCAAACCTCTACGCCACCCAGTTCCACCCCGAACTGGACGCGGAGGGGCTGGTGACCCGGATCGATATCTACCGGCACGCCGGGTACTTCCCGCCGGAATCCGCCGGCGAACTGATGGCGGCGGCACGCCGGTCCACCGTGACCGAGCCCATGACCGTCCTGAAGAACTTCGTGGCACGCTACGCCCGCTGAGCATGAAAATGCCCGGCGGGCCGGATGGCCTCGCCGGGCATTGTGGCGTTGGAGAATCAGGCCACGTTGTTCTCGTAGTCAAGGTCGCGGGTTTCGCGGGTGAGGAACAGCGCGATCAGGGTCAGCACGGCCATGGACGTCAGGTACACGCCGACCAGGACGGGGCTGCCCTTGGCCGCTTCCCACAGCGCGACGGCGATGAACGGCGCCACGGCTGCGCCCAGGATGCTGGAGAAGTTGTAGCTGATGGCAGAGCCGGTGTAGCGGACGTTCGTGGGGAACAGTTCCGGCAGCAGCGCCCCCATGGGCCCGAAGGTCAGGCCCATCAGGGAGAAACCAAGGATCAACAGGCCCATGGTGCCCACGAACCCGCCGCTGAACAGCGGTACGAACAGCAGGCCGAACACGAAGATGCCGGCGGTGACGGCCATCAGCATCTTGCGGCGGCCGTACTTCTCGGCGAGCGGGCCGGAGACCAGGGTGAAGATGCCGAAGAAGACGACGCCGGCGATCAGCATCCAGAGGAAGTCGTTGCGGGTGTACCCCAGGCCGGGGACGAACGCGGCAGCGGCCGCCTCCGTCATGGGCTTTCCGGCCTTTTCGGCGGCCGCCTGCGCACCGGCCAGCGTGGGCTTGGTGCCGTAGGTGAGGGTGAACGTGGTCATCAGGTAGAAGAGCACGTAGGTGGCCAGCATGATGAAGGTGCCCAGGATCAGCTGGCGCCAGCCGGTCTTGAAGACGCGGCCCAGCGGAAGTTTCGCCACTTCGTTGGATTGCACCACCTTGGTAAAGGCGGGGGTTTCGATCAGCTTGAGCCGGACGTACAGGCCCAGGATGACCATGACGGCGCTGAGCAGGAACGGTACGCGCCAGCCCCAGGCCGCGAAGGCCTCCGGCGAGAGCGTGTAGCTGGCCACGAGGAAGATGACGTTGGCGATGATGAAGCCAATGGGGGCGCCCAGTTGCGGGAAGGTGCCGTAGATGGCGCGCTTGTTGGCGGGCGCGTTTTCCGTGGCCAGCAGGGCCGCGCCGCTCCATTCGCCGCCCAGGGCCAGGCCTTGGGCAAAGCGCATGATGACGAGCAGGGCCGGTGCCCAGAATTCCCAGCCCGGTACCAGGGCGGTGGGGAGGCAACCGATCAGGAAGGTCGCAATGCCCATGGTGAGCAATGACGCCACAAGGGTTCCCTTGCGGCCAAACTTGTCACCGAAGTGGCCGAACACGATGGAGCCAAGTGGACGTGCGACGAACGCCACGCCAAAGACGGCGAAGGAGCTCAGCAGCTGGGTGGTCTCGTTCTGGCCCGGGAAGAAGAGCTTCGGGAAGACGAGCACGGCGGCAGTGGCGTAGACGTAGAAGTCGTAGAACTCCACGGTGGTGCCGATCAGGCTCGCCACGATGACGCGGCCGCGGGAGTTCACCGGCTGGTGCGAACCGGGCACCGTGGTGGTATCGGGGGATGACATAGGTAAGCGCTTTCGTGAGACCGGCCGGGCACAGGCGGGGCCGCCTCCCGGCTCGAATAATTAGAGTTCGATCTTACTTCGCTGCGTCCAGTCAATGGACGAATCGTCCATCATGCGGACACGTGTTGTACGTCTCACCATGCGGGCCTCCACGCCGGGCCTCACGCCGGCGTACAGGCCCGGATAGGCAAAAGTCACAGCGCGTTAACAAACATCGTCCGTCCGCGAAACGAGCCGTCCCTACCTTGGAGGAACAACATCCCCTGAAGGAGGTAACCCGTGACTGTTGACCGCACCGTTGATGCCGGCGCCGGAAATACCCTTGACCTCGAAGAGGCCACTGGACCGGCAGCCGTTGCCGCATCCGCCAGCGCACAGCCCGGCCGTACCCGCACCACAGACGCCCCTGCCCTTGAATTCCGCCCCGGCCGCTGGATCGCCAACTGGGATGCCGAGAACAAGGAGCAGTGGGAAACCGCCGGCCGCGCCATCGCCCGCCGCAACCTGAACTGGTCCATCTTCGCCGAGTTCCTCGGCTTCGTGGTATGGCAGCTGTGGTCCATCGTGGTGGTCCAGCTTCCCGCCGCCGGCTTCACCTTCTCCACCTCGGAAATCTTCTGGCTCATCTCGATGCCCAGCCTCGTGGGCGCCACCCTCCGCATTCCCTACACGTTCATGGTCCCCCGCTTCGGCGGACGGAACTGGACCATCGTCTCCGCACTGCTGCTCCTGATCCCCTCCACCGGACTGGCTCTGTGTGTCTCCAACCCGGACACGCCGTTCGGCGTCATGCTCCTGGTGGCCGCCCTCGCCGGCTTCGGCGGCGGCAATTTCGCCAGCTCCATGGCCAACATCACGTTCTTCTACCCGGCGAGGGAAAAGGGCTGGGCGCTGGGCCTGAACGCCGCCGGCGGAAACCTGGGCGCCGCCGTCGCACAGCTTGCCGTCCCGATCGTCATCACCCTCCTCGCTGCCGGCACCGTCAACCTGCCTATGGCCGGGTGGATGTGGGTCCCGTTCATCCTGCTGGCAGCATTCGGCGCCTTCAAGTACATGAACAACCTCACCAGCGCCAAGGGCGACGTGGCCGGCTCGGTCGCGGCGCTGAAGGAACCGCACCTGTGGATCATGGCCCTGCTGTACATCGGCACCTTCGGCTCCTTCATCGGCTTCGCCGGCGTGTTCCCCAAGCTCATCAAGGACTACTTCCCCGCGTTCTCCTCCATCGGAGTGGGGACCGTGGCCCTGTCCCTGGCCTTCCTGGGCCCCCTGGTGGGTTCGCTGGCCCGCCCGTACGGCGGACGCATGGCGGACCGGATGGGCGGCGCCCGGATGACCGTTGCCGCCTTCGCCTCCATGGCCGTGATCACGCTGACCATGATTTGGACCCTCCCGCTGAAGAACTTCCTGCTCTTCCTGGTCCTTTTCCTGATGCTGTTCACCGCCAGCGGCTTCGGCAACGGCGCCACCTACCGGATGATCCCGGTCATCTTCGCCACCTCCAGCCGGGCTGCCCGCAACGGTGCCAACCCGGTGGCCACCCAGCGCCTGGCGTCCTCGGCCCTCGGACTGATCTCCGCGATCGGAGCCTACGGGGGCTTCGTGATCCCCCAGGTGCTGAATGCCTCCAGCACCGCCAGCGGCTCCTACACTCCGGCCTTCTACGGATTCGTCGGCGCGTATGTCCTCATGCTGGTGGTCTGCTGGACCTGCTACATCCGCAACGCCGGCCGGAACGCGATGGGGCACGTCTAACATGACCAAAAGCGCCGACACGCACTGCCCCTACTGCGCCCTGCAGTGCGCCATGACGCTCACGTCCCCCGCGGGCCTGGCCCCGGCTGCACAGCCGGGGCCAGGCCCCGTGCCTGCCCTCAACCCCGCGACAGCCCTGGAAGTTGCCGGCCGGGACTTCCCCACCAACCGCGGCGGACTCTGCCGCAAGGGGTGGACCTCCCCCACGCTCCTGAACCACGCGGGCAGGATCACCGAGCCGCTCCTGAAGGGTCCCGACGGCGTCCACCGGCCGATCGGCTGGGACCAGGCCCTGGACCTGGCCGCCTCGGCAGTCCGGGACGCCCGCGCCCGCCACGGGGCCGACTCCATAGGTGTTTTCGGGGGCGGCGGACTCACCAACGAGAAGGCCTACCAGCTGGGCAAGTTCGCCCGGCTGGCACTGGGGACCTCCCGGATCGACTACAACGGCAGGTTCTGCATGTCCTCGGCAGCGGCCGCCGGCATGCGCGCCTTCGGCGTGGACCGCGGCCTGCCCTTCCCGCTCGAGGCCCTGGATGCCGCCGGCACCATCCTCATGCTGGGTTCGAACGTCGCCGAGACCATGCCGCCGTTCGTCCAGCACCTGCAGGGTGCCCGCAATGCCGGCGGACTGATCGTGGTGGATCCGCGCCGCTCCGCCACGGCAGCCTTCACAGCCGACGGCGGCGGCATCCATCTCCAGCCACTGCCGGGCACTGACCTGGCCCTGCTGCTCGGGCTCTCCCACGTGGTCATCCACGAAGGCCTGGCGGACACTGTATACCTGCGGGAGCGCACCACGGGCTACGACGCCGTAGCCCGCAGCGTCAACGCCTTCTGGCCCGAGCGCGTGCAATCCCTCACCGGCGTGCCCGCGGACCTGATCCGGGAAACCGCCCGCAGGCTGGCCGCCGGGGCGCAGGCAGGCGGCAGCTACATCCTGACCGGCCGCGGCGTGGAACAGCATGTGGACGGCACCGACACCGCGACGGCCGCCATCAACCTCAGCCTCCTGCTGGGCCTGCCGGGCTCTGCCCGCAGCGGCTACGGAACCCTCACCGGCCAGGGCAACGGCCAGGGCGGCCGCGAGCACGGCCAGAAGGCGGACCAGCTCCCCGGCTACCGGAAGATCACCGACCCTGCTGCCCGGGCCCACGTCGCCGCTGTCTGGGGCGTGCCCGAAGCGCTGATCCCCGGGCCCGGCCTGCCCGCCGTCCAGTTGCTGAAGTCGCTGGGACAGCCCGACGGCGTACGGTGCCTTTTCGTACACGCTTCCAACATCGCCGTGGCCGCCCCCGACGCCAACACTGTCATCAAGGGCCTGCGCAGCCTGGACTTCCTGGTGGTGTGCGACTTCTTCATGTCGGAGACCGCTGCGGAGGCCGACCTCATCCTTCCGGTCCTCCAGTGGGCCGAGGAGGAAGGCACCCTGACCAACCTGGAAGGTCGCGTCCTGCGCCGGCGCCGCGCCATCTCCCCGCCCGCCGGTGCCCGCAGCGAACTGTGGATCATGGCCCGGCTGGCTGAGCGGTTGGACGCCCCCTCCACCTACAGCGAGGACCCCGAGACAGTCTTCGAGGAACTGCGGCTTGCCTCCGCAGGCGGCCTTGCCGACTACTCCGGCATCGACTACGCCATGCTGGACCGGGGCGAAGCCGCCTACTGGCCCTACCCGGCCGGCAGCACCGGCACGCCGCGGCTCTTCCGGGACGGCTTCGCGCACCCCGGCGGCAAGGCGGTCATGGTCCCGGTGGTTCCACGCCGCCGTCGCCCCTCCACTGCGGACCCCGGCGCAAACGCGGCGGCCGGCGCCAAGGAAATGACCCTCATCACCGGGCGCCTCCTGGAGCACTACCAGTCCGGCGCGCAGACCCGGCGGGTCCAGGAACTTCTCGCCGCCCAGCCGGAAGCGAAGGCCCAGCTCCACCCTGCGGCCGCCGAGGCACTCGGCATCACCGCCGGCTCGCTGGTCTCCGTGGCCAACGCACGCGGCGAGGTGGTGTGCCGGGCGGAACTCACCAGCGCCATCCGACCCGAAACGGTCTTCCTCTCCTTCCACTTCCCGGGATTCGAAAGCGCCAACCGGCTGACCGAAGCCGCCACCGACCCCATCTCCGGGATGCCTGAATTCAAGTTCAACACCGTGTGGATCCGGCCCGTGGCCGCCCCCGATTCCGCCCGCATGCTGCAAAAGACGGAGGCCTCATGAGCGAGCAGATTGTGATCGTGGGATTCGGCCCCGTGGCCGCCAGGCTGGTGGACGAGCTCCTGCCCGCCGTCCGCGGCGGGCACGCCCGGCTCACCGTAGTGGGTGAGGAGTCCGAGGCCGCCTACAACCGCGTCCTGGTGGCGGACCTCGGCGTCGGCCGCACCACCGCCGGCGCCCTGGCCCTCGCCGACGCCGCCGACCTGGCAGCCGAGGGAGTGGACGTCCGCCTGGGCGTGCGGGTCAAGCGGGTGGACCGGGCGCGGCAGCAAGTCCTGCTTTCCGACCGAACCGCCGTGCACTACGACAGGCTGGTATTTGCCACCGGATCACGGCCCGTCATCCCCAACCTCACCGGAATCAACCCCGATCCCGCCTCCCCCGTGCTTCCCGCCGGGGTCACGGCCTTGCGCGACCTCCGCGACGCGGACGTGCTCCGCCAGGCGGTGGACGGCGGCAAACGGGTGGTGGTCCTGGGCGGCGGCGTCCTCGGGCTGGAGACGGCACTCGCGGCCGCGGAAGAAGGGGCTACGGTCACCGTGGTCCACAACGGGCCGCACCCCCTGGGCCGCAACATCGACCGCGGCGGCGGCGCCGTCCTGGCCGCCGGACTGCGCCGGTGCGGCGTGAGGGTGGCAGGCAACGCCCGCTCCACCGGCGTTGAGCACAACGCGCCCGACGGCGGCTTCTCGGCGTTGCTGCTCGACGACGGGTCCGCGATCGACGGCGACCTCCTGGTCATCTCGTGCGGGGTCCGTCCCCGAACCGAACTGGCCGAAGGCTGCGGACTGTCCACCGGCACCGGGATCCTGGTGGACCACCGGCTGCGGGCGCACCACGAACCGCACATCTTCGCCATCGGCGACTGCGCAGAGGTTCGCTGCCCGGATCCGGGCTGCGCCGCATGCAGGAACGCCATGGGCCCGTCCGGGCTGGTAGGCCCCGGCTGGCGCCAAGCCGAATGGTTGGGCGGCTACCTCACCCTGCTGGCCGAAGGGACCGCTGCCGAGGCGGACCTGCTGCCGGCCCTGCCGCCGGAACAACCCGCCGTCGTGGTGTTGAAGGCCCGCGGCCTGAACATGGCGGTGGCCGGGAACAACGGCGCCGACCCCTGGGACGAAGAAGCGCTCACCGCAGGTGCCGTCAACGGCAGGCCGCGCCTGCAAATCGCCCAGTGGGCCGATCCGGAGCACGGCCGCTACGTCAAGATGACCACCCGCGGCGGCGTCCTGGAGGGCCTGGTGTCAGTGGGAATGCCGCGGACCGCGGCCGAACTGGTGGGCCTTTTTGAACGCGGCGCCGAACTGCCCGCCGACCGTTCCCTGCTCCTGCGCCTGGACGGGCCGGACCTGGTCCCCGGCGCCGCCGACCCCGCAGGCACCGTCTGCCGGTGCGCCGGTGTCAGCGGAGCGGCGATCCAGGGCGCTGTGGAGGGCGGCTGCTCAACGGTGGCGGACGTGTCCAAGGCCACCCGGGCAGGCACCGGCTGCGGCGGCTGCCACGAGGACATCAAGGGGCTTATCGAGAAGCATTCCTCCCCGGCCCTCCCCTAACCCCGCAAGGCCACACGGGGCCCCGGCCTTGCCCTACATGTGGACGTGCAGGCGGCGGGCGGCCTCGGAGATGGAGCCGGTCAGCGACGGGTACACGGTGAAGGTGCTGGCGAGGTCGTCCACGTGCAGCTTCTGCTTGACCGCGATGGCGATCGGGAAGATCAGCTCGGACGCGTTGGGCCCCACCACCACGCCGCCGATGACGGTTCCGGAGCCCTTCCGGGCAAAGATCTTCACGAAGCCGTCCTTGGCGTTGCGCATCTTGGCGCGGGCGTTGCTGCGCAGCGAAAGCTTGATGATGTCCGCCTGGTATTTGCCGGACTCGATCTCCGCCTCGGACACTCCCACGTTGGCGATTTCCGGGGACGTGAAGATGTTCGACGCCACCTGGTGGAGCTTGAGCGGGGTCACGCCGTCGCCCATGAAGTGCGCCACAGCGATGCGGCCCTGCATGGCGGCCACGGAGGCCAGCGGCAGGACGCCGGTGCAGTCGCCGGCGGCGTAGATGTTCGGGGCCGTGGTGCGGGATACCCCGTCAACCTTGATGTGGCCGCTGTCGCTGACGGCCACACCGGCTTCTTCAAGGCCCAGTCCGGCGGTGTTGGGGATGGAGCCCAGGCAGAGCAGGCAGTGGCTGCCGGTCACGGTGGAGCCATCGGCGAGGGTCACCACGACGCCGTCGTCCGTACGCTCCACGGACTGGGCGCGGGAGCGGGACAGGACCCGGACCCCACGGCGCTCGAAGACTTCTTCCAGTACCACCGCGGCGTCGACGTCGGAGCCCGGCAGCACGCGGTCGCGGCTGGAGACCAGGGTGACCTTGGATCCCAAGCCGTTGTAGGCGGAGGCGAATTCGGCACCCGTCACGCCGGAGCCGACGACGATCAGTTCCTCGGGAAGTTCGTCAAGGTCGTAGATCTGGGTCCAGTTGAGGATCCGCTCACCGTCCGGGCGGGCAGTTTCCAGTTCGCGGGGGTGCGCGCCAACAGCCAGCAGGATGGTGTCGGCTTCCACCGTCTCGGTGCCGTCAGCGGTCAGGACCTCGATGGTGTGGTTATCCACGAGGCGGCCGGACCCGGCAATGATCCGCACACCCACCTTCTCCAGGCCCTCGCGGATGTCATGGGACTGGGTGCGGGCCAGGGTGAGGAGGCGGTCATTGATGTGCTTAAGGTCAGCGTGCATCACCGGCACGAAATCGCCGCCGTCGACGTCGAATTTCACGCCGAGCTCGCCCGCCTCGGCCACCCGGGCCATGAGGTCTGCCGTGGCGATGAGGGTTTTGGAGGGAACGACGTCGGTCAGCACCGCGGAGCCGCCGAGCCCGGCACGTTCGATGATGGTGACCGTTGCCCCCAGCGAGGCGGCGACCATGGCCGCCTCGTATCCGCCGGGACCGCCTCCCAGGATCGCGATTCGGGGGGAACTGAAATCTGGATGCGTAGTCACAGTCATCCATTCTCGCCCATCTCCGGCCTGACCACCAAGAAAACAGGGCGTTTTCCGGGCCGGCCGTGATGAGGGCAACAGTGGCGGCAGGATAACTTGTACTGGTGAGTACAACAGACTTCCTGAACACTGACCCGTTTGCCGCCGCCCGGGCCGCCGCTGACTACATCGCCGAGGAGACCGGGGTGGACCGCCACGACGTCGCCCTGGTCCTCGGTTCCGGCTGGGGCGAGGCCGCCGACCTGATCGGCGAGACCACCGCCACCCTCTCCGCGGAGGAGGTCCCCGGCTTCCATGCCCCCGCCGTGGAAGGCCATGTGGGAACCATCCGGTCCGTACTGGCCAAAGACGGAAAACGCGCCCTGGTCCTGGGTGCGCGGACCCACTACTACGAAGGCAGGGGCGTCCGGGCAGTGGTGCACGGGATCCGGGCCGCTGCGGCCGCCGGGTGCAAGACCCTGGTCCTCACCAACGGCTGCGGCGGACTCAACGAGGCCTGGACGCCCGGCACCCCCGTACTGATCAGCGACCACATCAACCTCACCGCTGCGTCCCCGCTGGAGGGCGCCACGTTCGTGGACCTGACGGACCTGTACTCACCGCGCATCCGTGGACTGGCCCGCGAGGTGGATCCCACCCTGGACGAGGGCATCTACGCCCAGTTCCCCGGCCCGCACTACGAAACCCCGGCTGAAGTGCAGTACGCCAAGCGGATCGGGGCGGACCTGATCGGCATGTCGACGGCACTGGAGGCCATTGCCGGCCGCCACGCCGGAATGGAAGTGTTCGGCATCTCCCTGGTCACCAACCTGGCAGCGGGCATCAGCCCCCAGCCGCTCAGCCACCAGGAAGTCATCGAATCCGGCCAGGCCGCGGGCCCGCGCATCTCCCGGTTGCTGGCTGACATCATCGCCCGGCTCTGAACGCCCCTGACCGCCGGGGTGCGGGCAACGGACCTGCAATGACGATAGCGTTAGGCCCATGACGTCTTCCGATGCCGAACTTCGCCTGCTTGCCGAGGCCCGGGAATGGGCCGCCCTGGATCCGGATCCCGCAACACAAGCATCGCTGCTTGGGCTCGTGGGGCTCGTTGAAGAGGGCGACCCCGCGGCACGGCAGGAGCTGGAAGACAGCTTCCGCGGCACGCTGCAGTTTGGCACGGCGGGCCTGCGCGCCGCCCTCGGACCCGGGCCGAACCGGATGAACCGGGTGGTGGTCCGCCGCGCCGCAGCCGGACTGGCGGCCTTCCTGGTGGACGCCGTGGCCGAAGCTGCGTCCGGCACCCGGCCGCGCGCCGTCGTCGGCTATGACGCCCGGCACAACTCGGATGTCTTCGCGGCCGAAACGGCCGCCATCTTCACCGCTGCCGGCATCGAGACTTTCCTGCTCCCGGCAGCCCTCCCCACTCCCCTGCTGGCCTACGCCGTCCGCGCCCTGGAATGCGACGGCGGCGTCATGGTCACCGCCAGCCACAACCCGCCGCAGGACAACGGGTACAAGGTCTACCTGGGCCGACACGCAGTGTCCGCCGACGGCGACGGCGCCCAGATCGTGGCCCCCTACGACGCCCGCATCGCCGCGCGGATCAGCGCCGTGGGCCCCGTCGGCTCCATCGAACTGGCGGCCGGCGGGTGGACCGTGCTGGACGGCTCGCTGGCCGCCGACTACCAGCGGGCGATTGCTGCATTGGCCATGCCGGACCGCTTCCCCGCCCGCGACCTGCGGATCGTCCTGACCCCGCTGCACGGCGTGGGTGGCGGGACGGCACTGGAGGTCCGAACGCGGCAGGTTTCACGGATGTCACCATGGTGGCCGAACAGGCCGAACCGGACCCCGAATTCCCCACCGTCAGCTTCCCCAACCCGGAAGAACCCGGGGCACTCGACCTCGCCCTCGAAGCGGCCGAACGGCTCGACGCCGACCTGGTCATCGCAAACGATCCCGACGCCGACAGGGCTGCCGTCGCCGCCAAGGACCCGGACACCGGCGCCTGGCGGATGCTCCGCGGAGACGAAGTCGGCGCCCTCCTGGGGGCCCACATCGCCGCCCGGCTCGCGGACGCCGGCACCGAAGCGGACCACCAGGGTGTCTTTGCCAACTCGATCGTGTCCTCCCGCCTGCTGGCGCGCGTCGCCGCTGCCGCGGGCTTCGCCCATGAAGTAACCCTGACCGGGTTCAAATGGATCTCCCGGGTTCCCGGCCTCACCTACGGCTATGAGGAAGCGCTGGGTTATTGCGTCGCGCCGGACCTGGTGAAGGACAAGGACGGCATTTCCGCCGCCGTGCTGATCGCCGAACTTGCTGCCGCCGCCAAGGCCGCCGGCAAGACCGTCTTCGACACCCTCGATGAGCTGTACCTCCAGCACGGCCTGCACGCCAGCGACCAGCTGAACATCCGGGTCGCAGACCTGGGCCTCCTGGACGCCATGATGAACCGGTTGAGGGTTTCGCCGCCGGAATCGTTCGGGCAGTCCGCGGTGGAAGTCTTCACCGACCTGGCAGAGGGAAGCGGCCAGCTGCCGCCCACGGAGGGCCTGCTGTACATCACCAGGGACCTGACCCGCGTGATCATCCGGCCCAGCGGCACGGAGCCCAAGCTCAAGTGCTACCTCGAAGTGATCCACCACGTGGGATCCGCCGCCGAACTGCCGGAGGCGCGCCAGGCGGCGCGTGCCTCCCTGGACGAGGTCCTGCACGACGTCAGCGAGGCACTGGGACTTTAACCGCGGAAAGGGGCGCCGCCTGGCGCCCCTTTCCTGTGTGCGGGAAGTCCTAGAGTTCCACCTCGACGAACCCGTCGGTGATCCGGGTGTTGAAGGCGGCCAGGCGCAGGCCCGGAGTGGTGAAGCATTCACCGGTCTCGAGGTCGTAGACCTCTTTATGCAGCGGCGACGCGATCGTGGGGCGCGTGCCCTTGGAACCCAGGATGCCGCGGGCCATGACGTGGGCTCCGGTGGCCGGGTCCTCATGCGCCACGGCGAAGACTTCGCGTGGACCGGTGCGGAACAGCGCCACCTGGCGGCCGGCAAGCAGCGCTGCCTCGCCCCAGGCGGGCTCAAGGTCCTCCACCGCGCAGACACGGTGCCAACCGGTCCCGGATCCGGCGGTGTCTGATTCGGCGGCGAGCGCCCCAAGTTCCAGTGTTGCCGTCATGTCCGGCTCCTCTCCTGTGCCTGTCATCCCTGCAAGCGGCTGCTTGTGATGCCGTGTCCAACGCTAGGTTCCGGGTGTTTCAAAGGGGTGCGGTGAATGTGTCCGGCGGGTAAAAGAGACCTCACGCGGCCGGAAATGCGCTCGTGATGCAGAAGTTAAGTTGACGAAACAAAAGGGAAACTGAGGCGAAACTGCCCCTCCCTAGGCTGGGAGCACAAGCTGCAGAGCACCGTCTGCGGCCCATGCGAAAGGCCCACAGTGACCGAACAGACTTCAAGCACCGAGACTCCGCGCCGCATCGTCGTCGCCGGCGGCGGCCCTGCGGCCCACCGTTTCGCGGACGCCATGCATGCCCGCGGCCTCGACGGCTGGGATGTCACGGTCCTCACCGAGGAAGCCCACCTCCCCTACGACCGCGTGGCCCTCTCGAAGGCCCTCACGGACACCGGTGTGGACCTGACGCTGGGAACGACCTCCATGTGGGAGCACGGCTCCTTGACCCTGAAGACCGGCGAGCGCGTCGTGAAGGTCAACGCTGAGGCCAAGACCGTGGAGACGGCCGCCGGCAACACCTACGAATATGACGAACTGGTCGTGGCCACGGGCTCGGACGCCGTCCGCCTGCCCATCCCCGGCGCCGGGCACGCCCACGTCTACCGGACGCTGGAGGACGTGTGGGCCATCAACAAGGCCGTCGCCGACCTCACCGCGAAACTCGGCCGCAAGATCAACGCGGTCACCATTGGCGGCGGGCTCCTGGGACTGGAATCCGCAGCCGGCACGGAACAGCTTGGCGCCACCCCGGTGGTCATCAACGGCGCCCCCTGGCTCATGAACACCCAGCTGGACGAGGGCGCGGGCCAGGCCTTGGGCCGCCTGATCGAAGCCAAGGGCTTCGAGGTCCACGGCGGCGTCTTCCCTTCGGAGATTTTGGCGGACGACGACGGCCAGGTCACCGGAGTGCTGATGGCCGACAACAGGATCATCCCGGCCGACCTGGTCATCGTCGCGGTCGGCGTCAAGCCCCGTGACGAACTCTTCCGAGCCGCCGACGGCGAAGAGCAGCTTTTCAGCCTGGGCCCGCGCGGCGGCGTGGTCATCAACGACTACTGCGCCACCGAAGTCCCCGGCATCTGGGCCATTGGCGAGGTAGCCAACTTCGGGGGCATGTGCCTTGGCCTGGTGGCGCCCGCCAACACCATGGCCGAGATCGTCGCCGACCGGCTGCACGGCGGCGACGCCACGTTCCCCGGCTTCGACACCGCCACCAAGCTGAAACTCTCCGGCGTGGACGTGGCCAGCTTCGGTGACGCTTTTGCCCGCACCGAGCACGCCCTCGAAATCGTCTACGCGGACCCCGCCCGCGGCGTCTACCAGAAGATCGTCACCACGGACGACGCCAAGACCCTCCTGGGCGGCATCTTCGTCGGCGATGCCTCTCCCTACATGAGCCTGCGGCCTCTCCTGGGCCGTGAACTCCCCGCAGAGCCCGGCGCGTTCCTGACCGCGGCCGGCGGCGGCGAAGCTCCCGAAACCGAGCTCCCGGACGACGCCACCCTGTGCTCCTGCAACAACGTCACGGCAGGTACCATCCGCGACGCCGTCAACGGCTGCGGCGCCTGCGACGGCAACGCCCCGGTCCAGGAACTGGGCGAACTGAAGGGCTGCACCCGTGCCGGCACCCAGTGCGGTTCGTGCGTGCCCATGCTGAAGAAGCTGCTGGAAACCGAACTCACCAAGTCCGGCGTCGAGGTCTCCAAGGCCCTGTGCGAGCACATCGAACTGTCCCGCCAGGAACTTTTCGACGCCATCCGCGTCCTGGGACTGACCTCCTTCGAGGAGATCATGGCCAAGTACGGCACCGGGGCCGGCTGCGACATCTGCAAACCCACCATCGCCAACATCCTTGCCAGCCAGAACAGCGCCTACGTGCTGGACGCCGGCCGCGGCACCCTGCAGGACACCAACGACCGCGCCCTGGCCAACATGCAAAAGGATGGCACCTACTCGGTGGTCCCCCGCATCGCCGGCGGGGAGATCACCCCCAGGAAGCTCGGCGTGATCGCCGCCGTCGCCGAAAAGTACGGCCTGTACACCAAGATCACCGGCGGCCAGCGGATCGACATGTTCGGTGCCCGGCTGGAGCAGCTGCCGGAGATCTGGAAGGAACTGGTGGACGCCGGCTTCGAGTCCGGCCAGGCGTACGGCAAGAGCCTGCGCACGGTGAAGTCGTGCGTCGGGTCCACCTGGTGCCGGTTCGGTGTCCAGGACTCGGTGGCCATGGCCATCCAGCTGGAGCTGCGCTACCGCGGCCTGCGCAGCCCGCACAAGCTGAAGATGGGCGTCTCCGGCTGCGCCCGTGAGTGTGCCGAAGCACGCGGCAAGGACGTGGGCGTGATCGCCACCGCCGACGGCTGGAACCTGTACGTCGGCGGCAACGGCGGAGCCACCCCGGCCCACGCCCAGCTGCTGGCCAAGGACCTGGACGACGAAACCCTGATCAAGTACATCGACCGCTACTTCATGTACTACATCCGCACGGCGGACCGCCTGCAGCGCACGGCCCGCTGGCAGGAAGAGCTCGACGGCGGCATCAAGCACGTTGAGGACGTGGTGGTCAAGGACACCCTGGGCATCGCCAACGAACTCGAAGCCGCCATGGCCAAGCACGTGGACACGTATGTGGATGAATGGGCAGACACCCTCAAGGACCCCGAACGCCTCCGCCGGTTCCGCTCCTTCGTCAACGCTCCCGACCAGAAGGACGACTCCATCACCTTCGTCCCGGACGAGCGCGGCCAGATGCGCCCCGCCACCCCGGAGGAAAAAACCAAGGTCCTGATCGGCGCTTCCATCCCGGTCCGCTCCGCCACCACGGAAACCCCTGGAAACGAGGCATAGCCATGCAGCTCTGTATCGACCTCACCGGCCGGAACGTCCTGGTGGCCGGCGCCCCGGATGCCGCGCGGCAGGCGGTGCGGCGGTACGAAGCCGCGGGCGCCGTCGTCCACCGCGTTGGAAGCCCCGCAGAGGCGCGGCTCGTCCACGTACCGGAGCGGCTGTTCCTGGTCGCCGCCGTCGAGGACGGACAGAACGGCTGGGGCGCTTTCCTTGACCGCTGCCGGAACGCCGGCATCCCGGTCGCTGCCGAGCCCGCCGCCGGCCCGGCCGGCCACGTCACCCTGGTGGGCGGCGGCCCCGGCACGGGCGACCTGCTCACCGTGGCTGCCGTCAAGGCGCTCCGGGACGCCGACGTCGTCTTCTACGACCGGCTGGCCCCGTACCAGGAGCTGCCGCTGCTGACCTCCGCGGAGCTGGTGGACGTCGGAAAGAAACCGGGCCACCACAAAGTCAGCCAGTCGGACATTGAAAAACTGATGGTCGAAAGCGCCCTGGCCGGCAACAACGTGGTGCGCCTCAAGGGCGGGGACCCCTACGTCTTCGGCCGGGGCGGGGAGGAAGTTGCCGCGTGCGTGGCCGCCGGTGTCAAAGTGCACGTCATCTCCGGCGTTACCAGCGCCATCTCGGTCCCGGCCGCGGCAGGCATCCCGGTCACCCACCGCGAGGTCAGCCACATGTTCACCGTGGTCTCCGGACACGCGCCGCTGACTGAGAAGGAGCACCACCACCTGGCCGGCCTGGGCGGGACCATCGTGGTGCTCATGGGCATTGGCACCCTGCACCAGCTGGCAGCGGGCTTGCGCCGCGCCGGAATGCGCCCGGACATGCCCATGGCCGTGGTGGAACGCGGCTACCGGCCGGGCCAGCGCACCACCATCGCAAACCTGGGCACCATCACCTCCGCCGCTGCCGGCTGCAGCAATCCCGCAGTACTGGTGATCGGTGAGGTGGTCCGGGTGGCCGAAGCCAACCGGCAGCACGCCGGAGCCGCCGCCGACCTGGACATGCTGGCGGCCTCGCTGCTGGGATCATGAAAGGATTGACCCCCATGACTGCACTTGCACCGGCCGAACCCACGCAGGCTGAAGAAACAACAGATGCCGCGGAATCGCCGCTTGAGGGGTTCCGCATCGGCGTCACCTCGGACCGGCGGTCACGCGACCTGATCGAGGCCCTGGAGCGACGGGGTGCCGAAGTGCTGCATGCTCCGGCGCTGAAGATCGCCCCCGTCCAGGAGGACATGCGCCTGATCGAAGACACCAGGGCCATCATCGCCGCCAAACCGGACCTGTGCATCGCCACCACCGCCTACGGCATGCGCCGGTGGTGCGAGGCCGCTGACTCCTTCGGAATCGGCGACGAACTGCTGGAAACGCTGGGAAGCTGCCGGATGTTCGTCCGGGGACCCAAGGCCCGCGGGGCCGTGCGTGCGGCCGGCCTCGCCGACGTCGGGATCAGCAGCGACGAAACCACTGCCACGCTGGTGGACATGCTGCTCACCGAAGGCGTCCGGGGCAAGACCGTCGCCATGCAGCTGCACGGCTACACCGACGTCCGCCAGATCGAACGGCTCCGGATGTCCGGCGCCACGGTCCTGACGGTGACGCCCTACCGCTGGGTCAAGCCCGACGGCGAGGACAAGCTGCCGCGGCTGATCGAGGCTGCCTGCAACGGAAACCTGGATGTCCTCACGTTCACCAGTGCCCCCGCGGTGGACGCGATGTGGAGCACGGCCCACGAGATGGGCCTGTACAAGCAGCTGGTGGAGAGCCTGAAACTGAATGTCACTACCGCGGTGGTGGGTCCCGTCACGGCGCAGCCCCTGCTGGACGCCGGGGTGACCCCGCTGATCCCGGAACGGTTCCGGATGGGAGCCCTCATCCGCCTGGTGTGCGAGCACCTGGCATTGAACCACGTCCGGCGGCTCGACACCCGCTCCGGAAACATCGAGCTCCGGGGCCGCAGCCTTCGCATCGATGGCCGGCAGGTGGAACTGGCCCCCGCCCCGCTGCTGCTCCTGCGGGCGCTGCTCGGTGCCGGGGGCGCGGTCCTGTCCCGCGAGTCCCTTTCGGACCTGCTGGAGCTCCGTGGTTCCGTCCACGCGCTGGACATGACCGTGAGCCGGCTGCGGTCGTCGCTGCCGGACGGCAAGCTCATCGAAACCGTGGTGAAGCGGGGCTACCGGATCCGCGTTTGAGGTCCGGGGGCGGCCGAATGTGTCCGCCGGCTCCCGGATGAGAGGTGCGTCACGGGTTCTGTTACCGGCCGGTAAATACTGGCGAACAGCACCCTCCGAAACAGCAATGGACGGGTAACACAACCGAAAAAGCAGGCCCCTACGCTGGGGTGCATCACGAAGTTCCGGCCGGTTAACGGCCACCAGCGAAAGGGCCAGCACATGTCCGCTCCGGCACCCTCCCCGTCCACCTCCGAGGCAACCCGCATCGTCATCGCCGGGGCCGGACCGGCCGCCCAAGCCCTGGTTGCGCAGCTGGACCGCGCCCGTTTCACCGGAAGCATTACCGTACTGAGCAACCGGGACGACACTCCCGCCGAACTGCTGGAACTGGCCATGCTGCCCCAGGTTTCCGTGCGCTTCGGCCAGCCCGCAAGCCACATCGACGCCGCCAACCGCACCGTGGCCACCGCCGACGGCATGGAGTTCGCCTACGACCAGCTGGTCATCGCCACCGGCTCCGCCCCCGCTGCCAGCCCCGTGGACGGCGCCGCCCAGTGCCTGAGCTACTCCACCATCGACGACGCCCCGCGCATCGCCGAAGGCGTCCAGGAAGTCACCCGTGAACTGGGACGCAGGCCCGTCGGCATCCTTGTCGGCACCGGCGCGGCCGCCGGACAAGCCGAAGCCGTCCTCCGGGCCAAAGGCGTGCGGCCCATCCGCACAACGGCCCGGCCCGCCGCCGTCGTTCCTTCCGTTGTTCCGGGCGGATCCGCTTCCGGCCTGGCCTCCTCCGCCGTCGTCTTCGAGGACGGCAGCAGCATGACCGGAGACCTGGTGGTCCTGGCCGAGGAACGGGTCTCCCGTGACAGCCTCGCCGCCACGGCCGGGGTGCGGACGGCCGCCGGCGGCGGCATCGTGATCAGCCGCGACTTCCGCACGTCGGTCCCCGGCATTTGGGCCATCGGTGATGCTGCGGCGTTCGACGGCGTGCGGCTGGGCCTGCTGGTGGCGGCCGCGTCCGCGGCGGGGGCCTGCGCCACCCAGTTGCTGACCGCCGTTGCCACCGCAGTTCCGTCCGCCGCCCCCGTGCCGGCACTGCAGGTGGCCGCCTGACCGGCCCGGCCGGGGTTGTCCCGCGGCGTCCGCCACCGGGCTGCCGGTGCGGCCCCGGCGCGCTGTGACAAGATGGTTTCAGCAACGAGTCACCGACGCGCCGGGCCCACGAAGCCCCTCGAGAGGACCATCCATGAGCAATGAAGCCACCGTTCACGCAGGCACCGCCACACCGGCCGGTGACGGGAACATCGCCTCCTACATCGACCACACGCTGCTCAAGCCCGAAGCCTCGGAAGCCGAGGTGCTGAAAGTCTGCGCCGAGGCCGCCGAGTACGGGTTCAAGTCGGTCTGCGTCAACCCTGTCTGGGTCAAGACCGTCACCACCGCGCTGAAGGGCTCAGGGGTCCTCACCTGCTCCGTGGTCGGCTTTCCGCTGGGGGCGACCCCCACGGACGTGAAGTCCTTCGAGGCCCGTGGCGCGGTACTGGACGGCGCTGACGAGGTGGATATGGTGATCAACATCGCCGCTGCCCGGGCAGGCGACAAGGGCGCCCTGGCCGATGACATCGCCGCCGTGGCCGAGACCGTGCACGCCGGTGGTGCCATCCTGAAGGTCATCATCGAAACCGCGCTCCTGACCGACGAACAAAAGGTCCTGGCGTGCCAGGCGGCAGTGGAGGCCGGCGCGGACTTCGTCAAGACGTCCACAGGCTTCAACGGTGGCGGCGCCACCGTTGAAGACGTGGCGCTGATGCGCAAGGCAGTGGGCCCGAACGTGGGGGTCAAGGCCTCCGGCGGTGTACGGTCCCTGGCCGACGCTCAGGCTATGATTACTGCAGGTGCAACACGAATCGGCGCCAGCTCCGGGATTGCCATCGTCAAGGGTGAACAGGGTTCAGCCGCTTACTGACCGGGACCGGACGGCCGCCACAGACCAAGCCCCGCGGGGCCGAGGAGGAACACATGTCCAGCAAGATCAACGCGTCCAGCCGGGACACGACGTCTAACCAGGACATGGTCCGCACCCCGCAGAACGAGAACAACACGGCCACCAGCGCTGTCCTTTTCGTGGTCAGCTTCGCCCTGTTCCTGGGCGCCATCTACTCCCTGTCCTTCCTCAGCCTGGACAACCCCTGGCCGATGGCGGTGTGCCTGGTCCTGTTCGCCCTGGCGTTCTGGATCCCGCAGACCATCCTCGGACGGTCTGACTCCGCAGGCGAGCACTGATCCCCACGCAGACAGCAAAGGACCCCGGACACGCCGTCCGGGGTCCTTTGCTGTCTGCTGCCCGAGGCCTTCCTGCTGCTAGAACCACAGCCTGATCCAAGCCCCCGCAGCGGCGGCCACCGGGCCCCAGTGGTCCCTCGCGATGGCCCAGCCGGCCATGGACATGCCCACCATGGCGTAGGCGCTGACCGGGATCAGCACCAGCCACTCCCGCTTGGATCCCGCCCGTCCCAGCAGGGGCACCGAGAGGGCGCCGTTGGGGCGCCAGACGTTCCGCAGCAGGGGCAGCCGGCGCAGCAGCCGGGGTGGCCTGATGACCAGCGGCCACAGCAGCGGCACTCCCCCGGTGGTGACCAGGTCGCCGACAATATGGACCACCACTCCGATCAGCATCGAGGTGGGCAGCCAGGTCCATTGGTCCGGCGCGAAGAACGTGACCAGGCCGGCCATCGCCAGGGCGAAAATCCAGTTCGAGATGAATCCACTCTTGGGAAAGAGTTTCAGCGCCTTGGCCGCGATGTTGATCAGGAACATGCACAGCAGCCCGGCGCCGACGGACAGGCGGCCCCAGGGGGTGTCCATATGGACCTGAGATGCCAGGCCGGCCAGGAACACGAACAGGGCGGCGCCCACGATGGAATGCGTGCCCTGCCGGTGGCCGCCGCTGGCGTTCTCGATGCCACGCGCGATCACATTGGACAGCGGCGGGAGCGAGTGCGCCACCGTGCTGGAGCGGTGGTCCCAGTCGCACACCAGGGCCGTGCCCGCCGTCGCCATCCCGCCGATGAGGATGCCGGTGGGATCCAGCGGATACCAGCCCAGTGTGTACGGTCCCGTGGACGCAACAGCAACCCACGCCGCTGCTCCCGACGCGGCGTGGTGTCCTCCCATCATCCCCTAACCGACGGTCAGGGGAGCATCGGAGAAGATGTTCCGGATCACGCCGTTGGCCCAGTCGAGGATCTCGGCGTCCTGCAGGTCCCGGCCGCCGATCCGTGCGGTTTTCGGTTTGGGGATGAGGACGGCGTCCAGGGCGGGCTTGGATTGGGCGCCCGGGTACATGCGGTTCAGTCGCATCACCTTGGATTCCGGCAGGGTGGCCGGGGAAAACTTGATGAAGTTGCCCTGCAGCGCGACGTCGGTCAGGCCGGCCTCGCGTGCACCCACCCGGAACCTGGCCACGGCCACGAGGTTCTGCGCCGGGAGCGGCAGTTCGCCGTAACGGTCCACGAGTTCCGCCATGACCTCGTCGATGGCCTCGTTGGTGACCGCGGAGGCGAGCTTCCGGTAGGCCTCCAGGCGCAGCCGCTCGCCGGGGACGTAGTCGTGCGGCAGGTGCGCGTTGACCGGCAGTTCGATCTTCATCTCCGCAGCCTTCTCTTCGGCTTCGCCGCGGAAGTCCGCCACGGCCTCGCCCACCAGGCGGATGTACAGGTCGAAGCCCACCCCCTGGATGTGCCCGGACTGTTCACCGCCCAGCAGGTTGCCGGCGCCACGGATCTCCAGGTCCTTCATGGCCAGCTGCATGCCGGCGCCCAGTTCGTTGTGCGCGGCCACAGCTTTGAGCCGCTCCAGGGCCACCTCGCCCAGCGGCTTTTCCGAGGGGTAGAGGAAGTAGGCGTAGGCGCGCTCCCTGCCACGGCCCACCCGGCCGCGAAGCTGATGCAGCTGGGACAGGCCGTACTTGTCCGCGCCATCGACGATCAGCGTGTTGGCATTGGAGATGTCCAGCCCTGTCTCGATGATGGTGGTGCAGACCAGGACATCGAACCGCTTCTCCCAGAAGTCCACGATGATCTGCTCCAGCCGGCTCTCGGACATCTTGCCGTGCGCCACCTCCACGCGCGCCTCCGGCACCAGTTCGCGGATCTTCGCGGCGGTGCGTTCAATCGTGGAGACCCGGTTGTGGACGAAGAACACCTGTCCCTCGCGCATCAGTTCGCGGCGGATCGCGGCGGAGGTCTGCTTGTCCGTGTACGGGCCCACATAGGTCAGCACCGGGTGCCGTTCCTCCGGCGGGGTGGCCAGGGTGGAGGTTTCCCGGATGCCGGTCAGGGACATCTCCAGGGTTCGCGGAATCGGGGTGGCGCTCATGGCCAGGACGTCCACGTTGGTGCGCATCTTCTTCAGCGCTTCCTTGTGCTCGACGCCGAACCGCTGCTCCTCGTCCACGATCACCAGGCCCAGGTCCTTGAATTCGAAATCCTTGGAGAGCAGCCGGTGCGTGCCGATCACTACGTCCACCGTGCCGTTCTTCACGCCCTCAGCCGTCTCCTTGGCCTCCTTGGCAGCCTGGAACCGGGACAGCGGCTTGACCCGCAGCGGGAAGCCGGAGAACCGTTCGGTGAACGTCTCATAGTGCTGCTGCGCGAGCAGGGTGGTGGGCACCAGCACAGCCACCTGTTTGCCGTCCTGGACGGCCTTGAACGCCGCCCGCACCGCGATCTCGGTCTTGCCGTAGCCGACGTCGCCGGAGACCAGGCGGTCCATGGGGATCTCCCGTTCCATGTCCGCCTTGACCTCGTTGATAGTGGTGAGCTGGTCCGGGGTCTCGACGTATGGGAAGGCCTCCTCCAGTTCCCGCTGCCAGGGCGTATCCGGGGCGAACGCGTGCCCGCGGGAGGCCATCCGGGCCGAGTAGAGCCGGATCAGTTCACCGGCGATTTCCTTGACGGCCTTCCGGGCCTTGGACTTGGTGCTGGCCCAGTCGGCGCCGCCCATCTTGCTCAGGACGGGAGCGTCACCGCCCACGTACCGGGTCACCTGGTCGAGCTGGTCCGTGGGGACGAACAAGCGGTCGCCGGGCGCCCCGCGCTTGGCCGGCGCGTACTCCAGCACCAGGTACTCGCGCACGCCGTCACCGCCGCCGGCCACCTTCCGCTGGATCAGTTCCACGAACCGGCCGATGCCGTGCTGTTCGTGCACCACGTGGTCCCCGGCCACGAGCTGCAGCGGGTCGACGGCATTGCGCCGCTTGGAGGGCATCCGCCGCATGTCCTTGGTTGACCCGGCGGAGGTCCGGCCCAGGAGGTCGGCCTCCGTCAGCAGGCCCAGTTTGAGCCCGTCAAGGACAAACCCGCGGCCGACGGCGGCGGTGGTCACTTCGATGATGCCCGCCTGGGGTTCGTGGTCCAGGCTGTCCACCCGGGCGCACGGAATGTCGGCGTCATGGAAGAGCTCGGCCAGGCGCTGGGCCGGGCCGGGACCTTCGGTAGCCACCACGATGCGCCACTGGTCGCGGACGTGCGAGCCGATGAACTCCATCATTTCCGCCACATCGCCCTGGTAGCCGCGGGGTTCGCGGGCATGCAGGTTCAGTACGTCGATCTCCGGAAGCAGCTCCGCGTCCTGCGCCAGGGAGGTAATGGACCACCAGGAGACCCCGTGCGCCAGGGCTGAGCCGCGGGTTTCAGCCAGCGACCGGAAGCTCGCCGAATGCAGCGCCGCGCTGGCCTGGGAGCTGAGGTCCAGGGGCGCCGTCCCGCCGTCCGATGCCGTGGACCAGGCCGCCTCAAGGAACTCCTCGTTGGTGGCGGCGAGGTCGTGGGCGCGGGTGCGCACCTTCTCGGGTTCGATGACCACCGCGATGGAATCGGCGGGCAGCTGGTCCACGAACGGCACCATCGCGTCCACCAGCACCGGGGCCAGGGATTCCATGCCTTCCACGGCGATGCCGCCGGCGATCTTTTCGAGCATGTCCGCCGCGGCCGGCAGCTGGGCCTTCAGCGTGGCGGCGCGGGACATCACGGACGGCGTGATGAGGATTTCGCGGCATGGGGGCGCATGCAGTTCCGCGGGGTGGTGGATGCCCGGGGCGGACAGCGATCGCTGGTCGGCAACGGCGAACCAGCGCATCTGGTCCACTTCGTCCCCGAAGAACTCCACCCGGATGGGGTGGTCCTCGGTGGGCGGGAAGACGTCGATGATGCCACCTCGGACGGCGAATTCGCCGCGGTGCGTCACCATGTCCACGCGGGCGTAGGCAGCGTCCGCGAGGCTCTTCACCACATCGGAAAACGGGACCTCCTGGCCCACTTTCAACGTGACCGGAACCAGGTCTCCCAGGCCGGCCACCACCGGCTGGACCACGGCGCGGACGGGCGCGACGACGACGCGCAGCCGGGCCGTCGTCGAACTTTCCGGATGGGCCAGGCGGCGAAGGACCGAGAGCCGGCGGCCCACGGTATCCGAGCGCGGCGAGAGCCGCTCGTGCGGAAGGGTCTCCCAGCTGGGGAACTCGGCCACGGTGTCCGCCGGCAGGTACGCGCGCAGGGCCGCGGCGAGGTCCTCGGCTTCCCTGCCCGTGGCGGTCACGGCAAGCACAACGCCCGGTTCACCGCTGTCCGCCGCTGCTGCCAGGCCGTCTGCCATCTCCGCCAGCAGCACGGGCCTCAAGCCCGCAGGGGCGCTGATCTGGTAATCCTGTCCACGGACCTCGAAGCCCCGTGCGGCCTCGGCCCGGACCCGGCCGAATGTCCGGTCCGGCTCCAAGGCACGGCGCAGGCCATCCAGCGTGGGGACCGCGCCGGACGTGCCGGCGCGGGTTTTGCCGGTGCTGGACGTGCCGGCGGCGGACTGGCCGGAAAGACTCATGGCAGTAGCTCCTGTGCTGTTCATCAAAATCGCAGGCAACGCGAAAACCCGAAATTCGCTGCGAATCCCGGGGAACTTCCAGCCTACCGCGCGGGACCGACATGGCAGTCCCGCGATTGCGGGCCTAGGCTGGCAGTGCCATCGCATTCGGCGTCGGAGCAGCCGTCCGGACAAGCCGCCGCTCCGAACCACAAGGGACGAACAGGAGCCAGTATGAGCGAAATGACTGCCCGGCCTACATCAAAGACCGTCCTTGTCACCGGTGCCACCGGGTACATCGGCGGCCGGCTCGTGCCACGGCTGCTGGAAGCGGGCCATACGGTCAAAGTCCTGGTCCGCTCCCCCGACAAGATCGCCGGTGTGCCCTGGCGCACCGAGGTGGACGTGGTGGAAAGCAGCCTTGACGACGGCGACGCCCTCCGCGCAGCCCTTGCCGGCGTCGACGTCTTCTACTACCTGGTGCACTCCATGGCGGCAGGGGCCGGTTTTGAGGCGAAGGAAAAGGCGATGGCCCGGACGGCGGCGGATGCTGCCACGGCGGCGGGCGTCCACCGGATTGTCTACCTGGGCGGCCTGCACCCGAAGGGGGTGGAGCTGTCCACCCACATGCGCTCACGCGAGGCCGTGGGCAAGGTCTTCCTGGACAGCCCGGTGGATTCGATCGTGTACCAGGCAGGCGTGGTGATCGGTTCCGGCTCCGCTTCCTTCGAAATGATCCGGCACCTGTCCGAGACTCTGCCCCTCATGCCCGCACCAAGCTGGGTGCGCAACCGGATCGAAGCCATCGCCGTCCGCGATGTGCTCTATTACCTGGTGGCTGCGGCGTCGCTGGAGGGTCCCATCAACCGGACCTTCGACATCGGCTGCCGGCAGGTGCTGACCTACGCCAAGATGATGCAGGAGTATTCAGCCGTGGCCGGCCTGCCTTACCGGGTGGTGTTGGCGCTGCCTGTGCCGGCGCCCAAGCTGGCCGGCATGTGGGTGGCCCTGACAACCCCCATCCCATGGTCCATGGCGGTCCCCCTGGTCCAGTCGTTGCAACATGACGCCGTGTCCAACGAGCACGACATCGACCAGTTCATTCCGCAGCCCGACGGCGGCCTCACGCCCTACCGCACCGCGGTGGCCTTGGCGCTGGGCAAGGAACGGGACGGCCAGGTGGAGACCACGTGGGCGAACGCCGGCGCGGATTCAGACCCGCTGCCCAGCGACCCCGAGTGGGCCGGGCACAAGGTCTACATCGACGAACGGACGTTCCACGGAGACGTGGACCCGGCGCACGTCTGGACCATCATCGAGGGGATCGGCGGCCGCAACGGCTGGTACTCGCTGCCCTTGGCCTGGCAGGTGCGGGGCTGGCTGGACAAGTTAACCGGCGGCGCCGGGCTGCTGCGGGGCCGCCGGCACCCGCACTCGCTGGCGGCGGGCGAGGTGGTGGACTGGTGGCGGGTGGAGCGGATCGACCGCGGCAGGCTGCTCCGGCTGCGGGCAGAAATGCGCGCGCCCGGCCGTGCCTGGCTGGAGCTCTCCGTGGAGCCGGACGGCGGAGGCAGCCGGTACCGGCAGCGGGCCATTTTCTTCCCGAAGGGTTTGAGCGGACGGCTCTACTGGCTGGCCGTACTTCCCTTCCACAGCCTGATCTTCCCGGCCATGGCCCGGAACATCACCGCGGCAGCCCAAAAACTGGCCGATGCGGAGCGCGCAGAGGTGACCCCGTAGGATGTTGGAGGCGTAAATCCTTTCCCGACGTCCCAGGAGGACCCATGGCGCTGAGCGCAACCACCACCCTTCCGCACTCCGTTGACAGCGTTGCCGCTGTGCTGGTGAACGAGGATTTCCAGCGCCACGTCAGCCGGCTGGTGGGCGGCGAACTGGAGTCCTTCAAGGTCGACGGCGACACCGCCGGGGCGTTCAGCGCCACGTCGGTGCGGACGTTGCCCACCACCCGGCTGCCCGAGATTGCCCGCAAGTTTGTCGGTGAGCACCTCAAAGTGACCCAGGTGGAAAACTGGGACGCCCCCGCCGCTGATGGCTCCCGCCAGAGCAACATCTCGCTGAAGATCGCCGGCGCCCCGGTGGATGTCACGGCCGTGCAGCGGCTGGTGGCCGACGCCGGTGGAACCCGGGTGGAGCTTGAGGGCGCCGTGAAGTCCTCCGTTCCGTTCCTGGGCGGCAAGATCGCCGATGCCGCCGAGCCCATGGTGGCCAAGGCGTTGAACCTGCAGGCCACGCAGGCGCAGGCCTGGCTGGAAAGCCACTAGTCCATGGAGCTGCCCGTTTTCGCTGCGCTGGTCCTGATTGTCGCCGGCGTCTGGTCGCTGGTGGTCTGGCCGCAGTTCCTGCGCCGGGTCATGAACGATCCCCGTGCCCGCGACACTGCCGGCAAGGCCACCAAATTCCTGACCGTGCACGTGGTGCTGGTCAGCATCTCCATGGTGCTGGGACTCGCCACCGCAGTCATCGGCGTCCTGGGACTGCTGGGCTGACCCTTCCGCGCGGCAGCACGGCTCCGGCATGACACAGCCCGGGCCTTCCTCCAGAACGAGGAAGGCCCGGGCTGTTCTGTTCCCTGCGGTTATGCCGCCTGGTTGAGCGCGTCCTCCGCCGCCACCCAGGAGATCATGGCGCACTTGACCCGGGCCGCGTAGCGGGCAACCCCCTCGAAGGCAGCGGCGTCCCCCAGCAGTTCGGGATCGGCCTGGACCTTGCCGCGTGAGCGGAGCACCTCGCGGAAGCTCTCGATCACCTGGTGCAGTTCGGCAACGGTCATGCCGTCGGCGAGTTCGGAGAGAACCGACGCCGAGGCCATGGAAATGGAGCAACCGGCTCCGTCCCACGCCACCTGGACCACCTTGCCGTCCTGCACCGCCAGCCGCAGGGTGACTTCGTCTCCGCATACCGGGTTGAGCTGGTGGGACTGGCCTGTTGCCGCGCCGGCCGGGGCATCGGTGGCGGCCAGCCCGCTGCCGTGGCGGGCCTTGGAATGGTCCAGGATGATCTGCTGGTACAACTGGTCGAGGCTCATGGTGTCACCCTTCGTGTTCTCCGCTAGGCGCGGAAGTAGGCTCTGACGCCGGCCACGGCTTCAAGGAAGCGGTCCACGTCGTCGGTGGTGTTGTACAGGTAGACGCTGGCGCGGGTGGTGGCGGTCAGTCCCAGCCGCCGGTGCAGCGGCTGGGCGCAGTGGTGCCCGACGCGCACGGCGATCCCGCGGGAGTCCAGGAATTGCCCGACGTCGTGGGCGTGGACGCCTTCGACGTCGAACGCGGCAAGGCCGATCCGCTCCCTGCCTGCGGCCGGGCCAAGGACCCTGACACCGGGAATGGCCTCAAGGCCCACCACCATGCGCTGGCCGAGTTCGGACTCCCAGGCGTGGATCCGGTCCAGCCCGGTCTCGGTGAGGTAGTTGGCCGCGGCGGCCAATGCCACGGCCTGGGAGATGCGCTGGGTACCGGCTTCGAAGCGTTGTGGTGCCGGCAGGTACTCTGCCCGCTCCATGGTGACGGTGGTGATCATGGATCCGCCGGTCAGGAACGGCGGCAGGATGTCCAGCAGTTCCTGCCGTCCGTACAGCACGCCGATGCCCGTGGGGGCGAGCATTTTGTGGCCCGAGAGGACCGCGAAGTCCACGTCCAGTTTCTTGACGTTCAAGGGCAGGTGCGGGGCGGACTGGCAGGCGTCCAGGACCACGAGGGCGCCGGCGGCGCGGCCCAGGGCCGTCAATTCCTGCACCGGGTTGATGATGCCCAGCACGTTGGAGGCATGGGTGAAGGCCAGGACCTTTGTCCGGGGTCCGATGACTGAGGCCGCAGCGTCCATGCGCAGGCTGCCGTCGTCATCGATGGGAATATGCCGGAGCGTCGCCCCGGTACGGAAAGCCAGCTCCTGCCACGGAATAAGGTTGGCGTGGTGCTCCATCTCCGTCACCACGATCTCGTCGCCGGGCCCCAGCGCCAGTTCCCGCAGGCCGCGATCGCCGCGGCCTTGGGCAGCCCAAAGGGCGGCGTTGGACAGGGCGTAGCTGATGAGGTTCAGCCCCTCAGTGGCGTTCGAGGTCCAGATGGTCTCTTCATAGCCGGCCCCGATGAAGTCGGCGATGGTTTGCCGGGCATCCTCAAAGACTTCGGTGGCCTCCACCGCAAGATGGTGTGCGCCGCGGTGCACGGCAGCATTGCGCTGTTCGTAGAACTCCTGTTCGGCTTCGATGACGCTGACCGGGTTCTGCGAGGTGGCGCCGGAGTCAAGGTAGACCAGCGGCTGGCCGTTGACCAGCTGGTTCAGCACGGGGAAGTCGTTGCGGATGCGCAGCACTTCCGCGTTGTCCATGGCCGGCAGGGCACGTTCCAGCGTGGCTGGCGTTGATACTACGGCCAAAACGAACTCCTTGGGCTGCCAATGTTTGACACCCAATTGTCCCACAACACGGCTGTGGCGGCCGCCCGGAGGGGCTGCCGCCACCGCTGCCCCGGGCTTCGGCCGAGGGAGCAGAGGGCCGGCGACGGCTGGGGGGAGAGTCTCGGTCTCAGAAGACTCTGACGTCGCCGGCCCCGTCTGTGCCCGGTCCGTGGGGACCGGAAATATGAGGGGCCTCAATGTCCTGATCGGCTGCTCCGCGGCTTCCAGCCGGCCGCTTTGCTTTGCCTCCTTAAGTAAATCCGGTAGCGCTCTCCCGTACACGAGTAGGGTGTACTCGAATCCTCGGGGGTGCACTACCGGGCCGCGGCCAGGTAGTCATGCACAGGCGCATGCTGCGGCCGGGGTGTGGTTCCGCCGCGAGCGGAACGGCGGTCACAGGGCACCCGCGGCGCGGTGACGTACGGCGCGTGGAAACGGCGCCGCAGGGCACCAACGGCGAGGGGGCGGCCGACGGCGGCCGTCGCGGGCAGGTACCGGGGAAGGGCGGCCGGGACTACTTGGGCAGGGCCGTCTCCAGCTCATCGCGGCTGCGGACGCCAAGCTTGACGTAAGTACGGTACAGGTGCCCTTCCACCGTGCGCACCGACACCATCAGGCGCTGGGCGATCTCCCGGTCGGTCAGTCCCTGGACGGCAAGTTCGACGATGTCCTGCTCCCGGCGGGTGAGGTGGACCGCGGGTGCGGCGGCGATGAAGCGTCCCTCGCGGAAGCGCTCGCCGAGTTCGTGGTCGCACTTTTCCCGTTGGGCCACCGCCTGCCGGGACCGGCGGCGTTCGCCTGCCTGTTCCAGCACCGTGCTGGCACGGGCATAAGCCTCCCGGGCCAGGTTGACAAAGGCTGCTTCCTCCAGCGAGGCAGCCGTTGCCATCAGGGTGTCGCCGTCGGCGTTTTCCCACGCCGTGGCCAGGGTCAGCAGCGCCTCCGCCCAGCGGCCTTCCACGCCGCGGGCAACCGTCTGGACCATGGGGATCACCGAGGGGTCCCCGAGGTCCCAGCACATGGCCAGGACTTCGAGGAGGTTGCCGGCCCTTGCGGCTGCCTCCGGCGTCGTCATGAGCGTCTGCAACGCAGCCAGCCCCTTGCCGTCACGGGCGGTGTACTCTGCCCCCGCTGCCACGTACGCCTCGGCCAGGAGGTCATGTGCGGGGCCGCCGGCGAAGGCGTCCTTGTGATCCTGTTCCAGCCGTCTTGCCTGTTCAGCATCCCCGAGACGGGCCGCCACGTAATAGCCCAGCGCTGTACCGAACCGGTACAGCTGCAACGGATCGTTGAGCCTCAGGGCTTCCACGGCGGGCAGCAGGACCTGGTAGGCCCGCTCCATCCGGCCCTGGCGAAGCAGGGAGTAGCCGCGGAGTACGTTCAGGCTCCCGTCGAAAATGGCCGCACTGGCGCCGTGGCCTGCCGCGTAGCCGTTCAGTTCCCGCTCGGCCGATTCCCATTCGCCCATGGCCAGGTAGTTGGAGACCAGCCGTCCCAGCACGAACTCAGGGAAGAAGAACAGGCTGCCTTCGAGCGGAGGAAGCTCCGACGCCGCCATCATGGCAGCATCCAAGCCCTGGACGGGACGCCCTGCAGCGGCCAGGGCATGGGCCAGGAGCGCCTCAGCCAGGGCACGCAGCGGCTCTCCCCCGGAGCCCGCTGCGCCGCGTTTCCTGATCCTGTCGACTTCCTCGCCAAGTGCCTGGACGTTGACCTCGGCCCCAAGCTGCAGCACTTGCAGAAGCTCCGCCTGCCAGCTGCCATCCTGGCCGAATTGGGCGATGGCCCGCTCCACGTCCTCCGCTACATCTGCCAGCAGCCGGCCATTGGCCTGGTGTGCCGAAACCCGGAGCACCAGGGCTGCCGGCCCTTGCGGGTCCCCGGCCAGCGGGAGCCAGCACTCGTCCAGGAGGGCCGCTGCTTCCTGGTAGGAGCCCTCGTTATACAGGGCCCGGGCCTGGACCGCCTGGGCCAAGGGGATCAAGGCGGGGTTGCGGATCTTGGCCGCGATGGACCGCGCGCTGTGGTTGCGGTACGCGAGCAACGCCACTTTGGCGGCGGCCAGCAACTCGTCGTCGCCGACCCGGAGGCCACACTCCAGCGCCCATTCCACCGAACGGAGCCGGCCTTCCCCCTGCAGCAATCCGGGGTCCTGGTGTGCCTTGACCTTCTCCAAGAGCTGGAGGCTCCGGGAGACCGATACCGTGTTCCTGATGGCGCCGGCGAAGAGCGCGTTCCAGAGGTAAAGTTCCGCGGGAACGCCGGGGGTCTCCACGATCATCTGCTGGTCCAGCAGGGACCGGACCACCGCTGCCCCACTGATGTCTTCGATGACCTTGCGGCCCACCGGGCCGGCCAGGGCAATAAGCTTCAGGGCTTCCTGTTCCTCGGGTCCGCGGCGCAGGTGGTCTTTGGCAACCACCGCTGCCAGCCGGGGCCCGTCGGCAGGAAGGTCCCCGAGCAGGATCCAGATGCCGTTGCGTTTGGCCAGTACCCCGGCTTCCGCGGAGTCATGCAGCAAGGCGTCAAGGATCCGTGGATTTCCGCTCGAAGCGCTCCACATGGCGTCCACCGTGGCAGCCGGAACGGTCCCGTCCAGGACGTGGGCCAGGACTTCCTCTATCTGCTCGCGGTTCAGGGGCCGAAGATCGACGCGCTCGGCAAGGCCGTCGTACCAGAGCTGCTCCAGCGGCTGCGGAAGGCCGGGCCGGGGCCGCGCGGCCGCCAGCACGGTTGCCCAGCCCGCCGAAATCAGCTCAGCCAGTACCCCTGCCGAGGCCTCGTCCAGGTGATGTGCGTCGTCCACCGCGAGCAGGACTGCCGAGCCGTTACCGGCTTTCAGCTTTTCAAAGTAGGACCACATTGACCGCAACACGGCCACCGGCGAGACCGACTCCTCAGCCGTGAGTTCCCCGGTATAGGGGGTCAGGACCCCGAAGGGCACCCCGGAGAGCGCGGAACTGGCATGGATGCGCACCACGTTCAGGTGCCCGGCGAGCCGTTCGGTGACGGCGTCGGTCACCGCCGATTTTCCAATCCCCGGGCCTGCCATGACGAAGACCGCATGGCTGGTGCCATTGCGCACCAGGTTGCAGATCCGGTCCACGGGCTCCCGCCGTCCGGTCAGGAGCCGATGGGCAGATGTGGGTTTGTGGCCATTAGACGAGTCCAGTCAGATCACCCCTTGAAGTTACGCCCAGCTTGGTGAACACCTGGTACAGGTGGCCTTCGACGGTGCGGACTGAGACACCCATTTCCAGGGCGATGTCACGGTTTGAGGCACCCCTGCCGGCCATTCGTGCAATCTGCCGCTCACGGCTGGTCAACAGCGGGCTGCCGCTGCTGGGCACGATGGGGAGGTTGGCTACCGTGGCGGCCAGGATGTCCAGCCGTGCCTGCGCGGTCCGGGCCGACAGGGCATCCCCGTCCTGGCGCGCAAAGTCCACCGCCAGTGCCATGCAGCGGGCTTCGACGGCGTCGAGTTCCAGGGTGGCCGCGAGTTCGCCGCCGGCGAGCAGCGCCTTGGCGTCCTTTGTCCGGCTTCCCACGGCGATCAGCCGGGATACTTCGGCCAGCGGGCCTTGCCGGTGGCCCGCGATCTCCTCCAGGAAGCGGAAGTCGGCATCGCTGCCGTTCACCGTTGCCGCCAGCAGGTAGATCCCGGCCATGGCATACCGGCCCGCTTCTGCGTTCGCGCGGGCCCCCTGCTTGAGGCTGGTGACGGCGTCGGAGTCGCCCAGCCACCGTCCGGCCACGAGTGTGCAGAACTCGATGATGCTCTCCACGGCAAACCCTGACCTGCCGGGCATCCGCTGGACTTTCGTCAGGTACTTGCGTGACAGCGCGGCGTTTCCGGTCTGGGCGTAGGCCAGGGCCGTGGCCGCGTACGCGGTGCGCAGCGCACCCTGGACCGGTTGCAGCTCCAGCTGCGCTGCGGCAGAAATCAGGGGTTCCAGGGCAGCTTCGCCCCGACCGGAAAACGCGAAAGCTATTCCGGCAGCGATTTCCGTGGCCGCGCTGCGGTAAGGAAGCCGGAAGGGCTGGCCGGCGCTGAACGGGGCCATGAGGTCAATGCAGCGCCGCCACTGGCCGGCCATCAAAAGAACGAAGTAGGCCTCCCGCGTGTACCGTTCCCGCAGGCCCACAATGTGCGAGGCATCGCTGAGTTGGCCACCGATCTGGCGCACGAGGCCCAGGGCATCCATCTCCCGGCCCGTCATGGCCAGGGCGCTCATCAGGATGATGGCGCACTGGAGCCGGTAGCCGGTGTCAGGGTTGGCGGCTGGGTCAACGGCCCGCTCAAGGGCGGGAATCATGGCGGCGTACCTTCCCGCGTGCGCCTGGTACTCGAATTCGCTTAGCGAAATGCGGTTGGCCGCCACCGCGGCAGGAGCAGGCCAGTCCTGGTGGTCTCCCGCAGTGGCCAGGCGTTCGCGGGCCGAGGCGAAGAGCTCCCCGACCGAGCCGGACCGTTCCGGAAGGCAGAGCATGACCCGCGCCTTGGCGGCCACCACCTGGGCGTACTCTTCGAGGTCGAGGGCCTCAAGTTCAGGTTGGGTAATGTCCTCAAGGGCGGCCAGGGCCTGGACCGCCATGTCCAGCTGCAGGTACGCGGCGGCCTTTTGCCGCTGCGCGGATGCCCACACGGCATCCGTCCGCTGGATCATCTCCGCATAGGTCAACGCGAACCGGGGGTCGAAGAGCTGGACGGCGGCCTGGGCGGCCGCAAGCGCCAGTGCCGGGCTGAGTTCCGCCTCGCATTCATGGGTCCACGCGGCGAACGACATCAGTTCATCGACGGTCATGGCCGCGGGGTCGGGCTCCTCGCCGCCCAGCAGCACGGAGCGGAGCTCCCGCCGCCGGGAAATGCTCAGCCAGGTCCTGACGACGTCGCCAATGTACTTCTCCCGCAGCGACACCCAGCGGTACTCGGAGTCGTCGATCTCGAGCAGCCCGGCGTCCTCCATGTCCGCCACGACGTCGGCGCCATAGATGGCAGTCAGCCGGGACAGTTCCACCCGGCGGGCGCAGGACAACATTTCAATGACTTCGCGGGTCTCCGGTGTTTCCCTTGTCCAGCGCGACCTGACGATGTCATCCAGGCTCGCGGCGCCGTCGAGCACCACCTTGTCCCGGAGCGTCCAGACGGATTCGGACAGCACGAGGTTCCCGGAAAGCTGTTGCTCGGTAACCAGGGCTTTGAGCAGCAGGGGGTTGCCGCCCACCATCTGGTGGTAGGTGGTGACCAGGGACGATGCGACGCGGTGCCCCAGCAGGGACAGCAGGACCTGCCGGGTCTGCAATTCGTTGAGGTTGCTGAGCCTGACTTCGGTGAGCTTGCGGTCCGTCAGGAGCCAGTGGAAATCCGCCGGCAGGTCACTGGCTTTGGGAGCGACGGCGATGATCCTTGCCGTGCCGGTCAGCAACACGTTCAACAGCACGCCGGCACTCATGTCGTCGACAGTGCCGGAGGTGTCCAGCGTGATGATGCAGGGCCTGCCCGCCGCATCGCTGCGGATCAGGGAGGTGATCCCGCGCAGGATGGCAGTGGGTGAACCCATGTAGGCCTGCGGCAACCGGGCCAGGAGGAAGGAGAGGCAGCCATACGGGGTATTGGAGCCCGAGGGTGCGCTCCGGAGCTGCAGCGACCAGATGTCCGGGCCCAAGTCGGCGACTGCCGCCCTGGCCAGGGAGGACTTCCCCACCCCGCGGGCGCCTGTGATGACCGCTCCGAAGGAGTTTTCGCTTGTCAACGCTGTGCGGACGGCGTCAAGGTTGGCACTTCGTGCCGGCACGGACCATTGCCGGCCCTCCGGCACTGCGGAGGATCCCGTGGCCAGCCCATCACCCTGAGGTGTTGACCCACGTCCCCAGCTGAGTGGCTCGATTGACATGAACTTGTCCCCTACATCCTGCAATAGCGGGATGTAGCCCCATTGCTCCCCCGCATAGGAAGAAGAGTACCCCTTGCCACTGACAAGGAAACAGGGCACAAGGGAACTTTTACGATTCTGCTTGGCGTGATCCGGACTTGGCGGGGTGGAATTTCTGCTGCGTGGCAGTGAGTCCTTCCCGGAGCAAGGACTCAACGGCGTCCGCTGCGTCGTCGAGCAGGAAGGGCAGTTCCTTCCGTTCCGCGGTGCCGAAGTCGCGCAGGACGTAGTCTGCCGTATCCATCCGCCCGGGCGGCCGGCCAACTCCCACCCGGACGCGCAGGTAGTCCTTGGTGTCGAGTGCTTTGGAAATGTCGCGCAGGCCGTTGTGGCCGCCTTCGCCGCCGCCGAGCTTGAGTTTCACCGTGTTGAAGGGGATGTCGATCTCATCGTGGACGGCCACCACGTGGTCGGCGGCGATCCCGTAGAAGTTGGCGAGGGCAGACACGGGCCCGCCGGAGACGTTCATGTACGTCATCGGTTTGGCCAGGACTACCCGCGGGCCCCCGATTCCCAAGCGGCCCTCCACGACCTGGGCCCTGGCTTTGTGGGCCTTGAAGCCCGCGCCCATCCGGGAGGCGAGTTCATCGAGGACCATCTGGCCAATGTTGTGCCTGTTGCCTTGGTACTGCGCCCCGGGGTTGCCGAGGCCGACGATCAGCCAGGTATCAGTCATGGATCAATCCTATGGGGGCGGTTGGGGCGGGAACGGCGCTGTGCGGACACGACAGTGGCCGGCCCCGTGCGGGGTCCGGCCACTGTCAGGGAGTGCGGAGTGCTTACTCTGCGGCTGCTTCTTCGGCTGCCTCGGAAGCTTCCTCGGCGGCGCCCTCGGACGCACCTTCGGTTTCCTCTTCCTCGGCGATTTCAACGGCCTCGGAGATGTTGACGACCAGTGCCTCGGCGTCGGTCAGCAGGACGGTGCCCTTGGGCAGGACCAGGTCGGAGCCGTGGATGTGCTCGCCGGCGCCGCGGCCTTCGATGCTCACGACGACGGACTCGGGCAGGTGGGTGGCCTCGGCTTCGAGGGACACGACCGTCAGTTCCAGGTTGTGGACGGTGCCGGGAGCGGATTCGCCCTCAACGTGCACGGGAACGTCGACGGTGACCTTCTCGCCCTTGCGGACGGTCAGGAGGTCGATGTGCTCGATGATCTGCTTTACGGGATCACGCTGGATGTCCTTGACCAGGGCCAGGTGGCCTTCGCCGTTGATGTCCAGGGACAGCAGGGCGTTGGGGGTGCGGACAGCCAGGGTGGTGGCCTTGGCCGGGAGGGTGACGTGGATGGGCTCTGCGCCGTGGCCGTAGATGACGGCCGGGATCAGGTTGGCCATCCGTGCGCGGCGGGCGTAGCCCTTGCCGAATTCGGTGCGCAGTTCTGCTGCGAGCTTCTGCTCAGACATGGAAATCTCCTTGAAGATGAAACGGTGTTCAGCAAGGGCGGAGGTCTGGTGTGACCTTCAACGCCGGGCGGCCGGTAGGCGGCCCTTCAAGAAGGCAGTCCCTCTCATCAAGGGACAAGCAGACCCAGTCGATAACGGAGACTTTGCTCTCCCTCGCCAAGGTATCGGGGTCAAGCCTACCAGCGCCGGAGCCGAATATTGAAAACGGTGAGGCGGCGGTGGTTGCCTGCCGAAACCGCAATCCCGGGTTTCGACAGGCAACCAGCCGCTACGCCTTGCCGTCGAAGAGGCTGGTGACCGAACCGTCGTCGAACACTTCGCGGATGGCACGGGCGATCAACGGCGCGATGGACAGCACCGTCAGCTGCGGGAACCGCTGCGAGGCGGTCAGCGGCAGGGTGTTGGTGACCACCACTTCGCGGGCACCGGATTCGGAGAGGCGGCGGGCGGCCGGCTCGGAGAATACGGCGTGCGTGGCCGCGATGATGACGTCCTTGGCCCCGGCGTTCTTCAGCACGGTGACGGCTCCGGAGATGGTTCCGCCGGTGTCGATCATGTCATCGATCAGCACGCAGGTCCGGCCCTCGATCTGGCCCACCACCGTCTTGGAGACAGCCTGGTTGGGGACTGTGAGGTCCCGGCTCTTGTGCACGAAGGCGAGGGGTGCCCCGCCCAGGCGTTCGGCCCACTGTTCGGCCACGCGGACGCGGCCGGTGTCAGGGGAGACAACGGTGATGTTTTCGGCGTCCACCCGGGTGCGGATGTAGTCGGCCAGCAGCGGGATGGCCATCAAGTGGTCCACCGGACCGTCGAAGAAGCCCTGGATCTGGGAGGTGTGCAGGTCAACGCTCATGATGCGGTCCGCGCCGGCAGTCTTGTAGAGGTCTGCCACCAGGCGGGCGGAGATGGGCTCGCGGCCGCGGCCCTTCTTGTCCTGCCGCGCATAGGGGTAGAACGGGGAAACCACGGTGATGCGCTTGGCGGAAGCCCGCTTCAGCGAATCGATCATGATCAGCTGTTCCATCAGGTGGTTGTTCAGCGGTGCCGGGTGGGCCTGGATCACGAAGGCATCGGTGCCGCGGACGCTTTCACCGGCGCGGACGTAGATTTCGCCGTTGGCGAAGTCGTAGGCATCGACGGGCAGCAGGTCAGTGCCGAGTTCCTTGGCGATTTCCCGGGCCAGCTCCGGATGGGCCCGCCCGGTGGCGAGCACCAGCTTCTTTTCGCCGTGCGCCGTAATTTCGCTCATTCTTACTTGCCCTCTTCTGTAGATGCCGGGGTACTGGAGGAGTTCTGGGTGGCCGCCTGGGCCAGTTCGGCGGAGCGGGTTCCCGGACGGTTCGCGGGGACCCAGCCTTCGGCGTTGCGCTGGGCAGCGACGCTTAGTGCGAGCGCGCCTGCGGGTACGTCCTTGCGGATCACCGCGCCGGCGCCGCTGTAGGCACCGTCCCCCACGGTGACCGGGGCAACAAAGACCGTGTTGGAGCCGGTACGCACGCCCGAGCCGATCACCGTGCGGTGCTTCTTCTCGCCGTCGTAGTTTGCCGTGATGTTTCCACAGCCGATGTTGGTGTCTTCGCCGATTTCGGCGTCGCCTGCGTAGCCCAGGTGGGACAGCTTGGAGCCGCGGCCGATGGTGACGTTCTTGGTTTCGTAGAACGCACCGATCTTGCCCTTTTCACCGAGCACGGTGCCTGGCCGCAGGTAGGTGAAGGGGCCGACGGCGGCGCGCGGCCCGATCACCGAGCCGGAACCGTGGGTGCGGACCACCGTTGCGCCCTCGCCCACCGTGACGTCGGTCAGCGTGGTGTCGGGGCCGACGACGGCGTCCCGGGCCACGGTGGTGGCGCCGTGCAGTTGGGTGTTGGGCAGCAGCCGGACGTCCTCGTCCAGGGTGACCGATGCGTCGATCCACGTAGTGGCCGGGTCCACCACGGTGACGCCTGCGCGCATCCATCCCTCGACGGTGCGGCGGTTCAGTTCGGCGCCGAGGGCGGCCAGTTGGACGCGGTCGTTCGCGCCTTCCACCTGCCAGCGGTCGGCGGTGACGACGGCGGCAACCCGGCCGCCGGCGGCACGCGCCAGGGACAGGACGTCGGTGAGGTATTTCTCGCCCTGGGCGTTGTCGGTGGTGACCTTGCCAAGGGCGTCCCGGAGCATGGCTGCGTCGAAGGCGTAGATACCGGAGTTGACCTCGCGGATCAGCCGCTCGGCCTCGGATGAATCCCTGTGCTCGCGGATGCCCGTGACGGAACCGTCCTCCCCCCGGAGGATGCGGCCGTAGCCGGTGGCGTCGTCGAGGACGGCGGTGAGGACGGTGACCGCGTTGCCGTCACGCTCGTGGGTGGCCACGAGTTCGCCCAGGAGTTCCCCGGAGAGCAGCGGAACATCGCCGTAGGTGACCACAACGGTACCGGCCAGGCCTTGTTCCGCGTGGAGTGCCTCGAGGGCGGCTTCCACGGCGCGGCCGGTGCCCGGCACGTCGTCCTGGTCCACGATGACGGCGTCGGGATCCAGTGCCGATACATGCCCGGCAACCAGGTCACGTTCGTGGCGCACCACGATGGCGAGCCGCTGCGGGTTGATGCTGCGGGCCGCCCGGAGGGCGTGGCCCACCAGGGAGAGGCCGCCGATTTCGTGGAGGATCTTGGGTGTACGCGACTTCATCCGGGTACCGGCGCCTGCTGCCAGAACGATGACAGCGGCCGGGCCGGCATTCTCGGGGATCACGTACGGGCTCTCCTTGCTAGGTTGTGCTGGCGCATTGGGGTGTCCGGCGTCCATGTCCGCCCGGCACCGGGTGCCATCCTACTGAACGCTCCTCGCACAGCAGTTCCGCCCATAGGATTCGAACCTATACTCCACGGCTCCAAAGGCCGGGGTGCTGCCGTTACACCAGAGCGGACCGTGCCGGAGGACTCAAGGCCCGGGCACAAGTCCCTATTTTGCCATGGGTTCGGGGCACCGCGCGACACCGGCCGGTTCTCCCCTGCCTGCCGGGCGGAATCGGGCCCGTGGCCGGTGGGGCATGATGGGATTGTGAGCAACAACCTGCCGCGGATGCGGATGACCGGCCTGCAGCGGCGTAGCCAGTTGATCGACGTCGGCCGGGCGCTTTTTGCCGTCCGGGGGCTCGACGGGACCACCATTGAGGAGATCGCCGCCAGCGCGGGTGTGTCCAAGCCGGTCATCTACGAGCACTTCGGATCCAAGGAAGGGTTGTACACGCAGGTGGTGGAGTGCGAGTTCCACATCCTGCTGGACGCCATCAATAGCGCCCTCACCGAGGAAGCCAAACCCCGGGTCCTCGTCGAACGCGCCGCCCTGGCCCTGCTGACCTACATCGAGGAGCGCACCGAGGGCTTCCGGATCCTCATGCGCGACGCTCCCCCGTCCCAGCCCGAGGGCGCCTTCTCCACCCTGCTCTCCCAGGTCACCGCCCGCGTGGAACACATCCTCTCCGACGAATTCTCGCGCCGCGGCTTCAGCGGCGAGGATGGCGCCATGTACGCCCAGATGCTGGTTGGCATGGTGGCCATGACCGGCCAGTGGTGGCAGGACAGCCGCCAGCCCGACAAGCAAACCGTCGCTGCACACCTGGTCAACCTCGCCTGGAACGGCCTCACCGGCCTGAAGAAGGACCCCGAACTGCAGTCTGAGGCGTAAGCCCAGGCCGCCTTCGCCGTGGTCACTTACGCGGCGCAGGGGCCCTCCGCTCTTGCCCGCGTCGCCTTTGTCAGTCCCCCAGGAGCTCCGACGCCTCCAGCCATTCCATTTCCAGGGCGTCCTTTTCGTCCGTGAGGTTCTTGAGCTGTTTGTTCTGGTCCGCGAGCTTGTCGAAATCGCCGGCCTCGGTGGTCTTCAGCATCAGGTCGTGAAGCTTCTTTTCCTCTTGATCGAGCTTCTTGATTTGCCGTTCGATCCGGTTGAGGGCCTTGCGGGCCTCCCGCTTCTCCGCCTCGGAGGGGCCTGTGCCGGTGGCTGGGGCCGCGGGGCCCTGGCCCGCGCTGGTGACGGGGTTGCCGCCGCCGGACACCGTGGAGCCGGCGAGGGCGGCCTCCCGCAGCTCAAGGTACTGGTCCACGCCGCCGGGCAGGCCGCGGAGCTTGCCGTCGCCCAGGAGGGCCATCTGGTGGTCGGTAACGCGCTCGAGCAGGTAGCGGTCGTGGCTGACCACCACCAGCGTGCCGGGCCAGCCGTCCAGGACGTCCTCCACGGCGGCGAGGGTGTCGGTATCAAGGTCGTTTGTGGGCTCGTCGAGCATCAGGACGTTGGGCTCCCCCACCAGCAGCCTCAGCAACTGCAGCCGCCGCCGTTCGCCGCCGGAGAGGTCCTTGACCGGGGTCCACTGCTTCTGGTTGGTGAACCCGAGCTGCTCCACCAGTTGCCCGGCGGTGAACTCCTTGCCCCCCACGTTGAAGGAACGCTTTTCCCGCTCGATCACCTCGATGACGCGCAAGTCCGCGACGTCGTCGAGCTCCTTGACCTCCTGCGTGAGAACCGCGGTGACCACGGTCTTCCCCCGCTTCAGCTTCCCGGCGTCGGGCGTGATCTCGCCGTTGAGCAGCTTCAGAAGGGTGGTCTTGCCGGCGCCGTTGACACCCACCAGCCCCAGCCGCTCTCCCGGGGCCAGGCGCAGGGTGATGTTGTCGAACAGCTTGCGGCCATCGTCGCCGCCGCGGAAGTTCAGGGAGATGTTTTCCAGGTCCAGGACGTCCTTGCCCTGGCGGGCAGTGGCCATTTTGTTCAACGCCATGTAGTCGCGGGGCTCGGGGACATCGGCGATCAGGGCGTTGGCGGCCTCGATCCGGAACTTCGGTTTCGAGGTCCGGGCCGGGGCGCCGCGGCGAAGCCAGGCCAGTTCCTTCTTGACCAGCTGCTGGCGCTTGCCTTCGACCACGGAGGCCATCCGGTCACGCTCGGCACGGGCCAGGACGTACGCCGCGTATCCACCTTCGAAGGGGTCCACGATGCCGTCGTGCACTTCCCAGGTCTTGTTGCAGACTTCATCGAGGAACCAGCGGTCGTGGGTGACCACCAGGAAGGCGCCCTGGTTGGCCCGCCAGCGGGTCTTCAGGTGCCGGGCAAGCCAGGCAACTCCTTCGACATCGAGGTGGTTGGTGGGCTCGTCGAGCATGATGACGTCGTGGTCCTCGATCAGGAGCTTTGCCAGGGCCACCCGCCGCTTCTGGCCGCCGGAGAGGGCGTGCACGTTGGCATGCCAGTCGACGTCGGACACCAGCCCGCCCATGATCTCGCGGATTTGCGGGTTGCGCGCCCATTCGTAATCCGCCTGGTCGCCCACGATCGCGGCGCCGACGGTCAGGTCGCCGTCGAGCACGTCGCTTTGGTCCAGGTACCCCACGTTGACGTCGCCACGCTTGGTGACGCGGCCGGAGTCGGGCGTGGAACGCAGTGCCAGCAGGCGCATCAGGGTGGATTTGCCGTCGCCGTTCCGGCCCACCATGCCGATCCGGTCGCCTTCCTCAAGGCCCAGGGTGATGCCGTCCAGGACGGTGCGGGTCGCGTAGGAAACTGTGAGGTTCTCGCCGCCAAGAAGGTGTGCCAAAAGGAACTGCTTTCTGCTGCCGAAATATAAGGGGTCTAGAGATGTGTGTCGGAGATGATGCGCGCGCCGTGGACGGGGCCGTGCACGTGAAGGGCCGCCAGTCCCTGGTGCCGCAGGTCCTCGGCCAGTGCTTCGGCCGCCACGGGATCGTCGGCGAGCAAGGCCACGGTGGGGCCGGAACCTGAAACGATCCCAGCGATCGCGCCGTGGGATTCGCCGATACCCAGCGTATCGCGCAATGCAGGGGCCAAGGAGATGGCGGCACGCTGCAGGTCGTTGACCAGGACACGGCTCAGGGATTCGGCGTCGCCGCTGCGCAGGGCCGTTAAAATGTGCGGGTCGACGCCGGTGGGCTCGTCCGCGGTGATGCCTTCGGCGTCCCGCAGCCTGTCCAGGGTGCGGTACACCTCCGGGGTGGACAGTCCGTAGTCTGCCGCCACCAGCACCCAGTGGGTTTGGGCCTTGGCCAGGGCCGGGGACAGTTTGTCGCCCAGGCCAAGGCCCACGGCGGTGCCGCCAAGCAGCGAGAAGGGCACGTCCGCGCCCAGTTCCGCGGCAAGGTGGGCCAATTCTTCGCGGGAAAGTCCGCTGTTCCACAGGGCGTCGCAGGCCAGGAGCGTGGCGGCGGCGTCGGCTGACCCGCCGCCCATGCCGCCGGCGACCGGGACGCGTTTGGTGATTTCCAGGTGTACGCCGGTGGCGTGCTCGGAGACGTCAGCCATGATGGCGGCTGCCTTGTAGGCCAGGTTGTTGCTGTCCAGGGGAATGTCGACGGCGTCGAGGTCCAGGGTGCTTTCGGGGCTGAGGCTGAGCGTGATTCCCGGCGTCGCGGTGCTGGTGGCGGCAACTTCCTCGTAGAGGGATACCGCGAGGTAGACGCTGGCAACGGAGTGGTAGCCGTCCCGGCGGAGCGGGCCCACCGCCAGGGATACGTTGACCTTGCCGGGTGCTTTGACCCGGACCGTCCTGGCCGCGAAGCGTCCTGCCGGGGCATTCACAACCGTGCTTCCTTGGCTTCGGCGATCCTGGCGAAGGCTTGGATATCGATGACCTCGCCACGGGCAGTGGGGTCCACGCCGGCAGCCACGAGGCAGCGCTCCGCTTCCGGCGCTCCGCCTGCCCAGCCGGCGAGGGCTGCCCGCAGCGTCTTGCGGCGCTGCGCGAACGCGGCGTCCACCACGGCAAACACTTGCTCACGGGTGGCAGTGGTGGCCGGCGGCTCGCGGCGGGTGAAGGCCACCAGGCCGGAGTGGATTTTGGGGGCGGGCCAAAAGACGTTCATGCCGATGACGCCTGCCTTGCGCATCTGGCTGTACCACGCCGCCTTGACCGACGGCACCCCGTAGGTCTTGGACCCCGGGCCCGCGGCCAGCCGGTCCGCTACTTCGTCCTGCACCATCACCAGCCCGTGCCGCAGGCTTGGGAAATGCTGCAGCAGGTGCAGTACCACCGGAACCGCCACGTTGTAGGGCAGGTTGGCCACCAATGCGGTGGGTTGGACCGGCAGTTCGGTGACTTTCATGGCGTCGTCGTTGACCAGGTGGAACGCGTTGGCGGCGGCAGGGCGCCATTCCTTGACGGTTTCCGGAAGCTTCGCGGCCAGGACGGGGTCGATTTCGACGGCGACAACGGCCGCCGCCGCATCGAGCAGCCCCAAGGTCAGGGAGCCGAGGCCCGGGCCGACCTCGAGGACGGTTTCATCCGGCCCCACTCCGGCGGCGGAGACGATCCGCCGGATGGTGTTGCCGTCGATAACGAAGTTCTGGCCCAAGGTTTTAGTCGGCCTGATCCCGATTTCCTCTGCCAGCCGGCGGATGTCGGAGGCACCGAACAACGGTGCGGGCACGGCAGGGATGGGTTCAGTCACCTAGGTATCCTATCCCGCGCGGCAGCTCCGCCCTGTCGGCTTAACGGCAGTGGCCGGGCCCGGATATCCGGGCCCGGCCACGCTGTGGGCGTCGTGTTCGTCCGCTGAATCAGCTGCTGGCTGCCCAGCCGCAACCCCACGGTGAGAGCCCGCGCTGGGCGTAGACGCGGTTGGCGATGTCGATTTGCTGCGCCTTGGTGGCGAGGCTGGCGTTCGGGGCGTACGCGCCGCCGCCTGCTCCGATCCAGGTGCGGATGTCGAACTGGAGGCCGCCGTAGTAGCCGTTGCCGCTGTTGATGCTCCAGTTTCCGCTGGATTCACACTGGGCGATCTTGTCCCACATGGCTTCGTTCATCATGGCCGGCGCCGCTGCCCCGGTGTTGGCGGCTGCTGCCGCGGGCGCCGCCTGGACGGCGGGCTTGGCCTTGGTGCCCACGGTGACCTTTTCGGTTACGGGCTGCACCGCCACGTTCTCGGACACGAGGGTGCGCGACGCTTCCCGGCCGTCAACGAGGACCAGCTTGAAGGTGCGCTCGATCTTTCCGGCCGCCCCGGCCTGGGTCACCTGCTTGTCACCCTTGAGCATGTCGGCGCTCTCGGCGGTGACCGTGTCGAAGGGCACGTCTTCGCTGGTAACGGCAGTCTTGCTGGTGTCCACCCGGGAGACCTTGATGACCATGTTGTTCACCACGTTGGCGTTGGCCGGCTGGGAGGAGCGGTCGCTGGCGCCGAGGGTGACACCGGAATCCTCAAGGACCTTGCCTACGGTTGCGGCAGTGGTGGTGGCGGTGTTCACCTTGCCATCGGCCACGATGCTGACGGTCTTGGGTGTGGAGATGGAGACGTAGGAGCCGGCCAGTGCGAGCGTGGCATCCTTGGGCGCCGAGACGGCCGATGCGCTGGCAACGCCGAGCTCGCTGACGAGGCCTTCCACGTCCTGGGCGGTGGTGTTGACGGTCTTTTCGGCCCCGTCAAGGCTGACCTTGACCTCTTTGGCCTGGTTGACGTTGATGACGGTGCCGTTTTGCACGGATGAATCCAAGGACGGCGATACGCGGTCGCCGGGCTTGAGGTCCAGGTTGGCACTCTTGACCACCTGCGCCACTGTTCCACCAAAGGACTGCACGGACGAGGCTTTGCCGTCCACGTTGAGCGTGATTGTTTTGTTATTGCCCACGAAAGCCACGAGGCCCGCGACGAGGCCGCAGAGCACCAGAAGTTGGGCGCCAACCTTGATATAGCTGAACTTGCCGTCCGTTGTGAAGAACTTGATCACGATTGCCCGTAACTCTAGGTCCATCCGGGCACGGGGAATCGCGCAAGGGAATGCCCGGAACAACCTCAAATAGACCGTCCGGGCATCGATGCACCGCCACACTCCGCGCAGCGGCATGGCCCGGGAACTGACGTGCCCGGAGCGGCTGCGAATGGAGCGAAATTATCCGTTGGCCTTCCCCGACCCCGGCTAATAGTTGTCCACTGTAACCGTAGCGTTATAAAGCGACCAACATTTTTGCATACCAGGTATTGCCCAGGATCACGGGACGGGGTGGAATTTCAGGTCCAGGATCCGTATGCCCGCACGGTATTTTCACTGATGGTGTTGCACAGCCCGGCGAGGTCGGAGCCTGTCAATTCTGCCATGGCCCGGACCGTGTACGGGACCATGTAGCTGGCATTTGGCCGCCCCCGGTGCGGATGCGGGGTCAGGAACGGCGCATCTGTTTCCACCATGATGAGTTGGCGGTCGGCGGCGGCGAGCGCGGCCCGAAGATTCGCGGCGTTCTTGAAGGTCAGGGTCCCGGCGAAGGACATCCACCAGCCCTGGTCGTTGCAGGTCCTGGCAAGCTCCTCGTCGCCGGAGAAGCAGTGGAACACCACCCTCTCCGGGGCGCCTTCCTCCCTCAGCACCCGCACCACGTCGCCGTGTGCGTCCCGGTCGTGGATTTGGAGGGTGAGGTCCAGGCGCTTGGCGATGTCGATGTGGCGCCGGAACGAGTGCTCCTGGTGACGCAGTCCTTCGCCTTCCGTGCGGTAGAAGTCCAGCCCCGTCTCGCCGATCGCGCGGATCCGCGGATGCGCCGCGAGGCGTTCGATCTCTGCCAGGGCCGCCTCAAGTTCGCCCCTGGCGGCATAGTGCGGAGCATCGTTGGGATGGAGGGCCACGGCGCCCAGGAGACGGTGGTCCTGGTCCACGGCTTCCACCGTGAACCGCGACGACGCCAGGTCGCAGCCCACCTGGACCGCTCCCTGGACCCCCACGGCCGCTGCGGCGTCGAGCGCGGCCTTGATTCCTACCGGCGCCGTTCCATCAGGAAAGTCCAGGTGGGTGTGGTTGTCCATCACGGGTACAGGCAACGGTTCAGGCGCGGGCGGATACTGCTTGCGGGGCGGAGCTTCCGGGTCCAAGGGGCCTGTGTCAGGTGCCCGGTAGGCGGCGGGAGTCAGCGGATTGCACATCCACCCAGCCTATCCGCCGAAAGCGGTGGCATATTTGCCGGAACTCTCTGTCAGGCACGGCAGTTGTGTTAGTAGTCTGGAACGAACACACGCGCACGCCCACCGACGGGCGAAGGCAGGCTTGCTGTCCCGTCCAGGTGAAACCCGGGCTGAAAGGTTGCCGATGGAACCCCACCGACGCACTGCCAACAATGGGAGCGCACCGAACCTCAACCTGGCCGGCGTCGCGGATGCCGTCAGCCGGCTGAACGGGCACCGGGCCGCCGCCATGGACCCGGAGTCGTTCCATGAAGCGGCCCAACGCATCCTTACCACCGTCAACACGGTGATCGACGGCAAATCGGATGCCGCCAAGCTGGCGCTGACTGTCCTGCTCGCACAGGGCCACCTGCTGCTGGAGGACGTGCCCGGCGTCGGAAAAACCCTCCTCGCCAAGACCCTCGCCCGGACCATCGACTGCACCGTCAACCGCATCCAGTTCACCCCCGACCTGCTGCCCTCGGACGTCACCGGGGTGTCCATTTACAACCAGGCCTCCCGGCTCTTTGAATTCCGGCCCGGCGCCGTATTCGCGAACATCGTGATCGGCGATGAAATCAACCGCGCCTCCGCCAAGACCCAGTCCGCCCTGCTGGAATGCATGGAGGAGCACCAGGTGACGGTGGACGGCAACACGTACAAGCTTGATGAACCCTTCATGGTGGTGGCCACCCAGAATCCCATCGAGATGGAAGGGACGTACCCGCTGCCCGAGGCCCAGCGGGACCGCTTCATGGCCAGGATCTCCATGGGCTATCCGGACAAGGAAGCCGAGATCGAAATGCTTGAGACCCACCAGGCGGTATCGCCGCTGGCCGCCGTCAGCCCGGTGGTGACGGCATCTGACGTGGCGGCGATGACCACCACCGTCCAGCAGGTCTTCGTGTCTGAAGCCGTGAAGGAATACACGGTGTCACTGGGCCGCGCCACCCGGGAAAGTCCGCTGCTCCGCTTGGGGGCGAGCCCCCGTTCCATGCTCCAGCTGCTGCGTGCGGCCAAAGCCACGGCTGCGTTGGACGGAAGGGATTTTGTCCTGCCGGACGATGTCGCAGGCGTCGCCGAGGCCGTGCTGGCACACCGGATCATCGTTGAGCGCAAGGCTGCCGGCGCTGGCGAAAACCCGCACAGCGTCCTGCAGGGAATCCTCTCGCGCCTGCCCGTTCCGCAGGCGCCCCCGGGCCAGGCGACGCGGCCCGCGGCGGCGGCCGGCGGCAGGAACCGCTAGGGGGCGGACCATGGCGTTCCTGGACAAGCTTCCCCGGCACCTGTTCACCAGGCGTGGCTGGGGCATGCTTGCCGCCGGGGCGTTCGCACTGGCCGCCGCGCAGGTCATGGGGCGCCGGGACCTGTTAACGCTGGCGCTGCTGCTGTTGGTGCTGCCGCTGGTGTCCCTGGCAGGAATCCGGCTGGTGAAACCGAAATTCCGGGTGTACCGCGAGTTCAATCCCTCACCCGTGGAAACATCCGCGCCAACCATCGTCCATTTGGCGGTGGGCAGGACGGGCCCGGGAACCGGCCAGGTGATCATGGAGGAGCGCCTGCCCCCGCACTTCGGCCAGGCGCCGGCTTTCCGGTTTCCTTCCCGTTCCGCAACTGGCGGCACCAGCCGCTACAAATACCACTTGACGTCCGGCTACCGCGGCTTGTTCCGGATCGGGCCGGTCACGGCGGAGTTCACCGACCCGTTCGGACTGTCGCTGCACCGCCAGGCCATCGACGGCGGCGACATCCTCACCGTGACGCCGGCCGCCGTCGTGCTGCCTGCCACGGCGCTGGACGGAGCGCGGGGCAACGACGGCGTCACCGCCACGCGCACCCGCGCAAATCCGAGCGACGACGACGTCATGACCCGCGAATACCGGCACGGGGATCCCATGCGCCGGGTCCACTGGGCCGCCACGGCGAGGCACGGCGAGCTCATGGTCCGCCAGGAGGAATCCGTCACCACGCCGGAAGCCACCATCATCCTGGATCACCGTTCCGCTGCCTTCGGCGGCCCCTCCGGGATGACGATGCCAGGGCTGCCGGGGCGACACGGGCACGGACTGGCCACCAGCGAGACATTCGAATGGTCGGTCGTCGCCGCCATGTCCGTCAGCGCCCACTTGGCGGAACGCAACTACAGCCTCCGGATCCTCGATGCCGGCGGCAACCCGGCTTTCCTGCATTCACCGTCGTCCCCGGAACCTGGGGCCGACGAGTTCAGTGGCACCTCCGGGCTGCAGTCCATAGCCGAGAGCCTCGCCGCGGTCCATCTGTCCGGGCCATCCCACACTCGGCGGGACACTGCGGCCCGGGACGCCCAGGGCCGGAGCAGCCGGCGCCGGGCCGCCGGCGGAGGGCAGCCCCCGGGCGCGGACCAGGAGCCACCGGCCTTTGACGACCACCTGATGGACAAACTGGGCGCACACAGGATGCGCGGACCGTTGATCGCCGTGCTGGGAAGGATCAGTGCCGAGGAGGCGACGGCGTTGGCACCGGCCGCAGCCTACGGAACCAACGCATTCGCCCTCCTGGCCGTGGACAAGCCGGCTGACTTCCACGGCGTGTTGGACGTGCTGCGGCAGAACGGCTGGCGCGCTGCCGCCGTGACGCCGCGTACCGCTCTGGCGGCGGCCTGGGGACAGTTCGACGAGGACCCTGCCGTGCCCGTGGCCCCGGCGTCCGAGGTCCGCCGTGGAGCAGGAGTAGCCACATGACAATGGCACCAGCCCGGCCTTCAGGCATCGGGAATGAAGCCCGCAACCAGCCCGAACCGCCGGCCCGGCGTCCCCAGGCCGGCGCTTATCCGTGGGCCATGGCGTTGGCGATTTCGGTGGCTGTCTGCGGGGCGGCCTTGTCTCTAAACGGCGTCCTTCGGGGCTGGAACTGGTTCTGGCCCGTCCTGACCACCGTGCTGACGGTCAGCGTGGCCCTGGCGGCCCTGCGTTCGGTCCGAGCCCAGCCCCTCCTGGTCACGGCAGGCGGATTCATCTCACTGGCTGCCGTCCTCACGCTGACGTTCTTCCGCGGCTCAAGTTTCCTGTGGGTTATTCCGACCGGCGCCACGCTCCCCGACCTTGACCGGTTGATGCGGCGGGCCAGCGAAACCGTCCTGTCGGAGACAGCGCCGGTGGCTCCCAACGCCGGAATCGTGATGGTGGTCTGTGCGGTGCTGGGCCTCGCCGTCATCCTGGTCGACGCCCTGGCCGTGCCCCTCCGCATGCCCGCCGCCTCAGGGGTGGGCCTGCTGGCGCTGCTGGTGGTTCCCGCCATGATCAAGCCCCAGAGCGTGGGCGTGTGGAGCTTCGCTGCCACGGCGGCCGGGTACCTGCTGATCCTGGCCTGCAGCCAGCGGTTTGCCCCGGACGGACAGCTCCAGTCCGGCGCGCCCCGCAGCCCCGGCTTGGCAAGGCGGGCAGCCCTGACCGGAGCCGCGGCCATGGTGGCCACCCTGCTGCTGCCCCTGGCGATTCCCGGTTTCGACCAAGGCACGTTCCCGCAGGGGTCCAGGCTCAACCCGTGGGGCGGCGCCACCGGCCTGAACCCGATGATCACGCTGGGCAGCAGCCTGCGCGCACCGGACGGGAGCGGTCGGATCACCTATGCCACGAATTCCCCCACGCCGCTCTACCTGCGTTCTGTCACCGTGGACAATTTCGACGGCGACTCGTGGGGTCCGGATGACCGCACCGCGTCCCGGGTCCCGCTGGACGGGCGGATCGATCCCGGTTACGCAGTCCTCGCGGACGAGCAGGTGCGCCTGGTCACCGCCGTCGACACCGGTTCCTTCACCAGTCCCTACCTGCCGGTCCCATATGCGCCCGAAACCATCCGGGGCCTCGGCGGCGAGTGGACCTGGGACCCCGCCACCCTCAGCATCAAGGGCACCGACACCACCACCCGGCGACAGGAGTACGTCGTGACGTCGACCGAGCCAAAGCTTTCGGCCGCGCTCCTCGCCCAGGCGTCCGGCCCCGTCCGGGGAATCCCTGACGATTTCAGCCGGATTCCGGGAAATGTCCCGGACATCGTCAAGGCCACCGCCAAGACGGTGGCCGGCACTGCAGGGACGCCGTACCAGAAAGCGATGGCCCTCCAGAGATACCTGCGCTCGTCCGAGTTCACCTATTCCCTCCAGTCCCCGGTCCAGGGCGGCTATGACGGGAACGGGCTCTCTGTCCTGGCGGATTTCCTGCAGCAAAAGAGCGGATACTGCATCCACTACGCCTCCGCCATGGCCGTGATGGCGCGGCTGGAAGGAATCCCCAGCAGGATTGCCGTGGGATATGCCCCGGGCCGGTTGACCGGGGCGACCATAACCGTGGCCGGGCAGGGTGCGCTCCCGGAATACGAAGCGGACGCCCGTGACGCCCACGCGTGGCCCGAGCTGTACTTCCAGGGCCTGGGCTGGGTGCCGTTCGAACCTACGCCGTCGCGGGGCGTGGTCCCGGACTACGCCACCGACGCGCCGGTGCCCGCCGTCCCGGATACCCTGGGCAACAATGACGGCCTCGTCCCTGACGCTGCCCCGGCGCCCTCCGCTACCCCGAGCGCCACGGCCTTGCCGCTCCCCGGCGGGACGGGCGGTGGCGAGGGCGGTTCGGCCGGCGTGTTGCCGTGGCTCCTCGGGACCGCAGGCGTGCTGGGCGCCTTGCTCCTGGCAGCCGCGCCGCACCTGGTCCGTTCCGGGACCAGGACGCGCCGGTTGAATCCGAGGTCCCCGGGCCAGGCCGTCCCGTTGGCGTGGAACGAGCTGACGGACCTTGGCACCGATTACGGCGTTCGAGCCGCACCCAGCGAGACTCCACGGGCGTATTCCGCCAGGTTCCGGCAAACACTGCTGGGTGAACCCGGCGGGTTGGACCATGAAGCGCACCAGGCCGTGGCGTTCCTGACATCCGCCTTCGAGCACCACCGGTATGGCCGGCCGGACAACAGCTCCCCGGCAACCAGCCTGCGGGGTCACCCTGCCGGCCAGGACATCCAGGCCGGGGTCACCGCGCTCGTGGACTCCCTCCGGCAGAACGCCACCCTGCCGCGCCGCCTGCGGGCGGAGTGGCTTCCGCCGTCCGTCATCCGCCGCTTGGGCCTGCTGCTGGGCTTGCCGTTCCGGGCAGCCGGCAGCGGCATCCGGAAAGCCGCCCGTGCGGCCGCCCATTCCCGAAAGAGCCGTGCCGCCGCAACGTCCGGGGCACCGGTGGCGGGGCGTCGGGAAGCAGCGGCGGACGACGGCGTTCGCGGGCGGGGCAGGGGCTGAACGCAAAAGTGCCGGCCGGGAAGGATCCCGGCCGGCACGTGCGTCATTGGAACCGCCGAAGCTATCCCGCGTAGGGGTCGGCGATGCCGATGTACTGGGTGTAGAGGTACTCCTCGATGCCTTCGAGTCCGCCTTCGCGTCCCAGGCCGGACTGCTTGACGCCGCCGAACGGTGCGGCAGCGTTGGAGATCACGCCGGCGTTCAAGCCGAGCATGCCCGTCTCGAGCCGCTCACCCATCCGGAGGCCGCGGTTGAGGTCCTTGGTGAAGACGTAGGCCACCAGCCCGTACTCGGTGTTGTTGGCCAGCCGCACGGCCTCGTCCTCGGTGGAGAAGGTGATGATCGGGGCGACGGGCCCGAAGATCTCCTCCGAGAGGATACGGGTGCCTTCGGAGACGCCGGACAGGATGGTGGGCTGGTAGAAGTAGCCCGGGCCCTCGACCGGTGCCCCGCCCAGCACCGCCTTGGCGCCGGAGGCGACGGCGTCGGAGACCAGTTCGTGGACCTTGTCCCGGCTCTTGGCATCGATCAGCGGGCCCACCTTGGACTCGGGTTCGGTGCCGCGGGCGGTGGTCATGTCCTTCATCTTCGCCGCGAACTTCTCGGCGAATTCGGCGGCCACGGATTCGTGCACGATGAACCGGTTGGCTGCGGTGCAGGCCTCACCCATGTTGCGCAGCTTTGCCAGCATCGCACCGGTAACGGCCGCGTCCAGGTCCGCGTCCTCGAAAACCAGGAACGGGGCGTTCCCACCCAGTTCCATGGAGGTGCGCAGCACAGTTCCGGAGGCGTCGGAGAGCAGCCGGCGGCCCACCTCGGTGGAACCGGTGAAGGAGAGCTTACGCAGTCGGGAGTCCTTGATCAGGGCCCCAGTGGTCTCTCCGGCCGTGGAGGTGGGGATGAGGTTCAGGACCCCGGCGGGCAGGCCGGCCTCCTGCATGACGGCGGCGAACAGCTGGGACGTCAGCGGCGTCAGGTTGGCGGACTTCAGCACCATGGTGCAGCCTGCGGCCACCGCCGGGGCGATCTTGCGGGTGGCCATGGCCAGCGGGAAGTTCCACGGAGTGATCAGCAGGCAGGGGCCTACCGGCTTCTTGGTCACCAGCAGCCGGGACTTGCCGTCAGGGGAGACCGAGTACCGGCCGAAGGCCCGGACGGCTTCTTCGGAGAACCAGCGCAGGAATTCGGCTCCGTAGGTGACTTCACCGCGGGCTTCTGCCAGCGGCTTGCCCATCTCCAGGGTCATCAGCAGCGCAAAGTCCTCGGCCCGTTCGGTGACCAGCTCGAAAGCGCGGCGGAGGATTTCACCGCGTTCACGCGGGGGCACCTTGGCCCAGGATTCCTGGGCCGCAGCGGCAGCGTCCAAGGCCGCAGCGGCATCGTCCGCGCCGGCGTCGGCAATGCTCAGCAGCACCTTGCCGGTGGCGGGATCCTCTACGTCGAACGTCTTGCCTGAGGCGGCGTCGCGCCACTCACCGTTGATAAGCAGCCCGGTGGGAACAGAGGCCAAAAGCCGGGTTTCGCGCTCGGCGGTAACGGCCGGCTGTGCAGTGACAGTCACGATGACTCCCTCGTCAGTAGGGTTTCTGGCAGCCCCGCGCCGCGGCCGGAGTGACCGGGATCATTGGGCTGATTAACAGCCAGACTACTGCGGGCCCCTCCCCCGGTCTACGCCGTTGCGCACTGCCACATCAGCCCCACGCTGTGCATCTGCACAGATTCGAAGGCATGCCGGGAGAGGCTGCTACCGGGCGGCGAGCACTGCCGAGTAGAGCTCGCGCTTGCTGACCCGGACGTCCTCGGCCACGGCGGCAACCGCTTCCTTCAACCTGATGCCTTGGGCCACCAGCTCGTTGACGGCGGCCACATGGTCCTCCGGCTTGCCCGCCGCCTGTTCCGGAGCCCCGCCGAGGACAACGGCGATCTCGCCGCGGACCTCGTTCTCTTCGGCCCACTGGAGCAGTTCGCCGGTGGTTCCCCGGATCACTTCCTCGTACGTCTTGGTCAGTTCCCGGCACACCGCGATGGGCCGGTCCGGACCGAACCGTTCGCGCAGCGCCCGGAGCATGGATTCGAGGCGGTGCGGAGCTTCGAAGAACACCATGGTGCGGCGTTCCGCGGCAAGGTCGGCCAGGCGCGACGCGCGTTCGCCGGCCTTACGTGGGAGGAAACCTTCAAAGCAGAACCTGTCCGTGGGCAGGCCGGACAGGGCCAGTGCCGTGAGGACCGCGGAGGGACCCGGGACGGCGGTGACTGGAAGCCCGGCCGCGATGGCGCCCTCCACCAGCCGGAAGCCGGGGTCCGAGACGGCCGGCATGCCTGCGTCGGTCACCATGACCAGCGTGCTGCCGGCCCGCACCTGGTCAAGGAGCTCTGCCGTCCTGGTCGCCTCATTGTGTTCGTGGTAGCTGATGACGCGGCCGGACACTTCCACGCCCAGGCTCTGGACCAGGCGGTGCAAGCGCCGGGTGTCCTCTGCCGCCACGATGTCGGCGGTACCCAGCAGTTCCACGAGCCGGGCAGAGGCATCACCGGTATTCCCGATCGGGGTGGCGGCAAGGACGATCCGTCCCGTCGTTGACGGGCCTGGATCAGGAAGGGGGCTGGGGTTCGGGTCCACCCGTCAAGCCTACTGCTGCCGGGTCTTCCAGCCGCAAAAGGTAGCATGGGGCTCGTGACGCAGACCTCGACGCGGCCGGCCGGCGCCGGTGAACCCACCCCGCCGCCCTCCCCGGCCGCAGCCGCGGTAACTGCTACGGAGCGCGGGGAACACGCCCTTCGGTGGGTCAGCCGGCCGGAGGAGGCGTTCACCGTCCAGGCCCTGACGGCACGGCTCCTGGGCGCACACGCATCCTGGCGGGACCACCCGGCGTCCCTGCGACTGTGGTTCATCCTGGTTCCGGTCCTGACGGCGCTCATCGGCGGGGTCCTCCGGTTCGTGCGGCTCGAGGTACCGCACAAGCTGGTCTTCGACGAGACCTACTACGTCAAGGACGCCTACTCCTACCTCATCAGCGGCTATGAGCGCAGCTGGCCGGACAAAGCCAACGACTCGTTCAATACCGGCAATCCGGACGTCCTGCTGAATACGCCCGAATACGTGGTGCACCCGCCGGTGGGCAAGTGGATGATCGCGGCAGGTATGTGGCTCTTCGGGCCGGAGAATCCGTTCGGCTGGCGCTTCGCCGCGGCGCTCACGGGAACCCTCACGGTGTTGCTCGTCTCGCTGATCGCCTTGAAACTGTTCCGTTCGCTTCCGCTGGCGGGCGCGGCCGGACTGCTCCTCGCCGTCGACGGCCACCACCTTGTCATGTCCCGCACATCGCTGCTGGACGTCTTCCTGGCGTTCTGGATCCTTGCAGCATTCGGCGCCCTGCTCATGGACCGGGACGACGGGCGCCGCCGGCTGGCGGCCCGGCTGGCGCGGATTGCTGCCGCGCACGGCGGACAGCCGCCGGGCGGGGCACTGCTGGCCGGGCCATGGCTTGGCGTCCGCTGGTGGCGGATCGCCGCCGGGATCTGCCTTGGCCTGGCAGTGGGCACCAAGTGGTCCGGCCTCTTCTTCCTCGCAGGGTTCGGCATCCTCACGGTGCTGTGGGACCTGAACGCACGCCGGGTCGCGGGCATCCGCGGCTGGATCAGTGGCGGTGTCATCCGGGACGGCATTCCGGCCTTCGGCGCGTTGGTACCCGTTGCCGGCATCGTCTACTCGGCCACGTGGACGGGCTGGTTCCTCTCGGACAACGCCTACTTCCGCCATTGGGCCGAGAGCAACCCTTCCACCGAATGGGGCTGGCTCCCGGACTCCGTCAGGTCCCTCATCCACTACCACCTCGAAGCGTACAAGTTCCATCAGGGCCTGAGCTCCGAGCACCCGTACCAGGCGAGTCCCTGGAGCTGGCTGGTGATGGGACGGCCGACGTCGTTCTTCTATGAATCCCCGCCACAGGGCACCCCGGGCTGCGCTGTGGAAAAATGCACCTCGGCCATCCTGTCTGTGGGCAACCCCCTGATCTGGTGGGCGGCGGCCATCTCGCTGGTGGTCCTGCTGTTCTGGTGGGCGGGCCGCCGAGACTGGCGCGCGGGCGCAGTACTGGCGGGCGTGGCAGCCGGATACCTGCCGTGGTTCATGTACCCCGAGCGCACCATGTTCTACTTCTACGCGGTGTCCTTTGAGCCGTTCCTGATCCTTGCCCTGGTGTATTGCCTGGGCTTGGTGCTGGGCCGCGCCACGGACCCGCCCTGGCGGCGGCGCTCGGGCCTGTACCTGGTGGCGCTCTACCTGGCCGCCGCAATCCTGCTGTCGGCGTTCTTCTACCCGATCTGGACCGCCGAGGTCATCCCCTATGTCGACTGGAAAGTCCGGATGTGGATGCCGTCCTGGATCTAGGGCAGGATGGCACTAGAGACCTGTTGGAGCCGCCGCCGCGGCGTGGCAGCGGAAACGGAGACCTGCTGTGAGAGAAGCGAGCACGGAACTGCTGGTTGAGCTTGATGCCAACAGCAACGTGACTGACCTGCTGCTGGAGCAGCATGCCGCAAACCCCGCCCACGCGCTGTACCGGCGCAAGGGCCCAAACGGTTGGGTGGACGTTTCCGCGCAGAAGTTCCTCCAGGACGTCAGCGCGCTGGCCAAGGGGCTCATCGCCGGCGGCCTTGAACCCGGCGACACGGTGGCGGTAATGGCCCGCACCTCCTACGAGTGGACCCTGGTGGACTTCGCCATCTGGTTCGCCGGCGGCGTTACGGTGCCGATCTACGAAACGTCATCCGCCAGCCAGGTGGAGTGGATCATCCAGGACGCAGGGGTCCGCCGCGTGTTCGCCGGCGACCGTGCGACGGTGCAGCTCGTGGCCGGAGTCCTGGCAGGTTCCGACGTCCTCAGGGACCGCCTGGTCAACGTGGTGCGGATGGATTACGACGGCGAGGCCCCGGACCTTGCCAGCCTTGCCGCGGCCGGTGCCGGCGTCAGCGACACCGAGCTGGAAAGGCAGCGCAGCCATGCCGGCCTGGCCGATCTCGCGTCCCTGGTGTACACGTCGGGCACCACCGGCAAGCCCAAAGGATGTGAGATCACGCATGGGAACTTCGCGCTGGTGGCCAAGAACATCGTCTCTTTCCTGCCGGAAATCCTGCAGCAAGGCCAGCCTCGCACACTGATGTTCCTTCCGTTGGCCCATGTGCTGGCTCGGGCTGTGCAGGTGGTGTGCCTCACCGCAGGGGCAACCCTGGGGCACACCCCGGGCGCGGCGCAGCTGCTGGAGGACTTGGGTTCGTTCCGGCCGACGTTCCTTCTGGTGGTGCCGCGGATCTTCGAGAAGGTCCGGGCAACGGCGGCCCATAAGGCCGCGGTTGCGGGCAAGGGCCGGCTGTTCGACGCGGCCTCGGCGGCAGCAATCGAATACTCAAAGGAGCAAGACCGGCAGAACCGGGGCGAGGGACCGGGCCCTGGCCTGCTCAACCGCGTGCGGCACGGACTGTTTGACCGGCTGGTCTATCCCCGGCTGCGGCAGGCGCTGGGCGGCGAGGTGGGATACACGGTGTCGGGGGCCAGTCCCCTGGCTTTGGAGGACGCACACTTCTTCCGGGGCGTGGGCATTCCCGTCCTGGAAGGCTACGGGCTGACCGAAACCACGGCACCGTGCACGGCCAACACGCCGACCCGCACCAAGGTGGGAACGGTGGGGATCCCCGTTCCGGGTACCACCATCCGGGTGGCCGAAGACGGAGAGATCCTGGTCAAGGGAATTGGCGTGTTCCGTGGCTATCACGCAAACCCGGCCGCGAACGCGGAGGCGTTCGTGGATGGTTTCTTCCGGACCGGGGACCTTGGTGTGCTGGATAAGGACGGTTTCCTCACCGTCACCGGCCGGAAGAAGGACCTGCTGGTCACCGCGGGCGGCAAGAATGTGGCGCCTGGGCCGCTGGAAGAGAAGATCCGGACCCATCAGCTGGTGGGGCATGCGGTGCTGGTGGGAGACGGGAAGCCGTTCGTGTCCGCTTTGCTTACCCTTGACCCGGAAGGCGTGGCCAACTGGCGGGAGGAGCGTGGCCTCCCGCCGCTCCCCCTCAGCGAGGCAACCAGCGATCCCCAGGTCCTCGCCGCCGTCCAGGAAGCGGTGGACCTGGCCAACCAGCTGGTGTCCAAAGCCGAGTCAGTGCGCACCTTTACGCTTCTCAACACCGAGTTCACGGTGGAGTCAGGACACCTGACGCCATCACTGAAACTCAAGCGGGCCGCCGTGGTCCAGCAGTATGAGGCGGAGATCGCCAGGATTTACGGCTGATCCGCCGGCACCGGCTCCTCGGCGTCCGTGTCCTCCCGGACAATACCGCGCCGGCGACGCGTGGGCCAGGTGAGCACCAGCGTGATGATGGATGCCAGGAGCACCATGCCGCCGATGCCGATGCCGGCGTCGATCCAGAACTGGCTCGGGAACAGCCGGATCAGGGTGTCATCCAGGCTGAAGGTCCAGGACCCGTCGGCAAAGAAGATCCGGTGGAATTCGGTGAAGAACTGCTGCCAGCCCAAGGCTGCCAGCGTGCCCAGGCCCAGGATCAGGACGAGGGTAATGATCGAACCGGCGAAGAGGGCGCGCCGGATTCCGCCGGTGCTGCGCCTGCGCAGGTACACGAGGGCGATCAGGGCGAGGATGAGCAGCGCGGTGCCGGCGCCGAAGGTGGAGAGGATGACCGTCTTGACGTCAGCCATGTGGCTGACCTCGCCGTCCTTGAAGAGCTTTTCGCCGCCGCGCTGCACCAGGTCTCCCAGGTACCGCGGGCCGGCCCAGTTACTCAGGTAGTCAACGGCGTAGGAGCCGTAGGTCATCCTGTCGTCAGTGCTGAAGCCGTATCCGTCGCCGGGGAAACCGGGACGGTTGTATTCCACCCAGAGGAAGAGCGGGCTGGTCACTGCCCGGACGGCCAGGATGAGGAGGATGAAGGGGTAGATGACGGCCAGCAGGACCTGCATGACGCGGGGGGCAACCGGCTTGGCGTTCGCGGCGCTTTCGCGCTGGGCGTTGCGGCGCTCCACTTCTTCCTCGGGCGGCCGGACGTGCAGGGCGGAGGTGGGAAGCGGTTCCTTGAAGACCGGGCCGGCTGAGCCGCGCGGCTCCTTAACGGATGTCCCGGCCGCCGCCTGCGAGGACCCGTCGGCCGAAGATCCCGTGCCGGAGGAGCCGACGGCGGATTCCGCCGCCCGGCGGCCCGCCCTGCTGTCCGCCTGCGGTGCTTTGGTTTCCTGTACAGCGTCTTCCCGGCCGGAAGTCTTACCACCGGCAGGTGTCAGCCAGGAAAACGCGGGCTCGTCGGAATCCCCGGAGGTGTCCAGGATCGGTTCCGGCTGCGGCGCTTCGCTTTTGGCGCGGGCCGGTGTTTCGTCGTTCACAGCAGCGTCACTTCCGTCAGGTTCCGCACCGGTCCAAGTCTGCCGGCGCGATTCATTCTGCCCTCGAGCCTACCGTCCGGAACTTCGGCTGGGCGAGGAACCACCCCGTCTGGATTACAACGATTCAGGCAGCGATTTCCGTATAGCCCGCGTCTTCGCTGCGAAGGTCGCCGCGTTCCCCTGCCAGGTAGGCCCGACGGCCCCACACCAGGACATAAAGCCAGTACGCTGCAAGAACCGCCGCGCCGATGCCAATCCTGGCCCAAGCCGGCAGCGGGCTGGGCGTCACGAAACCTTCCACGAGGCCCGAGACGAACAGCACCAGGACCAACCCCAGGGCCACCGTAACCAGCGACCTGCCCTCTTCCGCCACGGCGCGGCTCCTGGTCCGCGGACCCGGTGAGACCATTGCCCAAAAGATGCGCAGGCCGGCAGCGGATGCCACAAAGACGGCGGTGAGCTCCATCAGGCCGTGCGGCAGGATGTAGCTGAAGAAAACATCGGATTTGCCGGCAGATGCGAAGATCCCGGCCGCAATTCCCACGCCCTGTGCGTTGTTGAACAGGATCATCGGCACCCAGACGCCGGTAATTCCGAGGGCCACCGCCTGGGCGCAGATCCAGGCGTTGTTGGTCCACACGGCCCCGGCGAAGGATGCTGCCGGATTTTCCGAGTAATAGTTGATGAAGTCCTGGTCGACATACTGCGCGGCGGCGGATTCGGATGCCACCGCACGGAGGGCATCCGGGGACGTTCCGATCCACGCCGCGTAGGCGGCAGCGACGAGGACGAAGACTGCCCCGCAGGCCATCGTGAGCCACCTCAGCCGATACAGCGCAGCCGGCAGGGCCGCCACGAAGAACCTCGCAAGGTCTGCCATCGCGTTGGACCGGGCACCGGTGAAGCGGGTCCTGGCCGAGGCGAGCGTGGCGGAGAGCGAGGCCGACAATGCACTCTCGGGTGCAATGGAACGAACCAGTGACAGGTGCCCGGACACGGATTGGTACAGGGCCAGCAGTTCGTCGGCCTCGGCACCCGTGAGCCTGCGTTTGGCAGCGAGCTCCTTCAGCCGCGACCACTTGTCCGCGTTCACGGCGGAGAAGGCGTCCATATCCACGGCTACAGCCTAGCGCCCGGCATTAGACTTTGACCGTCCGCACCCATGCGGTCGTCCGCATCACCAGCTGCGAAGGGCAGGGACGCAGTGAGTCCAATCATCACCGGCGAAGCAGTCGTCCTCGAACTTCGGCCGGCCACCTTCGCCGCCCGCGCTCTGGGCCTGGTCATCGATGTCGTCTTCCATGTGGTCCTGCTGGTGGGATTCATGTTTGGCCTGGCCGCCGCCGGCAGGGACCTGGATGAGGCCGCCGCGCGTGCGCTGGCCCTGACCGCCGCGGTGTTCTGCCTCGTCGTCGTCCCGGTGGGGGTCGAGACCCTGAGCCGGGGCAGGTCGCTGGGCAAGTTAGCCACCGGCCTCCGGGTTGTCCGCGAGGACGGCGGCAGTATCAGGTTCCGGCACGCGCTGATCCGGGGACTGACGGGATTCCTCGAAATCTACCTGACGTTCGGCGGCCTGGCATGCGCGGTGGCGCTCTTCAACGACAAATCCCGCCGCCTGGGCGATATGTTGGCCGGCACCTACGCGGTCCGCAGCCGGGTGCCTGCCGACGCAGCAATCCGCGTGTTCGTGCCGCCGCACCTGCAGCCCTGGGCAGCGGCCGCGGACATCGGCCGGATTCCGGACGCCACGGCCCGCAGGGCGGCGCAGTTCATTCGCCAGGCCGGCCGGATGGCGCCGCAGTCCAGGGCGCAGATGGCCGCGGCGATCGCCTCCGAACTGTCGTCGCACGTATCCCCCGCACCGCCCCCGGGGACCGGCCCTGACCACTTCCTGGCCGCCGTCGTCGCCGAGCGCCGGAACCGGGAGTTCACCAGGCTTTCTGAATCGCGCCGCCGAAATTCCTCGGTGGGTCAACGGCTCCAGCGGCTGCCGTTCAACGGCTGACTCAGTTGGCGTACTCGTTCCACGGGATGTTCCAGTCGCCGTAGCCGTCAGTGTTGGCCGCGTAGTCGCCCTCGGTGTTGATGATCTGGACCACGTCTCCGGTTCCCATGTTGTCGAACACCCAGGCTGCGCCATCGGGCAGGAATCCGATGCAGCCGTGGGAGACGTTGGTGTTCCCGATGTAGGGGTAGGCGGATTCGAGCGCCTGGTGGATGTAGGCGCCGCTCAGGGTGAGGCGGATGGTGTATTCGACGTCGGCTTCACCGTAGTAGGCGGGGTCACCGGGTTTCAGCCCGATGGTCGAGGCCCGGAAATGGTCAAACCTGTTCTTCTCCATCAGCACCGCGTATCCCTTGGCCGAAGGGAACCGTTTGTCCCCCATGCTGACCGGCAGCGTCTTGACCGGCTGGTCGTTGACGCTGAGCGTGAACGTGTGCGCGGTGGCATCCGCGACCGCCACCTTCTTGTCTCCGATCGAGACGTTGACCTTCTTGTTGAAGTTCGCGATCTGGCCGTTGCCCAGGTCGACACCAAAGAGCTGCATGTCCATGGTGATGGTGGAATTGGCTGCCCAGAAGTTTTCCGGCCGGTACCGGACCATGGTGTCGCTGTACCAGTGGAACGCACCACTCTGGCCTGCAGTGGTGGTGACCTTGATGGCCTTTTCGACGGCGTCGCGGTTGACTACCGGCTCGCTGAAGATGATCTGCAAGGGCTGCCCGACGCCCACCTTCATGCCGTTGAGCGGGTAGATGGCGGCATCTGCCTCATGCGAGCTGGACACTGTGTTGAAGGCCTGGGTGGTGCTGGTTTCGCGTCCGGCCGAGTCCTTGACCACGTACGTGTAGCTGTAGTCCGTGTTGAACTCCAGGGGGCCGGAGGCGGACCATGCCGTCCCGTTGGGGTCGATGCTGCCTTCGACGATTTTCCCGGCAGTACTGGTAAGGGTGACGCGCTGGATGGTCCCGTTGGCCACTTTCAGGGAAACCGGCGCCGCTGGGTTGACCTGCTTTGCGCCGTTGGCCGGCGATGCATCCAGGGTCACCGGGGGCACGATGGGGGAAGCGATTCCGGGCGACGTCCGCAGTGCTGAGGAGGCTTCAGATTCGAGCGGACTCCCAGCAAGGCCCGGTGCGACGGCGGCGAAAACCCCGCCCACGGCAGCCAGGACACAGACGGCTGCTACGGCGAGAATCTTCTTTACGCTCCCCCGGCGGCGGGGCTTTTCCTCAGGCTCCATAGTGTCGATCCTACGTGCAGAAAATAACGGCCCGGGCGCGTTGCTGCGCCCGGGCCCTCACGTGTCAGTAACGATAGTGCTCAGGCTTGTAGGGGCCGGCCGCGTCGATGTCCAGGTATTCAGCCTGGTCCTTGGTCAGCTCGGTGAGCTCCACGCCCAGAGCGTCCAGGTGCAGGCGGGCGACCTTTTCGTCCAGGACCTTGGGCAGGACGTACACCTTGTTTCCGTACTCGTCCTGGTCCTTCTTGGTCCACAGCTCGATCTGCGCGATGGTCTGGTTCGCGAACGAGTTGCTCATCACGAAGGACGGGTGGCCCGTGGCGTTGCCCAGGTTGAGGAGCCGGCCCTCGGACAGCACGATGATGGAGCGCTCGGCGTCGCTGCCGGCGTCGAAGACCCACTCATGGACCTGCGGCTTGATCTCAACCTTCTTCACGCCGGGAACGCGGGCAAGGCCGGCAATGTCGATTTCGTTGTCGAAGTGGCCGATGTTGCCCACGATGGCCTTGTTCTTCATGCCCGCCATGTGCTCGGCCATGATGACATCCTTGTTGCCCGTGGTGGTGATGAAGATGTCGCCCTGTGCCAGGACTGATTCCAGCTTGGCCACCTGGTAGCCGTCCATGGCTGCCTGAAGCGCGCAGATGGGATCGATCTCGGTGACGATCACCCGTGAGCCTTGGCCGCGGAGGGCCTCTGCGGCACCCTTGCCGACGTCGCCGTACCCGCAGACGACGGCGACCTTGCCGCCCATGAGCACGTCGGTGGCACGGTTGATGCCGTCGGGCAGGGAGTGTCGGATGCCGTACTTGTTATCGAACTTGCTCTTGGTGACGGAGTCATTGACGTTGATGGCCGGGAACAGCAGCTTGCCCTGGTCCGCGAGCTGGTACAGGCGGTGGACACCGGTGGTGGTCTCTTCGCTGACACCCTTGATGGTGGCCGCCGTGCGGGTCCACTTCTGCGGGTCCGCGGCGAGGGAGCGGCGGAGCACCTCGAGGAAGATACCGTACTCCTCGGAATCTTCGGGGTCGGCGGAGGGGACGTTGCCCGCGGCCTCGAACTCGACACCCTTGTGGACCAGCATGGTGGCGTCGCCGCCGTCATCCAGGATCATGTTGGGACCCAGTTCGGGGTTGGACTCGGCACCGGGCCAGGTGAGGATCTGTTCGGCTGTCCACCAGTATTCTTCGAGGGTCTCGCCCTTCCAGGCGAAAACGGGCACGCCCTGCGGATCCTCGACGGTTCCCTTGCCCACGACAACTGCCGCTGCGGCCTCGTCCTGGGTGGAGAAGATGTTGCAGGAGGCCCAGCGGACCTCGGCGCCCAGCGCGGTGAGGGTTTCGATCAGCACCGCGGTCTGCACCGTCATGTGCAGGGAGCCTGCGATCCGGGCGCCCCTGAGCGGCTGCGTTGACCCGAATTCTTCGCGCAGGGACATCAGGCCGGGCATTTCGTGCTCCGCCAGGCGGATCTGGTGCCGCCCGGCTTCCGCCAGGGAGATATCGGCAACTTTGTACTCAAAAGTCATGAATGGTCCTTTGCTTGAGGCGGGGTCCTGGTCCCCGTTCTGCTGTTTCTCGGTGCGGGCTGGTGCAGGTGGATCTTATTGCCCTGCCGCGGCAGGATCGTGCTGGTCCGAGCCCGCCGTTGCCGCTGCCGCCAGCAGTTCCGGCGGAAGGAGCAACGGAATACCGTCTTCGATGGCGTACCGGTTCTTGACGCCTGCTTCATCTGCCGTGGTGGCCACCAGTTCTTCGCCTTCCTGGACCAAGGGCGAGCCGGTCACGGGGCAGCGCAGGACGGACAACAGCTCGGGACTGATCTTTGGCATGTGTTCTTGCTCCCTGGCGGGCGCGCTCGCGCCGGTAGCGGAAAAGATGTGCAGCAACCAGCCTACCGCCAGATCCAGGTCAGGAAGGTTCCCGAAGGACGCGCAGGTGCCCCCGCCGGGTTCCTTCGGTTCCGGCCGGCGCTTCGAGGGCGGAATGGTGCCCTCGCTGGGTGGGCGGCTGTGGCTCCGACGGGCGCGCCGCGGCATCACGGACGGCGTTGGCGAGTGCCAGGAGGTCGTCCGGGCCGGGCTGCTGTGGGGTGGACGGCATAGCCAGCCGCAAAACTTCCCAACCGCGCGGAACGGTCAACGAGCCCGCATGCTGTTCACAGAGGTCGTAGCAGTGCGGCTCGGCGTAGGTGGCCAGTGGACCGAGGACGGCCGTGGAGTCCGCATAGACGTACGTCAGGGTGGCTACCGCCGACTGGCGGCAGGCGGACCTTGAACATTGACGGATAGCTCCCACGACATCACAGACTACCCTTATATCCCTCGAAAGCCGTGCATTGGCTGCGGTCCCCGACGCGGACGGGCCGCCCGGGGAATATATCGCGTAAATCCGCCCCCGGGTTTAGAGTCGGTATATGCAGTCATCGAACCATGAATCAGGTTTTTCGGTCCGGTTGGCTGACCCGGACGCCTCGGCTGCGCCGGGCGTGAAAACCACCGGCAGGAGCTTCCTGCGGCGGCGCCGGAACCGCCACGGACGCGGCCTGCGCGGCGAAGTAATGCTCCCCACCCACCCCGGCTACCGGACCCGCGGCGACCGCTTCGACGATCTGGTCCTGGACTCAGCGCAGCGGCTCCATGACATTTGGGGCAAGACCCTTGACGGCGTCCGGTTCGGCGTCGACGAAATCCCGCCGGACCTCGAACAGTTGGCCGCCAAGGGCAGCACTGCCCCCATGGGGGCCTATACGCCCGCCGCTGGTGCCGAGGGGCCCATGATTACGGTGTACCGCCGCGTTGTTGAGAACGCCTGCTCCAGCGTGGAGGAGCTCCAGGACCTGGTCCACGACGTCGTGGTGGAGCACACCGCGGAGATGCTCGGCGTAGCCCCGGAGACCCTGGACCCGGTCTACCGCCGCCGCTACTGAGCCCGCCACCCGGGGCTGCCGCGCGGCAGACCCCGGGTCTTGACCGGGCGTGCCGGCTGTCAGGAATCCTAGTAGCCCAGGGTAACCGGGACGGTTTCCTGTCCGGCGGCAGCCGGCAGGAAAGCCAGGGTTGAGACGTCGTTGCGACCGTCCTGGCCCAACAGCACGGAACCGTAGGCGGCATCCCCCGACGCCGACACCACATACCCGACGACGTCGGCACCGTCAGCCTGGTCCGGAACGGTAATGGTGGCGGTGGTTCCGCCGGCGATGTCCGCGGTGGCGGCCGGCCTGACCTTGCCATCGGCGGTGATTGGCGCGTAGGTAATGGTGGCCCGCGTGTCCAGGGCCCCGAACACCAGCTGGCGCAAGCCGCCCTTGGGGACGGGAACAACATGCTGGCTGCCCAGCCGCACGGCGGATCCCGCCCACGCCACATCCGAGGGTTGCCCGGCTTGAAGGCCGCGGCTCATTCGGGCGGCCGCCACGAAGGAAACGTCCGATGAGGCGGCAATGGTGTACTGGCCCGCCGGAACCCCGGCCAGGGACACTTCCGTGACGTTGCCGGCCTTTGCGGTGACCACTCCGCCGGCTGGGAGCGCGGTTTGGCCGTCCCGTCCATACAGCTTGATCTCCACCACGGCGTCCGAAGCGCCCGGAACCGTCAGTTGGAGCGCCGGGGCGGCATCCCCGTAACCGTTGCGGGACGTCAGCGCGGCAAGCCCGGCAGGATCCTGGATATCCACTCCTGGCACGACCTGGCGGACGGCCGGTGCCGCCCCGGGCGCAATGAAGTCCACGCCGCCCGGGGTCAGGCCGCGCAGGACGCTTTGCTGGATCGAGGCGGCCACGGGTCCGCCGGCGCTGCGTACGCGCACGCTGAGCTGGGGAACGTTGGGGGCCAGGCCGGCAAGGACGACGCTGCGGGTGGTGCCGGGAGCCACCAGCAGGCCTCGGCTGCCCGGCGCCTGGATCTGCCCTGCGCCACCGTACAGTTCCAGGCTTACCGTGGCAGGGGTGCTGGAAGCGTTGGTCAATGCCAGGACGGAAGTGCGGCCCACTGTGGTGCTGGCACCTCCCAGCCACTGGTCGTTGGAAGGTTGCCCGCAGGTGGCTGCCGCACTCCCCTGCAAGTCGCCGTCGGTGGCGGTGTATTTCATGGCACCGGCCGCGGACGCGTTCTGGTTGGCCACGGCGTTGGCGCTGAGGACGTTGACCTGGTCTGCGGCCCGGTCCGCCACCACTCCGGCGAGGAGCTCCTGTGGTGCGCCGGCCGCCGGAGGCTTCCCGGCGTCCTTGGCGATCTCAACGACGGCCGTCCCGTCCAGGCGGGTCAGGCGGCTCGCAGGCAGAACGCCGCCGGCGCCCAGCACGGCCGCGGTGACCTTGGTTGCGGCGGTGGCCGACTCCGGCCGGAACTGGGCGTCGGTGCCTGTGCCCGTACCCTCCAGCAGCCTCGCCGGGCCCGGGCACACGCCAACACTGGCTCCTGCCGGAACAGCTGCCCGCACCACCGGAAGGACACGGCTCGATGCCGGCCCCTGCACCAGCGACCCCGCAGCCACTACGGCTCCACCACCCGCGAGGATGAGCACCCCTGCGGCTGCTCCGGCTACCGCCGCTGCCCGCCCGCTGACGCGAGGCACCCGGGTGGAACCGCGGCCGGTCCGTTTGGCGTTACCACCGTTTTCGCTGTGGACTGGAGCCGGTGCCTGGACCGGCGCGGGAGCCCCGGAATCCGCCGGCGGGGTGTGCTCATGCATTTTGGTGTTCCTTACGCAGGGAGCCCTCGTCGCGTGAGAGGCCGGTCCGCGGCCGTTGCGTCGGCATCGGGACAGCGAGGATGACGGTCAGGCCGATCACCGTGATTTGGCCTGCAGCGGCCCAGAAAGCCCACGGGTTGTCGTAGCGGACCGTGAGCTGGCCGGCCGAGGCCGGAAGGGTGAAGGCCTGGGCCCAGCCGGACGTGGTGGAGGTCAGCTTGCGGCCGTCGAGCCAGGCGCTCCAGCCCGGGTCCGCCCGCTCGGCAAGCACCACCAGGCGGCCCTCCGGACCGGTTGGGACGGCGGCGTCAACGCCGTCCTTGTTGGAGGGGACGGAGGTTGTGGTGGCACCGCGCGGATCCACGATACGGACGCGGTGGGCGACGTCCGCGGCCTGCAGGACCGCCTGGTTCGATGGGCTGATGCGCCAGAGCCAGCCGACGTCCGTCTGACCCACTGCCACCAGGCCGGGTACGGCATCCATGCGGCTGGCCGTCAGTTGGGCTGCCGTGTCTGCGGCCCGCAGCACCACGAAGCCGACGCCCAGTTGTTCGAGGTCGGCACGGGGATCCACTCCCTGGCCGGCAACCAGCGTGGCGACGACACGGCGGACGGAGCCGGTGACGTCGTCGTCGTCGCGGACCTCTTCCGCGCCCGGGGCGCCGATGATGGTGCGGGCGGAGGCAATGGCCGAGAGGTTGTCCAGGGTGGTACCGGCCCCCCGCATCAGGGAAGCCTTATAGGTGCCGTCCTCATTGGTGCTGATGATCAGGGTGCGGGTCTGTTCGGGTCCGGTACCGCGGTCGATCGCCGTAGCAGGCAGGGACCGTGCGTTCGCGGCCTCCACCAGCCGGGCGGAGCCCAGTGCTCGGTCGGTCCCGGAGCCGGATGGGCCGGGAGTGCCGGCCGGTGCTGCAGGCGCGGGGGCGGCGGCCGGACGCAGGAGGTTTTGGGCGGACCACGCAGCCATCCCGGCCAAAGGTCCGGCCAGAAGCATCACCAGGCCCACTGCCAGCCCGGCGCGTGCCGCAGTGGTGGCCTTGGACCCGGCAGCGGATCTGCGGTCAACGGCAGACATGACCTGGCCGGCGCCCAGGATTGCCGCGGACAGCAGGGCGAAGGAGGCAGCCGAAACCGCCGGTCCCGGGAAGGGGGTTACCAGGGACTCGGCGTTGATGCCCGTGGCCACGTGGCTGGTCAGCCATCCGCTGGCCAGTGACACCAGTGCCACGATCCAGAACCAGCGAACGGCCCGGACCGGGCGTCCCGCGACGAAGAGGCCAACGATGGCCAGGGCCACGACCGGGACCGAGATCAGGAGTGCCATCAGCAGCGCCCACGGCACCGGTCCGCCGGAGAACAGTCCAAGCCCCTGCAGCCCGCCCGCAGGGTCAAACGCCAGGGGCTGTCCGATAATTTGCTGCCACAGAGGCGCGGCATCGAAGCCAAGCGGGAGTCCGGGGTCGGCCAGGAGTGCGCGCGGCCGGTCGATGGTGGAAAGGCCGAACGGCACGAACAGGGCCGCACTGGGCAGCAGGGCCCACCACACGGTCCTCCCCCGCCGGCCCAACAGGACGCCGCAGAGGACTATGAGCACAACGGCCGGGACAAGCAGGGAAGGGGCGGAGGCCGTCGTGACGGCCAGCGCCAGGCCGGCTGCGGCGGAGGCAGTCCAGGATGGCATGCCGTTGACGCCGGGTTTGGCAGGCGCTTGGTCGGCCGGACGTGCATCAGCGGGGGATTCCAGGCTGAAGCTGCCATGGCCCACGGCTGAACCAGTAGCCCGCAGCAGGCCCAGGACCACCAGCGGAATCATCATGTGCGCTATGAGTGCGCCGGCGCGGCCTTGGTTGAGGGCAACCTGCAGTGCCGGGGCAGCCGCCCAGAAAATGGCGGCTGCGAGCCGGAGCCGGCGCCGGGCCGTCAGGCCGCCTGCCGCAAACCAGGCGGTAAGGCCGGAGAGCGGGGCGCCCAGGAGGAGGAGCCACGCCATGGCCGGGTTGGCATCGCCGCCACCCAGGACACCGATAATCCACAGCACATAGTCAAAGGGGTCGCCATGGCCGGGAAGTCCGGCTCCCAGGCTGATCCACCAGCCGGAGGCGTTGTGCCAGATGTCGCCCAAACCCGCCGATACCGGGATCAGGCCGCCGCCGGTGATGGCATTGGCCCGGAACAATCCGGTGAGGGCGAGGAGCGAGGCGATTGACGCAATGATGACGGCAGCGAGGGCGCCGTTGCCCACCCATCCCCTCTTGGCGGTGGCGAGGGCGGCGAAGTCATCAGCGGCGTCACCGGTGGGCTGGTGGGCGAGCGGATCCTGCACCAGGTGGTCAGCGCCGGATCCGTCCGATCCCAGCGCCTCCATCAGGGACCGGCGGTGGCTCCACACTTCACGGCGTGGTGTTTGCAGCTTGCGGATCACCGAGCGTCGGATCCGCCGGGTCCGTTTGGCCGCCCTTCGGGCTTTTGCCACCGACCGTGGACGGCCCAGGGCCGCACAGGTGGCCAGGAGCTGTGAAATGCCGTGGCCGGGATCCTTGACCACGATGCTCAGGACTAGTTTGAAGAGGCTGCCCAGCAACGCTCCAAGGCCGTGGACCGGCACCATCCAGAGGGGGCTGTGCTTGAGCCGCAGGTGTACCTGTGCCTTGCGGGCTGCTGCGGGGTTGCCCAACGCGTGGGGCCGGTGCGCGACGTGGAACATGCGGGCCGCGGGGACTACCACGACGCGGTGGCCGGCCAGCCGGTTCCGCCAGCAGAAGTCAACGTCGTCGCCGCTGCCAGGCAGGGCGGGATCGAAACCGCCCAGTTGCTCCCAAACGTCCCGGCGGACCAGCATGCCCGCGGAATTGACGGCGAAAGTGTCGGTGCGGCCGTCGTACTGGCCTTGGTCCAGCTCATCGGCGTCGATCAGGGTGAGCCGCTCAGCCCACCGGCTGGTGGAAAGCCCGACGTCGATCAGCCGGCGCGGCGAGTGCCAGTCGAGCTGCTTGCAGCCGGCCACGGTCACGGAAGGCGCACGCTCCACGGCGCCGAGGAGTTCAGCGAGGGCATCCGGGGCCGGGGCCGCGTCGTCGTGCAGCAGCCAGATCCATTCCGTCCTGTCGCCGCCCGACCCGGCTTTAGGAACCAAACCGGCGAGGCCTGCGGAGATGGCCGCACCCATACCGCCCTTGGTCCGGGGGTAGGCCAGGACGCTGGCGTCGCCCAGGGATTCCCGAAGCAGGCTGTGGGAGTCGTCGGCAGAACCGGCATCAACGCCGATGGCACGGTCGACAGGCCGGGTCTGGCCAGCCAGGGCTGACAGGGTTGTGGGCAGATAGGCACTGCCGTTGTGGGCGACCACAACGGCAGTGACATGGACATCCTGAAGAATTAGATCGCTCGCTTCCTAAGCCGCCGGCGCTCACGCTCGGAAAGGCCTCCCCAGATGCCGAACCGTTCGTCGTTGGCCAGCGCGTACTCCAGGCATTGCGACCGTACGTTGCAGGCGCCGCACACCTTCTTGGCGTCGCGGGTGGAACCGCCCTTTTCCGGGAAGAACGCCTCCGGGTCAGTCTGGGCGCACAAAGCGTCAGTCTGCCAGCCCAGTTCGCCTTCGTCATCGAAGTCCTGTTGGAGCGGCAGTCCGATCCACACCGGTTGCACGCTTCCGCCGGCGGCCAACTCCATGGGCGGATCCAGGTCGTCCTCCGGTTCCGCGCCGTCCAGCAGGGCCTCGTGCGCCGCGAGGAACGCCGTGGCCTGATCCTCGAGGACACTGCCGGAGTTCCTTTTGTACCGTTCCGCAGCATCAGGATCGGCGGGGTCAACGTACCAATCGCTTGGCACCCCCCGCGCACGGTACTTTGCCGTTGCCTGGCCGGCTACGACGGCATCTTCCTGGATACGCTCTGCTTGCCCCACGGCGACCCTCCTGACGTTGCAGCCACTGCCTTGATACGTGGACACTCGGTTGTGTGCCGGTATTTACGCAATTGCTTTAGATACCTAATTACACGCGTGTAACTAGGGTGAGTCAAGCCGTAGCCGGGATAATAGACAGTGAAACCTAAGAACTTTGCGCACGCCACGCCCGGGTTTTTTGCCGGCTTCGGCGTGGCGCGGGCCGGAAGCAGCATATTCCGGCCGTGAAAGCCGCAAAAACAGCGCCACGACGGGGAAAATACCCGCTAAGTGCCAAAATAGCAAGCACCCTTAGTAGGCCACGTGATAAACATCACTCCTGCCGGCGGACTGGGGACGCAGCGTCCAGCTGCTGGTGACCAGGGGATGCCAGGATGGCAGGATGAAGCCATGACATCGATCCCCGCCATCACCCTGATGGGCAACCTCCGTTCCGGCAACTCCACGGCACCGCGCCTGACCTGGTACGGGCCGGATTCGGAACGGGTTGAATTGTCGGGCCGGGTCCTGGACAACTGGGTGGCCAAGACCAGCAACCTGCTTCAGGACGAGCTCGACGCGGAGCCGGGCATGCGCCTCGGACTTGCGCTGCCGGCGCACTGGAAGGCCTTGGTCTGGGCGCTGGCCGGCTGGCAGCTTGGCCTGGAAGCAGTGTTCGACGGCGGACCGGTGGACTTTACGGTGACAGCCGCCCCTGGTGAGGCGACAATCGGGCACGGCGCCGTGATCGCCGTCGCGCTGCCCGCCCTCGCCATGCGCTGGCCAGGGGAACTTCCGGGTGGCTGCATCGACTACGCGGCAGAGGTACGGTCCCACGCGGACGTGTTCATGCCGCACACGGATCCTGATCCCTCAGCCCGCGCGCTCGTGACGGGCGACGGGCGCCCGGTGGAGCACAAGGACCTGCTCACGGACTTTGGTGCATCCCATGGGGAGGGCGTCCGCCTCCACATTCCAGCGGGCAACGGCCTCGAGTCAGCGCTGTCCAACGCGCTGGGCGCCTGGCAGCACGGCGGCTCCGTGGTCCTGACCCACCCGGATGTTGAACTCACGGACAAACTGCTGGCCGACGAACGCATCCACGGCAGCTAGCAGGCGCGGGTCCTAGGCCTTCGGGCCACCGTCGACAGGGGCGGAAGCGGGACGTTCGGCGCGCGCGGACTCCCGGTGCGGGTGCGCTTCGATGAGTTCGTGGTCGTGCGAGAACTCCGGCTCTTGGTCCAGCTCCTGGTTGAACACCAGGAAGCGGTACGCGAAGAACCGGACAACAGTGGCGACGAGGATGCCCGCGACCCCTGCCAGGAAGAGCAGGTTCTTGTCGTCGATACCCATCCCGTACTTGGCCAGCGCGGTGAATCCGGTGGAGATCCCGATCCCGATGCCATTGATGATGACGAACATGACGAACTCGCGAAGAACATTGGCCTGGCGCCGGTGCCGGAAAGTCCAGAAACGGTTTGCGATCCACGAGAAGACCGTGGCCACGGTGGCGCCCACGAAGCGCGCCTTCGCTTCGCTGTCCGACATCGGGCCGTGCATCAGGTAGTACGTCAGCCCGTTGTCGATGACGAATGCCACACCGCCCACGGCCCCGAATTTGGCCACTTCCCGCCAGAAGAGCGAGGCAAGCCCCCGGATACGATCTGCAAGTGCGCTAAACATGACCCTCCATGGCCGTCCGAACTGTGGGCCACTCGGCCAAGGACCCATTTTAGCCCCCAAAGCTTTGGACTGGCCCCGGACTGCCCCCGCTGCCGGCCCGCAGCAGAAAATGTCACGCTCCCGCCGGGCCGTAAAAGCGCGATACGGTGCGTCTTCGGTAGGCTGGCATACGTGACTTTTCCAGTAATAGGTGTAGTTGGCGGCGGCCAGCTTGCGCGAATGATGGCCCCTGCCGCTACAGCACTCGGCTTCGAACTCCGTGTCCTCGCCGAAGGCGAGGACGTTTCCGCGGTCTCTGCCGTACCGGCCACGCCGGTGGGCGATTACACGGACCTGCAGACCCTCCTGGAATTTTCCCGGGGCCTGGACGTGATGACGTTTGACCACGAGCACGTTCCCACGGCGCACCTCAGGGCGCTCCAGGAAGCGGGGGTCAATGTCCAGCCCGGACCGGACGCCCTGGTCCATGCACAGGACAAACTGGTCATGCGCGCAGCCATCGACCGGTTGGAACTGCCCAACCCCGCCTGGGCGTCAGTGGCCAATGTCGCAGACCTGGTCAGCTTCGGCGAGGAAACGGGCTGGCCCGTGGTGCTGAAAATGCCGCGCGGAGGCTACGACGGCAAGGGCGTCCGGATTATTGCCTCCGCAGAGGAAGCTGCCGGCGCCGCCGAATGGTTCGCCGCCATGAGCCCCTTGCTGGCCGAAGCGAAGGTGGAGTTCACCCGCGAACTGTCCGCCCTGGTGGCGCGGACACCTGATGGCGAAGCCCGGGCCTGGCCGGTGGTCCACACCATCCAGGTGGATGGTGTCTGTGACGAGGTGATCGCACCCGCGCTGGACATCCCGCTGGAGGTGGCCGCAGCCGCCGAGGACGCCGCATTGCGTATCGCAGCGGAGCTCAACGTCACCGGCGTCCTTGCTGTTGAACTTTTCGAGACGCCGGGCTCGGGCGCCGGCTTCCTGGTCAACGAACTGGCCATGCGGCCACACAACACCGGCCACTGGACCCAGGATGGCTCCATCACCAGCCAGTTCGAACAGCATCTGCGCGCCGTCCTCAACCTTCCACTCGGCGCCACCGACGCATTGGCCCCCGTCACCGTGATGAAGAATTTCCTGGGCGGGGAAAACCAGGACCTCTTCTCCGCCTACCCGATGGCCCTGGCCAGCGAGCCGGCCGCCAAGGTCCATTGCTACGGCAAATCCGTGCGGCCCGGACGTAAGATCGGCCATGTCAACCTGGTGGGAAGTTCGACGACGGACGTTGACTCGGTCAGGCGCCGGGCAACGGCGGTGGCGGCCATCATCCGTGATGGACGTGCCGGCGCCGAGGAACCATCCCCTATCTTCGAGGAGAACGCATGAGCGCCGAAGCCACCCCAGCCGCCGGTCCCGGTGCCAGCCCCCTGGTGGGCCTGGTCATGGGCTCCGACTCGGACTGGCCCGTCATGGAGGCGGCGGCCGAGGCCCTCGCCGAATTCGGCATCCCGTTCGAAGCTGACGTCGTCTCCGCCCACCGGATGCCGACCGAGATGATCCGCTACGGCCAGACGGCTCACGAGCGGGGGCTGCGCGTCATCATCGCCGGGGCCGGCGGCGCCGCGCACCTGCCGGGCATGCTGGCCAGCGTTACTCCCCTGCCGGTCATCGGCGTCCCCGTCCCGCTCAAGACCCTTGACGGCATGGACTCCCTGCTGTCCATCGTCCAGATGCCCGCGGGTGTGCCGGTGGCAACGGTATCCATCGGCGGTGCACGCAATGCGGGCCTCCTGGCCGTGCGGATGCTTGCCTCCGGTACGGACGAACTCGCTGCGTCACTGCGCGCCGACCTCCTGGATTTCGCTGCCGACCTCAACGCCGTCGCCTCGCGCAAGGGCGCCAACCTGCGGCAGAAAGTCAGCGAAGTCTTCCCTGACGTGTCCGGCTCACTTCGGGGCAGCCGTTAGGGCGGCGGGAATGGCCAGCAGCACGCAGCAGTCGGGCACCGGGGCGATTTTGACTGATCCGGTCCGTTACCCGGCCGGCGCTTCCCCGGCAATCCGCACCAAACGGGCCTTCGTGTTGGTCCTCCTGACGCTGCTGGTACCGGGAAGCGCTCAGCTCCTGGCCGGCGACCGGAAGCTGGGCAGGATCGCGCTGCGCACCACGCTCTGTGTCTGGGCGCTCCTGGCCCTGGCAGTGGTCCTCCTCCTGCTGGACCGGACGCTGGTGATCAACGTGTTCACCAACCCCGTCACGTCACTGGTCCTGGTGATCCTGCTGACGGCCCTGGCTGTTGGCTGGGCCCTGCTGTTCGTCAACACCCTGCGAATCATCCGCCCGGTCCTGCTGGCACCGCAGGCCCGCCCCGCTGTCGGGATCGCCCTGGTGCTGGCCTTGGTCCTTGGCAGCGGGTCCCTGGGCTATGCCGCCTACCTTCTGAACGTGGGCCGTAATGCGATCGGCAGCATTTTCTCGTCCGGGCCCGCCATTGAGCCAGTGGACGGCAGGTACAACTTCCTGATGATGGGCGGCGACGCCGGAGACGACCGCACCGGTCGCCGCCCCGACAGCCTTTCCGTGCTGAGCGTTGACGCCAAGACCGGCCAGACAGCCATCATTTCCATCCCCCGGAACTTCCAAAATGCCCAGTTCAGCGCGAACTCGCCCATGCGCGCCATCTACCCCGACGGCTACGACTGCGGGGACGAATGCCTGATCAACGCCATCAACACCGAGGTCACCAACGAGCACGCCAATCTCTACCCGGGCGTGGCGGACCCTGGGGCGCAGGCCACCCTGGAGGCCGTATCCGGCACGCTTGGCATGGACATCCAGGCCTACGTCCTGGTGGACATGGACGGCTTTTCCAAATTGATCGATGCCATGGGCGGCATCAGGATCAAGGCGGGCGGCTGGGTGCCCATCAGCGGTGAAACCATCGATGAAGCCAACGGCATCCACGGCATGCCCTTGGGCTGGATACCGGCCGGCGACAACACCCTGGACGGCTACCACGCCCTCTGGTACGGGCGGTCACGCGAGTTCGTGGACGACTACGCCCGCATCGCCCGCCAACAGTGCGTGCAGCAGGCCATGCTCAAGCAGCTGGACCCGGCCACCCTGCTGTCCAAATTCGAGGACATTGCCAACGCCGGCACCAAGGTGGTGGAGTCCAACATTTCCTCCACCCAGCTGGGCAGTTTTGTGGACCTGGCCATCAAGGCCAAGGGCAAGGAAGTCAAGCGGCTCACCATCGGGCCGCCGGACTTCGACCCCGCATTCTCCACCAACCCCGATTTCGACCAGATCCACGACCGTGTGGACCAGCTGCTGGCGTCGGCGTCAGGAGCCCAGGCAACAGGGGCGTCCGACGACACGATCAACGCACCGGCAGCCGGTGCCGGGCACGTCCAGGCGGCAGGACCGGCCGGGCTTTCCCGGGCCATGACCGGAGGACTGCCGCAGGAGTCCACGGCGCCGTCGGACTTCACACCGGTGACCACCACCCCCGACGGCGAGCCGATCACGGAGCAGATGCTGGACGATTTCAAGCGCCAGGGCAACGAGCAGGCCATCCGCAACCTCGTGGCCACCAACGGCCAGTGCGCCGCACTGTAGCCGTCCCATCACACCTAGGGAAACGGAACATCCTTGTACGAGATCGAGAACGTCCTTCGGGATTACGCATGGGGCTCGACGACGGCGATCGCCTCGCTGCTCGGCCGCCCCGAATCCGGGCGGCCCGAGGCCGAACTGTGGATCGGCGCGCACCCTGATTCGCCGTCGGTGGCCCACATTTCCGAGGACGGCGGACGACGCCCGCTCGACGACCTGATCGCCACCGACCCTGAGCATTTCCTCGGTGCGGAATCAGTGGCCGCATTTGGCCCGCGGCTGCCTTTCCTGGCCAAGATCCTGGCCGCAGCCCAGCCGCTGTCCCTCCAGGTCCATCCGAGCCTGGAGCAGGCAAGGGCCGGGTTCGCGCGGGAAAAGGATGCAGGGCTCGACCCCCATGCCGCCAACCGGAACTACAAGGACGACAACCACAAGCCGGAAATGATCTTCGCCCTCACGCCGTTCGAGGCGTTGTGCGGGTTCCGCCCGGCGGCCGAGACCCGGAAGATCCTGGACCACGTTGCCGGGACCTTCCCGTCACCGGATGAGTGCCCTGTCCTGGTGCAGGACCTCTTGTCCGACCTCTCCGCGGAAGATGAAGGCGCCGGCCTGCACGATGCCTTCGAACGGCTCATCACCGGCGGGCAGGCCGTGGCCGAGGCTACGGCCATGGTGGTGGCAGCATTGCTTTCAGGAGCTCCCCTGGCGCCGTACGAGGCCGAGCTCGGAACCGTCATCAGCCTCAATGAGAAGTACCCCGGCGATCCCGGAGTCCTGATCTCGCTGCTGTTGAACAGGATCTCCCTGCAGCCCGGCGAGGCCGTCTACCTGCCGGCAGGAAACGTCCACGCGTACCTCCATGGCCTCGGCGTGGAGGTCATGGCGTCCTCGGACAACGTCCTGCGCGGCGGCCTGACCCCAAAGCACATCGATGTGCCGGAGCTCCTGAAGACCATCGACTTCCACCCGGTGGCCGTTCCGATGCTGCACGCCGGGAGGACCATGATGGACCAGGAGGTGTACCGGCCGCCGTTCGGGGAGTTCCAGCTTCAGCGCATCGAGTTGGGCCCGGACTCCGGCCCCGTCCCGTTGGCCCAGTCCGGCGCCGCCGTGGTCATAGTGGTGGCCGGTGCCGTCTACCTGGACTCACCCAAGGGCGACCTGGAACTGTCCCGCGGTTCCAGCGCGTTCGTGGCCGCTGCCGAGGCCCCGGTCAACGTCCACCGGGCAGCAGGCAGCAGCGAGCCCGCCCTGGCCTTCGCCGTGACTACCGGACTCTAGCGCCGCTTCATCAGCCCCTGCGCCCGGCCCGCCGCGCCCTTGACCAGCCGGCGGGCCGCCTGGAGGCCTTTGCGGGCCAGCGGCATGGCTGTGGAGTACGCGGGGTAGAACGGCGACAACGGCTTTTCCCAGGTCCCCAGGAGCATGTCCTCATGCTTGGCGAACTGCTTCTTGAAGTCGGAGATGCCGTCGTTGAGGAGGCCGTTGAAGTCATACCGGCTGCAGCCGTCTTCCCGCATCAACTGCAATGCCGCCCACTTGACCCCGTAGTTCACGCGCTGCTTCTGGCCCTCGGCGGACACGCCGCCATAAAGTTCGAACGCGGTGGTGCCGCTGCGGGAAAGCCACGTGAACGCAAGCATCTGTTCGCCGTCGAAGGCTGCGACGATGGGCGAGGCGTCCCCCAGGTTCCGGAAGATGTCGCGATAGTACTGGTCCTCGTGGATGCCGAACCCGGCACGTTCCGCCGTGTCGTGGTAGATCGCTAGCACCTGCTCCAGCTCGGAGTCGTTCTTGACCTTGCGGAATTCCACGTCGCTGCGCATCGCCTTGCGGATGTTGGCCCGCGTTGACTTGGACATCTCCGCCATCAGTTCATCGTCTGACCGGGTGAGGTCCAGGATCAGTGTCCTGGGGATCAGGACGGTGTTGGCCGATTCCCGGAAGCCGGCTGCGGCGACGGCACCGGCGAAGGCAGAGCCGCGGTCCCAGTCGGGTTCGATGCTGAGGGCAACGCCGCGGTGCCGAAGGGCTGCGTGCTCGGCCAGCCGGTTGAGCACCTCCTGCGCATTCTCCACGGTGCACATCGGACCGCGCGGGATGTAGACCAGGGCGCGGAAGGGTGCAGGCAGCTTCCGGACCAGGAGCTGGGCACAGCCAATGGTTTCGTCACCGGCCTTGACGAGGACCCGGTCCACGGACCAGCCGTGCATCGCCTTGGTCTCTCCCCAGCCCCACAGCTGCTGAGGGTGGCCCTGGAACCGGTCGACATATTCGTCCCAGAGGGCGCGGTCAATACAGGGCACAACGGCAGGAATCATGGCTTAAACCCTATACCAAGGCGTTAACGCCAAAGCCCCGGCAGCGCGCATGGCGCCCCGGGGCCCTGGTATCCGTTTCCGGATGCGGATCAGCTCTTGCGGGCGTAGCCCTCCCATTTGCTGGCCTGGTGCTCGCCGTCCACGAAGCGGATGGTTCCCGACTTTGAACGCATCACGATGGACTGGGTCAGGACCTTGTCCTTGGAGTAGCGGACGCCCTTGAGCAGGTCTCCGTCGGTGATGCCCGTCGCGGCGAAGTAGCAGTTGTCGCTGGAGACGAGGTCATTGGTGGAAAGCACGCGCTCCAGGTCGTGGCCGGCGTCGATGGCCTTCTGCTTCTCTTCGTCGCTGGTGGGCCAGAGGCGGCCCTGGATGACGCCGCCGAGGGACTTGATGGCGCAGGCGGCCACGATGCCCTCAGGGGTACCGCCGATGCCCATCAGGGCGTCCACGCCAGTGCCGGAGCGGGCCGCCGCGATGGCCCCGGCGACGTCGCCGTCCATGATGAACTTGGTGCGCGCGCCGGCTTCGCGGATTTCCTCCACCAGCGGGCGGTGCCGGTCCCGGTCCAGGATCATGACGTTGAGCTGGTTCACCTTCACGCCCTTGGCCTTGGCGATCAGGTGCAGGTTCTGCTTGACCGGCAGGCGCAGGTCAACCATGTCCGCCGCTTCGGGACCGGTGACGAGCTTTTCCATGTAGAACACGGCGGAGGGGTCGAACATTGAGCCCCGCTCGGCGACGGCCAGGACGGCCAGCGCATTGTTGATGCCCAGGGCGGTCAGCCGTGTTCCATCAATGGGGTCCACGGCCACGTCCACCTCGGGGCCGGTGCCGTCGCCGACGCGTTCGCCGTTGAACAGCATGGGGGCTTCGTCTTTTTCACCTTCGCCGATGACCACAACGCCGTTGAAGTGGACCGTCTGCAGGAAGGAGCGCATGGCATCGACGGCCGCACCGTCAGCGGTGTTCTTGTCGCCGAAGCCAACCCAGTGGCCGCCGGCAATGGCCGCGGCCTCGGTGACGCGGACGAGTTCAAGGGCAAGGTTGCGGTCCGGCTCGTCGTGGCCCACCGCAAGGGACGGTGAAATCGTGGAGTACTTCTGGGTCATGGACGCTGGTGACACGTGAACCTCTTCTTCGAGTGGCGATCATTGAACCCGCTTGCCGGTGCAGCAGAGCGGTGATTCCTCTGGTACCGATCATAGTCGCGGCGCCGCTCGGCGGGCGGCCCATGACGCTGCGGCGCAATGTGCCCGGACATCCGCCTCCGCGGCCTGCTGACCCCCGAATGGAACTACGGCTCCGGGATGGGCGACTATAGAGAAGTGAATGACATGCAGGAAGCCACCAGCCCCAATTCCGGCCAGGCACAGCCCGAAGGCCGGCCCGAGGCAGCAAAGGCCGGTGCGGAAACCCCCGTAAAGCCCGTCATTCCGGCGGCGGCCGCCAAACGGGCCAACGCCTCGGTGATCGGAATGATCATTGCCCTGGTCCTCAGCATTGCCGCGTTCCTGCCCGTGGTCCTCATGAACCCGCAACCGAAAAGTGACGGCTACCGGCCGGACATCGACGTCGCGTCGGTGGCCCGGAACGCCGCGGATGTGGCCGGATTCACACCCGTCGCACCGGATACCGGCAACGCCTTCCGCGCCAACTACGCGCGGTGGGAGGCCGGGACGGGCAGCGGCGTGCCCACGTGGGAAGTCGGCTACCTGACGCCCAAGACCTCATTCATCGCCCTCGTACAGACCAAGAGTTCCAACCCCACCTGGCTCCTCCAGCAGACCAAGAACGCCCCCGTGACGGGTACCCGGAACGCCGGCGGCCAGGACTGGGAGCTGCGTGACACCGGCAAGGGCGAAAAGTCGATGATCCTGAACTACCGGGGCAGCACCGTCATCCTCTCCGGCGCCGCCCAACTGGACGAATTCTCCACGCTGGCGGCCGCCGTCGTGACCTCCCTGGACAGCAGCCCGGCCGTCACAGTTTCACCCTCGGCGGCCCCCACGCCGTAAGGTGGGGCCGTGACGACTAACCTGACCCCTGCACTGGCCTGGCGCCGCCTGCGCGAAGGCAACGAACGTTTCGTAAACGGCGAGTCCTCCCATCCGAACCAGAACGCATCCCGCCGCTCATCGCTGGTGGAGACGCAGAATCCGTTCGCGGTGATCTTCGGCTGCTCCGACTCCCGGCTCGCGGCGGAAATCATCTTCGACGTCGGCCTGGGCGACGTCTTCGTGGTCCGCACCGCCGGCCAAGTGATCGACGACGCCGTCCTGGGCTCCTTGGAGTACAGCGTGGGTGTGCTCAACGTGCCCCTGATTGTCATCCTCGGCCACGACAGCTGCGGCGCCGTGACAGCCACCAAGGACGCCGTGGAAACCGGCGAGATGCCGGCAGGCTTCATCCGCGACCTCGTCGAGCGCATCACGCCCTCTGTCCTGACCTCGCTGCGCAACGACCAGCACGAGGTCAACGACATGGTGGTGGAGCACGTCAAGCAGACCTCGCAGCGCCTGGCGGACAGCTCCCGTGTGATTTCCGACGCAATCGAGGGCGGCCGCACCGCCGTCGTCGGCCTTTCCTACCGCTTGGCGGAAGGCCGCGCTGATCTGGTTTACGGAATCGGCGAGCTGTAGCCACACCGCCAAGGGGGCTGCACGGGACCTCCGTGCGGCCCCCTTAACGGTTTTCGATGGGGCCCCTGATCGCCATAAGCTAGCCCCATGACTTCCACTGAAGAGTTCCGCATTGAACATGACACGATGGGCGAAGTCCGCGTCCCCGTGAACGCACTGTACCGCGCGCAGACGCAGCGGGCAGTGGAGAACTTCCCCATTTCCGGCAAGACCCTGGAACGCACCCACATTGAGGCGCTGGCCCGGGTCAAGAAGGCTGCCGCCCAGGCCAACGCAGAACTGGGCGTGCTCGACGGCGAGCTGGCCAAGGCGATTGCAGACGCTGCCGACGAGGTGGCCGCCGGCAAGTACGACGGCGACTTCCCCATCGACGTTTTCCAGACCGGCTCCGGCACCTCCTCGAACATGAACACCAACGAGGTCCTGGCAGAGCTGGCCACCCGCGCCCTGAAGGCTGCCGGCAGTGACAAGGTGGTCCACCCGAACGACCACGTCAACGCTTCACAGTCCTCCAACGACGTGTTTCCCACCTCGGTCCACGTCGCCGCCACCTCCGCGCTGATCAACGACCTGATCCCCGCACTGGGCTACCTGGCCGAGTCGCTGGAGCGCAAGGCCGTTGAGTTCAAGGACGTGGTCAAGTCCGGCCGCACCCACCTCATGGACGCCACCCCGGTCACCCTGGGCCAGGAGTTCGGCGGCTACGCCGCGCAGGTGCGCTACGGCATCGAGCGGATCAACGCCTCGCTCCCCCGCGTCGCCGAGGTGCCGCTGGGCGGTACCGCCGTGGGGACCGGCATCAACACCCCCGCAGGCTTCCCGGAGCGCGTCATCGAACTGCTCGCCACGGACACCGGCCTGCCGCTGACCGAGGCGCGCGACCACTTCGAAGCACAGGCAAACCGCGACGGCCTGATCGAAGCCTCCAGCCAGCTGCGCAACATCGCCATCTCCTTCATGAAGATCAACAACGACCTCCGCTGGATGGGCTCGGGCCCCAATACCGGCCTCGGCGAAATTGCCATCCCGGACCTGCAGCCAGGCTCCTCCATCATGCCGGGCAAGGTCAACCCGGTCATCTGCGAGGCGTCCATCATGGTGGCAGCCCAGGTCATCGGCAACGACACCGCCATCGCCTGGTCCGGTACCAACGGCGCGTTTGAACTCAACGTGGGCATCCCGGTCATGGCCGCCAACCTGCTTGAGTCCATCCGGCTGCTGGCCAACACCAGCCGGGTCATGGCGGACAAGATGATTGACGGCATCACCGCCAACGTGGAGCGCGCCCGCTTCCTCGCAGAGGCTTCCCCGTCCATCGTCACCCCGCTGAACAAGTACATCGGCTACGAGAACGCCGCCAAGATCGCCAAGACCGCCGTCAAGGAGGGCCTGACCATCCGCCAGGCCACCGAGCAGCTTGGCTTCGTCGGCGACGGCGACGGCAAGGTGTCAGAGGCAGACCTGGACAAGGCCCTGGACGTCACCACCATGACGGCTCCGGCGCACAAGGCATAACCCGCCGCAGCGTCCGACGGCGGCCGGCACCTTTCGCAGGAAAGGTGCCGGCCGCCGTCGTCCGTTTAAGCCCCTGCCGACTCCCAGAAAAACTTGCACTTGTTTTCACTTAGTGCAAAACTTTACTTTGTGAGTAACAGTGCAACTTCGGATCCCGGACTCCGCGAACGCAAACGGGCCGCCACCCGGCGCGCCATCACCGCCGCTGCCCGCAGCATGACCGCCGAACACGGGCTCAACGGTTACACCGTGGAGGAAGTCTGCGAGGCTGCGGATATCTCCCGCCGGACTTTTTTCAACTACTTTCCCACCAAGGAAGACGCCATCATCGGCCACGCGGACGATGACGTGCCGTCGGCGGTCATCGACGAATTCGTGGCCGGCGGTTCGGATTCACCCGCCGGTGCCATCTCACCCACCCTCTTCCGGGACCTTGTCCGGCTCTCCCTGCGCCTGGCCGAGGACATGACGGAGTCCGAGGAAGATACCCGGCAACTGATAGGCGTGGTCCGCAAGGAACCGCAGCTCATCCTCCGCATCATCGGCGTCACCGAGCAGCGGGAAGCCCAGTTCGCCAAGGACGTGGCACGGCGCGAAGGCGTGGCCCCGGACCACCCGGTGGTGCAGATGGCCGTGGTCCTCCTGAGCACCATCGCCCGCAAGAGCAGCATGGCCTATTTCTCCGACGGCAACACACGCCCGTACCGGGACCTGCTCCTGGAGAACATCTCCGCTGCCAGCCTGCTCTTCTCCCAGCCATTCGACATTCCGGACCCCACCGCCGCAGAAGGACAATCATGAGTACCGCCACCACCAAGGCGCCGACAGGCCCACTCCTGCTGACGCAAAAACGCATCTGGATCATCTTTTCCGCGCTGATCGCCGGAATGCTGTTGTCCAGCCTGGACCAAACCATCGTTTCCACCGCCATGCCCACCATCGTGGGCAAGCTGGGCGGCGTGGAACACCAGGCCTGGATCACCACGGCCTACCTGCTGGCCACCACCATCGTCATGCCCATCTACGGCAAATTCGGGGACATCCTGGGCCGCCGCAACCTGTTTTTGGTGGCCATCGCACTCTTCACCCTCGCGTCCGTGGGCTGCGCACTGGCCACGGATTTCTGGGGCTTCGTCATCTTCCGCGCCATCCAGGGCCTGGGCGGCGGCGGCCTGATGATCCTGTCCCAGGCCATCATCGCCGACATCGTGCCCGCCAAGGAGCGCGGCAAGTACATGGGCCCGCTGGGCGCCATCTTCGGCCTGTCGGCCGTGGCCGGCCCGCTGCTGGGCGGCTTCTTCGTTGACCACCTCACCTGGGAGTGGGCCTTCTACATCAACATTCCGGTGGGCGTTGCCGCGTTCGCCATCGCCTGGTTCGCCCTGACGCTGCCCAACAAGAAGGCCGACAAGCGGATCGACATCCTGGGCGTGGTCCTGCTCTCCGCGGCCACCACCTGCCTGATCTTCTTCACCGACTTCGGCGGCAAGAAGGACGAAGGCTGGGATTCACCCCTCACCTGGGCATTCGGCGCCGGCCTGCTGGTCTCCGCCGCCGCGTTCGTGCTGGTGGAGCGGCGCGCCGAGGATCCGATCATCCCGCTGAGCCTGTTCCGGAACCGGATCTTCATCAACGCCACAGCCATCGGCTTCACCCTTGGCCTTGGCATGTTCTCCGCCATCGCCTTCGTCCCGACGTTCCTGCAGATGTCCTCGGGCACGTCGGCCGCCGAATCCGGGCTGCTGATGCTGCCCATGATGGCCGGCCTCATGGGCACGTCCATCTACTCAGGCATCCGGATCTCCAAGACCGGCAAATACAAGATGTTCCCCATCCTGGGTGCCGCCTTCACCATGGCCGCCATCCTGTGGATGACCACCCTTGCCGCCAGCACCCCCATCTGGGTCATCTGCCTCCAGCTGTTCGTGTTCGGCGCCGGGCTGGGCCTGATCATGCAGGTAGTGGTCCTGGTGGTCCAAAACTCCGTCCCTGCGGACCAGATCGGCACCGCCACCAGCACCAACAACTACTTCCGCGAGGTTGGCGCCGCCATGGGCGTCGCCGTCTTCGGGTCCATCTTCACCACGCGCCTCTCCGAGGCCTTGACCGCTGCCTTCACGGGGGCGGGAGCCTCCGCCGAGCAAGCCGGGCAGTCCACCCGGACGCTGGACCCGCAGGCGTTGAGCCAGCTTCCCTCACAGTTGCGCGACGCCATCGTGAACGCCTACGCGGATTCGCTGGCACCCGTGTTCTGGTATCTGCTGCCGTTCATTGCCGTGGCACTGCTGCTGGCCCTGACGCTCAAGCAGATCCCGTTGTCGGATACCGCCGGTATGGTGGCACGCGGCGAGGCAGTCGGCGGGGAGGAAGCAGAACGGCTCGCTGCCGGGCTGCCCGCCAGCTCCGCGGCCCGCGCTGCGGAGGCCGGTGTGGACGAGCATGCCAAGGACGACGACGGCGAGCTGGTCTCCCCGGGCCGCTGACCGTCGTCGGCGGCCCGGGGAAGCCCTGGCGGGCCGGGGCCCGCAGGGCCGCCTGAGACCAACAGGGTTTGGCACTCCTACGGCTCGAAGTAGACGGCTCCTGCCGGCGTCAGCGCCTGACGGATGCTGGTCAGGTGGCCCGGCATGAGCTCGGGAAGCTCGTCCAGTCCGAACCAGCCAACCGCCAGGGACTCGTCATCGTTCACCCTGGCGTCGCCGGACACGTAGCGGCACAAGAACACGACGTCGAGGAATTCGCAGACGTCGCCGTTCGGGTAGGTCACCGGACCTACCGCCCCCACGGATACCACGCGTTCGGCTTCCGCCACCACGGCCGTTTCCTCAAAGATCTCCCGGACCAGGCCCCGGGCAGGCTGCTCCCCCGGGTCCAGCATCCCGCTGATCAGGGCCCACTGCCGGTTGTCCGCCCGCTGGGCCAGCAGGATCCTGCCCCCGTCATCGACCACCACGCCCCGTACGCCGGGAACCCAGAGGGGGTCGTTGCCGATCTTCTTGCGCAGTTTCAGGACGTATTCAGGTGCAGGCATAATGCCAGCCTACCCAAGGCCAAAGACGTCCCAAGGCCGTAAACCTAAGCCGGCAGCAGCATGGCGGCCGCGGCCCCGGCAAGCATGAACGGGCCAAACGGGATGGCGGACTTCAGCGTTCCCCTGCGGGCCGCCAGGAGCGCCAGCGACCAAAGGCCGCCGAGCAGGAACGCGAGGAAGGTGCCGGCGAAGAGATGTCCCCAACTGAGGTAGCCAAGGTACATGCCCAGCACGCCCGCCAGCTTCACATCGCCGAATCCCATCCCGGGCGGATAGGCAAGGCGAAGGACGAAGTAGAAAAGCCAGAGGATCGCGGCCCCCGCCAGCACCCTGACAACAGGCATGATGGGGTTGCCGTTCGGATCCCCCGCGGCCGTCACCGCCCCGCCCCAGCCCGTCGCCGCTGCGGCCAGGAGAAGGAATCCTGCCACGGCATAGGAGGGAAACACGATTCGGTTGGGCAGGAGATGGTGCCGGACATCGATAACGGTGAGCCGCACAGCCATCACCACAAAGTAGAGGCAGGCGGCCAGCACCAGCCAGAAGGCCACGGGGGTGTACTGCCACAGGTCGCCCAGTCGTCCGATCACCCCTCGGATGCTACTGGATCCGGCCGTACCGGCCGTAGCGCCGCCGCGTAAACTGTGGATATGTCGACCTGGGAGTCCCGGCGCCGGACGGTTCCGGACCCTCCTGGCACACCCGCGGATCCGGCTGCCGCGTTCCGGAACCTGTGCCGGTCATCCCCCTGGAAGTGGCAGTCCCTGAGGTTCGAGTACTGGGACCAGCCATTCGATGCAGCTCCCGGACCGGGGGCGCCGTTCGTCCGGGCATGGCTGCGGCGGCCCGGGGCGCTCCGGCTGGAGAGTCCGGATGGCCTGGTGCTGCACAGCACCACCGGAATCAACGATTCCCGTGGTGACTTCTACGTCAGCTCCACCCGCAAGTCCTGGCTCCTGCCGCCCCATCTGGTCACCCCCGTCTATGACGACGCCGGACAGGTCCGCCGCAGGCCTGAGGCAGCGTACGGCGAACCAGGTTTCGGCAACGGACGCTTCTCGGCCGCCCTGGACCCCGTTGAGCTCGCCGGCAACGCTCCGGTTCCCATCGAATTCCCGGGCAGCAACGCACTGGACATCAAGGACATCCACCATGTCGAGCACGAAGGCAGGGCCGCCCTGGAAGCGGTGGTGGTCCCTAACGCCGCCTACCACCCGGGGGATGCCGCTGCTCCGCTGTGCCTTCCCGGGCGCACGCGCCTCCGCGTGGACGTGGGCACCGGGGTCTGCGTCGCCACCCGGTCACTGGAACCGGGGACCGGTGATTACGGGCATTGGATCCGCATCATTGCCGTGGACGAATACATGCTTGATGACCTGTTCCTGGCCCAGTCCATGAACCTCACGGACGTCCGGCGGCACATCGCCTGGGACCTCCCCGCCTGAGCGTGACAGGTACCGGCGATGACGATCAGCTAGGCTTCGCGGATGACCTCCCTGAGCTCCATCTGGCCCCTGTTCGACCTTCGGCTGGCCACACCCCGGCTTGAGCTCCGGCCCATCACCGATCAGGACGTGCCCGCCGCCGTGGCAGCGGCCCGCAGCGGCATCCACGAGGCCGGCCGCAACCCGTTCAGTATGCCCTGGACGGAACTTCCGGACGACGAACTGGGCCCGAACATGGCCCGCTGGTACTGGCGGTGCAGGGCCGAATGCTCCCCGGAAAACTGGACGTTGCTGCTTGGCATCTGGCAGGAGGGACGTTTTGTCGGCTGCCAGGACATTGGTGCCAAGGACTTCGCAAGCCTCAAGACCGTCAGCACCGGCTCCTGGCTTCAGCAGTCCGTCCAAGGGCGCGGACTGGGCACGGAGATGCGTGCCGCCGTCGTGCTCTGGGCCTTTGACTGGCTGGGCGCCGACGTGGCCGAATCCGAGGCCGCATCCTGGAACGACGCCTCCCTGGGCGTCTCGCGCTCCCTTGGCTACGAACTGAACGGGATCACCCGCAAGGCCTGGGGTACCAAGGTCGAAACGCTCCAGCACGTCCGCCTCACCCCCGAAACCTTCAATCGCCCCGAATGGAAGCTGAAGGTGGAGGGCCACGAAGCAGCGGCAAGGTTCCTTAAGGTGACTTGACTGCACGAGACCGGCCCAAGTCCTTCGCGTAGGAGCGCATCGCCGACCAGAGCGTTGCGCAGGTCGCCCAGCGACCGAAGCACCGCGCCGGGAGGTGTCTAAGCGACGGCGAAGGGCTTGGGGCGGACGTACCCAGCCACCGAAAGGCACGAAGGGCCGTGGCCCGGCGAACCCGGCCACGGCCCCTTGCCAACTCAGGTACTAGCCTTCGAGCAGCTCTGTCACCAGCGCTGCGATGGGCGAGCGCTCTGAGCGGGTGAGGGTGACGTGGCCGAAGAGCGGGTGTCCCTTCAGGGTTTCGACAACGGCGGCGATTCCGTCGTGGCGCCCGACGCGGAGGTTGTCCCGCTGGGCGACGTCGTGGGTGAGGACGATCTTGGAGTTCTGGCCCATTCGGCTCATCACCGTCAGCAGCACGTTCTTCTCCAGCGACTGCGCCTCGTCCACGATCACGAAGGCGTCGTGCAGGGAGCGGCCGCGGATGTGCGTGAGCGGCATGACCTCGAGCATGCCGCGGTCCATGACTTCCTCCACCACTTCCTGGCTGACCAAGGCCCCGAGCGTGTCGAAGACGGCCTGGGCCCAGGGGTTCATCTTTTCGGATTCCGAACCGGGCAGGTAGCCAAGTTCCTGGCCACCCACGGCGTAGAGCGGCCGGAACACAATCACCTTCCGGTGTTCGCGGCGTTCGAGTACGGCTTCGAGGCCCGCACAAAGGGCGAGCGCCGATTTTCCGGTGCCGGCGCGTCCGCCAATGGACACGATGCCGACGCCCGGATCCATCAACATGTCGATGGCGAGCCGCTGCTCGGCGGACCGGCCGTGGAGGCCGAAGACATCTCGATCGCCCTTGACCAGGCGCACCTGCTTGTCCGCCCCCACCCGGCCCAGGGCCGAGCCGCGGTTGGAAAGCAGGACCAGTCCGGTGTTGACGGGCAGTTCCGCCGCGGCGGGGATGAACACGGGTTCGTGCCCGTACAGGGTAGAGATCTCCTGTTCGTCGGCTTCGATTTCGGCGACACCGGTCCAGCCTGAGTCCTTGACGAGCTCATTGCGGTATTCGTCGGCGGTAAGGCCCATGGCGGACGCTTTGACCCGCATGGGGAGGTCCTTGGAGACCACAGTGACGTTGCGGCCCTCGTTGGCCAGGTTCTTGGCGACGGCAAGGATCCGGCTGTCGTTGTCACCGCTGCGGAAGCCCAGTGGCAGTACCTCCGCCGAAATGTGGTTGAGCTCCACCACCAGGGTGCCGCCGTCGTCACCAATGGGAATGGCCTGGTTCAGTCCGCCGTGCTTGACCCGGAGGTCGTCCAGGAGCCGCAGGGCCTTCCGGGCGAAGTAGCCCAGTTCGGGGTCGTGCCGTTTTGCCTCAAGTTCGGTGATCACAACGATTGGCACCACGACTTCATGCTCGGCGAACCGCAGGAGTGCCCGGGGGTCCGAGAGCAGGACTGACGTGTCGATGACGAAGGTGTGGATGTCGGCTTCCCTTCCGGAGACAGCGAAACCGGCCGCAGCATCAGTTGCTGCGCCGGTTTCAAAAGTAGCGCGCTCGGCGCGAGAGGTAGCTTTTCCGCCCTGTCCAGCCAGGACCTCGGGCAGTCGTTCAGAAGTAGCCACATCGACTCCAGCCCCGGGCACCAGCCCGGAATTGTTATTGGTGAGGCGGCTCGGCCACGAGGCCGGGTCCGGCCTCCCATACAACCGGTGCGATGTTTCGCTCCATGTATTGGCCTCCCCGATCAGCCGGCGGTTTTGCCTGCTGATGGATATAACGTAAATCCACCCGGCCAAGTTTCCGCAACCATTACGCGGCGATTCCCGTTGCGCATCGATTAACTCGTGCTGAACCGGGGGTGTCAGGCGCCGAAGCGCCGCTGCCGGCCGGCGTAGTCACGCAGGGCGCGGAGGAAATCGACTTTTCGGAAGGCAGGCCACAGGGCCTCGCAGAAATAGAACTCGCTGTAGGCGCTCTGCCACATGAGGAAGCCGGAGAGCCGCTGCTCCCCCGATGTCCTGATCACCAGGTCCGGGTCAGGCTGGCCGCGGGTGTAGAGGAAGCGCGAGATGTCATCGACGCACAGGTCGTCGGCGAGCTTGGAAATGTCCATGCCCTTGGCGACGGCGTCGTGCAGGAGTTCGCGGACGGCGTCGACAATTTCCCGCCTTCCTCCGTACCCGACGGCGACGTTGACGTGGATCTTTTCCCGCACCGGAGTCCGCGCAGTCAGCTTGTTGAGCCGCTCAGCCAAGTAGTCCGGAAGCAGTTCAGGGGCACCCATCGCGTGGACGGAAATATTGGCGTCGTCATCGAGCCGGTCCAGCGTGTTGGCGATGATGCCCATCAGGAGGTCCAACTCCTCGCTGGACCGGTTCATGTTGTCAGTGGACAGCATGTACAGCGTGACCACCTTGACGCCGAGTTCCTGGCACCAGCCGAGGAACTCATGGATCTTGTCCGCGCCCGCCTGGTGGCCCTGGCTGGTGGGGGCGTTGAACTGCTTGGCCCAGCGCCGGTTGCCGTCCACCATGACGCCAATGTGGCGGGGAATCCGGTCGCGCGGGAGATCCTTCAGCAGCCGGCGTTCGTAGTAGCCATAGAGGAACCCGGGCAACTCCACGCGTCCACTCACCTGACTTTCCTGCCGTACGTACATCCACATCCTAGGCTACCGCCAGCAGCGCTCCGGGACGCGCCGGGGTCCGGGAGGCGGATGCGACGCTAAGTTACCAACGAGTAACTTACCGATGCGTAAGTTATTCTGGACCAATGAACAGCGACGCTCCGCACAGTTCCCGGCCGTCCGGGCCGGAGGGCAGCAACCCCGGCGACGGGCCCGGGCCCAACGCAGTGGATGATGCTGCCGTCCGCCTGGCGGAACTGCTGATGATCAAACCGAAATGGCGGGGTTGGATCCACACCGTCACCGCCCCGCTGGCGCTTGCCGCGGGCATCGTCCTGGTTGTGCTGGCCCCTACCGCGGACCGGCGGATCACCTCTGCCGTCTTTGCGGCCACCGGCGTGCTGCTGTTCGGTGTTAGTGCCGTCTACCATCGCGGAAATTGGTCCCCACGGGTCAAGCTGGTCCTCAAGCGGCTGGACCACACCAACATCATGCTCGTCATCGCCGGCACCTACACGCCGCTGGCATGGACGCTCCTGGAACGCCCGCAGGCGGTGATCCTCCTGTGGGTCATCTGGTCCGGTGCCATCCTTGGCGTGCTGTTCCGGCTGTTGTGGACCGATGCGCCCCGCTGGCTGTACGTGCCCATCTACATCGCGCTGGGCTGTGGCGCCCTGTTCTACCTGCCGCAGTTCTTCCAGGCGAGCCCGGCTTCAGCGGTCCTGATCTGCGTGGGCGGAGTTCTCTACATCACCGGCGCCGTCTTCTACGCCCTGAAGAAGCCAAACTTCAGCTACCACCACTTCGGCTTCCACGAACTGTTCCATGCACTGACGGTGCTGGCTTTCGCAGCGCACTTCGTTGCCATCGCACTGGCCGTCCTGGCCTGACGCCGGTTTACTCCCCCGGCCGCTGGAGCCCGTTTCCGTTGGACTCCGGCGCTGCCGGGCGCGGGCCGTCGTCGAGCCCGTCCTGCGCGTCAGCCGCCTCCACGTCTGCCGCGGTTGCGGCCGCCATGCGTTCTTCCTCCACCTGGGCGCGGTAGCGCACCCGGCGGATCCGGCGCACCATATCGACGATCAGCAAGGCCGTGGCCACCACGAAGAAAGCCGTCATGACGAACCCCAGCAGGCCGGGGGTCACCTGGTCCTCGGAGATCCCGTCCCGAAGCGTTGGAGTGGGCAACGGGGTCGGCGTGGTGGCGAGGCGGAGGAGCAGTGAATGCACGATTGATACCTTTTGGTGGAACGGATGCAGCAGGAGGCGGACAGCACGGGCCTGGGACGCACCCGACTTCTACGCTTGATAGAAAAAGCCTGCTCTGACTATCTTAGCCCGGCGAACAGGTCCTTCTCCGGGAGCTCGGACGGCACCCTCGAATGGATCAGGGAGTAGTCCTCCCAGGGCCAGGTCCGGCGCTGCATGTCGGGTGAGACGGCGAAGAAGAACCCCAGCGGGTCCACCTGCGTCCGGTGGGCGCGCAGGGCGTCGTCACGAACTTCGAAGTAGTCGCCGCAGTCGATCTGTGTGGTGGTGGGGTGCGGCGCCGGCGGCGGGGTGTGGCCCTCGGCGTCGGATTCGAGCCACGCGGCCAAACGCTCGGCATACGGGGACTGGAGGCCCGCCTCTTCCAGCGCAAAGTGCAGTGCCCGGAACCGTTCGGGGCTGAAGGCGCGGTCGTAGTAGAGCTTGCTCGGCTCCCACGCCTCCCCCGCGTCCGGGTAGCGTCCCGGATCGCCGGCGGCTTCGAAAGCTTCCACAGCCACACGGTGGGCCATGATGTGGTCAGGGTGGGGGTAGCCGCCGTTTTCGTCGTAGCTGAGGATGACGTGCGGTTTGAACGAACGGACCAGCCGCACCAGCGGCGCCGCAGCCCGTTCCAGGGGCAAGGTGGCGAACGAACCGGCCGGAAGCGGCGGAAGGGGATCGCCTTCGGGAAGTCCGGAGTCGACAAATCCAAGCCACGCCTGCTTGATGCCAAGGATGGAGGCTGCGTTGGCCATTTCCAGCCTGCGGGCACCGGCCATGTCCCGCTTCGGGTGTGGTTCGCCTTCGACTGCCGGGTTCTGGATGTCGCCGCGCGACCCGTCCGTGCAGGTTGCCACCATGACATCCACGCCCGTGGCTGCGTACATGGCCATGGTCGCAGCGCCCTTGCTGGATTCGTCGTCCGGGTGGGCATGGACTGCGAGCAGCCGGAGCGGCACCTGGGAGTTGCTGGACGCTGTCATGGAAAGGACGGCTCCTTATTCTTGTTTCGCGGCTTGTGGCAGCCGAAGGATGTTGAAGCGGGCGTCGTGCCCCACCGGCGGCCACGGCCGCCGCAGAGAGCCGGCGGAAAGGGCACTAAACTGGTCTGGTGACTTCCCCGGACCAGCCGGCCCAACCCGCGCCCGCAGACACTAGCCTAGCCAATCGGTATGGTGCTAAAAAGCGCCGGTTCACTCCCAAGGCCACCCGCACCGGCATCGGCATCGCCCTCGCGGCCGGAATCGGGTTCCTGGCATGGGTTTCGACATCGAATTCCCTGTCCGGGGTGACGTACAAGGACATCGGCTACAGCACCACCGATTCCACCGTTGCCGAGGTCGACTTCCAGGTCACCCGCGAGCCCGGAAACGCCGTGAAGTGCGCCGTCAAGGCACTGGATTCCAAGTTCGCCGTCGTGGGCTGGAAGGTGGTTGACATCCCGCCGTCGGCGGCGGATGGAACGGCCGACGGCGGCAGGACGGTCGCCCAGCGCGTCACCGTGCTCACTGAGTCGGAGTCCGTGTCGGGCCTGGTGGACAGCTGCTGGATTCCCAGCCAGGCGCAACAAGGGATGTGACCGGCGACTCGTCCAGGTTGGGTTATCTCCAAGTGATTGACTACACTGGATAGATACCTTTACCCCGCTGAGCTGGTTGCTGCTCCACAAGTGGCCACCATGGCGGGGTCTTTTGCATGTAGGACCACCAGAGGAGAAGTCCGTGTCTACCACCAACAGCGCTTCTGCAGCCTGGCTCACCCAGGAAGCTTTTGACCGCCTGAAGGCAGAGCTGGACCACCTTTCCGGCGCAGGCCGGGCGGAGATCGTCCAGAAGATTGAAGCAGCGCGGCAAGAGGGCGACCTCAAGGAAAACGGCGGTTACCACGCAGCCAAGGAAGAGCAGGGCAAGATTGAAGCCCGCATCCGCCAGCTGACCGTGCTGCTTCGGGATGCCCACGTGGGCGAAGCACCTGCCGATGACGGCATCGTGGAACCGGGCATGATCGTGGTGGCCAAAATCGCCGGGGACGAAGAGACGTTCCTGCTGGGCTCCCGTGAAATCGCCGGCGACTCGGATCTGGATGTCTTCAGCGAAAAGTCGCCGCTGGGTGCCGCCATCGTGGGCCACAAGGAAGGGGACACCCTCAGCTACGTCGCTCCGAACGGCAAAGACATCAAGGTGGAGATCCTCTCCGCCAAGCCCTACGCAGCCTAGCCTTCGCCGGCCTGGCCGACGCCGGCACACTGCGGCGGCCGTCCCCCCAGGGGACGGCCGCCGCAGTGTTTTAAAGCCGACCCTGCCCGCACACAGGTGCTTTGCTCAGGGCCCCACGGTTGCCGGGACGCGGGGCCGGAGCAGGAGCGCAGCCACGACACCGCCGGCAGCACCGCCCAGGTGCGCTTGCCAGCTCACGTAACCGGCAACGAACGGCAGGGCGCCCAACAGGATGCTCCCGTAGCCCATGAACAGGACCACGGCGAGCAGGATCTGCCGCCAGCTCCGGTTGAAGAAGCCTCGCACCAGGAGGAACGAGAACAACCCGAAGACCAGGCCGGATGCCCCCACGGTAACGCCGTCGCCAATGAGCCACACGGTCAGGCCGCTGCCCAGCCAGCTGAAGGCAAGCGCGGTCAGGAAGACGCGCAGCCCGGACAGGAACACCAGGAACCCGAAGATAACCAGTGGAAAACTGTTGGAGAGCAGGTGGTTCAGGTTGGCGTGCAGCAGCGGGAAGGTGAAGATGTCCAGCAGCCCGTCGGCGCTCCTGGGCCGCAGCCCGAATGTCCTGACCAGCGCGCCCATCATCAGCGAGTTGGCCACCTCCAGGGCGAACAGCAGGGCAAGGAAGCCGCCCAGCACCGCCAGGCCGCCCTTCGCGCGCGACGCCAGGGTTTGGCGCCCGGGGCGGCGTCCGTTACCAGCAGGTCCGGCCATGCCCTGTCCTAATGGACCACGATCGGCTGGAAACCTTCAGCGCGGAGTGCGCTGAGGACCTGCTCACCGTGCTGGTGGCCCTTGGTCTCTAGGTTCACCGTGATGGATACGTCGCCCATGCTGATGGAACCACCCACGCGGGTGTGGTCCAGGCCGGTGACGTTCGCATCGTTTTCGGCGATGATGCGCGCAATGGTTGCCAGGGAGCCGGGACGGTCGTCCAGCATCATTCGCACGGTCATGTAGCGGCCGGCGGCGGACAGGCCGCGCTGGATGACCTTGAGCATCAGCATGGGATCGATGTTGCCGCCGGAGAGGACGGCCACAGTGGTTCCCGGGTTCTCGATCTTGCCGTCCATCAGGGCCGCGACGCCCACCGCACCTGCGGGCTCCACCACCATTTTGGCCCGTTCCAGCAGGAAGATCAGGGCACGGGCCAGGGAGTCCTCGCTGACGGTGACCACGTCATCGACCAGTTCGCGGATGATGCTGAAAGGCAACTGCCCCGGGCGGCCCACGGCGATGCCGTCAGCCATGGTGGAAACCTTTTTCAGTGGCACCAGGGCATCGGCGGCCAGCGAGGGCGGGTAGGCGGCGGCATTCTCCGCCTGGACGCCGATGATGCGGATCTCGCGGCCGAGTTCCCTGGCCCGGGCCTTGATGGCGACGGCGACCCCCGCAAGGAGCCCTCCGCCACCCACGCCCATAAGTATGGTGTCGACGGTGGGCACCTGCTCCAGGATTTCGAGGCCAACGGTCCCCTGCCCTGCCACGACGTCCACGTTGTCGAACGGGTGGACGAAGACCATTCCGGTCTCATTGCTGTAGCGCTGTGCTTCGGCCAGCGCCTCGTCAACGTTATGGCCATGCAGGATCACTTCGGCGCCATGGCTGCGGGTCGCGGCGAGCTTGGGCAGAGCCACTCCCAGGGGCATGTAGATGCGGGCCTTGATGCCCAGGCTCTTGGCGGCAACGGCTACACCCTGGGCGTGGTTGCCGGCGGACGCTGCCACCACGCCGCGCTTCTTCTCGTCCGCGGAGAGCCGCGCCATGCGGACGTAGGCACCGCGCACCTTGAATGACCCGGCCCGTTGCAGGTTTTCGCATTTGAAGTAGACGTCACCGCCCACCATGCCGCCCAGCGCGCGGGACGATTCCACGGGGGTGCGCGCAATAATCCCGTCAAGCAGCTTCTGCGCCTCAAGGACATCGTCCAGTGTGACGGGAAGGGTTTCAAGGATCTTCACGGACTACTCTCCTCTGGATTCGGCTCCGGTGCCCTCTCGGGAGGCGGTGCGGGCATCGCGGTTTTCGGCTGTTGCGCCGGCCGCCTCCAGCCCCGCATCGGATGCAGCCTGCGGTTCAACGTCCTCGATGGTGTTGTCCCCGCCCGCTCCTGCTGTGATGGGCTTTCCGGCGATGACCGGCACTTGTTCATGTTCCCACGTTCTTGCGGCAATGTAGCGAACGGCCGAGTTTGCTACGGCCAGGATGGGTACCGAAAAGAGCGCCCCGGGGATTCCGGCGAGGTACGAGCCCGCCGCAACGCTGAGGATTACCGCCACAGGGTGCAGCGAGACGGCCTTGCCCATGACCAGGGGTTGCAGGATGTGGCCCTCGAGTTGCTGGACCAGCAGGACGATGGCCAGCATGACCAGCGCGTTGACCGGGCCGTTGGCCACCAAGGCGAGCAGGATGGCGACGGCGCCCGTCACCAGGGCGCCCACCACCGGGATGAAGGAGCCGAGGAAGACCAGCACGCCGAGCGGAAGCGCCAGCGGGACACCGATTATGGCCGCGCCTACGCCGATACCGATCGCGTCGACGGCAGCGACGAACATCTGGATGCGCGCATAGCTGACCATCGACGCCCAGCCCTTGCGGCCTGCACCGAACGTCGCTGCCCGCGCCTTTCGGGGCAGCAGCCTGACCAGGAAAGCCCAGATCCGGTCTCCTTCCAGCAGGAAGAAGATAAGGATGAACAGTGACAGGAGCATCCCGGCCGCAAAGTGTCCGGCGGTGCTGCCGAAGGAGAGCGCACCACTGAGGATGCTGCTGCTGTTGTTCTGCAGCGCGTCACTGGCGTCCTTGACGTACTGGTCCACCTGGGCGTCCGTGAGGTGCAGGGGGCCCGTGGACAGCCAGTCCTGGACCTGCCGTATGCCTTCGAGGGCCTGTGACCAGAGCTCTCCGAACCCGACCGCAAGCTGGCGGCCCACCAGGGCCAGCGCACCCGCGATGACCCCGATAAAGCCCAGGACCGTCACGGCCACGGCGAGGCCGGCGGGCAGGCGCCGGCGTTTCAACCAGTGCGTGACCGGACTCAGGAGTCCCGCAAGGAGCGCGGCCACCATGATCGGAATGATCAGGAGCGTGATCTTGCTCAGCAGCCACACGAGGGTTCCTGCCATCAGCAGGATCAGTCCCAGCCGCCACGACCAGGACGCCGCAATGCGGACGCCGTAGGGAATGTCCTTGTCGAGTTCACGATCCGTCAGCACCCTCAGCGGGGCGGTGGTGGCAGAAGGTTGGTTTGCCTGGGTTACGGCGTCCTCATGTGGCGTCATAACCCAATACTTCCGCAGCCTTGCGCTAATGGGAAACCAACGCCCCGGCCGGGGCCGGGACATAGTCGATCCCCCATTCGATGCTGAAGGATTCGCCCGGCGCCAGCCAGCGAAGGCCTTCTCCGGAGTTGAATGCGTTCGCTGGTCCGGTCATCGGTTCCACGGCCACGGCGCGGGTCCGGCCGGGGTATTCGGTGCTGACGAAAACGTGGACATAGCGGCAGGCTTCGTCCTGCCAGAGCGACACCGCGGCGCCGTCGGCGGCGGCCAGGGTGTGCCGCGCCCTGCCCTCGTCGTAGCGCAGGCCGGTCAAGGCGACATCCACTGCGAGATTGGCAATCGCGCTGCCGGAGCGGAAGTCGGTATCTCCGTCCACCGGCGCCGTGCTGCGCGGGATCAGGCGGTCATCGGCCACCAGCCGGGTTTCGGCGGCGACTGTCAGCTTCAGGTCCTCGACCGGCGTGTCGCCGACCCGCAGGTAGGGGTGTGCGCCCAGGACGAAGGGAGCCGGAGCCGTGGAATCGTTGATGAGCGTCTGCCTGACGTGCAGTCCCAAGTCGTCGGTGAGCTGGTAGTGCACCCGGTGCCGGGCCAGGAACGGGTACCCATGCTGCGGAAAGATGGTGGCTTCAAGTTCCACCGAATGTTCCGACCTCCCCACGAGGGAGTAGCCGGTGTTCCGGAGGAGTCCGTGGCTGGCGTTGTTGCGGGACACTTCCGTGATGTCCAGCTGTTGCTTCTTCCCGTCCAGGAACCAGGTCCCGTCCTCCACCCGATTGGCCCAGGGCGCCAGCGTAATCCCGGTGGCGCCGGGAGCGATCTGGTCATCGCCGTAGGTTTCCGTGAGCAGGACACCGCCCCGGTGGTACGAGCGCAGGCCTGCCGCCAGCGCGGTGACCACGGCCGCGGCATCGCCGCGGCGCAGCTCGTATTGGCGGCCGGTCGCGCAGGACGGGAGGGACGCGGCACCTTGGTTTTCGGGTTCGGAAGAGGCAGTCATGGGCCTACCGTACAACGGGCGGCGCCGCACCCGCATGAGCGTCACTGTTACTTTTTGTTGTTAACTATTCTTTATTGAGCGTTTATGAGAAACTTTTGCCATGACAGGGATGACCACCACCACGCTCTCCGACGGTCGGGAACTGATGTACTTCGACGATGCGGGCAGCACCACGCCCCGGACCGCGGAACTCACCACGGACCATCGCGGGCTGCCGCCCAGGGGCGAACCGGGCGAGATCCGGTTCGACGCCCTCACCGGGGAATGGGTGGCTGTGGCTGCCCACCGGCAGTCACGGACACACCTGCCTCCGGCGGACCAATGCCCCATTTGCCCCACCACTGACTCGAACGCGTCAGAGATTCCGGCTTCCGACTACGACGTGGTGGTATTCGAGAACCGCTTCCCGTCCCTCGGCCCTGCGTTGGGGCCCGTTCCGGCGGATCCGGGATGGGGAACGAAAGGTCCCGCCTACGGCCGCTGCGAGGTTGTCTCCTTCACCCCTGAACACACCGGTTCGTTCAGCGGACTGACCCGGGAACGGTCCCGCACGGTGATCGAGGCGTGGGCACAGCGCACCGCTGCGCTCAGCGCCATGGCCGGCATCAAGCAGGTGTTCCCATTTGAGAACCGGGGCGCCGATATCGGCGTGACGCTGCATCACCCACACGGACAGATCTACGCCTACCCTTACGTCACACCCCGCGCCGGCGTCCTGGGCGCTGCCGCCCGGAAGTACTACGACGCCAAGGACGGGAGCGAAACCCTGACCGGCTCCCTGTTGCGTGCAGAACGCGAAGACGGCAGCCGGATGGTGGTGGAGGGGACGCATTTCAGCGCCTATGTGCCCTTCGCCGCCCGGTGGCCCCTGGAGATCCACTTGGTGCCGCATCGCCACGTTCCCGACCTTGCCGCCTTGGACGGGGAGGAGAAGGACGAGCTGGCGGAGGTGTACCTCGACCTGCTCAAGCGGGTGGATGCCCTCTACCCCACGCCCACGCCCTACATCTCCGCGTGGCACCAGGCTCCCCTGGATGATGTCCTCCGCCCGGCCGGCTACCTCAACCTGCAGCTGACCTCCCCGCGCAGGGCAGCGGATAAGCTGAAATACCTCGCCGGCTCGGAGGCAGCGATGGGCGCGTTCATCAACGACACCACGCCGGAAAGCGTGGCGGAGCGCCTGCGCAGTGTCTCTGTCCCGGCGTCCACAAAGCCGTCCGCCGTGGCGGCCGCACCAGAAGGAGCTTCCGCGTGAGCAGCCAGGACCAGGCCGGCACAGCCCAGGTTTCCGCCGTCGATCTCGCCGTCCCCTTCGCCGAAGCTTTCGGTGGCACTGCAGACGGCGTGTGGCAGGCGCCGGGCCGGGTCAACCTCATCGGCGAGCACACCGACTATAACGAAGGGTTCGTGCTTCCGTTCGCCATCGACCGCACCGCCCGGGTGGCCGTCGCGGTCCGCCCGGACCGGACCGTGCGGCTGCTGTCCACGTACGGTGACCAAGGCGTCGTTACCACCTCGCTGGAGTCCCTGCAGCCCGGAACAGCCAAGGGCTGGACCAAGTACCCCCTGGGTGTCATGTGGGCCCTCCGGGAGCGCGGCATCGACGTCCCCGGCCTGGACCTGCTCCTTGACTCCACGGTGCCGCTGGGCGCCGGCCTGTCGTCGTCGCACGCCATCGAATGCGCCGTGATCTCCGCACTCAACGACCTCACCGGCGCCGGGCTTACGGCCGAGGAGATGGTGCTGGCAACGCAGCGTGCGGAGAACGACTTCGTGGGCGCGCCCACGGGGATCATGGATCAGTCCGCGTCGCTGCGCGGCGCCAAGGGCCATGCGGTGTTCCTCGACTGCCGGGACCAGAAAGCCGCCCTGGTTCCGTTCGAGACAGAACCCGCCGGCCTGGTGCTGCTGGTCATCGACACCAAGGTGTCCCATTCCCATGCCGACGGCGGCTACGCCTCCCGGCGCGCGTCCTGCGAGCTCGGGGCGGAGGTCCTCGGGGTCAAGGCGCTGCGGGACGTCCAGGTGGGTGACCTTGAAGAGGCTGCCGGGCTGCTCGATGAGGTGACGTTCAGGCGGGTGCGGCACGTGGTGACTGAAAACGACAGGGTGCTCCAGACCGTCGAACTCCTGGACGGTGCCGGCCCGGTTGCCATCGGACCCCTGCTGGATGCCAGCCACGCCTCCATGCGGGATGATTTTGAAATTTCGTGCCCGGAGCTGGACCTGGCCGTGGACACGTCACGGGCGAACGGGGCCATCGGTGCCCGCATGACCGGAGGCGGGTTCGGCGGGGCAGCGATCGCCCTGACCCCCGTGGATGCGGAGCAGAGGGTGCGGACAGCCGTCGCGAAGGCCTTCTCCGAGGCCGGCTTCACGGCACCGGACATCTTCACGGTGTCCCCTGCCGCCGGCGCCATGCGTATTGCCTAGGCGGGCTACCGCTCAGCCCTGACGGGCTGCGGACGCAAAAGGCCGTGGGCCCCACCGTTTGGTGGGGCCCACGGCCTTTGCTGACGACGGCGGCAATTGCCGCCGGTGCCTAGTCGTCGCCGCGCAGGATGGCCAGCAGGCGGATGATTTCCACGTACAGCCAGACCAGCGTGACGGTGAGGCCGAAGGCCGCCGTCCAGGAGAAGCGCTGCGGAGCGCCTCTGCGGACTCCGGCCTCGATGCTGGTGAAGTCCATGACCAGCGAGAAGGCGGCAAGCCCAATCGCCAGCAGGCCGATGACGACGCCGATCATGCCGCTGCGCAGGCCGAAGGGCTCCTGCGTCAGGCCGGTCATCATCATGACAAGGTTGACGATGGAGAACAGGGCGTAGCCGCCGAGTGCGATCATGAAGAAGCGCATGGCCTTGGGTGTTGCACGCACCTTGCCACTCTTGAACAGCAGGAGGGTTACGGCGAAGACCGAAAGCGTGCCGACGACTGCCTGCAGGCCCACACCTGGGTACTGCGTGTCCAGGATCCGGGTCAGGCCGCCAAGGAAGAGTCCTTCCAGGGCGGCATAGGCGAGGATGAGTGCGGGCGAGGGCTGCTTCTTGAACGTGTTGACCAGGGCCAGCACGAAACCGCCCAGGGCTCCGACAATCATCAGCAGGGAGGCCAGCCCCAGGCCAACGGTCAGCGTGATGGCTGCGCCTACCAGCACGGCGCCGAGGCAGGCCGCGGTCTTCATGATGACGTCGTCGAACGTCATCCTGCCGGTGTCGGCGGGGCCGGCAGACGGCTGGTTGTACATCTGCTGGAGTTGTTCGTCCGTCATGCCCTGGGATTGGGTGCTCCACCCCTGCTGGCCGTAGGACGGCTGGCCGTACGGCTGCTGACCGTACGGCGCCTGGCCGTAAGGAGCACCGTACGGAGCCTGCGGGACAGAAGGTGCCTGGGTGGCGCCACGGAAACTCTTTCCGTTGAAGATCGGGTTGCCGCCAAGTGCCATTGCGGAATTCCTCCATGTGGGTGTGGGTGATGAGCTGATTGTTACGCTACCAAGTCCCACGTGGAGGCCGTGGTGAAAGTTCCCGCGGGGCCCGGTTGCAACCGAACCGTGACCGTTGCCTCCCGGACAACCGGGCCCCGCAGGGCAGCTATCCCACGCCCAGGTAGGCCTCTTTGATGGAGGGATCTTCCAGCAATTGCTTGCCGGTGCCACTGTGCGTGATCTCGCCGGTCTCCAGGACGAAGGCCCGGTGCGCTCCCGCCAGGGCCTGGTTGGCGTTCTGCTCCACCATCAGGACGGTGGTGCCTTGGTTGTTGATCTCCTTGATGATCTTGAAGATCTGCCGGATGAACTGCGGTGCCAGCCCCATGGACGGCTCGTCCAGCAGGAGCAGCTTCGGGTTGGACATCAGGGCCCGTCCGATGGCGAGCATCTGCTGCTCGCCCCCGGACATGGTTCCGCCGAACTGCTTCTCGCGTTCCTTCAGCCGCGGGAACAAGTCGAAGACGCGGTCCAGGTCCTTGGATACGCCGCTTCTGTCCTTGCGCCCGAAGGTGCCCATGTCGAGGTTTTCCATCACCGTCATGCCCGGGAAGATCCCACGGCCCTCGGGCGCCTGCGAAATCCCGTGCACCACCCGGATGTGCGCCTTCATCTTGGTGATGTCCTGGCCCGCGAAGGTGATCTTTCCCTCGGAGCAGTTCAACAGGCCGGAGATGGTGCGCATGGTGGTGGTCTTGCCGGCGCCGTTGGCGCCGATCAGCGCCACCACTTCGCCTTCTTCCACCGTGAAGGAGATGTTCCGCAGCGCCTGGATGCGGCCGTAGTGGACGGAAACGTCCTCAAGTTCAAGCAACGTCATCTTCGGGCTCTCCTAGGTAGGCGGCAATGACCCTCGGGTCTTCGCGGATCTCGCGCGGCAGTCCGTCCGCGATCTTCTTCCCGAACTCCAGCACCACGATCCGGTCGGTGACACCCATCACGAGCTTCATGTCGTGCTCGATCAGCAGTACGGTGTAACCCTCGTCCCTGATGGTGCGGATGAGCGCCATCAGCTCCTCTTTCTCGGCCGGGTTGAAGCCGGCGGCCGGCTCGTCGAGGCAGAGTACCTTCGGATCGGTAGCCAGTGCCCGGGCGATCTCCAGCCGGCGCTGGAAACCGTAAGGCAGCTGGCGGGACAGGACGTGGGCGTGGCTGCTGATGCCCACGAAATCAAGCAGTGCCATGCCGCGCTCGATGGCGGACTTTTCCTCCTTGATGTGGGTGGGCAGTCGCAGCAGGGCCCCGCCAACGCTGGTCCGGTGCCGCGCGTCCAGGCCCACCACCACGTTTTCCAACGCCGTCATTTCGCCGAAGAGCCGGATGTTCTGGAAAGTGCGGGACAAGCCCAGACGGGTGATCTTATGCTGCTTGATGCCGTTCAGGACCTGGCCCTCCAACACCACCTTCCCGCTGGTGGGCTTGTAGACCCCGGTCATGGCGTTGAAGCAGGTCGTCTTGCCGGCGCCGTTGGGACCGATAAGCCCCAGGATCTCGCCGCGCTTGATGTTGAAGCTGACGTTGTCCAATGCCACGAGGCCGCCGAACTTGATCGTGAGGTTCTGGACCTCCACGATGTTGTCGCCCACCGCAACCGCGATATCGCGGTCCGGTGCCACTTTCTCGGCCAGTTCCTGGTCCACCCCGGCTTCGGCCAGGGCTTCGATGTCCATTTCGGGTGCTGCAACTGCCGGGCTGCCCTTGTCCGGCTGCTCCCCGACGCTGCCGGAGCCGGCCTGCCGTTCCTCGGAACTCATGCCTCCGCTCCCCTCTCTCCGGCCGTGCGGGTCCCGGGGCCGGCTGTTGGATTGTCCGTGTCTTTGGTTTGCGTGTCCCGGGCCGCGACCTTATTGAAAGCTGTCCGGCCATAGGCGAGCAGGCGCTGCCGTGCCGGGAGCAGCCCCTGCGAGCGGAAGATCATGATCAGGACCAGGGCGATGCCAAAGATCAGGTATTTGTACTCGGCGATGGCCGTGAACCTCAACGGAATGTAGCTGACCAGGGCCCCACCCAGGATGGCGCCGACCTTGTTGCCGGCCCCGCCGAGCACGACGGCAGCGAGGAACAGGATTGAGGTGGTGACGTCGAACTTCTGGTTATTGACGAACCCCACCTGCCCGGCAAAAAGCGCGCCGGAAAGGCCGCCGATCGCGGCGCCGATGGCAAATGCCCACACCTTGTACTTGAAGGTGGGAACACCCATGATTTCAGCTGCGTCCTCATCCTCGCGGATGGCGATCCAGGCGCGGCCAACCCGGCTGCGCTCCAGGTTGCCCACCAGGAGGGTGACGATGATGATGATGGTCAGGGTCAGCCAGTACCAGGGCACACCGTTCGAGTTGGAGAAGATGGGCGTACCGTCAGCTTCGGTACCGGGCGGATGGCCGACGTTCTGGAAACCGACCTGGCCCTTCATGGCGGGAATGATCGTGGCCAGGATGCGGACGATCTCACCAAATCCAAGCGTCACAATGGCCAGGTAGTCGCCCCGAAGCCGGAGGGTGGGGACACCCAGCACCACGCCGAAGAACATTGTCACGGCCATGGCCACCGGAATGGTCCACAGGTAAGGGATGTGCAGGAAGGGTGAATCGGGGCTGGTCAGCATCGCCGCGCAGTATGAGCCAACGGCGAAGAAGGCGACATACCCAAGGTCCAGCAGGCCTGCGTATCCCACCACCACGTTGAGGCCTACCGCGATGAGGGCAAACCGTGCCATATCGAAGCATGCCAGGGCGAAATTGTTGCCCGGCTCGGTGGTGATGATGGGCGGGTTGAGCAGCGGGAGCAGGTAGGCCAGGACAACGACGATGACCAGGAATGCCCACTGCTGCTGGCGCGACAGGGCGTGCCACCGGTCGGAGAAGTACCCGGACTTGCGTTTCCCGCGCTGGCGCAGATCGCTCCTGCCGGCCGCCTTGGAAGAGGCTTCCCGGTCCTCAGCAGCCTGTGCGGCGGCCGCCGTCTGCAGCGGCGTGGGTCCATCCGTCATGCTCATGCTTTGCTCCTTCCAAGGGACGTGCCCAGGATGCCTTCGGGCCGCAGCAGCAGCACGAGCACCAGCACCACGAAGGCCACGACGTCGGTCCACTGCGAGTTTCCGAGCAGGATCTGGCCGTAGTTGCCGATCAAGCCGAGCAGCAGTCCACCCAGCAGGGCGCCGCGGACGTTGCCGATGCCCCCGAGCACGGCTGCGGCGAAGGCCTTGATGCCGAGGACGAATCCGCCGCTGTACTGGACACCGGAGGGGATTTTCATGACGTAGAACAATGCTGCGGCTCCTGCGAGCAGGCCCCCGATGATGAAGGTAGTAATAATGATGCGCTCTTTGTTGACACCCATCAACGTCGCGGTATCCGGGTCCTGGGCGACTGCCCTGATGCCGCGGCCGGTGCGGGACTTGCTGATGAAACGGTCGATGCCGACCATCATGATGACGGCCGCGATGATGATCACCAGCTGCTGGGAATCGACGATGGTGCCGAAGACATCAAAGATGGGGGTGGGCCGGAACATTGTCAGCGCAAGTTCGGGGCTGGGACCGCGCCACAGGTAGATGAGGTACTGGATGGTGAACGAGGCGCCAATGGCGGTGATCAGGAAGACCAGGCGCGGGGCGTTGCGTTGCCGGAGCGGTTTATAGGCAATGCGCTCAAGCAGGAAGGCCGTGACTGCGGAGGCCAGCATGGCAAGGACCAAGGCCAGCAGCAGGTTCAGGATGATGGCCCAGATGTCGAGGCGGGGAACGGACGGGCCGAAGCCCAGGCTGCTCAGGGTGAAGAAGACGGCGTAGCAGCCAACGATGAACACTTCAGAGTGTGCGAAGTTAATCAGGTTCAGGACGCCGTACACGAGGGTGTAGCCAAGGGCGACCAGCGCGTAGATGGCGCCGAACGTCAGGCCGTCAAAGGTGGCACTCCAGAAATTCTGGGCCAGGGACGGTATATCGAAAGTGATCCAGTCATTTTCAGTCGGGAGCAGTGGGACGAGAGAGGGAAGCATGGGAACATCCTGATCCAGTTGCACGGGGCCTTGTGGGCCCGGCCGAGGGACTTATGTCTAGTGACGTAGCTTGGTCCTGGGTTTGTTGCCAAGCGAAGAAAAGGCTGTGGGGGCCTGCAGTGCTGGCCCCCACAGCCGATTCCCGCCGGTTTGCTACTCCCCGATGGGCCCGATCGGAACGATCTTCCCGTTTTCCACCTTGTAGCCGTAGACGGTCGGAGCCTGGAGCTCGCCCTTGGCATCCCACTTGTAGTGCTTGCTGAAGCCGTCCTTGTCGTAGGACTTCACCCACGACAGCAGATCTGCGCGGCTCTGCTTGCCCGCGTCGATGCCGGAAAGGAGCACCGTTGCGGCATCGTAGCCTTCGATGGAGTACGTACCGGGCTCGGCGCCCTTGGAGACGTCCTTGTAAGCGGATGCGAAGTCCGGGATCAGTTCACCCGGGAGGCAGGGGCAGGTGAAGTAGGCGTTGTTCGAGGCATCGCCTGCCTGCTTGATGAACTGGTCATCCTTGACACCGTCGGGTGCCACGAATGTTCCGGTGAATCCCTTTCCGACCAGCTGCTGGTCGAACGGTGCGCCTTCGGCGTAGTAGCCGGCGTAGAAGACGGCGTCGGCCTTGGCGTTCATGATCTTGGAAATGACTGCGGAGAAGTCCTTCTGCCCCGTGGTTACCTTCTCCGTGCCGGCCAGGGCGCTGCCCAGGCCTGCAGAGGTGGAGGTGCCCAGGCCGATGCCGTAGTCGGAGTCATCCTGGACCAGGTAGACCTTCTTGGCCCCGAGCTTGCCGGTGAGGAACTTCGCGGCGGCCGGGCCTTGGACGGCGTCGTTGCCGAGGCCGCGGAAGAAAGTGGTCCAGCCGTTTTCGGTCAGCGTGGGGTTGGTGGCCGACGGGGTGATGTGGACCAGGCCCTTCTGCTCGAAAATGTTGCCGGTTGCCTTGGACTCGCCGGAGAACGGCAGGCCGATGACACCAAGGATGTCGGGCTCGCTCACCAACTGGGTCACCGGACCGGTGGCCTTGTTCGGGTCACCTTCGGTGTCGAACTTCTTGAACTGGACCTGGCAGCCCGGGTTGGCCTTGTTGTGCTGGTCGATGGCGAGCTGGATGCCGTTGAAGATGTTGACGCCCAGCTGTGCGTTCGGGCCGGTCTGAGCGCCGGCATAGGCCAGCGTGGTGGTGGCCGGGCAGGTTGCCTTGCCGTCGCCGGCCGGCTTGACCGCGCCGGAAGGAACATCCACCTTCGAAATGGCGGGGATGTTCACTTTGCTGGAGGAGCCGGAGCTTTCGGTGGTGCCGGGGCCCGCCTGGTTGGCGCAGGCCGACAGCAGCATGCTGAATGTGGCTGCTGCTGCCAACGAGGTGAGGACTTTCTTTCGGTACATTTGTCTGCCTTCCGAAACAGGGCCATGCGATGCGCGTGCGGATCAATGGGGCGCTGCGGCGCCCGAAAATGGGACCAGGTATTCCTGATTTAGGTTCAAGCTAGTGCATGGAAGGCAGCGAATCTAAGTGACTGAGGTCACAGCCTTATAACAGTCGTTGCCTATGTGGAATTAAATGGCGAAAGCCGCCTGCAATGCAGGCGGCTTTCGCTGGTGTGGGCGTCAGTTCCCCGTGCGTGGCAGTTGTACCCCAGGTGGGACTCGAACCCACAACACGCGGATTTTAAGTCCGCTGCCTCTGCCAATTGGGCTACTGGGGCGCCGGGTCAATGGTACCTGCCGGCGGCGTATTGCCGGGAAACGCCGACGGCGGCCGTCCCCGGGAAAGGGGACAGCCGCCGTCGGCATGCTGAAGCGCGGAGGCGCTACTTGGCGTTTGCCGCCACCGTTTCCTTCGGAGCGGTCGTGGCGGATGAACCGGAGCCGGACGCAGGAACGGCTGCGGGTGCAGCCGCAGGCTTGGGAGCCGGGGTGGCCGCCGCGACGAAGGCGCCGCGCGGGTTGTCCAGGTCCAGCAGCTGCGTGGTGTCGCGGCCGGCAAAGAAGCTGATGATCCAGTTCAGGATGACGCGGAACTTGCGCTCAACGGTGGGCATGGCCATGCCGTGGTAACCGCGGTGTGCCAGCCAGGCAAGACCGCCCTTGAGGCCGATCCGGCCCAGGAGGTTGATGTTGGCAACACCCTTCCATTCGCCGAAGCCGGCCACGGCACCGAGGTTCTTGTGCTTGTAGTCCCCCAGCGGCTTTTCCCAGCGCGAGGCCCAGAGGTTCTTCGCGAGGCGCTTGGCCTGGCGGAGGGCGTGCTGGGCGTTCGGGACGCAGGTGCCGTCCGGGAGGCCCTTCCCGGTGAGGTCCGGAACAGCCGCGATGTCACCGGCTGCCCAGGCGTTCTCCACGATGCCTTCGTCGCCGGCGATGCGCAGGTCCGGCAGGACGCGGACGCGGCCGCGCGGCTCGAGCGGGAAGTCGGTGGAACGGACCATGGGGTTGGCCTGCACGCCTGCAGTCCACACCAGGGTGTCGGCCTCGAATTCCTGCGCGGGCGTCTTGTCCGGCAGGTTGATGAGTTTCAGGCTGCCCTCGGCGCTGTCCAGCGACGTGTTCAGCAGGACCTCGATGCCACGGCTGCGGAGGTGCTCCACGACCCAGTCGGCCTGCTTGGCGGTGACCTCGGGCATGATGCGGCCCATGGCTTCAACCAGGACGAAGCGGATTTCCTCCTGCTTGACGCGCGGGTTGTTGCGCACGGCGGCGCGGGCAAGGTCTTCCATTTCGGTAATGCACTCGATGCCGGCGAAGCCGCCGCCGACCACCACGAAGGTGAGGGCCTTGGCGCGAGCAGCGGGGTCCGTCATGGTGGAGGCAACTTCGATGCGCTCCAGCAGCTTGTTGCGCAGGGCAACGGCTTCTTCGATGGTCTTCAGGCCGATGCCCTTGTCCGCCAGGCCCTTGATGGGGAACGTGCGGGTGATGGCGCCGGCTGCGAGGACGACGTCGAAATAGGGAACCTCAAAGTTTTCGCCGCCGTCGGCGGGTGCCACCACAGCCGTCCGGTTGACGTGGTCGATCGAGGTGACGCGGCCCTGGATCAGTTCCGTCTGCTTGAGGTGCTGGCGGTGGGACACCACCGCGTGGCGGGCTTCGATGTTGCCGCCGGCCACTTCGGGAAGGAAGGGCTGGTAAGTCATGTAGGGCAGGGGATCAACGACGGTGACGATGCCACCGGCATTCGCGATCTTCTTCTGCAGTTTCAGTGCTACGTACAAGCCGACGTACCCGCCGCCGACGACGAGTACCCTGGGACGGTCCTGGAGCTGTGGGGTGGTTGCCATAGTTTAAGGATAGCGCAGTTTGTGAAAATCTTCACTAACTTGGTCGCTGGTCCGTAACGTGACGTTCCCGGGGCAGATCCACCCGTTCCACCACTCCTGTGTCCGGGTCCTCCCTGGCCAGGGCCGGGTTGCGGGATGCCCGCCTGAGCTGGAAGGCCGCTGCCGCGATGATGGCCACGAACAGGGCGGCGAAACCAATCACGACGGCGGCGCCGATGGCACTGTCGCGCTGCGAGGGGGCCTTGGCGGCGGGGACGGTTGCCTCCGGCAGGGTTGGCGCGGCGCTGGGCACCGGGGTGGCGGAGGGAAGCGGGGTTGCCGGTGCTGCGTTGCCGCGCCGGTGGACCCGGATCCATTCGGCAATGGTGCCCAGCGGGTTCACCGACACTTCCGGGACCTCTGCCTTGAGGGCGGCCTCCGCGTTGAGGATGCCGTAGCCGTACAGCGGGTCCTTTCCGGGGGCGCCGGCATCCTTCGCCGTTGAGACGATCCTGTTAATGACCTGCTCGGCACTCATGTCCGGCCATTTGGACCGGATCAGGGCGGCCACCCCGGCAACGATCGGCGTGGACCCTGACGTTCCGGCCCACTCCGCGTAGCTCCCGCCGGGGAGCCCGCCCACCAGGTTCTCCGCAGGCGCGGCCACCCCGATGCTGATCCCTTGCGAGGAAGCATCCACGCTGGCGGTGTTCTTGCGGTCCAGGCCGGCGACGGTGAGGACACCGGGAATGGTTGCGGGAGCGCCCACCTGGGTGTTGCCGCCTACCCGGTTGCCGGCCGCGGCCACGATGACCACGTCCTTTTGTTCGGCATACAGGAACGCCGCATCCCAGCTTTGGGGCCATTGGGGTGTGGTGCTGCCGAGCGAAATGTTGATGACCTTGGCACCGTTGTCCACGGCCCAGCGGACGGCCTCTGGAATCTGGTCCTGGTCGCTCTTGCCGGAAGGGTTCGGGGAACCCAGCCAGGTGGAAACGGAAAGGAGCTGCGCTTCCGGCGCCACGCCCATGATCCCGTCCGGCGGCGTGCCGGCGGGCCCGGGGCTGGGGCTGGGGCTGGGCGAGGGACTGGCCGGCTGGTGCCCGCGGCCTGCCAGCATGGTGGCCACCAAGGTGCCGTGTTCGGGCTTGGAACCGACGCTTTTCTGGCCGTCCGGCTGGCCGGATCCGGACGCGTCATAGCCGCCGGTGACCACACCTTTGAGGTCCGGGTGCTGGGCGTCTATGCCGCTGTCGATGACGGCTACCTTGACTCCGGCGCCCTTGGAGACCTCCCAGGCCTTGGTGATGCCGGAATCTGCCAGCCAATATTCCTTGTCGCGCCAATCGTCGGCCTTGGCGGCCGGGGCGGTAAAGAGGCCGGCGCACAGGCAACATGCTGCGAGCAGGACAGCGACAAGGGCCGCGGCGGCCCGGCGCGCAGGCGGGGTCGGAGCTGGGGTGGACTGCATGCGGCTAGCCCATGCCCAGGGCGATGCCGTCAAGGATGTCGTGCTCGCTCGCGGTGGCGGAGGTGATCCTGCCGCCGGTCAGCGTGCCCATCCGTTCCAGGATGCGGCGCCATACCAGTCCCCCGGCGCCAATCACATCCACCCGGCCCGGGTGCATGTACGGCAGGTCCGCGCGCCGGGCGCGGGTCATCTCGAGCAGGTCACCGGCCGCGGCCGTGACGACCTCGATGGGCAGCTCAGCGCCGTGGATGGCCTGCGGCGAATATTCGGGCAGGCGGAGGGCGTGCGCAGTGATGGTGGTGACGGACCCGGCCACACCGACGACGGCGGTGGCGCGTTCGAGCGGAACGTCGCGTCCGGCGCGGGCCAGGGCGGCGTCAACGTCGGCTTCGGCGGCCGCCACCTGTTCGGCGGTGGGCGGATCATCGCGCAGGTGCCGCTCCGTGAGGCGGACACAGCCAATGTCCACGGACTTGGCGGCCGTGACCCCGGCCGCGGTGCCGAGGACGAATTCGGTGCTTCCGCCGCCGAGGTCGACCACCAGGACTTCGTGGCCGTCCAGGATGGGCAGCACACTGCTGGCGCCGGCGAACGACAAGGCCGCTTCCTCATCACCGGAAATGACCTCCGGTTCAACTCCCAGCAGGTCCCGGATGCCGTCTACGAAGACGTCGCGGTTGCGTGCGTCGCGGGTTGCCGAGGTCGCAACGAACCGGGTGCGTTCCGCGCCGTGCTCACCGATGAGGCGGGCATAGTCTGCGGCGGCGGCAAAGGTGCGTTCCAGCGCTTCCGGAGCCAGTTCGCCGGTGGCGTCCACCCCCTGGCCCAGCCGGATCACGCGCATTTCCCGGACGACGTCGGTCAAGGCCGCACTGCCGCTGCTCCGGTCGATGTCCGCGATCAGGAGCCGGATGGAGTTGGTGCCGCAGTCGATGGCGGCCACGCGCGTCATTCCGCCACCCCGGCGTCGCGGGCAGGCTTTCGCACGGGCGCGGGGCGGCCAACGATGTCCGGCAGGCCCTGGGGGCCGTGGCGGCTGAGATCCCGGGACGGCGCTGCCCCGGTGGTGTCCCAGGCGCCGTCGCAGTAGCATTTGTCCGTCGTCCACCACTCGCTGATCATTCCAAGGGCTTGGTCGCCGAGCGGGTTGACGCCGGGACCGGACGCCAGGGAGTGGCCCACGAGGACGTGCAGGCACTTGACGCGTACGGGCATGCCGCCGGCCGAGACGCCGTCGATTTCCGGCACCGGGCCGATGCCGGAACGTTCTCCGATCGCATTCCGGGCGGCCAGGTATTCGTCATGGGCCGACCGGTAAGCCGCAGCGAGGGCGGGGTCCCCGGCGAGCTGGTCATTCATCTCATTCATGACGCCGGCGGCTTCCAGCCTGGACACCGCGGAGGTGATCACCGGATGGGTCAGGTAGAACGTGGTGGGGAACGGGGTCCCGTTGCTGAGACGGGGGGCGGTCGCGGCGACGAGCGGGTTGCCGCAGACGCACCGTGCCGGAATTTCCACGACATCGCGGACAGGACGTCCCAGCTGCCTGCTCAGTACGTCAAGGTCGTGTGCTGTCGGTTGGCGGGATTCGTCCCGGGCGGCTTCCGTGCTGTGTTCCATTGTCGCGGGCCGTCCTTCCTGTGCGGTTCAGTCTGTGGCCGCGCGCCTGATGGACTCCCACAGGGAATCCACCCACGGCAGATCGGCGGGGTCTTGTGCTGTTGCGCCGGCGGGGCTACTGCTCTCTCCGGCCGGTTCATCGCTGCCAAAAACCCAGTAGCCGGTTTCGCCCGGCATAACCATATTAATGCGGTCGCGGGCCTGCTGCTTGACGTAGTTGGGGTCCTGCCACCGCGAAACCTGCTGCCGGAGGGCATCCCCCTGGGCCTGGCGTGCGGCGATATCGGCATTCAGCGCGTCGATTTCGGCCTTTTTATCGAAGAAGATCTTCACCGTGGGCGCCAGCATGATGGTGATGGCCACCATCACCACGGCCAGGGCCAGCATGCGGCCGGAGAACGCTTTGGCGGGGACGGGGTGCTGATCGCCATCGCTGTCCCGGCCGTCCTTGCCGTCAATGGAGCTGCTGCCCTTGCGTCCGGCGGACGCCTTGGGCGTGGTTGCCTCCCCCGACTTTCCGGCCGGGCGGCTTGCAGTTCCGCGGCTGCCGGCGCCATGTCCCGGTGACGCGCCTGCGGCGCCGGTGTCCTTGGCCGGGCGGAAATCCGCCCGGATGACCTCCGCCCCGCCGGAGGTACCGTCGTCGGCCGTATCCTTTGCCGGACGGGCGGGGGCGACCTTGGGAACTTTGGGGCGGCGGGTAGCCATGACACTCCTGAAACGCAGCCTCCCTGGGCCGCCACTATCTGTGCTGGACAAACACTGCTGGGACCATTGCTGCGAAAAGCAACAGCGGTGGCTATGGTCTTCCAACCATAGCCACCGCCGATGGGTTTAGCCGGTTACTAGCCCTTGAAACGCGGGAACGCGCTGCGGCCGGCGTAGCGTGCGGCGTCGTCGAGTTCCTCTTCGATGCGCAGCAGCTGGTTGTACTTGGCAACGCGCTCGGAGCGGGCAGGTGCGCCGGTCTTGATCTGGCCTGCGTTGGTGGCCACCGCGATGTCGGCGATGGTGGTGTCCTCGGTTTCACCGGAGCGGTGCGAGGTGATGGTGGTGTAGCCGGCGCGCTGGGCCAGGCTGACGGCGTCCAGGGTCTCGGTCAGGGAACCGATCTGGTTGACCTTGACCAGCAGGGAGTTGGCCGTCTTGGTGTCGATGCCGCGCTGCAGGATGGACGGGTTGGTGACGAAGAGGTCATCGCCCACCAGCTGGACCTTGTCGCCGATGGCGTCGGTGAGGGTCTTCCAGCCTTCCCAGTCGTTCTCGTCCAGCGGGTCCTCGATGGACACCAGCGGGTAGTCGGCAACGAGTTCGGCGTAGTAGGCGCTCATCTCGCTGGCGGACAGGGCCTTGCCTTCGAACCGGTAGGAGCCGTCCTTGAAGAACTCGGAGGAGGCGACGTCCAGGGCCAGGGCGATGTCCTTGCCCGGGGTGTAGCCGGCGTTCTTGATGGCTTCCTGGATCAGGTCCAGTGCCGCGCGGTTGGACGGCAGGTTCGGGGCGAAGCCGCCCTCGTCGCCCAGGCCGGTGGACAGGCCCTGTTCCTTCAGGACGGACTTGAGGTTGTGGTACACCTCAACGCCCCAGCGCAGGCCCTCGGAGAAGGTTTCGGCGCCGATAGGGGCGATCATGAATTCCTGGATGTCGACGTCGGAGTCGGCGTGGGACCCACCGTTGAGGATGTTCATCAGCGGCACGGGCAGGACGTGGGCGTTCGGGCCGCCCAGGTACTTGTAGAGGGGCAGGTCGGCGGATGCTGCGGCAGCGTTGGCGACGGCCAGGGAGACGCCCAGGATGGCGTTGGCGCCGAGTTTGCCCTTGTTGGGGGTGCCGTCCAGGTCCAGCATGGCCTGGTCGATGCTGCGCTGGTCGGTGGCGTCGAAGCCGGTCAGGGCGGGGGCGATCTGGTCGATCACGGCGTCGACGGCCTTCTGCACGCCCTTGCCGAGGTAGCGGCCCTTGTCGCCGTCGCGCAGTTCAACGGCTTCGTGCTCACCGGTGGAAGCACCGGAGGGAACTGCGGCGCGGCCGATCTGGCCGTCGGACAGCAGGACTTCAACTTCAACAGTGGGGTTGCCGCGGGAATCAAGGATCTCGCGGGCGTGGATGGCATCGATAAGCGCCATGAATTTGCTCCTTATGGGCGATTAACGGGGGGAATCAGGCAGAAAACTCGACGTACTCGTCAGGGACTAGCGTAGTCGAGAGTGCTCCGGGTTACTCAAACCGGTCAAGGCCCGGACGTCATGATGCCGCTTGGTCGCCGTGGTAGCGGCGTACGGCGGTACGGAGGGCGCGCTCGGCGTCCATGCCGCGGTCCCGGGCGGAACGCACGACGGCGAGCAGCAGGGTTCCCAGTTCTTCCTCGCTTTCGGGGACGGGAACCCCGTCGGGCAGCCCGAGCCCTGCCCGGGCCGCCCGGTCGAGCGATTTTTGCGCCTTGGCCAGCGCCGGGAGGGCAGCGGGGACTCCTTCGAAGGCATGGCGCCGCTCCGGGCGCTCCGCCCGTTTGACCGCATCCCACGTCTGCTCGATTTCCGCCACGGTGGCAGGGAAGGTGTCCTGCAGGGAACCGTCGGGCCGGAAGACGTGGGGGTTCCGGCGGACCATTTTGGCAGCCAGTCCGCGCGCGACGTCGTCGAACGTGAACGCGCCTCGTTCCTCGGCAAGGCGGGCGTGCAGCACCACTTGGAGCAGGACGTCACCGAGCTCGCCCTGGAGTTCGGCGTCGGGGTGGCCCTCCTCAATGGTCTCAGCCACCTCGTAAGCCTCCTCGAGGAGGTATTCCACCAGCGAGGCGTGCGTCAGGGCACCCATCCAGGGGCAGTGCTCGCGCAGCTGGGCCATCTTTTCCAGCAGCTCCGCAGTGGCGGAGCTGCCGGGAGGAGGATCCTGGTCAGCCAAGGTTGGCGTAGGCGTCGTTGATGTATTCCACCAGTGCTTCCTTCTCCTCCAAGGGCAGGAAGGACGCCTCGGCCGCGTTCAGGGTCAGCTCCAGCAGGTCGTCAAGGTCGTAGTCGAACGTCTCCACCAGCAGGTTGAACTCGTCCGTCAGCGTGACGCCGCTCATCAGGCGGTTGTCGGTGTTGATGGTGACATTGAAGCCCAGCTGGTACAGCATGTCCAGCGGGTGGCTTTCGATACCCTCGCCAAATTCGGCGATGGCTCCCGTCTGGAGGTTGGAGGACGGGCAGATTTCCAGGGCGATGCCGCGGTCACGAACCCAGCTGGAGAGGTCGCCGAGGGTGACCAGGCCGACGGTGTCGACGGCCTCGTCGTCATCGTCGAATTCCACCATGATGTCCTCGGCGATCCGGACGCCGTGTCCCAGGCGGAGGGCGCGGCCGTCCACCAGTGCAGACTGGATGCTCTCCAGCCCCGCAGCCTCGCCGGCGTGCACCGTGGCGGGGAAGTTGTGCTGGGCCAGGTAGGTGAACGCGTCCTTGAAACGGCTGGGCAGGAAGCCGTCCTCCGCCCCTGCGATGTCAAAGCCCACTGCGCCCTGGTTGCGGTGGCGCACGGCGAGTTCGGCGATTTCCTGGCCGCGGTCCGCGTGGCGCATGGCGGTGATCAGCTGGCCCACCTGGATCTCCCGGCCGCTCTCCGACACGGCCTCGACGCCGGCTTCCAGGCCGTCCTGGACCGCTTCCACGGCTTCATCCAGGCTGAGCCCCTTCTGCAGGTGCTGCTCCGGCGCCCACCGGACCTCGCCGTAGACCACGCCGTCATCCGCCAGGTCTTCGACGAACTCCTTGGCCACGCGGAACAGGCCGTCGTAGGTCTGCATTACGGCCACGGTGTGGTCGAAGGTTTCCAGGTAGCGGACCAGGGACCCGGAGTCGGCGGATTCGCGGAACCACTCCCCCAGGGCAACCGGGTCCGTCGAGGGGAGGGTGTGCCCCACGGCTTCCGCCAGCTCGATAATCGTGGCCGGACGGAGTCCCCCGTCCAAGTGGTCGTGAAGGGAAACCTTGGGCAGGCTCTTCAGGTCGAAATCAATGGCAGGGGCAGCGTCAAGAATGGGCTCAGTCACGTTCCCACCTTAGGGTGGGGCGGGGTTCAAAGCCAGCCGCTACTTGGCTGCGGGACCCGCATCGGCCGATGGCACCGTTAGGGGCCGGGTGCCGGGCCGTCCTTCCTGGCCCGGGGTGTTTTCGGCCCATCCGTCCACGTCGGCGTCAGCCTCGGGCGCATCGTGGCGTCCGAGCCGTTTGTGCCACCAGCGCAGGGCGTGGTCGATCACGACGCCCAGGACTATCGCAAAGACGACGGCGATGCCGGCGCTCAGGAGCGGGTTGTGGTGCAGCCATGGGAAGGAGCTGGCCAGCACCCCGATGCCCAGGGAGTAGCCCACCCATGTGACGCAGGCAAAGGCGTCGAAGACGAAGAACCTGCGGTGTGAGAACCCGGTGCTGCCGGCCACGTAGTTGACGGCCACCCGGCCCCAAGGGATGTACCGGGCGGTGAAGATGAGGACCGCTCCGCGCTTCTCGAGCTCGTAGCGGGCCCAGGCGAAGACTTTCCGGACCTTGGGCCGGCGCATCCACGCCCACCGGTCCAGTCCGATCTTTCGGCCGAGCATATAGGCCATGTTGTCGCCGCAGATCGCGCCGATCAGGGCGGTCAGACCAAGGATCCAAAGATTGGGTTCGCCGCTGTGCCGCGAGAAAGCCGCCAAAGCCACAATGAGGGTCTCACTGGGCACCACCATGGCGAAGCCGTCCACGAAGAAGAACACCAGCAGTACGGGGTAGATCCACCACTGGCCCGCTGCATGGAGCACGGCCTCATTAATAAACTCCACGCGGTGTTGCTCCTGTAAAAAAATGGCACGGCCGAAGCGCCGCAGCCAAAGCGGAAATCGTTCCTAAGTGTCCCATGGCGGGGACGCAGTACGCTACGCCCCGGCGCCCGGAATTATCCGGTTAAACGCGGGGCTCAGGTCCCGGGTTCCCGGATCCGTTCCACCACGTTGGGTTTACCCCGGAATTTGTTGATCACCAGGTCCACCAGGATGCCCAGGGCTACGGCACAGACAATGGCGATCGCGGCGCCCAGGACGTGGTTGTCCTCGAACCATTGGCCGAAGAACAGCCCGATCGTCACGGAGTATCCGGCCCACAGGCTTGCGGAAAGGACCGTCAGACCCACGAACCGCAGGTGGGGATAGTGGGTGACTCCGGCGGTCAGGTTGACCGCCACGCGGCCGATCGGAACGAACCGGGCCACCAGTATCAGCGACGCCGGCCGCTTGCGCAGTTCCCGGCCCGCCCAGCGGAAGGCGGCCTGCATCCGCGGTCCGCGCATCCAGGCCCAGCGGGTGGTGCCCACCCGCCGGCCCAGGAGGTAGGCAATGTTGTCGCCCGCGAAGGCTCCGGCGGCAGCCACCCCTGCCAGAAGCAGGGGGTTGGGGACATCCGCGGTGGCGGCGACGGCGGCGAGGCCCACCACCACGGATTCACTGGGCACGGGCGGGAAGAAGCCGTCAATGACGCAGCACGCCAGCACCAGGACCAGCACCCAGGGCTGTCCGGCTGCGGCGAGGATGAAGTCGTTGATGGCCTGCATTGGTACCTATGCTATGCGGTCAATGATGAGCTGCTGGGCAGGCCGTGAACCATCCGGCGCGATGACCACCGCGTGTTCGAGAGCTTCCCGGGCGCGGGCAAACCGGTCCGGTGTGTCCGTGAGCAGGGTCATCAAGGGTTCCCCGGCCCTGACGGTGGCGCCCGGTTTGGCATGCATCCGCACCCCGGCCCCGGCCTGGACGGCATCCTCCTTGCGGGCACGGCCGGCCCCCAGCCGCCAGGCGGCCACCCCGACGGCCAGGGCGTCGAGTTCCACCAGCACTCCGTCTGCGGGGGCGTAGACGACATCGGATTCCCTGGCTGCCGGGAGGGGGGCATGCGGATCGCCACCCTGGGCGGAGATCATCCGGTTCCAGACGTCCATGGCGCGGCCGTCCTTGAGCGCGGCGGCGGGGTCAGCGTCGTGCACTCCCGCAGCGGCGAGCATCTCTTCGGCGAGCCTGACGGTCAACTCCACCACGTCTTCCGGTCCGCCACCGGCGAGGACCTCCACGGACTCCTCGACTTCGATGGCGTTGCCGGCTGTGAGGCCCAGTGGCGTGTTCATGTTGGTCAGCAGCGCAACCGTGTTGACGCCGGCGTCCTTGCCCAGGGCCACCATGGTCTCGGCCAGTTCCCGGGCCCGGGACTCATCCTTCATGAACGCTCCGCTGCCCACTTTGACGTCCAGGACCAGCGAGCCCGTGCCCTCGGCGATCTTCTTGCTCATGATGGACGAGGCGATGAGCGGGATGGCTTCCACGGTGCCGGTCACGTCACGCAGCGCGTAAAGCTTCTTGTCCGCCGGGGCCAGGCCTGCGCCGGCGGCGCAGATCACTGCCCCGACGTCCTGGAGTTGGGCCAGGATCTCACCGTTGGTCAGGTTTGCGCGCCACCCGGGAATCGACTCAAGCTTGTCCAGGGTGCCGCCCGTGTGGCCCAGGCCGCGGCCGGAGAGCTGCGGGACGGCGACGCCGAACACTGCCACGAGCGGGGCCAACGGCAGGGTGATCTTGTCCCCTACCCCGCCGGTGGAGTGCTTGTCCGTGGTGTACTTCAGGCCGCCATCGGGGCGCCGAAGGCTGGAAAAGTCCATTCGCTCCCCGGACGCGATCATGGCGGCGGTCCAGCGGGCAATTTCCGCCCGGTCCATGCCGTTGAGCAGGATGGCCATGTTCAGGGCCGCCATCTGTTCATCGGCAATGGCTCCACGCGTGTAGGCGTCGATGGTCCAGTCGATCTGTTCGGGGCTCAGAGTGCCTTTGTCCCGCTTGATGCGGATGATGTCCACGGCATCGAATGCCTCGGCGTTGCTGGTGGTTTGGGTCACCGGGTCTCCTCCAGATGTTGGGGGCCAAATGCCTCGGGCAGCACCTGGTCCATCGTCCTGATGCCTTGGGTGGTCATGACTTCCATGTCCGGGGCGCGGAATTCGTACAGCAGCTGGCGGCAGCGGCCGCACGGCATCAGGACCGTGCCGCCGGCGTCGACGCAGTAGAAGGCGCGCAATTGGCCGCCGCCGGTCATGTGCAGGTTGCCTACCAAGGCGCATTCGGCGCAGAGGGTGAGGCCGTAGCTGGCGTTCTCGACGTTGCAGCCGCTGACGATCCGGCCATCCGTGGTGAGGGCGGCCGCCCCCACCGCGAAATTCGAATAAGGCGCGTAGGCATTTGCCAGGGCGGCAACGGCGGCAGCCTCGAGGGCGGCCCAATCGACGCCGGTACCTCCGCCGGGCTTGCCTTGATTGCCGGGGGCTCCGGTTTCTGTCACCGTGGTCACCCCTTGACGTACGGGATGCCGTCGGCTGCGGGCGGCCGGGACCGCCCCACCAGGCCGGCCACGGCGATGACGGTCAGGGCGTAGGGGAGCATCGCCATGAACTGGCTGGGCACGGGCGAGCCAATGATGGTGATGATGCTCTGCAGGTTGTCGGCGAACCCGAAGAGCAGTGCGGCCAGAAAGGCCCCGATGGGATTCCAGCGCCCGAAGATCATGGCGGCAAGGGCAATGTAGCCGCGACCGCCGGACATGTCCTTGCTGAAGGCGTCCACCGACACCAGGGTGAAGAAGGAACCGCCGATTCCAGCGATCGCGCCGCCCATCAGGACGTTGATGAAGCGGGTGCGGTTGACGTTGATGCCCACGGTGTCCGCCGCCTGGGGGTGTTCGCCGACGGCGCGCACCCGCAGGCCCCATTTGGTGTGGAACAGCCCGACGTAGACCACGATCACGGCCACGTACATGAGGTAGCCCACCAGGGACTGGCGGAACAGGATGGGTCCGATGATCGGGATGTCGGCAAGAAACGGGATGTCCACTGCCTGGAGCCGGCCGGGCTTGTTGAGGTGTTCCGGGTCCGCCGTGAGCAGGGTGGAGAACAGGAAGCTGGTGAGGCCGCTGATCAGGACGTTGAGGACCACGCCGACGATGATCTGGTTGACGAGGTACTTGATGCTCACCACGGCCAGGACCAGGGACACGAGTGCACCGGCGACGGCCGCCGAAATGAGTCCCACGTAGACATTGCCTGTCACGGTGGCTACGACGGCGGCGGAGAAAGCACCGAGCAGGAGCTGTCCTTCGATGGCGATGTTGACCACGCCGGCCCGTTCGCACAGCACTCCGGACAGCGAGCCGAACACCAGTGGTACGGCCAGTGTCACCGCGCCTGCCATCAGGCCGCCCAGGGAAATGGACGGTTCAGGGTCACGGCCGCCGGCGACGATCCAGATCATGAACCCGACCAGGAAGACGACCGCGAAGAGACCGCCCAGCCATCCGGGGGTGCGCCGCCGCTGCAGGGTCAGCAGGATGGCGTACCCGGCCAGGCCGAGCAGCAAGAGGGCGCAAATCCAGCCGAAGACCATCGAGGGCACGGTGATCTTCTCCACCTGGGCAACGCCGAGGGCGGCGAGGCCCAGGACGACGACGGCAGCGATGGTGGTGGCGGGAATCCAGCGGTCCGCTCCCCCGCCCTCGCGGCGCTGGCTGATCCAGCGGTAGCCGAGGTATCCGGCGGCAGCCAGCGCCACGACAAGGGTGATCCAGGCTGCGGTGGACGAGGCGTTTGGGTCGCGGGCTTCGGCGATCCGGAACCCGGCGGATTTTGTGTTGGCGAGGAATCCAAACAGCACGGTGCCCAGGATGGCGAGCAGGCCCAGGCCGACGCCGGCCTTCCAGCTCACCAGTTCCGTTGTCCCTGCCCGGCCTGCGGCACGGTTGGCTCCGGTGGTTTTCCCGGTTCCAGGTTGTTTGCTCGCGGGAGATTGTGTGGTGGCGCTCATGCTGCCGCTCCGCTCTTGACGCCGCCGGTATGCGAACCTGCGGTCCCACTTGTGGTGGTCTTCTTCTTACGGGGGTTGAGTCCGAATATCGCACGGACCAGCGGCGGTGCTGCGATGAACAACACGATCAGGGACTGGATGACGAGCACAATGTCGATGGGGGTTTGCGTCTGTGCCTGCATTGCCACGCCGCCGGCGCGGAAGGCGCCGAACAGCAGGCCCGCAAAGAAGGTTCCCCACGGCGTGGAGCGTCCCAGCAGAGCGACGGTGATGGCGTCAAAGCCGATGGAAGCGGCCACACCGCCGGAGAGGTACTTTTCCGTGCCGGACACCTGCGCCACCCCGGCCAGGCCGGCCAGCGCACCAGCGATCGCCATCACCAGGATGGTGCTGCGGGCAACGTTGATTCCGGCGGTACGGGCCGCGTTCGGGTTCGCCCCAACGGCGCGGAACTCAAAACCGACCGTGGAGCGGTTCAGCAGCCACCAGACGAAGGCGGTGGCCGCTATCGCAACCAGGAACCCGGCGTGCAGGCGGAACTGGGGTCCGAGCAGTTCTGGGAACAACGCGGTGGAGTCAAGGAACGGGGAGATCGGGTTGGTGGAACCCTTGCGCTGGAAAGCGGGGGTGGTGAGCAGGAAGAGCAGCAGGAAGTTGGCGATGTAGTTGAGCATGATGGTCACGATCACCTCGTGGGCGCCTGTCCGCGCCTTCAGCAGGCCCACGACGCCACCCCAGACCGCGCCGCCAACCAGGCCGGCGAGGATGACGACCAGCAGGTGCAGGCCGATGGGCAGGTGCCAGGCGAAGCCAACGTAGGCGCCGAAGAGCGCACCGAAGATGATCTGCCCCTGGGCGCCAATGTTGAACAGGCCGGCGCGGAACGCCAACGCGACGCCGAGCCCGGCACAAATAAGCGGAGTTGCGACCGTAAGGGTCTCGGTGATCGGGTACAGCTGGGCGGCCAGGTCGGCGCCGGCCCAGTTGAAGATGGACCCCTGCACCAGTGCGGTATAGGGACGGATGACCTCGGTCAGGAGGTCTCCGGGCTGGGCAAAAAAGTAACCGGCCGTGACGGCGACCTTGGGGTTGGTCACCGCCATGAGGATGCCGCCGAGCACGATGGCCAGCAGCACGGAGAGGAAGGAGACCATGGCGTTGCCGGTGAAGATCTGGTGCAGGACGGATCCGTCACCGTCCCGGTGGTCCCGGCCGCGCAGCTGGGTGGCCGCCGGAACGGCGGACGGCGGCATCTGGCCGCCGGCGGTGTCGAGCGCGACGTCGGAGGCGACGGCCTCGGAGGTGATGCCGCCTGGCACCTGGGTCGGGGCGGGCTCCGGGGCGCTGTTATTGCCTGTGGCCAGCGGGTCCGGGGTTGTCTTCTCAGACATGGGTTTCTCCTTCGTGGCCGGCAGGCTCAGATACCGTCGGTGCGGCCGTTACGCCGGAAGCATGGGCGGAGGCGTTGGCTTCGGCTTCCGCGGCCGGGACACCGGCCATCATCAGGCCCAGGACGTCGCGGGACGTGGTGGCGGGGACGATTCCCACCAGCCGGCCGCGGTAGAGCACCGCGATCCGGTCTGCCAGCTGCAGTACTTCGTCAAGTTCCGTGGACACGATCATGACGGGTGTTCCGTGGTCGCGTTCGGCGATGACGCGCTTGTGGACGAATTCGATCGAGCCGACGTCAAGCCCGCGCGTGGGCTGCGAGGCAATAAACAGGCGGAGCGGGCGGGAGAGCTCACGGGCCAGGACGACCTTCTGCTGGTTGCCGCCGGAGAGGGTGCCCACCGCGGCGGATACGGAGGGCGTGCGGACATCGAATTCCTCGACCTTCTTGGCAGCGTTCTCCGCGATGAGGCCCGGTTTCATCCCCACGCCGCGGGCGAAGGGTGCCTTGTCGTAGAGGTCCAGGATCATGTTCTCGGCGATGGTGAACGTGCCTACCAGGCCGTCAAGGGTGCGGTCCTCGGGGACGAAGCCCACACCCGCACCGAGCACATGCTTAACGCTCTTGCCCAACAATTCCTCGCCGTCGAGCGTGATGGACCCGGCCACGTGCGGCTGCACGCCAAGGATCGCCTCGGTCAGCTCCGTCTGGCCGTTGCCTTGCACTCCGGCGATGGCGAGCACCTCGCCCTTGGCGATGTCGAATGACAGGTCATCGACCACGTGCTGTCCATTGTGGTCGGTGACGGTCAGGTTGCGGACCTTGAAGGTCACCTCACCCGTCTTGGCCGGCGCCTTGTCAAGCGTCAGGCTCACGGTGCGGCCCACCATGGCGGACGCCAGTTCGGTGGGGGAAGCTGTGGGGTCCGCCTGCCCCACCACCTTGCCGCGCCGGATGACTGTGATGGTGTCCGAGATGGCTTTGACTTCGCGCAGTTTGTGGGAGATGAAGACGATCGACTTCCCGTCGCGCTTCAGCTGCCGGATGATGTCCAGGAGTTCGTCGGTCTCCTGCGGCGTCAACACGGCGGTGGGTTCGTCGAGGATGAGCACCTCGGCATCTCGAACCAGTGCCTTGATGATCTCGACCCGCTGCTGGACGCCAACGGGCAGGTCCTCCACCATGGCGTCGGGGTCGACGTCGAAGCCGTACTGGTCCGAAATGCGGCGGATCTTCTCGCGCGTAGCTTCCAGGTTGAGCAGGCCGGCGGCCTTGGTGGTCTCATTGCCCAGCGCCACATTCTCGGCCACGCTGAAGACCGGGATGAGCATGAAATGCTGGTGGACCATTCCGATGCCGGCCGCCATGGCCTCGCCGGGGTCTTTGAAGACGACAGGCTTGCCATCGACCAGGATTTCGCCTTCGGTCGGATCGTACAGGCCGTAGAGCACGTTCATCAGGGTGGATTTCCCTGCGCCGTTCTCGCCCAGGAGGCAGTGCACCTGCCCCGGTTCGACGACCAAATCGATGTGGTCATTGGCTACCAGGGACCCGAATCGCTTCGTAATCCCCTTCAGTTCGAGTTTCAAAACCCCAACCAATCTGTGTGTGTATGGATCTGCTCCGCCGCGCTGTCGGCGGCAAGGCAGCGGGTAGTCCCAGCCTAGTGTTACGGGTGGTTTCTGGGCAGGGCGGGCAGGCAGGAAAAGTAACGCCTGCATGGCGCTGGCAAGCGTGCGTTGCCAGCAAAACAGAACGCGCTGCCCTCCGGCCGGGGTAACGGCGGAAGGGCAGCGCGCCCCGCTGTTCAGTGCTTACTTGGTGGGGCTGGACTTCGACTCGACCTTGACGGTGCCGGAGATGATGTCCTTCTTCAGCTGGTCCAGTTCGCCCTTGAGATCCGCCGGCACGGCGGAATCGAGGTCGTGGAAGGGAGCCAGGGCAACGCCGCCGTTTGCAAGGGTTCCGATGTACGGCGAGGCGTCGAATTTGCCGTCCTTGTCGTCCTTGATGACCGTCTCCACAGCGGTGGCCATGGTCTTCTGGACAGAAGAAAGGATCACGGACTTGTAGTCGGGGGCCGTCAGGTAGCCATCGGAGTCAACCCAGATGAGCTTGGCATCCTTGCCCTTGGACTTGGCGTCGAGGATCGCGCTGCCCGCGCCGCTGCCGACGGGTCCGGCCACGGGAAGGACGATATCTGCGCCCTGGTCGAGGAAGCCCTGGGTGAGGACCTTGCCCTTGTCCACCTGCTTGAAGTCGCCGACGAAGGTGCCGTCCTGCTTGTCCTTGTCCCAGCCGATGAGCTGGACGCTCTTGCCCTTCTTTTCGTTGTAGTACTTCACGCCGTCGGCAAAACCGTCCATGAAGATGGTGACGGTGGGGATGTTGATGCCGCCGAAGGTTGCCACCTTGCCGGTCTTGGACGTGCCTGCTGCCAGGTAGCCGGCCAGGAACGCGGCCTGGGCCGTGTCATAGACGATCGGCTTGACGTTCTTGGGGAAGGTGGGGTCGTTGTAGTCGATGATCGCGAAGTGGCTGTTCGGGTTGGCCGTCGCGATGGACTTGGTGGCATCGCCGAGCAGGAACCCGACGGTCACGGTGAGCTTGCAGCCCTGCTGGACCATGGAGCGGAGGTTGGGGTCGTAGTCGGTGTCAGCCTTGGACTGGACGTGCTTCTCCTTGATGCCAAGGTCCTTGACGGCGGCCTGCAGTCCCTCGTAGCCGGACTGGTTGAACGACTTGTCGTCGAATCCACCGGAGTCGGACACCATGCAGGCGGTGTAGTCCGAGGCGGTGGCTGAACCCGAGGGGCCGGACGCGGACGGGGCGGCCCCGCAGCCGGTCAGCAGCAAGGCGGACGCACCGAGGGTGGCCACACCGGCCATTGAACCGCGCTTGAAGCCGGCACGCAGTGATTTCTTCAATTTTCCTCCAGGGATGATGCGAGTGGCACTACGGGCTGAGATTCAATGAGTGTCCGTTTCGGCGCTGAAATTCTGTTTTCACTGAAGGCACGCAGCACTGCGCCGGAGCGCACTGATGGCACTTACTTTAGTGGCCTGCGCCACGTCCCCATAGCACGTCGGAAGCTGACCCCGAAGATTGTTTACAAGTTGTTACCAAGCAGTAGGGGCGCCTCCAAAGGAGGCGCCCCTACTGCTGATTGTTCTTTAGTTGTAAGCGACGGGCTACAGCCGGACGAGCATCTTTCCGGTGTTCGCACCGTCCAGGAGATCCATGAACGCCTGCGGCGCGTTCTCCAGTCCGTCCACGATCGTCTCGTCGTAGCGCACGGTGCCGTCGGCCAGCCAGCCGGACATCTTCTCGGCAAACTCCGCCGCGTGCTGCCGCTGACCGCCTACCAGGAAGCCGCGGAGCGTCAGTTGCTTGCCGATGGCCTGCATCAGGTTGTGGGGCGCCGGAGTCGGTTCGGTGGAGTTGTACTGCGCGATGGCACCGCACATTGCCACCCGGCCGCCGACGTTGAGGACTGCCAGGGCCGCCTCGAGGTGTTCGCCGCCGACGTTGTCGAAGTAGACGTCGATGCCGGCTGGGCCGGCGGCCTTCTGCAGCTGGTCCAGCACGGGACCATCGTGGTAGTCGAAGGCTGCGTCGAAACCGAGCTCCAGCAGCCGGGCCACCTTGGCCGGCGAACCGGCGGAGCCGATCACGCGGGAGGCGCCCATGGCCTTAGCGATCTGGCCAACCAGGGAGCCCACCGCACCGGCGGCACCGGAGACGAACACGGCGTCCCCCGGCTTGAATTCGGCGACCTTCAAGAGGCCGGAGTAGGCGGTCAGCCCGGTCATGCCCAGGGCGCCAAGGAAGGCGGAAGCCGGGGCCAGGTCAGTTCGGGCCGGGGTGGCTGCAGCGCCGTCAACCACGGCGTACTCCCGCCAGCCGAGGGAATGCACGACGACGTCGCCCTCCTTGTGTGCCGACGAACGGGACGCGACCACCTCGCCTACCGCGCCGCCGTCGAGCGCCTTGCCCACGGCAAACGGCGCGGAGTAGGACTTCACATCATTCATCCGGCCCCGCATGTAGGGGTCGACCGACATGAAGAGGTTCCGGACCAGGATCTGGCCGTCCTCGAGGGCGGGCAGCGGGGACTCGGCGAGCTCGAAGTTATCGCTGGCAGGACGGCCTACAGGGCGCGAGGCCAGGCGGATTTCACGGGTGCTGGTGGCAAGTGCGGTGCTCATGCTGCGTACTCCAAAATCTTGATGTCGACGGTGATGTTGCCCCGGGTGGCGTTCGAGTAGGGGCACACTTCATGCGCCTTGGCCACCAGTTCCTCGGCGGTGGAAAGATCCAGCGCCGGGAGGGCGATTTCCAGTTCGGCGGCAAGCCCGAAGCCCGTTCCGCCGTCCAGCTGTCCCAGGTGGACTTTCGCCGCAACGGCCGAATCGGTGAGGTCGGCGCCTGCCTTGCGGCCCACCAGGCGCAGTGCGGAGTGGAAGCAGGCGGCGTACCCGGCGGCAAAAAGCTGCTCAGGGTTGGTCCCGCGGCCGCTGCCGCCCAGCTCCACGGGGCTGGCCAGGTCCACGGCCAGCTTGCCGTCATTGCTGCGTGCAGTGCCGTCACGGCCTTCGCCGGAGGCAAGCGCCTCGGCGGTGTAGAGAGTCTTCACGAAAAATGTCCGTCCTGTAGGTGGGATGGTGCAGTGTGGCGCGCCGCTTAGAGCGACTGGTGCAGTGCGGCCGTGAGCTTGCCCAGGGTGGCGCGCAGTTGTTCGAGCTCTCCGTGCGAGAGTCCGGCGGCGTCAGCCAGCCGCTGCGGGATGGCCCGGGCCGGGACGCTGAGTTCCCGGCCTGCCGTCGTGAGGTGAATGGCAACGCGCCGTTCGTCCTCGCCTGAACGGCGGCGTTCCACGAGCCCCAGTGCTTCCAGCCGCTTGAGAAGGGGCGACAGGGTCCCCGAGTCCAGCCCGAGCTCCCCGCCAAGTTCCTTGACCCCACGGGGCTCGTCCTCCCACAGCACCAGCATCACCAAGTACTGCGGGTAAGTGAGCCCCAGTTCATCCAGCACTGGCCGGTACACGGCGGTGGCGGCCCGGGAAGCCGAATACAAGGCAAAACACACTTGGCGGTCCAGGCGGGGAGCTTCGGTCATGAGAAAACAATAGCCCACAATTAGATTGTGCACAACTCAACTGGACTCACGAGACCATCCCGTTGACCGTCGTCGTGATCCACCAGCGTTAGCAGCGCCGGCGCAAACAAGCCGCCACGGCACGGACGCGGCGTGGACGGTGTGCCGCGCGGCTACAGCGCGGGCGGCTGCTCGATGTCCCTGATGGTCCTCAACGCTGCCGCGGTGAGCACGCGGATCCCCAGGCCCAGCGATCGCTCGTCCAGGATGTAATCGCCGCGGTGGAGGTCGTAGTCCTCCCCGCCCGGCGTCTTGGTGCCCAGGCGCATCATGGCTCCCGGAAGTTCCGCAAGGAACCAGGCAAAGTCCTCGCCACCCATGGATTGCGGGGTCAGCACCACGGCGCTTTCGCCGATCTCTGCGCGCGCAGCCGCCTCGATAATCGCCGTTTCGTGTTCCGAGTTCACCACGGGCGGCACTCCCCTGGTGTGCTCCAGGTGGACGTCCACCCCATACGGCGCGGCCACCTGGTGGACCACCTCGTCGAGGAGTTCGCCGGCGGCGTGCCAGGCGTCACGGTCCAGGCAGCGCATGGTTCCGGCCATGTAGCCCGAGCCGGGAATGGCATTGGGCGCCGATCCGGCGGTGATCTGGCCCCACACCACGGACACGCCACTGCGGACGTCCACCCGGCGGGACAGGACGGCCGGAACGTTGACGGCGATCTGGGCAAGCGCGAAGACGAGGTCCTCGGTGAGGTGCGGTCGGGACGTGTGGCCGCCGCGGCCGGACAGTTCAATGCGGATGGTGTCCGAGGCAGAGGTGATGGCGCCAATCCGGGTTCCGACCTTGCCCACTTCGATGCGGGGGTCGCAGTGCAGCGCGAGGATCCTGGGAACTCCCTCCAGCACGCCCTGCTCAATGCACGCGTGCGCCCCGCCGGGCATGGTTTCCTCTGCGGGCTGGAAGATGATCCGCACCGTAGCGCCCAGGGGCGATTCCTGGTGCATGCGCTGCAACACCAGGGCAATGCCCAGCATGGTGGTGGTGTGCACGTCGTGGCCGCAGGCGTGGGTGACGCCGTGGTTCTTGGACGCGAAAGCCAAGCCGGTTTCCTCGATGATGGGGAGGGCGTCGATGTCACCCCGCAGCGCGGTGGCGATGGGGCCTTCGCCGACGTCCACGGTCAGGCCGGTGCCTTCGAGCCGGCGGGGGCTCAGCCCGGCGGCCTCCAGCCTCTCCGCAAGCTTGTCGGTGGTGCGGAACTCCTTGAAGGAAAGCTCAGGGTGCGCATGGAGGTCCCGCCGGAATTCGATCAGTTCCGGCAGGAGCGGTTCAAGCCACGGCGCCACCAAGGCGGTGGGCTCGGCTTCAGTAGTGTAATTGCGCACTGTTTTACTCTAGCGATCACGGCCCCGATAAGGGCCATTCACTGACGCCCCGTTACAACGTGAACCTGCCGGCCCCGTGACGCGCCGGCAGGTAGGGCGATCAAAGGACGTCCGTGTCCCCGCTGGCTTTGAGGGCGTCGACCGCTGCCTTGACCCGCTGGGAGTTGGCCATGGTGGTGACCAGCAGCGCGTCCGGCGTGTCCACGATGACCACATCCTGGATGCCGATCAGGGCGATGACGCGCTTGGTGTCCGTGACCACCACACCGCTTGAGTTCTCCGTGAATACCCGCGCTCCTTCGCCCAGGACGGTGACGTCGTCCACTTCCTTGGCGCTGTTGAGCCGCCCGACGGAGGCAAAGTCGCCAACGTCGTCCCAGCGGAAGGTCCCGGGCACGACGGCGACGTCCCCGGCTTCGGCGGCGGGCTCGGCCACTGCATAGTCGATGGCGATCTTGGGCAGGGTGGGCCAGATCCGGGCAGTGACCTCGTCGCGTTCGGGGGTGTCCCAGGCCTGCGCGATTTCCTGCAGGCCCTTGAACAGCTCCGGCTGGTTGGCCTCGAGGTGCTTGAGCATCAGTGCCACGGGGGCTACGAACATGCCGGCGTTCCACACGTAGTCACCGCTGTCGACGTACTGCTGGGCCACCACTTCGTCGGGCTTTTCGACGAATTCCACCACATCGTGGGCGCTCGGAGCTCCGTCGATGTGCAATTCCTTGCCGGAGCGGATGTACCCGAACCCGGTGGACGGGTGCGTGGGCTTGATGCCGATGGTCACGATCTTGCCGGCCGCGGCGGTATGGATTGCCTCCCGGACGGCGTCCTGGAAGAGGTGGTCCGGGCTGATCACCTGGTCGGCGGCGAAGGACCCCATGATGGTGTCCGGGTCCCGCGCGTGCAGGATGGCTGCGGCGAGGCCGATCGCCGCTGCGGAGTCCTTGGGCTCCGATTCCAGGACAAGGTCCGCGTCCTGGACCTCGGGAAGCTGGCGGCACACGGCGTCGCGGTGCGCTTTTCCGGTGACCACCAGCACCCGGCTGCCCGCGAGCGGGTGGAGCCGGTCGTAGGTGGCACGCAGCAGGGTGCTGCCCGATCCTGTGAGATCGTGAAGGAACTTGGGAGCTGCTGCTCGTGACAGGGGCCAGAGGCGGGTCCCCACTCCGCCTGCCGGAATCACCGCAATGAAGCGGTCAAGGGGTGAGGCCGGGCTTGTCACTTTGTCTGTACTCATCACCGCTACTTTAGCTGACGGCCCACGGCCGGCGGCGGCGGCCCGCCACGGGCTGTCCACCGGCGCGCTCCGTCATCGCATGGCCCAAATCACCGCATCCGTGTGGCGTTCGTCTCATTCTCGCCGAAAAACCGCTCCAGCACTGGTCTCCAAGAATCTCCTAAATTGAATAAGCTGTAAGCGAAGCCTAGATTTAGGCCTGAGCTACGAGTGCTCTCGCAGCAGGCGTTCCCCCCGCATGGATCTCATGCCAGCGCCGCTGTGTTGCAGGGAGGTTTATCAGTGCCGACAAAACCAGCTGGCACCTTGTACCGCGGCCGTGAAGGCATGTGGTCCTGGGTAGGACACCGCATAACCGGTGTAGTGATCTTTTTCTTCTTGTTGGTCCACGTCCTGGACACCTCCTTGGTGCGTGTGTCGCCGGAGGCCTACACCGCTGTGATCGGCGCCTACAAGAACCCGCTGATGGCGCTGGGCGAGACCGGGCTTGTGGCCGCGATCGTGTTCCACGCCTTCAATGGCTTGCGGATCATCGCGGTCGACTTCTGGAAGAAGGGCGCCAAGTACCAGCGGCAGATGCTGTGGGCAGTCCTGGCCCTCTGGATCGTGACCATGCTTGCGTTCTCCATCCGCCACCTGTCCCTCGCCCTCGGAGGTCACTAAGCCATGACTGCAACCATCGAGAGCCCCCGCAGCGGCCGGGTAGCTCCCCAGTACCGCCGCAGCGGCGGTTCGCGCGGCAACTTCGAGATGATCGCCTGGCTGTTCATGCGCCTCTCCGGCGTGGTGCTGGTGGTCCTCATCTTCGGGCACCTGTTCGTGAACCTCATGGTCGGCGAAGGCATCCATGCCATTGACTTCGGTTTCGTCGCCGGCAAGTGGGCGGACCCGTTCTGGCAGTTCTGGGACCTGGCCATGCTGTGGCTGGCAATGCTGCACGGCACCAATGGCGTGCGGACCATCATTAACGACTACGCCGAAAAGACGGGGACGCGGCGCTGGTTGAAGACCGTCCTCTACGCAGCCGCCGTGGTCATCATCCTGCTGGGCACCCTGGTGATCTTCACCTTCAACCCCTGCCCCGTGGTGGACGGCGTGGCCCTTCCGGGCGGATTCTGCCCTGCCTAGTCCAGGCACAACCCCGGGCCCGCGGGCTTACCCGCGGGCCCTGTTTTGCGGAGCAGGCGAAGCCGCCCCGTTGTTTGATAGCGAATTTTGAGAGAAAGAGCGTCTGGTATGCAGGTCCATAAGTACGACGTCGTCATCGTCGGTGCCGGTGGCGCTGGCATGCGCGCCGCGATCGAGTCCGGTCAGCGCGCGCGCACAGCAGTACTGACCAAGCTCTACCCCACCCGCTCGCACACGGGTGCGGCGCAGGGTGGCATGTGTGCAGCCCTTGCCAATGTCGAGGAAGACAACTGGGAATGGCACACGTTCGACACCGTCAAGGGCGGCGACTACCTGGTTGACCAGGACGCTGCAGAGGTCATGGCGAAGGAAGCCATCGACGCCGTGCTGGACCTCGAGAAGATGGGCCTGCCGTTTAACCGCACGCCCGAGGGACGCATTGACCAGCGGCGCTTCGGCGGCCACACCCGCGACCACGGCAAGGCTCCCGTGCGCCGCGCCTGCTACGCCGCAGACCGCACCGGCCACATGATCCTGCAGACCCTGTACCAAAACTGTGTCAAGCACAACGTTGAGTTCTACAACGAGTACTACGTCCTGGACCTGCTGACGGTCGAAGAGGATGCTGTCCGCGAGGACGGCACGCCCTACAAGCAGAAGCGTGTGGCCGGCGTCGTGTCCTACGACCTCGCCTCCGGTGAACTGCACGTCTTCCAGGCCAAGTCCGTGGTCTTCGCCTCCGGCGGCGCCGGCAAGGTCTTCAAGACCACCTCGAACGCACACACCCTCACGGGTGACGGCATGGGCATCGCCTTCCGCCGCGGCATCCCGCTGGAGGACATGGAATTCTTCCAGTTCCACCCCACCGGCCTTGCCGGCCTCGGAATCCTGCTCTCCGAAGCAGCCCGTGGTGAAGGTGCCATCCTGCGCAACTCCGAGGGTGAGCGCTTCATGGAGCGCTACGCTCCCACCATCAAAGACCTGGCGCCCCGCGACATCGTGGCCCGCTCCATGGCCAACGAAGTCCGTGAAGGCCGCGGCTGCGGTCCGAACAAGGATTACGTGCTCCTGGACCTGACCCACCTGGAACCGGCGCACATTGACGCCAAGCTCCCGGACATCACCGAGTTCGCCCGGACCTACCTGGGCGTGGAACCGTACACCGAGCCCGTACCGGTGTTCCCCACGGCCCACTACGCCATGGGCGGTATTCCGACGAACATTCAAACCGAGGTACTGCAGGACAACGACACCGTGGTGCCGGGCCTCTACGCCGCCGGTGAAGTGGCATGCGTGTCCGTCCACGGTTCCAACCGCCTGGGCACCAACTCCCTGCTGGACATCAACGTTTTCGGCAAGCGGGCCGGCGTGGCCGCCGCCGAGTACGCGAAGACTGCCGATTTCGTGGAACTGCCGGAGAACCCGTTGGCTTACACCACCGAGCTTCTGGACATTGCCCGCAACGGCACCGGTGACGAAAAGGTTGCCCAGATCCGCAAGGAACTGCAGGACACCATGGACGCCAACATGCAGGTGTTCCGTACCGCCGATACCCTGAACCAGGTGCTGCGCGACATCGCCTCCTTCGAGGAGCGGTACAAGCGCATCAACGTCCAGGACAAGGGCAAGCGGTTCAACCTGGACCTGCTCGAGGCCGTTGAGCTCGGCTTCCTGCTGGAACTGGCCAAGGTGATGACCGTGGCTGCCCTGCACCGTGAGGAATCCCGCGGCGGCCACTTCCGCGAGGACTTCCCCGAGCGTGACGACGAGAAATTCATGAAGCACTCCATGGCGTACAAGGATGACCATGCGCCGGCCGACGGATCGGCGGAATCAATCGCCGGCATCCGCCTCGCCACCAAGCCGGTTGTCTTTACCCGCTACGAGCCGATGGTGAGGAAGTACTAAGATGACCGCTGAAATCGCTGAGCCAGCCTCAAAGGTTGAACTGCCTGCCGGCGTTGGCGGGGGCGGGGAAATCCCCACGTTCGATGTCCACCTGCGGGTCCGCCGGTACAACCCGGAGGTTTCCGAGGAAGCCACCTGGGACGACTTCCACCTCACCATGTACGGCACGGACCGTGTCCTGGACGCCCTGCACAAGGTGAAGTGGGAGACGGACGGAACCCTCTCCTTCCGGCGCTCCTGTGCCCACGGCGTGTGCGGTTCCGATGCCATGCGCATTAACGGCCGCAACCGCCTCGCGTGCAAGACCCTCCTGAAGGACCTGGATACGTCCAAGCCCATCACGGTGGAGCCCATCAAGGGCCTGCCGGTGGAGAAGGACTTGATCGTGGACATGGAGCCGTTCTTCCAGTCATACCGCGAAGTCATGCCCTTCCTGATCAACAAGGGCCACGAGCCCACCCGGGAGCGCCTGCAGTCCGCCGAGGACCGTGAACGCTTCGACGACACCACCAAGTGCATCCTGTGTGCTGCGTGCACGTCCTCCTGCCCGGTGTTCTGGACGGACGGGCAGTACTTCGGGCCCGCCGCGATCGTCAACGCCCACCGTTTCATCTTCGATTCCCGTGATGACGCCGGCGACATGCGCCTGGAGATCCTGAACGACAAGGAAGGCGTGTGGCGCTGCCGCACCACCTTCAACTGCTCAGAGGCTTGCCCCCGCGGCATCCAGGTGACCCAGGCCATCGCAGAGGTCAAGCAGGCCATCCTCGCCCGCAAGATCTAGCAGGTCCAACAACAGCAAGAACGGCCGACGGCGTCACTCACCACATGTGGTGGGGGCGCCGTCGTTGTTTCTCCCCACCCGTCCCCTGACCGTGCACGCCTGGCCCGGGAACCCGGCGGGCGTGGGAGCACAGCCATTCCTACCACGCGAAAGGGAACAGCATGTCCCGCTCCGAAAAAGTATCCTTCGCAGGCTCAACCGGTGAGACGCTGTCCGGAATAATCGACGTCCCGGAAGGCGCGGTCAAGGGCTGGGGAGTGTTTTCGCATGGGTTCACGCTCGGCAAGGACAGCCCGTCCGCGTCCCGGATGTGCAAGGCACTGGCGGACAGCGGCATTGGCATGCTGCGGTTCGACAACCTTGGCCTGGGCGGCTCGGCCGGCGAATGGTCCGCCGGCTCGTTCAGCCACAAGGTGGCCGACACGGTGAAGGCCGCGGAGTTCATGCGTGCGGAGGGGAAGGAAATCTCCCTGTTGGTGGGCCATTCCTTTGGTGGTGCCGCCGTGCTGGCGGCCGCACGGGAGATCCCCGAGCTCGACGCCGTGGCGACGGTGGGCGCGCCCTTCTCCCCCAAGCATGTGGCACACGTCTTTGACGCCGCCCTGGACCGGATCCTCAGCGAGGGGAGCGCCGAGGTGGACCTGGGCGGGAAGCGGGTGGAGATCCGCCGGCACTTCGTGGAAGACCTGGAGAACGCCGACTTGACTGACTGCATCCGGCAGCTGCACAAACCGCTGATGGTGCTGCACTCCCCCACCGACAACACCGTGGGGATCGAGAACGCCAGCACGATTTTCCAGACCGCCCGGCACCCCCGCAATTTCGTCTCCCTCGAGGGTAGCGACCATCTGCTGACGGGCAAGGGCCAGGCCGCCCGCGCGGCCCGGATCATCGCGGCGTGGGCCGACCAGTACCTCGACGCCTGAATCACGCCCCGTTCCAGGGAGGGCCCGGGCACCGGGACTATTTGCCGATGGCAGCCTTGCTCTCGCTGATCCACTGCTCGGCGGCCTTGTCCGGCGCCAGCCTCTTGAACAGGACATCGGTGTTGATCCGGGCCGTGATTTCGGAGACGGCCGTCGAGCCGGTGGGTCCGATGTACGTCGGGGCAAAGTCCATCTTGCCGATCTGGTTGATGTAGTCGGCCTCCACCTTCCCCTGCGGCGTGAGCATGTCCTTGATGGCGTTGCGCATGTCGGCGTTACTGGGAACGCCCCGGTCGCTCTGGATGATTTTGGCCGCCGACTGGTCGTTGACCAGGAAGCTCACGAGCTTTGCCGCCGCGTCAGCGTGCTTGCTGCGGGCCGAGATGGTGTAGAACTGCGAGGACTGGAGCCAGATGCCGGGCGTGGGTTTTTCACCCGGGAGCTTGAGCAGCTTGAGGTCGGCGCCGGATGCCTTGCTGAGGGCGGACAACGAGTTGCTCCAGGTCAGCATCATGGCCGCTTTGCCCATGCCCAGAAGGGTTTGCTCGGTGCTGACGTTGAGCTTCTCGACGGTCTCGGAGGCGCTTGGGGCCGCCCCGGTTTCGCTCAACTTCAGTGAGTAGTCGAAGTAGTCCTGGACCGTTTCCTTGCCGAGCCCCAACTGGCCGTCCTGGGTGTAGAGCGATTCACCCCGCTGGCGGGCGAAGGCGTCCAGGGAGTCGTGGGTGAGCACGGTGGCGGTTCCGTAGGTCCCCTTGGGACTGTGGGCCGTGACATCCGCCGCGATCTTCGCGAAGTCGTCCCAGCTCCAGGAAGTATCGTCCGGCAGCGGGACTCCCGCCGCCGAGAACACCGCCGGATTGGCGACGATCGCCAGGGCATTGGCACCGGTGGACACCCCGTATTGCTTGCCCTTGACCTGACCGTTTTCCAGTGCGCCCTGGTCCATCTTTGACAGATCCAGCGGGCCCTTGACCGTGGCCAAATCCAGCAGGGCACCCCGGTTGGCATACTCCGCCGGATAGGCGCCACCCATGGTGATGACGTCGGGAGCATCATTGGCGGCCACCTGGGTGGCAAGCTTGTCGAAGTATCCGCCGATGTCGCCGTACTCCGGCTTGACCTTGATGTTCGGGTTGGCCTTCTCGAATTCGGCGATGGCCTTGTTGGTCAGGTCGGCGCGGCCTGCGTTGCCCCACCAGGAGAAACGGATTTCAACAGGGCCGTCCTCAGGCTTGTTGGATGGGATACTGGAGCATGCCGCGGTGAGGCCAAGGAGTGCCGCGGCCGTGAGGATGGCAGTTGATTTACGAAGGGTTCGGATAACTTTTCGCGTCATTGGGCAAGCTTCTTCCGAGATGAGAAAGCGATTTCGTGAAACGTATCAAAGGCCTGCTTCCGACGTCAAGGGCTCATTCCCACCCGAATGTGCACCATGGCTTCGCCTGCCAATGCCGTGAGTTTCTGACGCGCATAACGCGTACCAAGGGTTGACAGGGGCCCCGGCGCGCCGCAAGGATAAAGGCGGGAAAACGTTTTCTAACTCTTCGCCTTTCCCGCACCGCGCCTTTCCCGCAGGGTAAGTTACCCCGTCAGGCGGCTTGTCGTAATGGTGCTTTACCCCCGCATTCCCGCATTCCCCAGGAGGCCGTTCAGCGTGCACAGCCAAGGCACCACCGACCGCGCGGTGACGCCCAAGGCCTCGCCGGGCAGCACCGCGCCCATCGACAGGAGGGCCTTGGTCACGAGGCACAACGTCAGCCAGCGAACAGTGGACCCGCGAAGCCCGGTGTCGGTGGGCAACGGCGAGTTTGCCTTCACAATGGACCTGACCGGCGTCCAGACCTTCCCGGCCGACTATCCGGTGGGTGCCCGCGACGACGCCCTCCCGCCCGGGACACTCCTCGGTACGCAGTCCCAGTGGGGCTGGCATTCCCGTCCCGCCGAGGAACCCTACGGACTGGCCGGCTCCACCGTTTCCTACGATTCCCCCCGCGGGCCTGTGCCCTACGTGGACATGGTGGGAGACATCGTCAACGACCGCGAGACCGGCACCTCGGCCGCCGAAACATGGCTGCGGGCCAATCCGCACCGGCTGGACCTGGCACGCATCGGCTTCATGCTGGCGCCAGGCTCAACCGAACAGGCCATCAGCCGAACAGACCTGGCAGGCACCGTGCAGACCCTCGACCTGTGGACTGGCACCGTCCACAGCCGCTTCACCCTTGGTGGCCGTCCGGTCGACGTCCTCACCGCATGCCATCCGCGTCGCGATGAACTGGGCCTCCACGTGGAATCACCCGCCCTCCACGAGGGGCTGGTGCTCTGCATTGATTTCCCCTACGGATCCGAGGCCTGGCACAACGCCGCCGATTGGAGCCGGCCCGAGGCCCATACCACCACCCTCGGGAAGCCTGTCGCGTCAGAGGTCCATCCCGGCTCGACAACGTGGACCATTCACCGCGAACTGGACAACGCCCGCTACCGGATGGTGGTCAGCGGCAGCGGACTCGTCGTGGAGCAAACGGGCAGGCACCGGATCCGGATCAGCACATTGCCCGGCGGCCCCGGCGTACTCGACGTCGCGCTGGCCTTTGTACCCGCCGGCGACGGCGACTGTATCCCGCGACCCGGGGATGACGCCCTCCTGCCAACGGACCTGCCGCCCGGAGACGCAAAGGCCAGTGCCGCCGTCGGGCCCCTCCCCGGCAGCAACAGCCCCGGCAACGGCATTGCCGCTGCCTCCGCGGCCCATTGGGAGGGGTTTTGGACCACGGGCGCCGCCGTGGAACTGGGTGCGACCGGAGACGCCCGCGCCAAGGAACTTGAGCGCCGCATTGTCCTCTCCCAGTACCTGACGGCGGTCAACTGCGCCGGGTCCCTCCCGCCCCAGGAAACCGGGCTCGTCTGCAATTCGTGGCGCGGACGGTTCCATCTGGAGATGCATTGGTGGCACGCTGCACACTTCGCCCTCTGGGGCCGTTCGGAACTCCTGCTGCCGTCCCTGCGGTGGTACGCCACGGTCCTCGAAACATCGCGGCAGACGGCGAGGGCCCAAGGGTTCGACGGCGTCCGCTGGCCCAAGCAAGTGGGCCCGGACGGGCGGGAGAGCCCCAGTCCGATCGGCACCTTCCTTCTCTGGCAGCAGCCGCACCCCATCTACCTGGCAGAACTTGTCTATCGCGCCAATCCCTGCAAGGAGGTCCTGGATGAGTTCGCGGAGATCGTGTTCGAGTCGGCCTCGTTCATGGCCAGTTTCGCGCACCCCACGGCGCGCGGATTCGAATTGGGGCCGCCCATCGTACCGGCCCAGGAAAGCTACGGCCCGATCCGGGCCTCCGTCACGAATCCCACCTTTGAACTGGCGTACTGGCAGTGGGGCCTCCGGACCGCCGCCTCATGGCGGGAACGGATGGGCCTGGAACCTGTGGCGGCGTGGCAGGACGTTGCGGGAGGACTCGTTCCGCCGCGGGTCATCGACGGCGCCTACGCAGCGATAGACGTGGAGCCGTTCACCATCAGGACCGACCACCCGTCAATGCTGTGCGCTTTGGGGGTCCTGCCGCGGACGGACCTCATTGACGAAGACATCATGCGGGCCACGCTGGCCGATGTCCTGGCCGGCTGGGATTGGGAAAGTACCTGGGGTTGGGATTACCCGGTCATGGCCATGACCGCTGCCCGCCTGGGCGGTCCGGAGACCGCTGTGGACGTCCTTTTGCAGGATGCGGGCAAGAATACGGTCCTGCCCAACGGGCACAACCGCCAAACCGATTCCTTGCCGTTGTACCTGCCCGGCAACGGCGGCCTCCTGGCCGCCACAGCATTGATGGCTGCCGGATGGGACAACGGCCCTGGCCATCGCTCCCCCGGTTTCCCGCCGGGCTGGACGGTGCGGTGGGAAGGGCTGCTGCCCTTTCCCTAGGTGCCCGTTCGCCCGGGTCAGGTTTGGGGTGTCGCCCGGCGGGCACCAAGGATCGTCTTGCGGGGCTTGCCGCCGGACGCGAGGTCGGCCTCGCGCACCGCTGACCACCCTGCGGAGACGAGGTAGGCCTGGCTGACCAGGTTGAACCAGATGAGCAGGCCGATGATGATGGCAAACGGCGCCAGGATGGGGTTCCGGCTGGCTCCGCCCAGCAGTTCCGTGCTGAAGATCTGCAGCACGGTGGTGCCCACGGCAGCAAGGATGGTCCCCTCGAGCAGGGCCTGGCGGGAAAGCTTCAACCCGGCAGCCAGCCGGAACATGATCAGCGCGGTGACCCAGTTCAGGACCAGTGGCACCACAATCTTGACGGACGTGGTCAGCGGGCCGGCCAAGGCGTCACTGAGATGCAGGAAATCGGCAACCCAACCTGCGGCGGTGCCGAACACCAGCGATGCGCCGGCGCTGATCACCAGCGCCACGCCCAGCAGGAGCAGGGTCCCGGCGTCGCGCAGCTTGAGCAGGATGGGATTGACCACCAGCGGAGGCAACTCAACAATCCCGCGGAGTCCGTCCCGGAGGCCGTTGATCCAGCCGAGCGAAGTAACCACGGTGACCACGGCGCTGATCACGGCCGTCCAGCCCAGTCCGCTGGGATCCAGCAAGTCCTTGGGGTCCACCAGGCCATCGCCGCCATTGACCTTCAACAAACCCGGGGCGCTCCTGGCCACGCTGCTGATGATGGTGTCCAGCAAGGCCGGCTGGCCGCGGAGTACCAGGCCGGCCACGGAAAAGCCGGTGGCCAGCAGGCCCGTGATGGAGAAGAACATGTTGAAGCCGATGCCCGCGCTCATCAGCGGTCCGTAATGGAGTCCGTAATGCCTGAATGCCCGCATGGGCCGCACGACGTTCAGCCGGGCAGTGAACAACTGTATCCACGCCATCAGGGCAGGAACCTTGCCGCCGGAGCGGCGCGCCTTATGCCAGTCGCTGCGCTTCTGGATGACGTCCAGCTTCAGCCGGGCGATTTCAGTAGGCAGGGGCTGCTGGTCAGCCGGCGTCCGTTGCGGTGTTCGCGGCAGCGTCCGTGAAGGGGGTGCCGGCGTCGTTGTTAGTTTGGGTCCCAAAATCCAGCTCTTCCCTTAGCTGCCAGATGCCGTCGGCATCATGCTCATAGAGTCCCATGCTAACCACGGGGAAGGTTGCCTTATAGTTCTTTAGTGCCGTTTCGGCCTCGTCCAGGCTTTCCGGGGCGACGTCGTGGGCAATCGTGACGTGCGGATGGTAGGCGAACGGCAGCTCGCGGTGCAGGGGACCCTGCTGCAGCCTGCGGTGCAGATCCACGCAGTGGTCGAACCCGTCCTCCACTTTGATGAAGACAACAGGCGAGACGGGGCGGAATGTTCCCGTCCCGGCGATGGTGACCGTGAAAGGCCTTTGGCAGCGGGCAACCTCGCGGACGTGCTGTCGGGTTGCCTCCCAATCCTGCGTGGGCGTGGTGGTGATCAGGGTGATGTGCGCCGGTATCACTCCGGCCATCGGGTCCCCAAATGACGCGCGCCAGCGCTGCAGCTCCGCGGCAATCTCGTCCGGGAAACCCAGGATGACGCCCACGCTGACGTCTTCGGTCCCGGCCGCGCCGCCTTCCGCCACGGCATCATGGCCGGGCTGGTCCTCGTAACGGTTACGCCGGGTCCGCTCCGCCTCGCCGGCAGAGCACGCGCTTCCCCTGGCGGTAGCGTTTTTCGAAGACATGGCGCTAGCGGACTCCAGCGAGGGTGAGGGACGGCAGGAAGCCCATGCGCTCGTACACCCGTGCGAGGGTGACCGAAGCGATCTCCCGGGCCCGGTCGGCGCCCAGGGCCAGAAGCCGGTCGAGCTCGGCGGGATCAGCCATGAGCTCGTTCGTGCGGTTGCGGATCGGTGTGATGAAATCCACCACCACCTCGGCGAGGTCCACCTTGAGGTGGCCGTACATCTTCCCCTGGTACTCGGCTTCCAGCTCGGTGACCGTTTTGCCGGTGAGGGCGGAGTAGATGGTCAACAGATTGGACACACCGGGCTTTTCCTCGGCGTCAAAGCGGATCTCCGTTCCGGCGTCGGTGACAGCGGACTTGATGCGCTTGGCTGCGATCTTGGGATCTTCCAGCAGCTGGATGGCACCGTTGGGCGACTCACCCGTCTTGGACATCTTGGCGCTGGGGTTTTGGAGATCGTAGATCTTGGCGCTTTCCTTGACGATCGTTGCCTCGGGCACGGTGAAGGTCTGGCCAAACCGGGTGTTGAAACGCTGGGCCAGGTTGCGGGTCAGCTCAAGGTGCTGGCGCTGGTCCTCGCCAACGGGCACGAGGTCGCTCTGGTACAGCAGGATGTCGGCCGCCATCAGCGTGGGGTAGGCGAACAGGCCCAGCGTGGCGGAATCCGCTCCGGACTTCTGGGTCTTGTCCTTGAACTGGGTCATCCGCGACGCCTCGCCGAAGCCCGTGATGCAGTTCAGGGCCCAGGCAAGCTGCGCGTGCTCGGGCACATGTGACTGGACGAAGAAGATGCTCTTGTCCGGGTCGATACCGGCGGCGATGTACTGGGCAGCGACGATGCGGGTCCGTTTGGCAAGTTCCCCGGGCTCAAAGTCCACCGTAATGGCGTGCAGGTCCGGGACGAAGAATACGGCGTCGTACTCCGCCTGCATATCCACCCAGTTGCGCACGGCTCCGATGTAGTTGCCCAGGTGGAGGGAATCGGCTGTCGGCTTGGCGCCGGAAAGTATGCGCTTCTTGGCTGGCTGGGAAGTCTGGCTGGTCATGGAAGAACTTTCGGGCTCAGAGCTGGTAGTCCACTACCAGCGGGGCGTGGTCGGAGAAGCGGGTGTCCCACGAGGCGGCACGGTCGACGACGGCGGACAGGGCACCGGACGCCAGCCCTGCGGTGGCCAGGTGGTAGTCGATGCGCCAGCCGGTGTCATTGTCGAAGGCCTTTCCGCGCTGCGACCACCAGGTGTAGGGGCCGTCCATCTCGCCGGACAGGTTCCGGTGGACGTCGTGCCAGCCGATTTCCTCGCCCAGGAAGCGGTCGAAGTATGCGCGTTCCGCCGGCAGGAAACCGGCCTTCTTCACGTTGCCCTTGGCGTTCCGGATATCGAACGGTGTGTGGGCGACGTTCAGGTCTCCCACCACCAGCGCATGGTCGCTGTGCTTGGCCAGCTCCGGCAGCCGGGTGATCATGGCGTCCAGGAAACGGAATTTGTCGTCCTGCTTTGGCGTCCCCACCTCGCCCGAGTGCACGTAGGCGCTGGCTACGGTGAGCTGGACGGGGTTGCCGGCGGCATCCGGGTACCGGAAGTCGGCCTCCACCCAGCGCCCGGCCGTGGCAAAGTAGTCGTCGCCGATGCCGTTCCTGGTGGCGAGGGGTTCCTGCCGGGACGCGATGGCGACGCCGGCACGGCCTTTCGCTTCCGCTTCGGCGTGCAGGATATGCCAGTCATCCCCGAGCAGCTGCCGGACGATCGCGTCAGGGGCGCGTACCTCCTGCAGGCAGAGAATGTCCACGTCCCGCGGCTCAAGCCACGCCGCCATCCCGTTCTTGTAGGCAGCCCGAAGGCCGTTTACGTTGACGGATGCGATGCGAAGGTGGTCCTTGTTCAATGCCGAGCTCACCCGCTCCACTCTAGTCGATGATGGTTCCGGCGACCGGCTCTCCGCTGCCGCCGGAGGACTTGATCATGTCCCGGGCGTTGGTGGCTGTGATCTCGATGGTCTCCAGGGCACGGTTGATGGTGTCCTGGTTGGCGGACGCACCCTTGGCGCGCTCCTCTTCCACCACGCGGACCTGCACCTGGACGATCTTGAAGGAGTGGTCAAGCTTGAGGTCACGTACTTCGTCAGCTTCGGAGCGTTCGTAGATCACGCGGGTTCCGCCGTGGTCGGCGGAAGCGGGCGCGGGAGCGCGGCCGGTGGCGGTGTTGAAGGCGCTCTGCGCCTCGGTGAGCTTTGCCCCCGCCTTCCTGGCGGCCCGTTGGATGCTGAAGACCACGAACGCAGCCAGCGCCAGCCAGAAGCCGGCAATGATGGCAACAACCCAACCCACGACGTCGTTCTGGTTTGCCGCAAAGAGGACGGCAACGATGAACGCCGTTACCAGGACCATCAGGCCCGGCCCGCTGATGCGGAACATCGAAAAGCCGCCCCTGGCGGGTTTGGAGGATGACGGTGAGCTGCCCAAAGTTCGCATGCAGCCATTGTCTCAAATGGCGGGCAGTGCTCCGGCCGTCTTCCACCCCGGGCGAACAGGGGCTGCTACCTGAGGAAGAGGCTCCGCAGGCGGAGGGTGGTCAGGAGCATTCCGACGGCGGTCATGGCCAGGTAGTAGCCCACGTGCAACGGTGTGGCGGCCGTGAAGCTTCCCACGCTGATCTGCCGCAGCAGTTCCACCCCGTGCCACAGCGGCATGGCCTGGATGAACCACTGGATGGGCTCGGGGTAGACGCTCAGCGGGTAGAACGTGGCGCTGAACAGGAACATGGGCAGCAGGATGAAGTTGATCCAGTCCATTTGTTGGAATGTCTTGAGGAAGCTGGTGATCCCCATGCCGAGGCTGGCGAAGCCGAAGGCAATCAGCACCGAAGCCGGAATCATGAGCAGCGCCCAGGCCGTGGTAATCAGCCCCATGGCTCCCATGACGGCGGTGAAGCCGGTGGCGTAGAGCATGCCCCGCAGCAGGGCCAGGAAGATCTCCCCCACCGCAACGTCCAGGGGCCCCAACGACGTGTAGAGCATGCCCTGGTAGAGCTTGGCGAAGTTCATTTTGAAGAAGACGTTCCAGGTGGAGTCGTACACGGCGCCGTTCATCGCCGACACGGCAAGCAGGGCAGGGGCGATGTACGCCGCGTAGCTGATGGAAGTCCCGTCGGGTCCGCGGACGTCTCCCACGATGGCACCCAGGCCCACCCCCATGGACACCAGGAACAGCACCGGTTCGAAGAATCCGGACACCATCACCAGCCAGTTGGTGCTGCGCGTCGCCATCAGTCCCCGGGAGATGACGGCCTTTGCATTGCGCGAGTACAGCGGCCCGAACGTCCGGTTGCGCGCCGCCTCGGTCACGCTGGCGGCGCGGCCTGAGACGGCGCTCATTGGCCCATCCTCAGGGCAAAGCGGCGCCGGGTCAGGAGCCATCCCATCGTCGCCAGTCCGCCGAGGACGGCGATGTGCAGGATGGTCAGCAGTGGCGCTTCGTGGTAGCCGAAGCTGAGTACCCGGCCAAGTTCGGTACCGTGCCAGATGGGCGAGATCCATCCGACCCAGCGCACTGCCGGCGGGAGGTTCTCGAGCGGGAAAAATGTCCCGGAGAAAAGGAACAGCGGCATTACGATGAACCGCATCACCAGCGCAAACTGGCCCTTGTCTTCCGTGATCGACGCGGAGTAGGCCATCAGCGGAAGCCCAAAGGCAAGGCCCGTCAGGGTGGCCACCAGGATCCCGGCCCAGCCCCAGCCGGAGGGTGAGGCGCCGAACAGCGCCACGGCGGCGAAGTAGATGGCAGACTGCAGCAGCAGGCGCAGTGTCACGGCCATGATTTGTCCTGCCGCGATCTGCTGTGGAGTCAGCGGTGACGCGTGCGGCCCGTAGTAGATTCGGCGCCACTTGAAGCCGTCCATGACGGGGAACGTGAACTCGTTCGCGGCCGTCATCACGGCAGCGGAGACCAGCAGCGCCGGGGCGATGAAGGCCAGGTAGGACACGCCGCCGAACGCTGCGTTGCCGGAGTCCACCAGGGTGGCCAGGCCCACGCCCATGGCAAACAGGTACGCCACGGGCTGGCCCACGCTGTACATCACAATGGACCAGGAGTACCCCTTCATGACCCGGAGCACCTGCTCCGCATAGTAGAAGGCGCCCCAGCGCCGGGCCTTGGCAGCCGAGATGTCGGGCCGGTGCGCCCTAGGGGCGGGCTGCGGAGCGGCCAGTGGTTCAGTCAACGAGGCTCCGCCCGGTGAGCCGGAGGAAGACGTCCTCCAGCGAGGACCTGCGCACCAGCGACGTCAGCGGCCTCAGGCCGCGGGCCGAGACCTGCTCAAGGGCAGACTCGCCGTCGTGCGCGTACATCAGCACCCGGTCCGGCAGGACTTCGAGGCGGTCACCTATGCCTTCAAGCCGGGACGCGATGGCTGCGTTGCGTTCCGAGCCAAAACGCAACTCCACCACTTCCCTGGTGGAGTGCTCGCGGATCAACTGCGCCGGTGACCCTTCAGCCATGATCCGGCCTTTGTCCACGACGATCAGCCGGTCGCAGAGCTGTTCGGCCTCATCCATGTAGTGGGTGGTCAGGATCAGGGTGACGCCTTGTTCCTTGAGCCGGAACAGCCGGTCCCAGAGGATGTGCCGCGCCTGCGGGTCCAGGCCCGTGGTGGGTTCGTCAAGCAGCAGGATCCTGGGCTCGTTGATGAGGGACCGGGCAATCGTCAGGCGCCGCTTCATGCCGCCGGAGAGCGCGTCCACCTTGGACTTGGCTTTGTCCGTCAGCTGCGCGAACTCCAGCAGTTCGTCGGCTTTGGGCTTCAGGTAGCTCATGGGCAGGCCAAAGTAGCGGCCGTAGACCAGGAGGTTGTCGCGGACGCGCAGTTCTTCGTCGAGGTTGTCCTGCTGCGGCACCACGCCCAGGTGCGCGCGCACTTCCGGCCCGTGCGTGTCCGGGTCCAGCCCCATGATGCTGAGGTTGCCCGAGGTGCGCCGGGTGACCCCGCCGATCATCTTCATGGTGGTGGACTTGCCTGCCCCGTTCGGACCCAGCAGCCCGAAGGACTCCCCCGCCGGAACGCTGAAGGTGATGCCGTCCACGGCCGCCACATCGCCGTACGTCTTGGTCAGGTTCTCTGCGGAGATGACCACTCCGGATGGCCGATGCGCGGTCATGGTGCCGGAGGGCAGGATGGCTTCGTTGTGCACCTGTGCAGACTAGTTGAGGTGCGGCGCATGTGGAAGTGCGCTTGCAGTTTCGTTATAACGGCGGACGGCGGCACGGCGCCTTTCCTGCGAAAGGTGCCGTGCCGCCGTCGTGCGCCCGGTGGCGGGACTACTGCGCGATGCCGGCTGCGCGTTCTGCCGCTTCCACCACGTTGGTCATCAGCAGCGCCACGGTCATGGGTCCGACGCCGCCAGGGTTCGGCGAGATCCAGCCGGCCACCTCCGCAGCGGCGGGATCGATGTCGCCGTAGACGCGGCTCTTGCCCGTCTCAGGATCGGTCTCGCGGGTAACTCCGACATCCAGCAACGCGGCGCCGGGCTTGACGTCCGCCGCCTTGACGATGTGCTTGACGCCGGCAGCACCCACGATCACGTCCGCCTGCCGGAGCAGTTCGGAGAGGTTCGTTGTGCCGGTGTGGGTCAGGGTCACCGTGGCGTTGACGTCCCGGCGGGTCAGCAGCAGGCCGATGGACCGGCCGATCGTGACGCCGCGGCCCACCACCACAACATGCTTGCCTGCCAGGCTGTATCCGTTGCGCTCAAGGAGCTCGATGACGCCGCGGGGGGTGCACGGCAGCGGTGTGGTGATCTTGTGGTTGACGTTCAGCACCAGCCGGCCAAGGTTGGTCGGGTGCAGCCCGTCGGCGTCCTTGGCGGGATCGATGCGTTCCAGGATCGCGTCGGTATCCAGGTGCTTGGGCAGCGGCAGCTGCACAATGTACCCGTGGCAGGCAGGGTCCGCATTGAGTTCGTCAATGAGGGCCTCCACCTGCTCCTGGGTGGCGTCCGCGGGAAGTTCGCGCTGGATGGAGTTCATCCCGATCTGCGCAGATTGCTTGTGCTTCATGGACACATACAACTGCGAGGCCGGATCCGCACCGACCAGTACGGTGGCGATCCCCGGAATGACGCCCTTGGCCTTGAGTGCGGCCACGCGGTCAGTCAGCTCGGCCTTGATGGCAGCGGCGGTGGCCTTGCCGTCAAGGATCTGCGCGGTGGTGGTTTCAGTCATTGGTCACCACTGCTCGTGCTGCGGGTACAGCGGGAAATCGGCGGCCAGCTTGTCAACGCGGGACTGCAGGGCCTCGACGTCGGCGCCGGTGCCGGCCTTGAGCGCGGTGGCGATGATCTCGGCGACCTCGGTGAACTCGGCAGCGCCGAACCCGCGGGTGGCCAGGGCCGGGGTACCGATGCGCAGGCCGGAGGTGACCATCGGCGGGCGGGGGTCGAAGGGCACGGCGTTGCGGTTGACGGTGATGCCCACGGAGTGCAGGAGGTCTTCGGCCTGCTGGCCGTCCAGCTGGGAGTTGCGCAGGTCAACCAGTACCAGGTGGACGTCGGTGCCGCCGGTGAGGACGGAGACGCCTGCCTCGGCAACATCGGCTTGGTTCAGCCGGTCGGCGATGATCCTGGCGCCCTCGAGGACACGCTCCTGGCGCTCCTTGAATTCCTGGGTGCCGGCGATCTTGAAGGCAACGGCCTTGGCGGCGATGACGTGCATGAGCGGGCCGCCCTGCTGGCCCGGGAAGACGTTGGAGTTCAGCTTCTTGGCCCACTGTTCCTTCGCCAGGATCACACCCGAGCGGGGACCGGCGAGAGTCTTGTGCACGGTGGAGGTGACGACGTCGGAGTGCGGCACCGGGCTGGGGTGCAGTCCGGCGGCAACCAGGCCCGCGAAGTGTGCCATGTCGGTCCAGAGCAGCGCGCCCACCTCATCGGCGATGGAGCGGAACGCGGCGAAGTCCAGGTGGCGGGGGTAGGCGGACCAGCCGGCGATGATGACCTGCGGCTTTTCGGCGATGGCCTGCTCACGCAGCTTGTCCATGTCGATGCGGAAGTTGTCTTCCTCGACCTGGTACGCGGCAACCTGGTACAGCTTGCCGGAGAAGTTCAGCTTCATGCCGTGGGTCAGGTGGCCGCCGTGCGCCAGGGACAGGCCGAGGATCTTGTCGCCCGGGGTGATCATGGCGGAGAGCGCAGCGGCGTTGGCCTGGGCACCGGAGTGCGGCTGGACGTTGGCGTACTCCGCACCGAACAAGGCCTTGACCCTGTCGATGGCCAGTTGCTCGGCGACGTCGACATACTCGCAGCCGCCGTAGTAGCGGCGGCCCGGGTAGCCTTCGGCGTACTTGTTGGTGAGGACGGAGCCCTGGGCCTCCATCACGGCGCGGGGCGCGAAGTTCTCGGAGGCAATCATTTCCAGGGTGCCGCGCTGGCGGCCAAGCTCCTGGTCCAGGACTGCGGCGATTTCGGGGTCGAGCTCTGCCAGCGGCTGGTTGCTGACGGCTGTGGTTGAGGTGGCTGTAGTAGTCACGAAGAACTCCTGGCTAGGGATACGGGCACTGCTTAGGTCAGGCTACCGGCTGGCGCGCCCCCGCACTGCGTTGATGACACCGCGTGGAAGCACTGGGCATGGTGCTGCTGCATTGACGCAGGAGCAGCCCCACAACCGGCAAAACATGACCCTCGGCCCAGGCGTACGATCCGTGGTCTTCGTGATTGCCGCTCCCTGGTGGTTAGCCACCCAACGCCAGTTGCGACCACTCCAGCCTATCAAAAGCACCGTCCGCAGCGCGGGTAGGCTATTACGCGTGAATGAACAGCTGCTGAACCAAGCGTATGTGGTAACCCTGTCCTGCCCGGACCGTCCCGGAATCGTCCACGCGGTGGCCGGCGCCCTTCTGGTGGCAGGATGCAACATTACGGATTCACAGCAGTACGGCAGCCCCTCAACCGGCAACTTCTTCATGCGCGTCGAGGTCACCACACCCGCCGCCAAGTCCGAACTGCGTGCGGCCCTTGAACCGGTGGCGGAGGCCTTCTCCATGCAGTGGAGCCTGAACACCGTCGGCGACAAGGTGCGCACCCTGGTGCTTGCCAGTACCGCCGCCCACTGCCTCAACGACCTTCTCTTCCAGCAGCGCTCCGGGACTCTGCCCCTCGAGATCCCCGCCATCGTGTCAAACCACCGGGACCTGGCCGGACTCGCGGAGTTCTACGGCATCCCGTTCCATTACATCCCCGTCACCAAGGACACCAAGGTGCAGGCGGAAGACAAGCTTCGTGGCATCATCGCCGAACACGGCATCGAACTGACGGTCCTGGCCCGTTACATGCAGATCCTGTCCGACGACCTCTGCACCGAGCTGACCGGCAAGGCCATCAACATCCACCACTCGTTCCTGCCGTCCTTCAAGGGCGCCAAGCCGTACCACCAGGCCCACGCGCGCGGCGTGAAGCTGATCGGCGCCACGGCCCACTACGTGACCGCAGCCCTGGACGAGGGTCCGATCATCGAGCAGGAAGTCATCCGGGTGGATCACGCCCGCACGGCGGAGCAGTTCGTCCAGATGGGCCGTGACGTGGAGGGGCGGACCCTGGTCCAGGCCGTGCAGTGGCATGCCGAGCACCGGGTGCTGCTGGACGGCAACCGGACAGTGGTCTTCAACTGACGCGGTCTTCAACTGGCTTCAACCAGCTGGCAGAGGATGCCGTTTTGCTTCCTCAAAACGGCATCTGCTGCGAGTCAGTTGGGTGCAGGGGTGGCTTAGGGTGAAGCCATGGCTCCTCTGTACCCTTTCGCCGGAAATTCGCCGGCTGTCCATGAAACAGCGTTCGTAGCGCCCTCAGCCTCCATCATTGGCCGGGCGACCCTGGACCAGGATTCCAGTGCCTTCTACGGCGTTTCCGTCCGCGCCGACACCGCGGCCATCAGCGTGGGTGCCGGCAGCAACCTGCAGGACAACGTGGTGCTGCACGCCGACCCCGGCTTCCCCTGCACGGTGGGCCGGGGTGTCAGCGTGGGGCACGCCGCCGTCGTGCATGGCTGCACGGTGGAGGACGACTGCCTGATCGGCATGGGCGCCACCGTCCTCAACGGCGCCGTGATCGGTGCCGGCTCGCTGGTGGCGGCCGGCGCCGTCGTCCTGGAAGGAACCGTAGTTCCGCCGCGGTCCCTGGTTGCCGGGGTGCCCGCCAAGGTGCGCCGCGAACTCACGGAGGAAGAGTTCGACGGCGTCCGCGCCAATGCGGCGCACTACGTGGAGCTCGCAGCGAAACACCGCGAGCTCCACCAGTAGGCTTCGACGCCGAGCCGGCGCTAGTCCAGGCTGATTGGCCCCATTGCGTCCAGCAGGTCACCCGGGCCGGGGTTGCCGGGCGCGGATGTCCCGCCCAGGTGGTTCACCACGCCCCATACGGCGTTCAGCCCGGTGGTGACGGCGCCTTCGGCCCAGCCGGCCGTGAAAGAGACGTCGTCGCCGGCCAGGAAGATGCCGCGCTGGGATTCGGGCAGCGCGTCCTGCTTGAAGTGCGTGAACAGCCGCTGCTGGTAGCGGTAGTGCCCCGGCAGGTTGGCTTTGAAGGCGCCCATGAAGTTGGGGTCGGCTTCCCAGGACACGGTAATGGGCTGCCCCACGATGTGCCCGGCGATATCCACTCCGGGGTAGATCTGTTCCAGTGAGTGCAGCATCAGCTCCACGCGTTCGTCCGCGTCCAGGGCAAGCCATTTCAGGGCGTCGTCGTTCCAGGTGTAGGACAGCAGGATGACGGCGGGCTGGTCCGGGCCGTTGTCCAGCAGGTACGTGGCGCGGTTCAGCCGGTCCGTCAAGGTCATGGACAGGACCTCGTGCCCGGTGTCCGGGTCGGTGTCCTTCCAGAACGGCCGGTCCACCATGACAAACGTCTTGGACGACTGCATGTAATGCGAGCGCTCCATGGCGGTCCACAGCTCAGCCGGGAACAATGCTTCCTCGGTGTGGATGCGGGTGGACAGCAACCACGACTGGCACGTGCTCACCACCGCCGGGTAGCTGGCCTCACGGCCCCAGCGTTCACGGATCCGCAGGTTTCCGTCCGGATCGCGGCTGATCTTCCCCACAGCGCCGCGGGGCGAGCCGGAGTGGAGCGAAGCAAGGGAGGTGCCGGCGGGCCAGTGGACCAGGTCCGACGGCGCGTGCTGCCAGAGTGCCTCGGGGAGCCGCTGCGCTCCTCCGCGGATGAACCGGTGCTGGTCGTCCGCGTCGGTGTAGACCACGCGGAGGATCTCCAGGATGGAGTTGGGGAAGTCGGTGTCCCAGCCGCCCGTGCCGAATCCCACTTGGCCGAAAGCCTCGCGGTGGGCGAACCCTGCCTCCTTGAACGAATCGCTCGCGGCGATGAACCCGTAGAAGGTCTGCTCATCCATGAGCGGGAGCAGTTCGTTCCACAGTTCCTTGATCCGGGCCGTGTCGCGGGAGCGGATGGCGTCCTGCATTTCGGTGAACTTGGCGCCGTCGTTGACGGCCGCTTTCCAGGCGTCCGCAACCTCACGGAAAAAGGGCGGGAGGTCTGCCGGCTTTTCCGCGTAGTGCTTCTTGCCTGCCAGCTCGATCACGGTGCTGGAGGTGGCCTCGGCCAGGGGGTTGGGGAACTCACAGGTTTCCAGGCCCAGCAGGTCAACGTAGTGGTAGAAAGCCTTGCCCGAGACCGGGAACCGCATACCGCCGAGGTCCGCCACCACGCCGGGAGCTGCCGGGAAGGCTGCCGTGCGGAGGCGGCCGCCGATCTGGTCTGCCTCGTAGACCACCGGGCGCAGGCCGAGTTTCATCAGCTCGTAGGCGGTCACCAGGCCGGAGAGCCCGGCTCCGATGACGGCCACTTCCGTGCCGTAGAGCTCCGGCGGGACGGAGCCCATGCCGTCCGGGTGGGCCAGGTAGTGGTCGTAGCTGAAGGGGAAATCGGGGTTCAGCATGGTGATGGGCGCCCGGCCGTCGGGGCCCTGCCCGGTTGCTGTGTCCGGCCCGGTTGAGGTGCTGGAGGGATCAGGGGCCGGCAGTTCGGTGGCGGTGGTCATGAGTGTTCTGCTTTCACAGGTTCCTGGCGCGGGGCCTTGGCGGTCAGTTCACGGTAGTCGAGCTCGCTCAGGGCCGCTACCTTCGAGTTTCGGCGTCCGTAGCCGAAGTAAATGGCAATCCCTACGAGCATCCAGGCGCCGAAAACCACCCAGGTATCGGCACCAAGGTTCGCCATGAGGTAGGCGCACATGAGCGTTCCCAGCACGGGCGTGACCGGGTACAGGGGCACCCGGAAACTGCGCTCCAGGTCCGGGCGGTTGCGCCGCAGGTAGATGACGGCGACGTTGACCAGGGCGAAGGCGAACAGCGTTCCGATGCTGGTGGCGTCCGCCAGCGCGCCGAGCGGCACGAGCCCTGCGGTCAGGGCGACGGCGGTTCCCACGATGAGCGTTCCGGCGGCAGGAGTGCCGGTCCGGGCGGAGACGCGACCGAAGACCTTGGGCACCAGGCCGTCCCGGGACATCGAGAGCAGGATGCGCGTCTGGCCGTACAGCACGGTGAGGACGATGCTGGCGATGGCCAGGACGGCGCCGATGGAGAAGACCAGCGCAATCCACGGCTGGTGGGTGGTCTCCTCCAGGATCTGGACGAGGGCGGCCTCGGTACCGTCGAACCAGCCCCAGGGCCTGGCCCCGATGGCGGCAACCGCCACGAGGACATAGACGCTGGTGACGATCACCATCGAGAGCAGGATGGCCCGGGGAAGGTCGCGCTTGGGGTTCCGGGCCTCTTCGCCGGCGGTGGAGGCTGCGTCGAAGCCGATGTAGGAGAAGAACACCCGCGAGGCAGCTGCGGAAACACCGGCGGCGCCCATGGGCAGGAGCGGTTCGAAATTGCCCGCATTGAACGCGGTAAAGGCAACGGCGCAGAAGAAGAGCAGGATGCCGATCTTGATGATCACCACTGCCGTATTGATCCAGGCGCTTTCCCGGGCGCCGCGGACCAGCAGGACCATGGCCAGGACCACGATGGCCATCGCCGGGATGTTCACCAGTCCGCCGTCGCCGGGAGGCTGGGACATCGCATCCGGCAGCACCTGCCCAAACGCCGCCAGCGCTTCATTGACGTACTGGCCGGCACCTACGGCTACGGCGGCCACGGAAACGGCGTACTCAAGGACAAGGCACCACCCGCAGATCCACGCCATGCCCTCGCCCATGGTGGCGTAGGAGTAGGAATAGCTGGAGCCCGCTACCGGAACCAGGCCGGCCATTTCGGCATACGACACCGCCGAGAGGAGCGCGGCCAGGCCGGCAATGACGAACGAGATCCAGATGGCCGGCCCGGCCAGCGGCACCGACTCGCCAAGGATCACCAGGATCCCGGTCCCGAGCGTGGCGCCAACACTGATCATGGTGAGGTGGAGGACGCCGAAGCTGCGGACCAGCGCAGTGCCGCCCTCGCCGCTCCCGGCTTCGCTGACCATCTGGCCGATTGGCTTGCGGCGCAGGAGCTGGTCTGCCAGCCGCGGCCGGGAGGCACCCGGCGCAATGGGTTTTTCGGTGGTCACAGGCACAGTCACCGTTGACGTCCCTTCAGAGTAGTTTTCGGTTTCCCCTCCCCAAGGTTGGCATGTGAGCCAACTCTCAAGGCGGTGCAATATGACCTATAGTTGCCAACCATGAGACTATCTGCACACCGCCACCACGGGTCAACCGCGGCCCGGGCGGGCCGCTCCGCCGGGTCGGTCCGCCATGCCCACTGAGCCCGCAGCAGCCGGCCGGCTGAGCTTCGTCACGCTCCAGCAGTTCCTCGACCAACTGCCGCCGGTGTTGAAGACGCTCCACGACGGCGGCAGCGGCGACCGGCTGCTGCGCTGGGTGGAACCCAGTGAGCTGGAGGATCCGACGCCCTACCTGCCCGAGGGTGAGTTCCTGCTGACCGCCGGCCTTCCCTTCCTGGGCAACGGCGGGGCGCCCGCCAGCGCGGACGCGTATGTCCGGCGGTTGGTAGACGCCAAGGTAGCGGCCTTGGGATTCGGAATCAGGCCCTACTTCGACGCCGTCCCGGACGTGGTCATCGACGCGTGCCGGCACCACAACCTCACCTTGTTCGAAGTACCGGAATCGCTCCCGTTCGCGGCCATCGGCCTCCAATTCTCCCAGCTGCTGGAGTCCGATACTGCGCGGGTCTTCCGGCAACTGGCGGAAACCAACCGGCAGTTGATGCGCGCAGTCCTCTCCCCCAGGCCGGAACACGAACTGCTGGCGGCGCTGGTGCAGCGCGTGCCCGTCTGGGCAGTGATGGTGGGAGCGGACGGCCGGGTCCGGGCCCGCGGCACCAGCGGCGGCGGCAGCCCCGCCGTCGAGCTTTCCCTGCTGGAACCCATGCTCAAACGCTTGTTCTCCGGCAGCGGCCCCCGGGTGGAGATGGACGGGTTTGACCTGCCGGGCTCGGCCTTGGTGGTTGGCCATCCGCTGCGCAGCACCAAGGACGCGAACCTGGGGGCACTGGTCCTGGGTTCAGACGCACCGTTGACGCCGGCACAGAACAACGTGGTCCAGTCCGCCGTCGGACTCCTCGAACTGTTGGTCCGGCAGCGGACCAGCGGTTCGCTGGCACCCAGCCAGCTGGCTACGGCTGTGCTTCTGCACCCCGAAAGCCTCACCAGCGGGAGCGCCAGGCACCTGAACGCACTCAGGGACCTGATGGCGCAGAGCCTGTCCTCCACCCGGTCCGCGGCCATGCGCGTGGTGCAGGGCATCAAGATGGACGCACCGGAGTGGCCCGCCGGGGACAGCCCGGTCCGGGAGCTCCTCCAGTGGCGGCGCCTGTTCGATACCAAGCTGGTGGAAATCACCGATTACGGATTCGCTGCAGTGACCCGGTTGAAGGTGGACGACTCCCTGCTCGCCGAGGTCGAAAAGCTCGGGTGGCGCCTGGTGGTCGGCGAACCCACCGAACTCACCGGCCTTGCCGCCGCATATCAGGATGCGGGTTCCCTGCGGAGCCGCGTGCAGAGGAGCGGGCAAAGCGTCCGCGCCGACGAGGTTCAATGGTCGGTGGCCGGGCTGCTGGGCCGCGAAGCAGGGACCATGCTGGCGGAACGGCTCCTTCATCCGGTGCTGTCCCTGGAACCGGACCGGCGCGATCCGCTGCTGGCGGTGCTTCGCGGCTGGCTTACCGAGAACGGCAGCTGGGACGGCTCCGCCAAGCTGCTGGGACTTCACCGCAACAGCGTGCGGCGCCAGGTCGGGGTCCTTGCAGACCTCCTCGGGATGGACTTGAACCAGGCGCAGGTGCGGGCAGAGCTGTGGATTGCACTGCAGTACGCGGACGCATTGACCGGCCCGACGGCGGGCAGCTAGGCCAGGTGATCCGCGGACTGGGCCGGGCCGGACGCAAGCCCGGCCTCCCACGCGCGGTACAGCTCCGGCCGGCGCTCCCTCAGGTAGGGCACGTCGTTCCTGGCGGCGCGGACAGCCTCCGTGCCCACGGTGGCGAACAGCAGTTCCGGAGCAGTGCCCGCCGCAGCCAGCACGCCGCCATCCGGCCCCGCCACCACGCTTCCCCCGCCGAACGTATAGGAATCCTCGGCGCCACAGTGGTTGGCATAGGCCACGTTGAGCTGGCTTTCCAGCGCACGTGCGCGGACAAGGACCTGGGGCACCGCCCCATAGCCCGCGGACAAGGCGGTGGGCACCAGCAGCAGTTCCGCGCCGCGCGCGGCTGCGGCCCTCGCGGCTTCCGGGAATTCGATGTCGTAACAGATCAGCAATGAGGTGCGGATGCCGAGGAAGTCGACGACGGCGGGCGGCTCGCTGGCCGCGACGAATGCCTTGCGTTCCTCGTCGCCGAAGAGGTGCACCTTGGCGTACCGAAGAAGTTCCGCGCCGGTGGCGTCCACCAGGGACGCGGAAATGTGCCAGCCGGGACCGCCCGCGCGGTCCATGTACCGGGAGCCGTTGCCCTTTTGGGCGGCGGCAGCGCCGTCACCTGCGCCACCGGCGGCTTCGGCCGGGAGGCTGTAAACGAGGCCAATCCCGTTGCGGCGGGCAATCCCCGCGAGGCTTTCGCGGAGTGCGGGAAGGGTTGCCGGGTCGAGTTCGCTGCGCAGCCGCAGTGGGGCGTAGCCCACCGGAAACAGCTCCGGCGTCAGGAGCAGGCCGGCGCCGGCGCGGGCGGCCCGGTTGGCAGCCTCGTCAATGGTCCGGAGATTCGCCTCAACGTCCAGGACCGCGGCGTTTGCCTGCAGGACGGACAGCAGCATCATTACCACCTTCTGTATGCCTGTCCGTGGTGACTGGACAGGCCGGACTGTTGACTGCCTCCAGCCTAGCCAGCGCTGCAGGGAAGGAGACGGGTCGTTTGGACCCGTCCGCCCCCTGCCGCGGGACGGAATGCCCACGGCCAGCTCGCAAAAGAGGTCAGACGCGTTTACCGGACACCCGTCCGACGTTATGCGTTAACTTCTTGACTACAAGAGGAACGATAGGGCAATCTTCTTAGCATGTCCGCAACCACGCGCTCAACGAGGAGCAAGCCCAAGAATCCCGGCTCGCAGTCAGCCCTGCGGCAGCTGAACCAGCAGCGGATCATTGAGGCCCTTATGGGGGGTCCGTCCACGCAGGCGGAGCTCGCCCGGCAGACGGGGCTTTCCACTGCCACCGTCTCGAACATCGTCAAAATCATGCTGGACTCCGGCTTGGCCTCCACCGAACCGATTACCAGTTCCGGCCGCCGGGCATTGAACGTGCGGCTCAACAGCAATGGCGCCGTTGCGGTCGGCATCGACTTCGGCCGCCGGCACCTGCGGGTGGTCTTGGCCTCCCTCAGCTACCACGTCATTGCCGAAGAGTCGGTGATGCTTCCGCTGGGCCACCAGGCGGACGACGGCATCCAGGCGGCGGTGGTGCTGCTGGAGAAACTGCTCCGGGAAAGCGGGGTGGAACGGAGCTACATGGTGGGCGCCGGCGTCGGAATTCCAGGCCCGATCGACCGGCGGACCGGCACCGTCGCGCAGGGGGCAATCCTTCCCGAATGGGTGGGCATCAACATCCTCCAGCATCTTGAGGAAACCTTGAGAATCCCCGTGTTTGTGGACAATGACGCGAATCTGGGCGCATGGTCAGAAGTGACCTGGGGGCAGCATTCGGGGGTCAGCAACCTGCTGTTCCTGAAGATCGGTTCCGGTATCGGCGCCGGCCTGATCCTCAACGGAGCGCCGTACTACGGCAACGTGGGAATCACCGGCGAAATCGGCCATGCCACCATCCACGAGCAAGGGCTGGTGTGCCGGTGCGGGAACCGCGGATGCCTGGAAACCATCGCGTCCACCACCACCATGATCGAGCTCCTGAGCCGCGGCGAGGACCGGCCGTTGACGCCCGCCGACATCGTCAGGAAAGCCTTGAACCGGGACTCGGCAACCCTCCGCGTGGTGGACGACGCAGGCCTGGCGGTGGGGCGTGCCCTGGGCAACGTGGCCAATCTGATCAACCCCGAAGTCATCGTGGTGGGCGGGCCGCTGGCAGGCCTGGGCGACATTCTGCTGGACCCTATCCGCAGGGGGCTGATCCGGCACGCCGTGCCGGTGATCGGCGAAACAACCACCTTGGCGATGTCCTCGCTGGGCGACCGCGCCGAGGCCCTGGGGGCGGCGGCTTTGGTGTTCCAGCATGCAGGTATCCGACGCTCGTAGACCATTTCGTTATCCGGCAATTGCGTTAAAGACTTGACGACAACAGCTGTGATCCAGTTTACTTTTGGTTCAGACGGCCCTGCGCTTTGCCGGCCGGACAAAGAAGTCATTGCATTGGAGGGTTAGGGCTCATGACGTCCCAGACCACGCATACGGATCCGATCATCCTTGAGATGCGGTCCATCACCAAGGAATTCCCCGGCGTTAAAGCCTTGTCGAACGTGAGCCTCCGGGTCAGGGCCGGCGAAATCCACGCCATCTGCGGCGAAAACGGCGCCGGCAAGTCCACCCTCATGAAGGTCCTCTCGGGCGTCTACCCCTACGGCAGCTACGACGGTGACATCGTGTACCAGGGCCAGGTCCAGCAGTTCAAGGACATCAGGGCCAGCGAGCATGCCGGAATCGTCATCATCCACCAGGAACTGGCGCTGATCCCCGAGCTGTCCATCATGGAGAACATCTTCCTGGGCAACGAACCCACCAAGCGGGGCGTCATCGACTGGGCCGAGGCCCGGCTGCGGTCGCTGGACCTGCTGGCGCGGGTAGGCCTCCGGGATGACCCGGACACCCCCATCAAGGAAATCGGCGTCGGCAAGCAGCAACTGGTGGAAATCGCCAAGGCGCTGAACAAGTCCGTGAAGATCCTGATCCTGGACGAGCCCACTGCAGCCCTTAATGAATCCGACTCCCAGCATCTGCTGGATTTGATGCTGGGCCTGAAGGCGAAGGGCATCACGTCGATCATCATTTCGCACAAGCTCAACGAGATTGAGCAGGTGGCCGATTCGATCACCATCATCCGCGACGGCAAGTCAATCGAGACGCTGGACGTCAAGAAGGACGGCGTGGACGAGGACCGGATCATCAAGGGCATGGTGGGCCGGACACTGGAATCCCGGTTCCCGGACCACACACCCAAGATCGGCGAGGTGTTCTTCGAGGTCAAGGACTGGACTGTTGGCCACCCGGCCATCCAGGACCGCCTGGTCTGCAAGGGCTCGAACTTCTTTGTCCGCCGTGGCGAAATCGTCGGCTTCGCCGGGCTCATGGGTGCCGGGCGCACCGAACTGGCCCGCTCGGTCTTCGGCCGGTCCTACGGCCGCTTCATCGACGGCCACATCTACAAGGATGGCAAGGAAGTCGTCCTCAAGAACGTCCGGCAGGCCATCGACGCCGGACTGGGCTACGTCACCGAGGACCGCAAGTCGCTGGGCCTGAACCTCCTGGATGACATCAAGACGACCACCGTGGCGGCCAACCTGCGCAAGATCAGCCACAACTTCGTGGTGGACGCCAACCAGGAATTCACGGTTGCGGAGCAGTACCGCAAGTCGCTGCGGACCAAGACGCCCTCCGTCGAGGAAGGTGTCGCCAAGCTCTCCGGCGGCAACCAGCAGAAGGTGGTCCTCGCCAAGTGGATGTTCACGGACCCCGACCTGCTGATCCTCGACGAGCCGACGCGCGGCATCGACGTCGGCGCCAAGTATGAGATCTACGGCATCATCCAGCAGCTCGCCAACCAGGGCAAGGGCGTCATTGTTATTTCCTCGGAGCTACCCGAGCTCCTGGGCCTGTCCGACCGCATCTACACCATCTTCGAAGGCGCCATCACCGGTGTCCTGACCAAAGACGAGGCCAGCCAGGAAAGCCTGATGAAACTGATGACCTCCGCTACCCGAAAAGCCGCCTGACCTTCTGGCAATCCCCAGAACCTTCCGGACACAAGGACTGACACCATGAACGCCCTCAAAAAGCTGTTTGGCGGCAACACCCGCCAATTCGGCATGATCTTCGCCCTGGTTGCGCTGATCATTTTCTTCCAGATCTTCACCGACGGCCGCACCCTCACTCCCGGCAACGTCATCAACCTCTTCAACGGCAACTCCTACATCCTGATCCTGGCGATCGGCATGGTCCTGGTGATTATCGCCGGCCACATCGATCTTTCCGTCGGTTCGGTCGCGGCGTTTGTCGGGGTCAGCGTCGCCCTGGCCATCCGCGACTGGGGAATCCCCTGGTATGCGGGCGTGCTCCTGGGCCTGCTGCTCGGAGCCCTGATCGGAGCCTGGCAAGGCCTGTGGACAGCGTATGTGGGCATTCCGGCCTTCATCGTCACCCTGGCAGGCATGCTCCTGTTCCGCGGCTTCAACCAGTTCGTAGGCAAGTCCAACACCATTCCCGTCCCGGAAGACTTCCAGTACCTCGGCTCCGGCTACCTCCCGGAGGTAGGACCGGACACCGGGTTCAACAACCTGACACTCCTGATGGGCATCGCCGTTGCGGTCTTCGTCGTCGTAGGTGAACTCCGGGCCCGGGCACGGGCCAAGGCGCTGGGCGCCGGCGTCCCCGAAATGTGGGTGACCGTGGTGAAGCTGGTGCTGATCTGCGCCGCCATCCTCTACGCCACGTACCTGTTCGCCACGGGCCGGCCCGGCACGTCCTTCCCCATCCCCGGCCTGATCCTGGCCGTCCTGGTCCTGATCTACGGCTTCATCTCCTCGCGCACCGTCGTTGGCCGCCACGTCTACGCTGTCGGTGGCAACCGCCACGCAGCCGAACTGTCCGGCGTCCAGTCCAAGAAGGTCAACTTCCTGGTCATGATGAACATGTCCATCCTGGCCGGGCTGGCCGGCATGATCTTCGTGGGCCGCTCCACCGCGTCCGGCCCCTTTGACGGCGTCGGCTGGGAACTGGACGCCATCGCCGCTGTCTTCATCGGCGGCGCGGCAGTGACAGGCGGCGTGGGCACCGTGGTCGGCTCCATCATCGGTGGCCTGGTCATGGCCGTGCTCAACAACGGCCTGCAGCTCCTGGGCGTCGGCGCCGACCTCACCCAGATCATCAAGGGCCTGGTCCTCCTGATCGCCGTCGCCTTCGACGTCTACAACAAGTCCCAGGGCAAGCGGTCCATCATCGGCATGCTGACCCGGAACATGAACCGCAACACCGCCGGCCCCAGCGGCCCCATCCAACCTGACGAAACAACCTCCACCAAGGAAGCGATCGCCAGGGAAGCCTGAAGTTTGCAGCCTGAATACTGTTCCATCACACAAAGAAAGAGAACCAACAATGCGAATGTTTGGTAAAGCAGGGAAGGCCGCAGCGGTTGCTGCCATCGCAGCACTGGCGCTGACGGGCTGTGGACGCTCGGAACCCTCCGGTGGTTCCAGCAGCGGTGCCGCGGGATTCGACCAGAACTCCTCCATCGGCGTCGCGCTTCCGCAGAAGACCAGTGAGAACTGGGTCCTGGCCGAGAAGCTGTTCAACGACGGCCTGAACGGCGCAGGGTTCAAGGCTGACGTCCAGTTCGCCAACGGCGGCGTTTCCGAGCAGCAGAACCAGATCAGCGCCATGGTCACCAAGGGTGCCAAGGTCATCATCGTGGGCGCCATCGACGGCTCCCAGCTGGGTACCCAGCTCAAGCAGGCAAAGGACGCAGGCGCCACCATCATCGCCTACGACCGCCTCCTGCTGAACACCGCCAACGTGGACTACTACGTGGCGTATGACAACTTCAAGGTCGGCGTTCTCCAGGGCCAGGCCCTGCTGGACGGCCTCAAGGCCAAGAAGCCGTCCGGTCCCTACAACATCGAACTGTTCGCGGGTTCACCGGACGATGCCAACGCCAAGGTGTTCTTCGACGGCGCCATGAGCGTCCTGAAGCCCAAGATCGACGACGGCACCCTCAAGGTTGTCTCCGGACAGGCCAGCTTCGAGCAGGCCGTAACCCAGGGCTGGAAGGCTGAGAACGCCCAGCGCCGCATGGACACCCTGCTCAGCGGCAGCTACAGCAGCGCCAACGTTGACGGCGTCCTGTCCCCCAACGACACCCTGGCCCGCGCGATCCTGACCTCCGTCAAGGCCGCAGGCAAGCCGATCCCGGTGGTCACCGGCCAGGACTCCGAGGTTGAGTCGGTCAAGTCCATCCTCGCCGGCGAGCAGTACTCCACCATCAACAAGGACACCCGCAAGCTCGTTGAGCACGCAATCACCATGGTCAAGGACCTGCAGGCCGGCAAGAAGCCTGAGGTCAACGACGACAAGTCCTACAACAACGGCAACAAGGTTGTACCCGCCTACCTGCTGGAGCCGGTCATCGTGACCTCCGCCAACGTGAAGACGGCCTACACGGACGACCCCGTACTCGGCCCGATCACCAAGTAGCACCCGTGCAACAGCCGGCGTAAAACCGGCTACAGGAAAGCCCGGTCCCTTCGTGGAGCCGGGCTTTCCTGCGTCTGCCTAGCGCTGGACCCGGAGCACTCCCGGACCGGTGAACTGCAGCGCGTGGTTCTTCACGGCCGCAGGGGTGGTAAACGCCTTGTAGGCGTAGGCGTCGGCGGGGTTCCAGCCCACATCCGTGGTGAAGTCCCAACCGGTCCAGTCCGGGGCAATAGTTCCGGTCTCTTCTGCTTCGGCAAGGGCTTGCGCACGATGTTGGTCGAAGGAGGCACGGGCTATGGCATTCAGGTCTGCTTCGGCCCCGTTGAACCAGGACCCGGTATCGCTGAAGCGGTTGCCGTTGTAGCTGCTGACCATGACGCTCTGGTCAGCCCCGGGACCGGTGTATTCGAACGCGTTTCGCTCTGAAAAGATTCGTGATTCATATCCGGCGCCGAGGAAGTAGCTGTGGCCGCCCTGCCCTTCGCTGATCATGGGGTAGTCGGGGTTGTCTGTGCTGCCAACGAAGTAGTTGTTCACCACATGGACCTCGCCGAAGCGTACGCGCGGTCCGCGCTGCTGGATGTTCTCGAAGAGGTTTCCGATATATGTGACACGAAGCTTCCCGCCGTCCTTGTCCACGTGCTCATCACCCGATCCCAGGAGCATGGTCTTGTCGTGGTCGGACAGGCTGCTGTTCGAAACGGTGACGAAATCGGTGCCGTCCTTAAGGTCCAGCAGTCCATCGTGCCGGTTGGCAGGCTTGTTCCGGAAGCCCATCGGCGCCTCGCTGTCGGGGAACCTGCCGTCGGACAGGTGGACGTGATCTATCCACACGTGGTTGGACGTCACTGAAGAGACAGCATCAAAGCGCGCGTTCCAGGCTCCGTCGCCGTCGTCGGGAGACCATGTGGTGAAGAAATCCACAGGCGCTTCAATGCTGAGGTTTCGAATGACCACGTTCGAGGCGCTAAGGATCACGATGTTGGCACCCACGAAGCCAGCGCCGCCATCCACCCCAACGAGGGTGGTGTTGCTGGGGATGCTGACCTCGATCTGCCGCTTCATGTTGTTGCTGCCCGTCTGGCGCAGTTGGCGCTGCTTTTTGCAGTAATCGAAGGCCTGGTCGCTCCACTCCTTGCCCTCCGGCCCGAAGCAGGACATGTACTTGGTGATGTCGTATCCGGGCGCGTAATCCTGTTCCCCGAGGATGCGGCCGTCCGGTGCCTGGTTGCCGTCGATGGTGCCGCTGACATAAACCACCTTCGGCGCCGTGGGCTCACCATGGTTGGCGAGCGCAGCCTTCAGCCCGGCAAGTGTGCTCACCTCATAGGTGTTTGCGGCAGGTGCGCCGGCGCCGCCATTGGTACCGCTTCCGACGGCGGCCCAACCGGCAGGTGCCGCATCATCAGCACGGATGATGCCGCCGCCAGCTGGCGCCGGGGTGGCCGGGGCGGGAGCTGCCACAGCAATTCCGACGGCCAGCGCGCAGAGGACGGAAGTGGAGAACGCAGCGACACGCGGCAGACACCGCTGCGCTAAGGGGAAGGGTCGAAGCATTTTCAGGGACGTCATTGGCCTGGTTTCCGGCATGCCAAATAGACCACATGCCTTGGTACGTGGTGCATCGGATGGGTTACGACTCGAGTCAGAAAACGCTTTCTGAGGAGACTCTTAATATTTAGTACTTCTGTGACAAAGCTGTCAATAGCACTTCACAGCACAAACACAGCTTTGGCCGGATTCCTGCACAGCATGCCCGGGGAAGGTTGATTCGAAGCCGGCTCTCCGCGCCGGCACCTGAGTCCTAGGAGTAACGTGAGCGTCCTTGCCCGAAGCGTAGGCAATGCCTTCAGAAACAAGGTCCGCACCGCAGCTGTTGTCGCGGTGCTGGCCGTCGCCATTGGACTGGCTCTGGCCATGCTGGTGGCCAACCAAGCGGTCGGAGCGAAAGTGCAGGAGCTCAACGCCTCCGTGGGCACCGTGCTGACCGTAAACCCCGCCGGTGGGCAAGGCTTCGAAGGCGGCGGAGAGCCGCTCACCGCCGACCAGGCAGCTGCCGCCGCTGCCGTGCCCAACGTCAGTGCCGTCGTCGGGACCTCATCGCTCCGCCTCCGCAACGCCACTGAAGCCGCAGCGCAAGCAGCAGCGGGGCAGACCGGGCAGACTGGTCCCGGGGGCCAGGGCGGCCCCGGCGGCCAGTCGGCAGCGACCCTGACCACCAGCCTGACTGCGGCGGTGGACGCCGGCACTCTGGGAAACCGCAACCAGCAGGCCAACGGAACCACCGGTTCCACCGGGGGCACCCAGGCCGTCAGGTCCCTGCCCATCACTGCCACGGGGATCGGCGCAGAGGTGGACACCACGGGCAAAGCCTTGAACATCACGCAGGGCTCCGGACTCGGAGACTACTCAACCGCTTCGACCAGCGCGCTGCTCGGCACCACACTGGCTGAGAAGAACAACCTCACGATCGGTTCCACCTTCACCATCAATGACCAGGCCTACACAGTGGCGGGACTGTTCGATGCAGGCACCGCGTTCGGCAACAACGCCGTATACGTGACACTGCCTACTGCCCAGACCCTGGCCGGGACGCAAAATGAGCTGTCCAGCATGATTGTCACGGTCAACTCGATGGACAATGTGGCCTCCACCAAGACAGCGCTGCAATCGGCTCTCGGCACCGACAAGGCTGACGTCACCCAAGGCCAGAACCTGCAGACGGCGGTCAGCTCCCTGGACAGCGTCAAGAATATTTCCTTGATCGCATTCATCGCCGCCCTTGGCACGGCAGGCCTGATCATCCTGCTCATTATGGTCATGCTGGTCCGCGAGCGCCGCCGCGAGATCGGCGTACTGAAGGCTATCGGGGCACCCAACCGCACCATCGGACTGCAGTTCGTGCTGGAAGCACTGGTCCTCGCCGCACTGGGCAGCGCGGTGGGAGCCGGCATCGCATCATTCGCCAGCGGCGGCATTGCCTCTGCCCTGATCAGCAGCAACACCACCACGACGGCGGCCACAACCACCGGCCGCGGACTCCCGGGCGGGGCCGGTGGCTTCCCCGGTGGCCAGGGCGGTCCCCTGGGTGGCGCCTCCCAGCTGTTGAACTCCGTGACCGCGAGCGCATCGCCGGGAGTCATCGCCGGTGGCATTGCGGCCGTCTTCGGCGTCGCCATCGTCGGCGCCCTGGTTCCCGCGCTGCTCACGGCGCGTATCCGTCCCGTCGAAGTCCTGCGAGGAGAATAGCCATGATTGAAGTCAAGAACCTGATCCGTACTTTCAACTCCGGTGACCGCACCATCAAGCCGGTCAACGATGTCAGCTTCGCCTTGGAGCAAGGAACCCTTGCCTCGATTGTTGGCAAGAGCGGCAGTGGCAAGAGCACCCTCTTGTCCCTCCTGGGCGCGCTTGACAAGCCCACCAGCGGTGACGTGCTGGTCAACGGGGTCAGCCTCGCCAGGATGCCCGACGCAAAGCTGACCGAGTACCGTCGGCGCGATATCGGTTTCGTTTTCCAGCAGTTCAATCTGATCCCCAACTTATCGGCAGTGGACAACGTCATGCTGCCCATGGAGTTCGCCGGCATGCGCAAGGCAGCCCGGCTGCAGCGGGCAAAGGAGTTGCTGGAGCAGGTCCAGCTGGACCCTTCCAAGCATGAGCGGCGCATCAACCGGCTCTCCGGTGGCGAGCAGCAGCGCGTGGCCATTGCCCGGGCACTGGCCAACGAACCCAAGCTCATCCTGGCCGACGAGCCCACCGGGAACCTGGACGAGCAAACCGGCGACCACATCATCGAGCTCCTCAGTTCGCTGAGCCGGGACCACAACACCACCATCCTGGTGGTCACGCACGACCGCGCCTTGGCCAACAAGACCGACCGCCGTTTCCGGCTCCAGCAGGGCAAGTTGACGGAGGAACCCGTCCGCGGCCGGGCCGCCGTCGCCGCTTCTGCCTGAGGCGTCCGGGGCTCGAGGCGGGGCACCGCGCCCCGCCTTGGGCCCGTTGTGCTGGTGCCGTCCTCCCCCGTGGCGGCGCACTCCCCCACCCCGCAGCGCGCTGTGACAGGATGGCAGTTATGACTGCTCCCATCGCCACGCCATGGCTGACCGGCCAGCCTGACCAGGACCCCCGCTCCGCCACCGGAACGCCCCTGCGCTGGGGAATCATCGCAACAGGCAGCATTGCCCGCGCCGTCTCACAAGATCTTGCGTTGCTTCAGGACGCCAGGCTGTACGCGGTCAGTTCCCGGGCCCAGGACTCTGCGGACGCGTTTGCTGTCGCCTACGACTTTGAGAAAGCCTACGGGGACGACGACGGCGTGCCCGGCTACCAACGGCTCCTCGCCGATGACGCCGTGGACATCGTCTACGTCGCAACGCCGCATGCGCAGCACCACGAGATTGTCCTCGCCGCCCTCAACGCCGGCAAGCACGTGCTGTGCGAAAAAGCCTTCACCATCAACGCCCGGGAAGCGGCCGAACTCATCGACGTCGCCCGCAAACACAAGCTCTTCCTGATGGAGGCGGTCTGGAGCCGGTTCCTGCCGTCAATGCAGCGGGCTTTCGAAATTGCCGCATCGGGTGAACTGGGCGACATCCACTGGATCAGCGCCGACCTCGGCTTTCCTGCACCGTACTCCCCCACCGCCCGGCTCTGGGCGCGCGAAGACGGCGGGGGTGCGCTGCTGGATCTGTCGGTTTATCCGCTTCTCTGGGCCTTGGGGACCCTCGGTTTTCCGCAGACCGTGAGCGCCACCGGATTCGTGAACGACGACGGCGTGGACGCCCAGAACGCGATGACCCTCGGCTACAGCCACGCGGCCCAGGTCCAGCTCACCTCATCGCTGCTGGCGCATGGGCCCCGTACCGCCACCGTTGCCGGAAGCCTGGGGTTCCTGCAGAGCGTTGGGTCGATCAACAGTCCGCGCGAACTCATCATCGCCAACGGGTGGGAGAACCGCCGGACGGAAACGTTCGACGTCGTCGGAAAGGGCTACACCTACGAGCTGCGCGAGGTGATGAGGTGCGTCCAACAGGGGCTCACGGAGAGCCCGGTGATGCCTCTGGAGGATTCACTGAACACGATGCGGCTGTTCGACGGTGTTCGCGCGCAGCTGGGCGTCACCTACCCGAACGACAACCGCTAGGGCTTGGGGCGGAGTTCCCAGATTGTTTGCGCCAACCCCTAGACTTCCCGGAATGCCCGGTCCTACCCTTTAGGCAGCATCGATTGCGCCGGTCACTGGGGGGTGGTACGCATGGCTCGAAGGAGTTCGCCATGGTGTGCCCTGCGCCCTGCGCTCCTCGCCGGAGCGGCCGCAGTCTTGTGGCTGACGCTGTCGTCAGCCCCAGCGTCGGCGGATTCCGGTCCTGGCTCCCCGCCCGTGCTCGGCGACGTGACCGGCTCGGTTTCAGCAATGACCCACGATCTTGCGAATCCGGCGTCCCCAGTGGCCCCTCCGGCCGGACCTGCTGCAGCACCCGGACTGGTGCAGACGGTGGCACCGCCGGTATCCGAGGCTGGGGACACTACCATTTCCACGGTTCCCGTGGTGGACCAGCTTGTTCCGGGGGGAAGCGTTTCCGCTGTCTCCGCTGCAGTTGGTGGCATGGCCGACCAGATAGCGGCCGGGGTGGCGGAGGTTGTTGCGGCCCCTGCAGCCGAGGCCGTCCCGGCACTCGAACCGGCGCTCCAACCGGTTGCTGATCTTCTGACCCGTGCCACCGCAACACCGCTTCCGCTTCCCGTTCCGACCGTCGACGCCGTGCTGGCAGATCTGCCTTCCGTGGTTGCTCCTGTTCCCGCAGCTGGGCCCGAGGCCTTGGAAGCGCTTCCGGATGTACCGGGAATGCTCCCGGAAGCGGATCAGGGAGCAGGGGCGTTGCCCACGGCGCCGGCCGGCAGCAGCAGCGCTGGCTTTGTGACGGTACGCAGCGCAGCCTTGGCGAACACGTCTGCCCCGCAGGCTGGCATGTCTGTCCCTGCTGGGCCCGCTTCAGGACAGCCCCTTCCCGTCGATCCGGCACCGCTGCCTGCCCAGGTTCCTGCCGCACCGGCATCCGGCACGGGCAGCGGTGCATCATCCGGCGGTGCAGCCGGTGCCGCAGCATGGCTGAGCCCTGCCTACTTTGGCTTTGAACGTCCCGGCGCTGTTCCCGCCGGTGAGACCTTCGAGCACGCCCCTGCGCCGGTGTCATTCGACCCCGGTTCTTCCCCTGACTAGTTGAGGCCGCCTGCCCTCTAACGGGCAGCACGTGGCTTTACGGGCAGCTGATCAGCGCCCGAACAACATCAACCATTCAGGAGTCACCATCATGAACTGCACCCTTCGCAGGGGGCTGCTTTGCACCCTCTTTGCCGGCGGCCTTCTGGCCTTTGGCTGCGCTGCCGCCAACGCGGCGGACACAACCAGCGGGACGGATCTTTCCGCGTCCGCCCTGATCTCGGCGGCGCCCGCTGACTCGACGTCGTTGGGCCTGCTGGGTGGCCCAACGCCGTCCAGCTCAACGGGCGTCGCCGCTGCAGTGGATGTCAACCTCGGCCTCGGCACCAACGGCACCAGGACTACAGACGGCACAACCGCCGAGCTCGGGGCAGCCGTAAACCTCGGCACCGCCACCACCCCCGAAACCGGCACCACCGACCTCGCAGCCGCAGCCGACGTCAACCTCGGCCTCAGCACCAACGGCACCGGGACCACAGACGGCACAACCGCCGACCTCGGCACAGCCGTAGACCTGGGACTCGCCACCGCCTCCGCCCCCGTCCCCGCCAACGGCACCACCGACCTCGCAGCCGCAGCCGACGTCAACCTCGGCCTCAGCACCAACGGCACCGGGACCACAGACGGCACAACCGCCGACCTCGGCACAACCGTAAACCTCGGCACCGCCACCACCCCCGAAACCGGCACCACCGACCTCGCCGCCGCAGCCGACGTCAACCTCGGCCTCGGCACCAACGGCACCGGGACTACAGACGGCACCGCCGGAGACGCCGGAACAGCTGATCCGGGAACAAGCACCCCTGGCGCAAGCAATGCTGCCTCCGGCGACGTCCCGGCGGCCTCCGCAGGCTCCAGGGCCGTCAGCGGAGCGATCGCACCTGTCACTGTCCCGCTCAGCAACCCCGCGCAGGGACGTTCCGCCCCCGCCACCACGGGAACCCCGAACACCGGCCTCGCCAAGACCGGCTGGGATGGATCCTTGGCGCCTCTGGCACTGCTGCTCCTGGTGGCAGGACTTCTGGTGCTCCGGAAACGCAAGGTCTCCTAGGGGTTCGTTTTTCAATAGGCAGCGCCCGCGCGGAGGCGCCTGAAAGGGCTGCCTCGCGCGGGCCGGCGAGAGGAGGACATCCACCCGGAACAAACCTGAGCACAACACAAAACATGTCATCAGCACACATGTCCTTGTAGCCAATGGTCCGGCGGAAATGCTTCAACACACCGCCGGACCGTTGGCATGCGCACCGCCAAATCTGTGGTTTAACCGCGCCCCTCGTATAATTTGGGGTACGACAGTGCCGCAGCGCACCGGGAGGAACGGTCATGGTGGCGGAATCGCCTAGCTCCATCAAGAATGAAGTGGTCGGCGGACGTTACCGTTTGAGCGAAGTAATCGGCCGCGGCGGAATGTCATCGGTGTACTGCGCCCGCGACGAAAACCTCGGCCGCGACGTCGCCTTGAAACTCTTCGCTCCGCAGGCCCCGGACGCGGACGAGCTCAAGCGCCAGGAAGCCGAGATCCAGCTCCTTGCCACGCTCAACCATCCCGGCCTGGTCACACTCTTCGACGCCGGGATTGATGACCGGATCCCGGACGAACCCCGGCCCTTCCTGACCATGGAGCTCGTCGACGGACAAGACCTCCGCAGCCGCATCCGGCACAGCCGGGTGCCCCTGGAAGAATTGTCCGTCATCGGTGCCGGCATCGCCGATGCCCTGGCCTACGTCCACGGCCTGGGCATCATCCACCGCGACATCAAACCCGGCAACATCCTGCTGGTCCAGATCCGTCCCGGCGAGCCGCTGCGCCCGAAACTCACGGACTTCGGCATCGCCAGGATCGTGGATTCCACCAGGCTCACTGCCACCGGGACCATGGTGGGCACCGCCGCCTACCTCAGCCCCGAGCAGGCACTCGGCAAGCCCCTGTCCCCCGCAACCGACATTTACTCGCTGGGGCTGGTGTTGCTCGAGTGCATTAAGGGCACCGTGGAGTATCCCGGCAGTGCGGTGGAATCGGCTGTGGCGCGGCTGCACCGCGCCCCTGAAATTCCCGACGACGTGCCCTCCGAATGGGCTGAGCTCATCCGCTCCATGACGTCCATCGAGCCGCTTGAACGGCCAACGGCTGCCGACATCGAGACCTCGTTGCGCCAGGCCCTCGTCTCGCCCGCCTCCACCCCCGGGGAATTGGCTGCGGAGACCACCCGGGTGCTGCCCGCCATGCCCTTCCACCCGCCGTCCATCACTGCCGAAGAATCGATGGATGAGCTGCGGGAAGCGGCTGCCCCTGGGAGCGCGCGACGCCCTGTAAAGAAGAGCGCCTCTTCGCTGCGCCGGTTCCTGTGGAGCAAGCGAATCTGGCTGGCCGTGGTCCTCGGCGTACTGGTGGTTGCCGCTGCTGCGGCAGCGGTGATGATCAGCGTCTCCGCCCGGCCCGCCGACGTCGTCCCTTATCCCACGGTCACAGGCACCTTGGGTGACCATCTGAAGGAACTCCAAAAGAGCGTGGCCCCGTGACGTTGCACCCGACCACAGTGGCGCGGATTGCCCTGGCCGGCACCGCGGCGCTGCTTCTGTCCGGTTTCCTGGGCGCGTGTGCCTCGCCCGGTTCCGGCCTGCAGCGGGAGGCCGCCACACAGTTCCAGGCGCGGGTACTCGAGGTTACCCAGGCGGCCTCGCAGGACGATCCTGCCTCGGCCCTGAAGGCGCTGGACGGGCTTGAAGCCGACCTCTCGGCGGCAGCGGCGAAGGGCCAGGTCTCCGAGGAGCGGAGCCGCAGCATCACCACGGTCGCCAGCGCCGTCAGGGCAGACCTCAACGAGGCCGTTGCCGCCCAGCAGGCTGCCGCCAAGGCCGCCGAGGACGCGCGGACAGCAGCACAGCAAGCGGCGCAGAGCGCGTCCCCCACGGCGGATGCGCCCGTGCCCCAGCCTGCCCCCGCCCAAGGTGGTTCCGGCAGCGGCGGCGCAAAGAGCAGCGGCGACAAGGGCAAGGGCAAGAACTAGCCGGCACCCATCCGCTGACATGCAAAGGGGCGGTGCCCCGGAATCATCCGGAGCACCGCCCCTGTCATTGCTGCCGACGCCGCGGCGGCTAGGCCAGGCTGGCGATGACCTTGTTGAGGGTGGCGGAAGGACGCATCACGGCGGAGGCCTTGGCGTCATCCGGGCGGTAGTATCCTCCGATGTCTACGGGCGAGCCCTGGACTTCAGCCAGCTCGCCAACGATCGTTTCCTCGTTGGAAGAAAGCTCGTTGGCGACCGAGCTGAACGCGGCGGCAAGGTCGGCGTCGGACGTCTGCTTGGCCAGCTCCTCAGCCCAGTAACGGGCCAGGAAGTAGTGGCTGCCGCGGTTGTCCAACTCGCCGGCGCGGCGGCTGGGCGACTTGTTCTCGAGCAGGAACGTGCCGGTGGCGCGGTCCAGGGTGTCTGCGAGGACCTGGGCGCGGGCGTTGCCGGTGGTGGTGGCCAGGTGCTCGAAGCTGACGGCAAGGGCCAGGAACTCACCCAGGCTGTCCCAGCGAAGGTGGTTTTCCTTGAGCAGCTGCTGGACGTGCTTGGGGGCGGAACCGCCGGCGCCGGTCTCGAAGAGGCCGCCACCGTTCATCAGCGGCACAACCGAGAGCATCTTGGCGCTGGTGCCCAGTTCCAGGATGGGGAACAGGTCCGTGAGGTAGTCGCGGAGCACGTTGCCGGTGACGGAGATGGTGTCCTCGCCCTTGCGGATCCGCTCCAGGGTGAAGGCGATGGCCTTGACCGGGGACATGATCTGGATGTCCAGGCCCTCGGTGTCGTGGTCCTTCAGGTATTCGTTGACCTTGGCGATGAGGTTGGCGTCGTGGGCACGCTCCTCATCCAGCCAGAACACGGCGGGGGTCTGCGAGGCGCGGGCGCGGGTGACAGCCAGCTTGACCCAGTCGCGGATGGGGGCGTCCTTGGTCTGGCAGGCGCGCCAGATGTCCCCGGGGACGACGTCGTGTTCGATCAGGACGTTGCCGTTGCCGTCAACGATCTGCACCGTACCGGCTTCCTGGATTTCGAACGTCTTGTCATGGCTGCCGTACTCTTCGGCGGCTTGGGCCATCAGGCCCACGTTCGGGACGGTGCCCATGGTGGTGGGGTCGTAGGCGCCGTTGGCGCGGCAGTCATCGATGACCACCTGGTAGATGCCGGCGTAGGAGCTGTCCGGCAGGACGGCCAGGGTGTCGGCTTCCTTGCCGTCCGGGCCCCACATGTGGCCGGAGGTGCGGATCATGGCCGGCATGGAGGCGTCGACAATGATGTCGGAGGGCACGTTGAGGCTGGTGATGCCCTTGTCGGAGTCCACCATGGCCAGCGCGGGGCCATCTTCCAGGCCCTTCTTGATCAGGTTCTGGACGCCATCGCGGACATCCGCCGGCAGGTCCTCGAGGCTGCTCAGGATGGCGGCGAGGCCGTTGTTGGGGCTGATGCCGGCGGCGGAAAGCTGCTTGCCGTAGGTCTCGAAAAGTTCGGAGAAATAGGCCTTCACCACGTGGCCGAAGATGATGGGGTCCGAGACCTTCATCATGGTGGCCTTCAGGTGCGCGGAGAACAGCACGCCCTCTTCCTTGGCACGGGCCACCTGGGCCTTGAGGAACTCGTCAAGGGCGGCGGCGCGCATCACGGTGCCGTCGATGACCTCGCCGGCCAGGACGGGGAAGGCCTTCTTCAGGACCTTGACCGAGCCGTCCTCACGGACCAGCTGGATGGCGATGGTGCCGTCGGCCTCGATGACCACGGACTTCTCGTTGGAGCGGAAGTCGTCCTGGCCCATGGTGGCCACGTTGGTCTTGGAGTCTGCGGTCCAGGCGCCCATGGAGTGCGGGTTCTGCCGGGCGTAGTTCTTGACGGACAGCGGTGCACGGCGGTCCGAGTTGCCTTCGCGCAGGACGGGGTTCACGGCGGAGCCCTTGATCTTGTCGTAGCGGGAGCGGATGGCGGTCTCTTCGTCCGAGGTGGGGTTGTCCGGGTAGTCCGGCAGTGCATAGCCCTGGCCCTGCAGCTCGGCGATGGCCGCCTTCAGCTGCGGGATGGAGGCGCTGATGTTGGGCAGCTTGATGATGTTGGCTTCCGGCGTCTTCGCCAGCTCACCGAGTTCAGCAAGGGCGTCACCGATCTGCTGTTCCGGGGTGAGGTAGTCACCGAACACGGCAATGATGCGGCCGGCGAGCGAGATGTCGCGGGTCTCCACCTCCACACCTGCAGTCGAAGCGAAGGCCTCGATGATGGGCAGGAACGAATAGGTAGCCAGCATCGGCGCTTCGTCGGTGTGGGTGTAGATAATCTTGGACATGCGCGGGCGTCTCCCTGAAGGTCGGCTTGGTTGTGAAATCTTTGTCTATTTCACCAAGTACAACTTACCCGAGGACGCCGGTTTGAACCTTAACGGGCCTCCCGGATTACCCCGGTGAGAGCAGCATTACAGCGATGGAGAACGCCCGACGACGGCACGCTTCCGGGTGCACCGCCGCCGTTGCCAGAGGTGGGGCGGTACCGGGCGGCCGCCCGGCTCGTGCCGCCTGATGATTGGTCACGAGTGTGTACAAACGCCGCGCGCGGCGATAAGTTCGCTAAGTCACTCCCGATCCCGGGCCCAACCCCGTTCAGACAGGACAACAATGACACGTACCCGGTCCCTGGCATCCGGCTTCCTGACCTTCTCCGCAGCCGCGGTGCTGGCACTTACGTCCGCCGGCGGGGCTTCCGCCACCCCCGCACCGTCCGACGGTACGTCGAATCCCTCGGTTGCCAGCATCTCTGTCGACGCCGGCGGAGCAGCTGACTACTGGACGCCCGAACGGATGCAAAGCGCCCTTCCGGGTGACACCCTGGCAGGGAAGGCGCTCGAGCGCGGCAACCGCTCCAGCCTTGCCGTGGTGGAGAAGGGCAAGCCCTCCACCACCAAGGGAACCAAGGGAAAGCCCACCATCGCCAAGAGTGAAAACCCCGTCGCCCACATCGGCAAGGTCTTCTTCACCATGGGCACAACCAACTACGTGTGCTCGGGCAACGCCGTCTCCTCCGCGAACGGCAGCACTGTGGCAACGGCCGGACATTGCGTTAACGAAAGTGGCGCCTACGCCACCAACTTCGTCTTCGTGCCCGCCTACGACAACGGCGCAGCCCCCTACGGCAAGTGGACCGCCAAGGCCCTCTACGCCCCCACCCAGTGGGTTTCAACCGGGGACATGACCTATGACACCGGCTTCGCGGTCATGAACCCCTTGAACGGCCAGAAGCTGACAGACGTCGTTGGCGGCTCGGGCACTGCCTTTAACCAGGCCCGCGGCCTGACCTACACGGCCTACGGCTACCCGCAGGCCTCACCGTTCGACGGCACGTCCCTGTGGAGCTGCACCGGCACGGCCAGCAACGATCCCAACAACCCGCAGTTCGGCACCCAGGGCATTCCGTGCGACATGACCGGCGGTTCCTCGGGCGGTCCGTGGTTCATCGGCATCGGATCCGACGGGCTGCAGAACTCGATCAACAGTTACGGCTACAACGGCTCCGCCGTCATGTACGGCCCTTACTGGGGCTCGGTCATCGAGGCCACGTACACCAATGCAGCGAAATCCTAAAGAACCCGCACCGGACCAGGACCCCGTCAGCCACATCGACCTTGAACAGTCCAGCGAGGAAGTCCTCGAATACTGGACCGAGGAGCGGATGGCTGAAGCCCGGCCCCGGGAGGTAAAGCTTCCGGAACCCGACCCCGGCCCGGCGGCCCAGGACTAACCGCACAACAGACGACGGCGCCCGTCCCCTTCTCAGGGGACGGGCGCCGTCGTCGGTTCAATCCGCCATCGATTGCTCCGTACCCGTGGGGAGCAATCGATGCAGCCGATCAGTGGAAGAAGTGCCGGGCTCCGGTGAAGTACATGGTGATGCCGGCCGCGTTGGCTGCCGCGATGACTTCCTCGTCGCGGACCGAGCCACCGGGCTGGACTACGGCGCGGACACCGGCGTCGATCAGGATCTGCAGGCCATCGGCGAACGGGAAGAACGCGTCCGAAGCCGCCACGGCACCGCGGGCGCGCTCAGGTGCGCCGCTCGCGTCCGCATTCGAGGCGCCGCCGGCGCCGTCGACGTCGGAGGCAACCTCCACGCCCAGCGTGTTGGCCCGCTCAACGGCCAGGCGACAGGAATCGAGCCGGTTCACCTGGCCCATGCCGATGCCCACGGCTGCGCCGTTGTCGGCAATCAGGATGGCGTTCGACTTCGCGGCCCGGCACGCGGTCCAGGCGAAGGCGAGGTCTGCGAGGGTCTTCTCATCCGCGGCCTCACCGGCGGCGAGGGTCCAGTTGGCGGGGTTGTCGCCGTCGGCGTCCACCTTGTCGCTGACCTGGACCAGCATGCCACCGGATACCTGGCGGAACTCCGTCGGATACCGGCCGTAGCCTTCGGGGAGGGCAAGCAGGCGGATGTTCTTCTTTTTGGACAGGATCTCCACGGCCTCGGGTTCAAAGCCGGGGGCGATGACGACCTCGGTGAAGATGTCCTTGACGGTGTTGGCCATGCCGGCGGTGACGGTGCGGTTGGCCGCGATGACGCCGCCGAATGCGGAGACGGGGTCGCAGGCGTGGGCCTTGGCGTGTGCGTCGGCGATGGGGTCGGCGGCGTCCGCGGAGCCGACGGCAACACCGCAGGGGTTGGCGTGCTTAATGATGGCGACGGCGGGTTCGCTGAAGTCGTAGGCGGCGCGCAGGGCGGCGTCGGCATCCACGAAGTTGTTGTAACTCATGGCTTTGCCGTGCAGCTGGTCCGCCTGGGCGATGCCCACCGGCGCAGCCTTGTCCACGTAGAGTGCCGCCTGCTGGTGCGGGTTCTCGCCGTAGCGCAGGACCTCCGAGCGTTCCAGGGAGAGGCCCGCGTAGGCAGGCCAGTCGATGACGCCGTCGCCGTCTTCATCCAGGAACTGGCTGGCGGTCCAGGTGGCCACTGCGTTGTCGTACGCGGCGGTGTGGGCGAACGCCTTGGCAGCGAGGCGGCGGCGGGTCTTCAGGTCGAAGCCGCCGGCGGCAGCGGCCTCAACCACCTGACCGTAGAAGGTCGGGTCCACCACAATGGCGACGGCGGCATGGTTCTTCGCGGCAGAGCGGACCATGGCGGGGCCCCCGATGTCGATCTGCTCAACGACATCGTCCTGCGCGGCACCGGACTTCACCGTCTCCACGAACGGGTAGAGGTTCACCACCACCAGGTCGAAAGCCTCAATGTCCATGCTTTCGAGCGTCTCCATGTGGGCGGGGACGCGGCGGTCGGCCAGGATGCCGCCGTGGACGCGGGGGTGCAGCGTCTTGACGCGTCCATCCAGCATTTCCGGGGAACCGGTGACTTCCTCAACCTCTTGCACGGGGATGCCGGCGGCGGCGATCTTCTTGGCCGTGGAACCGGTGGAGACGAGCTTCACGCCGGCCGCGTGCAGGCCCGTAGCGAGTTCCTCCAGACCGGTTTTGTCGTACACCGAGATGAGGGCCCGGCGGATGGGTACACGGTCAATGGATACGCGCTCATGCTGCGTGAAGCTCACAAATGTCTCCGTCTTATCTCGCGGAACAGGGCCGCGGTTGGTGGGGATACGGCCAGTTTATCGCGAAGGCAGCGGTTACCCCCTGTGTGCTCCGGAGTGTGAACGTCCGCGGGCCCGGATAGAGTCTTCAGCAGGAGGCGGCGATGAATACTTACACCACTGTGCCCAGCGGCGAACAGGTGGTCCAGGAACTGCCCTGGCGATGGAAAGTCCAGGGCAGGATATTCCTGATCGGGGGCCTCGGCTTCATGTTCGACGCCTGGGACGTGACCCTTAATGGCATCCTCATCCCGCTGCTGTCCACGCATTGGGCCCTGACACCGGGCGAGGCCGCATGGGTGGGTACGGCCAACCTGATCGGGATGGCCCTCGGGGCGTTCGCCTGGGGCACCATTGCGGACACCGTGGGCCGCAAAAAGGCGTTCACGGCCACGCTGCTCCTGTTTTCCATCTTCACCGTACTTGGCGCTTTCTCACCCGACTTCATGTGGTTCTGCATCTTCAGGTTCCTGGCTGGTTTCGGACTGGGCGGCTGCATTCCGGTGGACTACGCCCTGGTGGGTGAGTTCACGCCGCGTAAGCAGCGCGGCAAGGTCCTGACGGCCATGGACGGCTGGTGGCCCATTGGCGCGGCCCTGGCCGGGTTCGTCTCGGCCGGCCTGGTGGCCCTGAACGGTGACTGGCGACTGACCATGCTGGTGATGGTGCTCCCGGCCCTGCTGGTGTTCTGGGTCCGGCGGAGCGTCCCCGAGTCCCCCTTGTTCCTGATCCGAAAGGGCCGGCGGGAAGAAGCGGCCAGGATTATTGACGGGCTGGTGGTGGCCACAGGCGCCGAATCCCGGGCCTACAGCCTGCCCGATGCCAAGGATGCCCCGAGGCTTTCGGCCGGCAGCGCCTGGACCCAGCTGCGCTCTGTCTGGCAGTTCAACTGGAAAATCACCACCGCCGCCTGGGCCCTGTTCTTCAGCATCCTGCTGGTCTATTACCTGTCCCTGACCTGGATGCCCAGGATCCTGATCGGCGCCGGATTCGCCGAGTACAAGGCGTTCGTCACCACGGCGTCCATGGCCGCCGTCGGCTTCCTCGGCGTGGTGGCGGCAGCCCTGCTCGTGGAACGTGTGGGGCGCAAGTGGATCCTGGCCATCACCGGACCGCTGTCCGCCCTGACCCTGGTGATCGTTGCGTTCGTGGTGGACATTCCCACGGCCGCGGTGTTCTGGCTGCTGGTCTTCGGGTTCGTGGTGCAGGTGGCCATCCCGGTGCTCTATGCGTACGTCTCCGAGCTCTACCCCACGGAACTGCGGGGCAGCGGCTTTGGCTGGGCATCAACGTTTTCCCGCCTGGGCGCCGGCTTTGGGCCGCTGATCTTCGCCAACTACTTTTGGCCGGAACTGGGCCTCGCCACGTCCTTTGCGCTGGCGGGTGCCCTGGTGCTGCTGTCGGTGCTGTGGATGGCTTTCTTCTCCCCGGAAACCCGCCAGCGCCGCCTCCAGTAGGGTTGACTGCTACGCGTACGAGGGGTCTGCGGCGAGGGCGGCCAGGGTGGACACCAGCAGCCGGCGCTCCACGACCTTGATGCGCTCGTGCAGCGTCTCCTCGGTGTCCGAGTCCTCGATGGTCACGGCCTCCTGGGCAATGATGGGCCCGGTGTCAACGCCGGCGTCGGCCCAGTGCACGGTGCAGCCGGTCACCTTCACGCCGTAGGCCATGGCATCCCGTACGCCGTGGGCCCCGGGAAAGGCCGGCAGCAGGGCGGGGTGGGTGTTCAGGTACCTGCCCTTGAATGCGTCAATGAACTCGGGGCTGACGATCCGCATGAAGCCGGAGGACACCACCACGTCTGGCTTGAAGGCGGCCACGGCCTCGGTCAGGGCGGCGTTCCAGTCCGCACGGTCCCGGTACGACCTGAAGTCCACCACAAACGTGGGGATGCCTGCCGCGGCGGAACGTTCGACGCCGAAGGTCCCCTCCCTGTCGGCCCCCACCGCGGCGATTTCCACGTCGAGTTCCCCCGCCTTGACGGCGTCGATGACTGCTTGGAGATTGGACCCGGTGCCGGAGACGAGGACGACGATACGCATTGGTCCAGCTTAGGTGCACGCTCGCGTACGCTGGAAAACATGAACAGCCAACCGGGCCGGGGCGTCCAGCAACAGGCCAAACCCCCGCTCAGCGAGGCAGCAAAGGCCTCCCGCACCAAGACCTTTGCCCTGTTCCGGATGTTCCTGGTTTCGGTCCTCGGCGCTCTGTTCGTCTACCAGTTGGACGTCAGCTACCTGTGGTTGTCAACTGTCCTCACGGCAGCCAGCCTGGCCCTGGGGATCTCCCTGCTGGTCAGGGCTATCCGGTTGAAGGAATCAAAACTGGTCCTGGTTGGCACCATCTCGGGCCTGGTGATGGCCGTGGTCATGGTGCCGCTGCTCGTGACCGCCATGGTCTTCTTCAACCAGGTGCGCGACTACCAAGGATGCATGGGACGGGCGCTGACGGACCGGGCGACTAATGCGTGCGTGACGCAGTTCCAAAATTTCTTACCCACCAAAGTGGGTTAGCGCGCCGGCGAAGCGCCTAGCTGACGAGTTCGGCGTCCCGTTCCGCGGCCCCGCTTTCCTCACGTTCCAGCCACGGCCCGGCCGCGTAGCCAATGACGACGCCGATGCCGACCTCGGCCGCCACCCACAGGCCGGTCCAGAGCGGGTCGGGTCCGATATCCGTTAGTCGGCCGAGTCCCGCGGACCCCCTCGCCACCCAGGAAAGGCACATCGTCAACACCCCGGCGGCCAGCCCGGTGAGTGCCCCGAGCACCAGGGTGGAAACGGTGGCGGTGAACCAGCGTGCATGGATCTTGATGGCGAGCCATTCGTCGAAGTGGTTCTCCCCCTCCCGAAGGAACCACCACCCGGCCACGACGCCGGCCAGCACCGGTACCAGCAACGCCACGAACGCGTAGTCCATGGGGCCGGACGGGATGGCCGCCAGGACCGGAACGGATGGCATGGGCCCCACCGCGGTGCCCAGCGGCCCCGCCTGGGACCCCACGCCCATGGCGAAACCGGCGCCTGAGGTCCAGGCGAGGGCGAAAACCACCAGGTTCGGCAGGAAGCCGAGCTGCGCGATGGTGAGGGCGGCGCCTCCTACCGGACCGGCGTCGAGCGCCTCATAGACAGAAACCACGAGGTTCCAGTGGATGAACAGGTCCACGGCCAGCAGCACTGCGGCCAAGGTAAGGGCCGACACCACGGCCACGAAGCCGGCCTTCGCGGCAGAGCCAAAGTATGAGCCCGCCCAGCGGGAGTGCTGGCTGGTGCGCGAAATCCAGTCCACCGCGTCGACGCCGATGAGCCGGCTCCAGGAGCCTGCTTCCCTGCGGGCGCCGATCACCATGCCGAGTCCGTAGGGAATGAGCGGCACCAGCATGGCATACCAGAGATTGATGACGACGTCGGTGCTGCGGCACACGAAACCGGTGGCTGCACCGAAGGCGGCGTAAACCAGCCATGAGCCCAGAAGGGCCTGCCATAGCTGGTCGGTGTAGGAGGCCCGGGCCAGGCGGCGGCCGGCGCGCCAGGCCAGCAGGAAGGGGATCAGGGTCAGGCCGAGGGGAATCAGGTTCAGGATGTCCGAGCCGGCATGAGCTGCCGGGGCCGGCCCCGCTCCCGTGAGTTCCAGTGGCACGCCATGGACCAGGAGCCAGGACTGGCCGGCCAAACGGGCCAATACCTCGAACTGCCCGTTCTGGAAACCCGCAGTGGCCCAGACGGCGACAATGGGGGCTATCACCACCAGCGCGGAAATGACGGCCGCCTGTGCTGTTTCAAGGGCGCCCTGCAGCCACAACGGCATGGGGAGGCCACGGTTTCCGGTCTGATCAGCACGCAGTTTCATCGTCTTCCATGGTGTCACGCCGGGTGCCTCCTGCCCGCGAACGACAGGCTCCGCGGCGGCACTGGGTGAACAATCAAGTGGGGATGCGACCGGCGCTTTTCCAAGGGCCTCGCCGTAAAATTGGTATCTAAACCAACACCCGCCCACCCGGGCGCAGTGCGATGTGTTTCGGCGCCGGACATTTGCCGCGCCGGCCAATGACCCGGATCCGTAAACCGGGAAACAGGAGCCGCGAATGAGAGATGAACCGTAAGTTCTGACGATATTCGTCCTACTGGCTGGTGCACCCACGGCATACAGCGTGGTTGCACCAGCGCTTAACGGTGCGGCGCCGGGAACCCCCAAGGTTCCCGGCGCCGTTCACTGCCAAAGGGGCCAGGTCAGTGGCCGTACTTCCGAAGCCGGGGTGCGGTGTCCCGTTCGGAGCTGATTCCGGCGGTGGGGGTGCCGGCGTTCAGGTCGGCGTCGCCCTGCAGGTCCACGTCTCCGGCGTCGGAGTCCATGCCGGTCCGGGCTTCCGAATACGTCCGTGCGCCGCGGTCGTAGTACGTGTACAGCCGGTCCTCTTCTTCGGGGGTGAGGTGGCCGTCAGCGTCCACCCGGGGAGCGTCCTTCACGTGCTCCTTGGTGAACGGGACCACCAGGTCCTCTCCCTCGCTGCGGGCCCCTTCGACCGGGACGAAGGTCTCAGACGTGCCAAAGAGGCCGGTTTTGACGGTGACCCAAGTGGGCTCGCCCGTGTCGTCGTCAGCGTACAGCTGGCCGATCGAGCCGATCTTCGCCCCATCGGTACCCACGACGTTGCCGCCCTTGGCAAGCAGGCTTTCGAGGTTTTCCCTGTTGAGCATGACGTCTCCTTGGTTGTGTCTTCGTACCGGGTTTGCCAGCCCGGAGCCCGGGCACCGGGTCACCCCGGTGTCCGGCCCCTGCCCCGGCTGCTTGAGGCTAGTGCTGGCTACCCGTTTAACGTAAGCATGCTTAGCATCAAATGCCAAGCTTACTTAGTAGTTTTCCTGGTTGAGGGGGCAGCTGTTCACCCAACCTTTCCCTGCGGGTCATGCCCCCTCCCCCGCCATTTCAAGGCGGCCACCCACGGTTGAAGGGTGAGGATCGCAATCGTTGCCGAATCATTTTTGCCGCTGATGAATGGCGTCACCCATTCAATCCTGCGGGTCCTGGACCACCTCCAGGACCGGGGCGACGACGTCCTGGTCATCGCCCCGTCCGCCCATGACGGACAGGCGCCGGGACGAGTCAAGGGCGCTGCGGTCCACCGGCTTCCCGCGGTTCCGCTGGCGGGATACACGAACGTGCGGGTGGCACTGGGAGGTGTGTACCGGGTCAAGCGAATCCTTGCCGAGTACGCCCCTGACGTGGTGCACCTTGCCTCGCCGTTCGTGCTGGGCTGGCGGGCCGCCCAGGCTGCCCATCAGCTCGGCATCCCGTCGGTGGCCATCTACCAGACCGAGGTTCCCAGTTACGCCGCCCGGTACGGAGTGCCGTTCCTGGAGAACTGGGCCTGGAACCGGGTCGAGAACATCCACCTGCTGGCCACCCGCACCCTGGTGCCGTCCACGTTCGCGCTGAACCAGTTGCGCGGGCGGGGGATCCCCCGGGTGCGGATGTGGCGCCGCGGGGTGGACACCGCGCGGTTCTCGCCGGGAAAGCGCGACGACGGGTGGCGGGCTTCGGTTGCCCCCGGCGGCGAGCGGATCATCGGCTACGTCGGCCGGCTCGCGGTGGAAAAGCAGGTGGAAGACCTTGCCGCGCTGGCCGGGCTCTCCAACTCGAAGCTGGTGGTGGTGGGCGACGGGCCGCAGCGGGCCGCATTGGAAGCCGCGCTTCCCGGTGCAGCCTTCACGGGATTCCTGGGCGGTGATGAGTTGGCACGCGCCGTGGCGTCGTTCGACTTGTTCGTCCATCCGGGCGAGTTCGAAACCTTCTGCCAAACCATCCAGGAGGCCATGGCATCGGGCGTGCCGGTGGTGGCCACGGGCCGGGGCGGCCCCCTGGATCTGGTCGAGAATTCACGGACGGGTTGGCTGTACGAGCCGGGCGACTTGTCCGCCATGCGTGCCCGTGTGCAGGACCTGATGGGCGACGATGCCAAGCGCCGCGCGTTCGCCGCCGCCGCACACGCCTCCGTACAGGACCGAACCTGGCCCGCCCTCTGCACCGAACTGGTGCAGCACTACGCCGACGTCATCGCGGACGTCCAGATGGCAACGGCGGTCAACAGCAAGGGAGCAACCCTGTGAAAATCTCCGTGATCGGCTGCGGTTACCTCGGAGCAGTCCACGCTGCAACGCTGGCTTCCATGGGCCATACCGTGGTGGGCATCGACGTCGATCCCCGCAAGGTGGCGCAACTGTCCAGCGGCGCGGCACCGTTCCACGAGCCCGGACTCGATGAGCTCCTCCGGGACGGCCTCGCCACCGGCCGGCTGCGCTTCTCCACCGACCCCGCCGGGGCCAAGGCAGCGCAGGTGCACTTCCTGTGCGTGGGGACGCCGCAGGAGAAGACGTCCGACGCCGCCGACCTCACCTTCCTCGTCTCCGCTTCGGAAGCCTTGTTGCCGCACCTGGCCGCGGGCGCCGTCGTCGTTGGCAAATCAACCGTGCCCGTGGGCACCGTGGACATGCTCCGCGGTGTGCTGGCGCCCCGGCCTGACGTACTGGTGGGTTGGAATCCCGAGTTCCTGCGGCAGGGAACCGCCGTCAAGGATTCCCTGGTGCCGGACCGGCTGGTGTACGGCGTGGAAGGGGGCCGGACCGCCGCCTTCAACCGCGACACCGGCGCGCCGCTGGGCGTGACGGCGGCCCTGGACGCCGTCTACGAACCGCTGCTTCGCGCCGGAATCCCCCGGCTGGTCTGCAACTTTGCCACGGCGGAACTCATCAAGTCGGCCGCGAACGCATACCTTGCCACCAAGGTCAGCTTCATCAATGCCGTCGCCGAATTGTGCGACGCCGCGGGAGCCGATGTCAGCGAACTCGGCGAAGCCATGGGGCTGGATCCGAGGATCGGCAGCCGCTACCTGCACGCGGGCCTGGGCTTCGGCGGAGGCTGCCTTCCCAAGGACATCCGCAGTTTCCGGACCCAGGCCGCGGCGCTGGGCGTCCCTGCCGTGGAGGACTGGATGGGCCTGGTCGACTCGGTGAACCTGGACCAACGGGCGCGCACGGTGGGCCTGGCAGCGGCTATGTGCGGAGGCTCGCTGGCAGGGCGTTCCATCACAGTGCTCGGAGCCTCCTTCAAGCCGGACACGGATGACATCCGCGACTCCCCCGCCCTGGACGTGGCGGACCGGCTGGCCGCCGCCGGCGCGCACGTTACCGTGACGGACCCCAAGGCGGTGAACCACGCGTGGCGCCGCTACCCCGGGCTCCGGTTCGAGGTGTCCACCAGGCGGGCACTCCAGGACTCAGAGCTGGTGCTGCTGCTGACCGAATGGGACGAGTACCGGCAGCTTTGCCCTGCCGCCACCGGCAGGCTGGTCCGACGCCGGGCGGTCCTGGACGCGCGGAACGTGCTGGACGCCGCGGCATGGCAGGCAGACGGCTGGACCGTGCGGGGGCTTGGAACGTCCGCCGCGGTCATGGCCGCAGCTGCGGCCGGCTGAGGTTCAGCCCAGGAGCCCCAGATCGGCGAACGCCAATGCGACACCTGCCCCTGCCGGTCCGGCGGTGGTCCTGTCGGCCACGGCGAGGACTGCCGGGTGGCCGCCTTCGACAGCGATGCCCACCCCGGCGTATTCGAGCATTTCAATATCGTTGGCACTGTCACCGATGGCAACAATGTCCGCCCGGTGGAGGCCAAGCCGGGCCTCCACCACCTGGATGCCCACCGCTTTGTGCGTGCCCGCCATGAAGATCTCCCCCGCGCGGTCTCCCAGCGCCGAGAGCGAACTGGGGATCAGCCCGACGCCGGGACCGAGCTTATCCATCAGCCGCCTCAGCGGGACCGTCGAATCGAAGACCGAGATCTTGGCATAGGAGGTGCTGCGGAGGTCGTCGCTGTACTGCATCGGCCCCAGGATGTCCTCCAGCGGATCAACGTCGGTGCTGAGGACTCCATCGTGCCGGGGGCGGCCGGCGAAGACGGGCCCCAGGACCTCCCTCAGCCGCTGGTCCACGCCGGTGCGGCCGTGCAGGGCCTCGGGTGCTTCCAGGATGTAGGCGGCCCCGTGGGCATCGAGGGTTTCCACGATGAGCGCCCCCAGGTCCGGCTCAAAGCGCTGGTCCCGAAGGACCTCACCGTTGACTTCCACCCTGGCGCCGGCCCCGGTGATGGTCCCGTCGAAGCCGGCGTCCAGCATGTGGCCGGGCACCATGGACAGCGGGCGCCCGGTGCAGACGAACACCAGATGGCCCAGCCCGCGGGCGGTCCGGACCGCGTCCACGTGGGCATCCGGGGCCAGGCCGTGGTCCGCATACGTACCGTCGATATCGAGGAACACGGCACGCGGCCTGGCGGTCTGGCTTGGCATGCCTGGGCTCCTTGGTCAATTGCGGGACATCCAAATCCTATCCCCGGCCCCTGGTTCACCAGGGTGGACTACGGTGGCCTGCTCCGCCTTAAGTGACAGCCATCCTGTGATATTCAAAGCCTTGCACAACAAATAAGCCTGCTGATTGAATAAGGGAACCGGAAATGGGGGCCCGGCACAACTTACTGACAAGGAGTGACAACATGGGCATTCTCGGATTTCTCATTTTGGGCCTGATCGCCGGCGCTATTGCCAAGGCCATCCTTCCGGGCCGCCAAGGCGGCGGCTGGGTGGTAACCATGGTTCTCGGAGTTGTGGGGGCCATCCTGGGCGGCTGGATCGGATCGCTGATTTTCGGCGGCGGACTGGCCGAATTCTTCGACCTTCGGACATGGCTGCTGGCGATCCTCGGCTCGATCATCGTGCTGCTGGTCTACGGAGCAATCACCAACCGCAGCGGCCGCAGGGCATAGCCGCACCACCGTCTTTACCATCAGTAAAAAGGCGCCGGACTCCGCGCAGGAGACCGGCGCCTTTTCACATTCCCGAAGAACGCATCCGCAAAAGGGAAACCCGCCCAACAGCTTTGCCGGTGAGCCGCCCAATTTGGGGATCTGCCCTTTATGATGGCCAAGGGGTGGTGTTATGACCGGTATTTCGGGCCGTGGCAATGATGTGGCATTACAAATTTTTGGCGCGGCCATGAATGCCAGTCCGGACGCCCTCCTGGCACTGGACGCCGACGGCATGGTTCTCTGCGCCAACGCCGCTGCGGCCCGGCTCTTTGGGTTGCCCCAGGACGCGTTTGCCGGCCTGGACCACCGGCCCCTGATCGCCGAAGGATTCCGCGGTGAGGTGGCGAACCTGTTCCGGCAGCTCCTGGCCCACCCTGACCAACCGCAGCCGCCGCGTGAGATCGCGGGCCTCCGCAGCGATGGATCCGAGTTCCCCCTGGAGGTTGCCGCTGCGGTCCTCCCCGCCGGGCCGCTGTCCGATCCCGCCCTCATTCCTGCCGGGGACACCGGCCCTGCCGGAGCACGCCTCCTGCTCTCCGCCCGGGGCACAGCACACCGCCAAGCCACCAACGAAAGCCTTCGCGAAGCCATGTCACTGCTCACGGCCACCCTGGAATCCACGGCGGACGGAATCCTGGTGATGGGCGTTGATGGCAGTGTGGCCGGATTCAACGAGCAGTTCCTCACCATGTGGGGCATCCCGCCCGCCTTGTTGGAAGCGGACAGCGAGGAGCCTGCGGTCCGAGTGGTGATGGCCCAGGTGGCCGACCCTGTTTCCTTCACGGCCCGGCTGAACGAAGTCCAGAAGGACCCGTCTGCCGAAAGCCACGACGTCGTCGAGTTGCTCGACGGGCGGACCTTTGAACGGTACTCACGCCCGCAACGGGTGGGTGAGAAGATCGTAGGCCGGGTGTGGAGTTTCCGGGATGCGACGCCCCGGCGGAAGGCACAGGAACAGGTGCACCAGGCGTTGAAGGACCTCGCGGAACAGGCCGAGAAGCTACGGGCCATGGCTTTCCAGGACCCGCTGACCGGGCTCGCCAACCGGGCGGTGTTCAACGAGGCCTTGGCCAACTCGCTGGCGGAGCCACGGCTGAAGACGGTCGACGTCCTGCTCCTTGACCTGGACGACTTCAAGGAGGTCAATGACATCCTTGGCCACCAGGCCGGCGACGACATGCTGGTGGAGGTGGCGCGCCGGCTCCGCGGCTGTACACCCACGGCGGACGTGGTGGCACGCCTTGGCGGCGACGAATTCGTGGTGCTCCTGACGGCCTGCCCCGACCCCGACGAGATCGCGGCGTGCATTGTGCGCTGCCTGCATGTGCCGGTGACCATCGGTGGCACCGTCCTGCGTCCGAGCCTGAGCCTGGGGCTTGCCTCCCTGGGGCAGGACAGCGTGGGTCCCTCCGAACTGCTCAGGCACGCGGACATCGCCATGTACGCGGCCAAGGCTGCGGGCAAGAACCGTTTCCTGCGCTTCCACCCGGACATGATGCAGGCGCTGGTGCAGCGGACGCACATGGAAAGCGGCCTGCAATTGGCGGTTCCGCGCGGCGAGATCACGGTCGATTTCCAACCGATCGTTTCGCACCGCATGGGGCAGGTAGTCCAGCTGGAGGCGCTGGCCCGGTGGGACCGCGGCGGTGAACGGGTGCCGCCGTCGATCTTCATTCCGCTCGCCGAGCGCACCGGCCTGATCAATGAGATCGGAGCAGAGGTGATGGCCAGCGGCATGGTGCAGCTGGCGCGCTGGCTGAGCGAGGATCCGTCCCGGTCGCTCGCCGTGAACGTCTCCGGGGTCCAACTGCAGGAGCGGGACTTTGCCGAGACGGTCCTCAAGCTCGCGGAAGCCAGCGGGGTGGCCCCCTACCAGCTTGTCCTGGAAGTCACCGAAAGTGTCTTCTTCGACGCGGACGGCGACCTGATCGACCAGCTGGGAACCCTGCGCGCCGCCGGCGCCCGGGTGGCGCTGGACGACTTCGGCACTGGGTATTCCTCGCTTGGCCGGTTGCAGGACCTGCCCGTGGACACGGTCAAGATCGACAAAACCTTTGTCTCAATGGTGCGGACCGGAAACGAGCGGCTGCCGATCCTCAGCTCCATGATCAACATGGCCCACAGCCTGGGCCTGACCGTCACCGCGGAAGGGATCGAGACGGCGGCGCAAGCGGACTATCTGACCGCCCTGGACTGCGACTCCCTTCAGGGCTACCTGTTCTCATTGCCGGAGCCGGGCGACCGGCTGATACCGGCCCTGCATCACGCCGAAGAGGCGCTGAATGCTTTGAAAGGGCGTTAGGGCGGGAAGGCCTAGGCCGCTTCCCGGCCGGATTGCCGCGGCTTCTTCGCGGGCAGAGGAGGGCGTGAGGCTTGCGCCGCAGCGGGAGAAGGCGTCACGGCATCTGCCTCCGCTGGGCCCGCAGGCACGGCGGAGGGCGCAGTAGTGGATTCCGACGGTGCCTCACCGCTGAAGATCTCCGCCTCGAATTCAGTGCGGGCTTCAGGAGCGGCGGCGCGGTTGCGGCGCCAGCGGCGGACCAGGTCGATGCCGGCCACCAGTCCGGCGACGGGGCTGAGGACGGCAGCGGAGTAGACGAACAGCAGCCAGGTCAGGGTGGTCAGCGGCGGCTGGTTGTTGTTCAGCAGCGACAGCCCGCCGAGCAATCCCACCACCCAGAAGAGCAGCACGGCCGCCAGCACGGATCCGGCAGGAAAATACTGGTTGGTCACGATTTTCTTCAGGGTTTCCATGCACTTCCTCCTGCCTGGCCCGGGGACGGCAAAGGCCGTTCAAGACAAGTATGGGGCCCGGCCCGTGCGAAACTGCGCAAGACGCCACGGCGAGTGACCAAACTAACCCGGCCGCCCGGCGTCGTACGGATTTCCGGGCCGAAGAAGCCCTGCAGAACCCTTCCGCCCGGCGCCTCCGGACACATAGCGTAGGGCTGACCACTCGATCAATGGAGGACCCATGCGCAAAGTCACTGCCGGCCTGTTCCACTCGGTCGACGGGGTGGTGTCAGAACCATTCAAGTTCCAGTTCGACAGCTTCGATGAGGAACTCGGCCACGGGCTGACCCGGATGATGAACACTGTGGACACGGTGGTGCTGGGCCGTGTCAGCTACCAGGAGTGGGCGGGCTACTGGCCCAACGCCTCCGCCGACCAGGACTTTGCCGCCTTCATCAACCCCGTGGAGAAGTACGTGGCGTCGCGGACACTGGCGGGGCCGCTGGAGTGGGAGAACTCCCGGCTGATGGATGCACCGCTCGAGGACTTCGTGGCGGCCCTGAAGGAGCGCGAAGGCGGGGAGATCGCCGTGTGCGGCAGCATCTCCGTGGTGCGGCAGCTGCTGTTTGCCGGGCTGCTGGATTCGCTTCAACTGATGACCCACCCGGTCATTGCGGGCACCGGCCGCCGCCTGTTTGAGGACGGCGACCCGTTGACCCGCCTGGAGCTGCAGGAGCAGTCCCGGACCAGTAAGGGGAACGTGCTCAGCACGTACGGAGTCCGCGCCGGCTAGGTCATGCCGCCAGCCGTGCCCCGAACAGCTCCTCCGCGAGCCGGGGCAGGTGTTCCGGCACGTCCGCTTCGGTTCCGTGTTCGCCGCGGCCGAGGAAGACGGCGGTGCCGCGGATCCCGTCCAGGTCCAGGCCGCATTCGTGCATGAGCTGGCCTGCACGGAAATTCACCGGCAGCAGCATGGCCACGCTTTCGGCGTTCAGGTACACGTGCCAGTCGCCGCGGATCACGGATTCAAGGGGCCCGTCCACCAGGGATTCCAGGGCCTGCGGGTCCGCTCCCACCTGCTCCATGCGGATGGGCTCGGCGTTGTTGGCCGGTACAACGAGTGCTTGGTACGTTCTGCTGTCCATGATTGATGTCTCCACAGGGTTTAACATGCGGGGAGGGTGTGGTGTTCCCGGGCCGGGCGCGGGCGAGTGGACCGTGCCCGGCCGACTACAAAGCGGCGACGGCGGCGATGTCACCCGGAGTGGTCCGGCAACAACCCCCGATGATCCGGGCACCCTCTTCGCGCCAGGCAGGGGCTCCGCCGGCGAGGTCCTGTGGTGCCCCGTCCGGCGTCCCGCCGATTCCGGGCGCACCCCACGTCTTGGTGTCCGCGTGGTACGTTTCGCCGGAATTCGGGTAAGCCAGCAGGGGCTTGTCCGTGTACTGCCGCAAGGCTGCGAGTGCCGGAGCCACCAGGTGCAGGGGCACGCAATTGACCCCGACTGCGGCAACGTGAGGGTGCATATCGAGAAGCCTGGCCACGTCCGCCAGGGGTGTGCCGTCGCTGATGCTGGCGCCGTCGCGCAGCGTAAAGGAAAACCAGGCCTCGACGCCGGCTTCCGCAGTGAGCGCCAGCAAGGCCTCCGCCTCGGCGAAGGAGGGCAGCGTTTCGCAGGCCAGGAGGTCGACGCCGGACTGAACCAGGGCGTTGATGCGGGGTGCGTGGAAAGCACGGAATTCCGCGGGGTTGAGGACGTAATCGCCGCGGTACTCAGACCCATCTGCGAGGTAGGCGCCGTACGGACCGACCGATCCAGCGATGAGCAGGGGACCGGCGTCAGGGTGGTCCGCCAGGTGCTCCCGCCGGGCCTCCTCCGCGAGCCGGACCGACAAACCAACAAGGTCCAAGGCCTCCTGCCGGCCGATCCCCCGGGCAGCAAATCCTTGCGGCGTGGCCTGGTAGCTGGCGGTGGTTGCGATGTTCGCCCCGGCGGCGAAGTAGTCCCGGTGCACGTCCCTGATGAGTTCGGGTTGCTCCAGGAGGACCTTGGCGGACCACAGCGGATCGTTCAAGTCGCAGCCGCGCGCTTCAAGTTCGGTGGCGAGGGCGCCATCGGAGACTAGGGTCCTGCCGGTTTCCAGGACGGCTGTCAGTGAGGATTGTAGGGCCATCTGTTCACTATAAGCATGAAGCTATGCCTAAATAGATTGTTACCTTCCCCATGACAATTGGCTGGATGCGCCCTGGCTAGACTCGGACCATGTCGAAGACCTCCAGCATGGGCCGTGGAATCATGGCCGTCCTGGCTGTCGGCAGCCGCCAGGCTGCGGGACGTAACGGTGGGTCAGTTTCGGAGGTCGCCTCGGACCTCGGCAAGGACCGCAGCCAGGTTTCCCGCAGCCTTCGGACCGCCGAACAGGGGGGCTTCCTAACCCGCACGGGCCGCACCTACAGCCTGGACTGGTCGGTCCTCACGGACGCCCAACTCATCACCGTCCAACGACTGAAATCCGACGGCGGCTCGGCACTGGATGCCCTTGCGGCAGCAACCGATGAGGCATGCTTCCTCGGCGTGCTGCACGGCGACAGCACGGTGACTATCGGCGAAAGTGTTCCCGCCAGCAGCAACCTTGTCGGCTCCTGGCTTGGCCGGCCCTACCCGGCCTACTGCAGCGACGCCGGCCAGGCCGTCCTGTGGGAGGCCTCGGAACCCGAGGTCCGCAGGGTCTTCTCTGACGTCGAGTTTGCCCGCCACGGCCCGAACACCCCGGCGGACGTCGATGAATTCCTCGCCCGGCGCGACGCGGCAAAGGCACGGGGCTATTCGATTGTTGACGAGGAGGCTGAACCGGGCCTGTACTCCCTGGCCGTCCCGGTCCGGGATTTCAAGGGCGATGTGGCAGCAGCCCTGCAGATCGTCGGAATCAAGGCACGGCTGGAACCGCGCCGGGAGCGCTGCGCCGCGGCGCTGGTGGCACAGGGCCGCTGGCTGGAATCCAGGCTCGGGTTCCTGCCCTAGTCGTGAACCGGAACGAACGCCGCCAGGCGGTCAGCTGAGCGTCTGAGCGCATCCGCTGCCAGTGCGGCCTTCGGCGTCACCCTGTCCCGGCTGCCGAGTACGCTCAACGCGGCGACAACCGAGCCCCCTCCGTCCCGGACCGGTACGGCGAGCTCGGTGACACCGTGCTCGAATTCCTCATGCGCACCAACAAAGCCGGCGCCCCGGTCCCGTACCAGCAGCTGCCAGATTGCATCCGTCGAGTGGGCCGCCCCCGGGCCGCCGATGCCGATGAAGTTCACATCAGCCAGCAGTCCGTCCAGGGCTGCGCGGTCAAAGTCCCACAGCAGCGCCCGCCCGGCGCCTGTACACCAGACCGGGGTCACCATGCCGGGTGCCGCGAAACTGCCTGGCACGGCGTCATTGGTGGAGTTCCGAAGCAGGATCACGCGAAAGCCCTCCCGAATCGAGAGGCGTGCCCGCAGGCCCAGGGACGCCACGAGCGCTTCCAGCTCGGCTCCGGCTTCCCGGATCCAGCCCACATTCAGGGAGGCGGCAAGGCCGAAAAACCCGGGGCCTGCCCGGAAGCCCCTCTCCCCGCGTTCCAGCAGCCCGAGCTCGCAGAGTTCTTGGGTCAGCCGGGATACCCGGCTTTGCTCCATGCGCAGTTCCGCGGCCAACTGGGATACGCCGAGCAACTCGCGGCCCCGTTTCTCGCGGTCGGCCACGAAGCGCACGAGCCGCAAGCCCTGCGCCAGGGATGAAGCCTCAGCCGCAGCAGAATCCGTGCTCACTTAACCCTCCCCGCCGTCTTGGGCCCGTGGCGGAAGTGGAAGTAGGCGTAACAGGCGGCGACAAACGGGACGCCGAAATAGAGGGCCGCGGCTTGTGCCGGGTCCAGTGCGATACCGACCAGCGAAACCACACAGAGCACGAACGCCAAGATGGGCACCAGCGGAAACAGCGGCGCCTTATACGCGAGGGCCGCCACGTCCCCGCCGTCGCGGACAAAGGCACGGCGATGGAAGTAGTGCGAGGCCGTGATGGACATCCAGACGCCAACCACGGCAAAGCCCGCCACGGACACCAGCACCAGGTACACCGTTTCCGGCGCCACCACGCTGCTGAGGAGCGACGCGAGGCCTCCCACCATGCTCACCGACAATGCAATGAGCGGAATGCCGCGGCGCGTGACCTTCTTCAGGGATTGCGGGGCGTGGCCCTCATCCGCCAGTGAATAGAGCATCCGGGCGCAAGAGAACAGCCCGCTGTTGCCCGCGGACAGGAGCGCCGTAATGATCACGAAATTCATGATGTCCGCAGCGAAGGGCAGTCCCGCAGCGGAGAACACAGTCACGAACGGGCTCTCATCAAGGCCCACCTCGGTGTAAGGGATCGTGGCTGCGAGAACGGTGATGGCGCCCACGAAAAAGATGAGCAGCCGGACGACGGTGGTCCTCACCGCCTTGGGGACTGCGGTGGCAGGGTCCTTGGTTTCGCCGGCCGCGACGCCAATAAGTTCGGACCCGGAGAAAGCGTAGAAGACGGCCAGAACGGTGACAAGGACGCCAGTGAAGCCATGGGGGAAGAGCCCGGATTCGGTGGCAAAATTCTGGAACAGGACGGGGTGGTTGCCGCCACCCAGCGGGTGGATGCCAACCAGCGCGGCACCGCCCAAGATGATCAGGGCGATGATGGCGGCCACTTTGACAATGGCGAACCAGAATTCTGATTCGCCGAAAAACCGCGACGACACGGCATTGAAGCCGAAAAGAACGGCGGCAAAGACCAGGCACCAGACCCAGACGTCCACGCCTGAGAACCATCGCTGCATCAGCAGTCCGGAGGCCGTGAACTCCGAGCCGATGGCAACGGCCCAGCATAGCCAGTAGAGCCAGGCGGTGGCGAAGCCCGTGGCTGGGCCGATCGACCGGGCAGCGTAGATGTGGAATGCCCCGGATACGGGATAGGCGATGGCCAACTCCCCCAGGCACGCCATCACCAGGTACACCACGAACGCTCCGACCAAATACGCGATCACTGCGCCCAGGGGGCCGGCCTGGGAGATGGTGTAGCCCGAACTGACGAAGAGCCCGGAGCCGATGACGCCCCCCATGGCGATCATCACCAGGTGCCGCGCCCCCATGGAGCGACGGAGGGCAGACTCCGGCGCAGGCGGGGTTGCCAGTTTGGGATCCAGCATGAGCGGTGAGGGTTCCACGGGTGTCTCCAAACGAAGAAATGCACGATTGCCCTTGCGAAGCTAGCATGGCAACCGAATTTTTCATCATCAAAAGCATTTTCGTATGCACATATTGCACGGTATTACTCGGGGTCACCGGCTTGGAAAGCCGACGGCGGCGCTGAGCCAAGTGCCGCCGTCGTCCGTGCACTTCGAGGCTGCGAAAGGCACCGGGTAAACTTGTCCGGTCATGGACTGCTCCTATTTCGATGCCGGCGCCTGCCGTTCCTGCACCCATATGGGCATGCCCTACGGCGAGCAGCTGGCCGGCAAGCAACGCCACTGCCAGGGCCTCCTGTCGGGCCACACCGGACTGGAATGGCTGCCCCCGGTGGCCAGCCGGGAGTCAGGCTTCCGCAACAAGGCCAAGATGGTAATCGGCGGGACGGCCCAGAACCCCACCATCGGAATCCTCGACGCCGACGGCCACGGCGTGGACCTGCGCCGGTGCGGCGTCTGCTCCCCTGGCCTGTTGGCCTGCTTCCCGGTCCTGGCGAACTTCATCCGCCGGATCCGCCTGACGCCCTACGATGTGCCGCGCCGGGCCGGCGAACTCAAGCACGTCATTATCACCGAATCCCCCGATGGCGAGATCATGCTCCGCCTGGTCCTGCGCTCCGAACAGGTGCTGCCGCGTATCCGCAAACACCTGCCGGAACTGCTGGCGGCGCTTCCCCAGGTGAAAGTGGTGTCGGTCAACCTGCATCCGGAGCACAAGGCCGTCCTGGAAGGTGACCGGGAGATCCTGTTGACCAGCCAGGAAACCTTGGCCATGCGCGTCAACGACGTCACCCTGCACTTGCGCCCGCAGAGCTTCTTCCAGACCAACAGCGAGATGGCCGCGGCGTTGTACCGGCAGGGCCGCGAGTGGGTCACCGAGCTCGCGCCCGCATCCGTCTGGGACCTGTACTGCGGGGTGGGCGGTTTCGCCCTGCACTGCGCCGCCCCGGCCCGCACCGTCACCGGCATTGAAACCAGCGGCGAGGCAATCGTGTCCGCCCGGCTCAGCAGCGGGGAGGCGGGCCTGGAGGGAATGGAGTTCCAGGCCGGCGACGCCACCGCCTTCGCCTTGGCTGCTGATGAGTCGCCGGACCTGGTGATTGTGAACCCGCCCCGCCGCGGCATCGGCAAGGAACTGTGCGGCTGGCTGGAAGCCTCGGACGTGCAGCACGTGGTGTACTCCAGCTGCAATGCACAGTCACTGGCCCGCGACCTGGCGAACCTTCCGTCCTTCACGGCGCGCCGGGCCCGCGTCCTGGACATGTTCCCGCAGACCACTCACTACGAGGTGATGGTGCTCCTGGAACGGGCAGCATAGGGCCCTCAGGCGTCAGTTTCGGCGGGCGCGTTCGACGGCGGCCGCCCCGGCTTCGCGCCCCTCGGCCCGAAGACCCGCTGCCACTCCTTCAGCGTCGGCGTCGGACCGGTTTTGGCTCATCTTTTCCTTCGCCTCGATCCGGCTGACCAGCAATTCCACGCCGACCACCGCCCGCAGCTGGCCGGCGACGAACTTCTCCGGGGCGTCGTCCACGGCCCAGGAATGCTCCCGGCCGTCCTCGTGCAGGCCGGTCAGGTGCCGGACGTGCCGTGCCAGCCAGCCGGCGTCGTCATGGATCACTAATTCGCCGTAGACATGCAGCGTGGCGTAGTTCCAGGTGGGCACCACGCGCCCGTGCTCGGCCTTCGCGGCGTACCACGACGGCGAGATGTAATCGTCGGGGCCCTGGATGATGGCCAGCGCTTCGCCGGTGGGCAGGGCGGTCCACTGCGGGTTGTTCCGCGCCATGTGCGCCTGCAGGGAACCGTGCGCCCCCACGCCGGGGTTGAAGGCGAAGGGCAGCAGCGTGGCCAGCAGGCCGTGGTCCGTCATGGTGATGAGGTTGGCGGCGCCGGGCATTGCCAGCAGGCTGTGGACGGTTTCGGGGGCGGCAGCGAAGTGCGCAGGAATGTACATGGGCGCTCCTTTTCGGGCTAGCGGGCGGGACGGTTGAGGCGGACGCGGACGGCCGCGGCGGCGCAGAGGATGACGGCAAGGGCGCCCAGAAGGGTGGTCCAGGTGAGCGCCTCCCCCAGCAGCAGCGCCGCCCAGCCAATGCTGAGGACCGGCTGCAGCAGCTGGATCTGGCTGACCTGCGCCATGGGCCCGATGGCCAGCCCGCGGTACCAGGCGACGAATCCCAGGAACATGCTGACCACTGCCAGGTAGCCGAAGGCCGCCCACTGGACGGGCGTGGCCGACGGCGGCTGGCTGAGGACGGAGGCAACCGCCAGGACCAGCATGGCCGGGGCGGCGAGGACCAGTGCCCAGGCGATGGTTTGCCACGATCCGAGTTCGCGGGCCAGCAGTCCCCCTTCGGCGTATCCGACGGCGGCGCAGGCCACCGCACCCAGCAGCAGCAGGTCTGCCCACTGCAGGTGCCCCACTCCCCCGGACTGCAGGAAGGCGAAGGCGATCGCCGCCAGCGAGCCAAGCGCCATGACCACCCAGAAGGCGGCGGCCGGCCGCTCGCCGGTGCGGAGCACGGCTGCCGTCGCCGTCGCCGCCGGCAGGAGGGCGATGACCACGGCACCGTGCCCTGCGGGAACCGCGGTGAGGGCGTAGGACGTCAGTAGCGGGAAGCCGGCGACGACGCCCCCGGCCACGAGGGCAAGGCGCAGCCAGGTGCCGCGCCGGGGCAGCCGCTGCCGGGTCACGGCAAGCGCTGCGGCGGCGAGGAGTGCCGCGACGACGGCACGGCCCGAGCCGATGAACAGTGGCGGGATCCCGGCAACGGCCACACGGGTGAAGGGCACGGTGAAGGAAAACGCTGCCACGCCGAGGAGTCCCCACCACACTCCGGCCGACATTCCCAGCGGTATCGCTGGGCGCTCAAGGACAGTAGCGCTACTATGTTCTTTCATGAACAACGATAGCAGTTCGCGCATCACTGCGGCACTCCGTCAGTGGATCAGCAGTGCGGCTCCCGGTGCGCGGCTGCCGTCCACCCGCCAGTTGGTGGCCGAACACCAGGCAAGCCCCGTGACGGTGCAGAAAGCCCTGCAGGCCCTGGCCGCCCAGGAACTGATTGAAAGCCGGCCCGGCGTGGGAACCTTCGTCCGCGCGGTCAGGACGGCCCGGCCGTCCGACTATGCCTGGCAGACCGCAGCGCTGCGGTCCCCGTCCTCGCCGCTGCCGTCGTCGTCGAGCACCATGCGCAACGTTCCCGGCGATGCCATCTGGCTGCATTCGGGGTACCCGGACCGGGAGCTGCTGCCCGAACGGCTGGTGCGGGCAGCCCTGGCCCGTGCTGCCCGCGGGGATGCCGCGTTGTCGCGCCCGCCCGCCGCGGGCATGCCGGAGCTGCAGCAATGGTTCGCCCGCGAGCTGGGGCAGGCAACACCGGTAGGGGTCACCCCGCCTACGCCCAATGACGTCATCGTGCTGCCGGGCAGCCAGAGCGGCCTCAGCTCCATCTTCCGTGCCCTGGTGGGGGCCGGTCAGCCGCTGCTTATCGAATCGCCGTCCTACTGGGGCGCCATCCTGGCCGCCGCGCAGACCGGGGTGCGCCTGGTGCCGGTTCCCACCGGGCCGGACGGACCCGACCCCGCGGACGTGGACCGCGCCTTCGCCGAGACCGGGGCACGGGCCTTCTATGTGCAACCCAACTACGCCAACCCCACCGGCACGCAGTGGGCGGCGGCACGCGGCGGCGAAATCCTGGACGTGGCCCGCCGGCACGGCGCGTTCCTGGTGGAGGACGACTGGGCGCACGACTTCGGCATCACCTCCGATCCCGTGCCACTGGCCACCCGGGATGATTCCGGGCATGTGGTGTACATCCGGTCGCTGACCAAAAGCGTCTCCACTGCCATCCGCATCGCGGCAGTTATTGCCCGGGGTCCGGCGCGGGAACGCATCCTCGGCCAGCGCGCGGCGGAATCCATGTACGTCAGCGGGTTCCTCCAGGCCGCAGCCCTGGATGTGGTCACCCAGCCCGGCTGGCACACACACCTGCGCAGCCTCCGCCAGCAGCTCCAGTCGCGCCGGGACCTGCTGGCCACCAGCATCGGCGAACACGTCCCGCAAGCACACATCGACAACCTGCCCCGCGGCGGATTGAACCTGTGGGTGCGCCTGCCCGATGGCACGGACCTCCCGCGGCTGGCGCGCGACTGCGAAGATGCCGGCGTCATCATCGCCGCCGGCACCGAGTGGTTCCCCGCGGAGCCCGCCGGGGCCTTCATCAGGCTGAACTTTTCCGGCCCCAACCCAGGCGCGTATCCGGACGGTGCACGAGTCATCGGCGAGGCGCTGGCCCGGCAGGACCGCTAAGGGCTTGCGGGGGACTCCCGGCGGAAACGCGCCAACCGGACAGTCCGGCGCCAACGGCAGTTCACCGGGGCGCCATGCCGGGTTCATTACCCATTAGTAACTTGAGAGCTCCTGTTGAGACCCCAACCTTAAGAGGCCCCATGAGCTCCACTCCCACGCGGCGCGCCCTCACCGTTGCCGCGTCCCTGATCGTTGCAGCCTGTGCGGCCGCCGGTACAGCGGCCGCACAAGCGGACACCCCGGACAACGGCAGCCCCGCTTCCGGGACCCGCCACGAAACAAACACCGATCTGGCGGACGCCTTCGACTCCGTCAGCCGGACCACAGCCTGGCAGCAAACGTCCAAGCTGAAACTGAACTTCCCCACGTACCACACCGAGGGAATTGCCTACAGCCAGGACCACATCTTCCTCTCCGCCGTCCAGATCCTCGAACCCACGGTCAAGTACCCCGCCCCGCAGGACGGCTACGACCGCACACCGGGCAAGGGCATCGGCCACCTGTTCGTCATGGACAAGGCAGGCAACCTGCAGAAGGACATCATCCTGGGCGAAGGCGACACGTACCACCCGGGCGGCCTCGATTTCGATGGCACCAACGTCTGGGTGCCGGTAGCCCAATACCGGCCGGACAGCAGCGCCATCATCTACAGGGTTGATGCGGAAACCCTGGACGTCCACAAGCAGTTCGAGGTCAAGGACCACTTCGGCGGCATCGTGCTGGACAAACAGACCGGCCACCTGGTCGGGAACACCTGGGGCTCCCGGCGGTTCGCGGAGTGGGACCTGCAGGGCAAGGAAGTGTCCACCTGGGAAAACCCGAACTACTTCATCGATTACCAGGACTGCCAGTACGTCCCCAACGCCAAAATGCTCTGCGGAGGAGTCACCAACCTCCCGCAAACCCCGCCGGCCGGCGGCACCGCAGCCACCTACGAACTGGGCGGCATGGCAATGATCGACCTGAAGTCCCATGAGGTGACCCGCGAGGTCCCGTTCCAGCAGTGGTCCACCGCCGGGCACGTGGCCACCCGCAACCCGTTCAAGATGACCGCCAACGGCGGGCACCTGACCATGACGGTGGCCCCGGACAACGGCGATGAGGGCAACGGCACCGAAATCCTCACCTACGAAGCCGACGCCGCCCCCGCAAAGTAGCACTCCCCCGCGCCCGCTGCAGGCCGCGGCGGTGCACCCACCAGGAATGATTGGATACCCCATGCCTTATCCGGCACCCAGATTCACCAGGAAGAGCGTCACCGCCGCCACCGGTGCGGCCGCCCTGGCGGCCACCGCCCTGACGGCCGGACTGGTCGGCTTTGGCGCCGCCCCGGCGAGCGCCGGCACCCACAACGACACGGCGACGCCGATCAAGCACGTCGTGGTGCTCTTCCAGGAGAACGTTTCGTTCGACCACTACTTCGCCACCTACCCCAACGCGGCCAACACCCCCGGCGAAACCCAGCAGGGCTCCGGTGCCCCGGCGGCCAAATTCACCGCGTCCACGGACACGCCCAAGGACATCAACACCCTGGCCAATGCAGGACTGCTGGCACCGAAGAACCCCAATTCGGTCCAGCCCTCGCGGCTGTCCCCGATGCAGGCCGTCACATGCGACCAGGACCACGGCTACAACGCCGAACAGAACGCCTACAGCGGCGGGGCGATGGACAAGTTCGTCCAGTTCACCAGCCGTGACGCGTGCGGGACCAACCAGTACGGACGCCCCGGCCTGACCATGGACTACTACGACGGGAACACCGTCACCGGAATGTGGAACTACGCCCAGAACTACGCGATGAGCGACAACCACTTCAGCACCGTCTTCGGCCCCTCGACTCCGGGCGCGCTCAACCTGATCTCGGGCCAAACCCACGGCGCCAAGGAATACAACGCCGCCGGGGCACCCGTGGCCACGCCGGCCGCCGGGACCAGCGCCGTCCGCCAGCCGGACGCCAACGGCGTGGGCACCGTGATCAACGACCCCGACCCTGTCTACGACGACTGCTCCAACAGCAGCCACGCCAAGGCCAACAACCTTGCCGGCATGACCGGCCGGAACATCGGCGACCTGCTCAACGCCCAGGGAACATCCTGGGGCTGGTTCCAGGGCGGCTTCGCCCCCACCACCGCGGCCACCGGCAGCGCTCCCGCCTCGTGCCTGGCCGCCCACACCAACGCCGCCGGCGCCTCCGTGGTGGACTACTCCCCGCACCACCAGCCGTTCCAGTACTACGCCTCCACCGCCAACCCGCACCACCTTCCGCCCGCTTCGGACGCGGAAATCGGGCACAACGGCCGGGCCAACCACCAGTACGACCTCGCCGACTTCAGCAAGGTGGTGGACAGCGACAACATGCCTGCCGTGTCCTTCCTGAAGGCCTCCGAGTTCCAGGACGGCCATGCCGCGTACTCGGATCCGGTGGACGAACAGAACTTCATCACCAAGACCGTCAACCAGATCCAGCAGTCCAAGAACTGGGACAACACCGCCGTCGTGCTCGCGTATGACGACTCCGACGGCTGGTACGACCACGTCGCGGCCCAGCCGAAGAACGCGTCCACCGGGTCCGACGACGCCGCATGGTGCTTGAATGCCGCAGCGAACGGTGTGCCGGTGGCAGGGGGCTACGCCGACCGGTGCGGCCCCGGCCCCCGCCAGCCGCTGGTGGTCATCTCCCCGTACGCGAAGAAGAACTTCGTGGACCACACCGAGACGGACCAGGCCTCCATCCTGCGGTTCATCGAGGACAACTGGCACACCGGCCAGATCGGTGACTCCTCGGCCGACGCGACGGCAGGATCCGTGGACGCGATGTTCAATTTCCACCACGAGCGCAACGACAAGGTGCTGCTGGACGAACAGTCCGGCGCCGTGGCCTCCATCAGCCACAACGGCAACGTCCAGGGCGGCGGAGCGGACAACTCCGGCCACTGACCTTCCCGCGAGGCCTAAAGGTCCGCGGCGCCGGCAATGCGTCACTTATCAGCCAAGGTCAGGACATGGCACCCGTCTTCGTGGGGCCATGACCTGCCAGGGCGCTGATAAGTGGCGCATTTCTGCGTCGTCCGACATTTCCGGTCCCCGAGGCGAGTGATTTCCAGCTTTATCCAAGGAAAACGTCAAGATTAACGCTTAATCCGCTGTGCCAAAGTTTGCAGCGCTACGCTGGCCGTGCATTCGCATCCAGCACAAGCATTCGGGGGAACCATGCCTGCAACGCCCAACTCTTCCATGCCATCGAGCAGTCGACGGGACCGCACGCATGGGGGTGCCCTGCCGCAGAAGGGGCGGAACAAGATGCTCGCTGCAGGGGTTGCCGCCGCAATCGCTATTGTGCTGGCGGGCTGCGGCGGATCCAGCACCTCCCTGACAGCCGCCGCTGGGCCGGTCACAGAATCCGCCACTGCAACCCCTACGGCAACACCCATTGCCGGCACGTCTTGCAGTTCTGTCACGGAGCAGCAGACCTCAAACGGCACTACTTATGTTTGCACCAAGGACGAATCGGGCCGGTTGGTGTGGCTCGAAGCCACCCAGTCCAAGCGCTTGACGGAGAAGCTTGCGGCCGCCGCAGCGTCGGCAAAGGCGGCAGCCGACAAAGCCGCTGCCGATAAAGCCGCTGCGGAGAAGGCGGCCGCTGACAAGGCTGCCGCAGACAAAGCCGCTGCCGATGCGGCCGCAGCTGCCCAGCGGGCCGCCGACGCGCAGGCCGCGCAGGCCGCCGCAGCCCAAGCTGCGGCGGCCGCTGCGGCAACAGCTGCGAAGGCAGCTGCACCGCCGGCCCCCGCCGTTCCCGGAACAAACCCCGGCTGCGATCCCAACTATTCAGGATGCGTTCCCATCGCCTCTGACGTCGATTGTGCCGGCGGAAGCGGCAACGGACCTGCGTACGTGCGGGGCCCGGTGCAGGTTATCGGCCGCGACATCTATGGACTGGACGCGGACCACGACGGCGTGGGATGCGAGTAGGCCCCACGGCCCGAGCCGCGGGTCAGGCGGCGGCTTTGACCAGCTCCTCGCTCTTCTCCCACAGCCCCCGTGCCAGGTCGGCGTCATACGCCTGGCGGTTGGCTTTGGCCAGGGCTCGCTTGGCGTAGTAGGCCCCGGAGATCCAGTCGGTGCCGGCCGTCCCGTTGATCAGCCACAGCATGGTGTCGGCACCCTGGTCCGGGCTGAGCATGAAGCGGTTGGCCACGCTCTTGTACAAGTGCCGGAACGGGCTGCTGGAACCCGCCGCGAAGTTGGTGCGGACCACGCCCGGGTGGAAGGCCGCCGTCGTGATTCCCTGGTCGTGGAAGCGGCGGTGCAGCTCGGACGTGAAGAGGATGTTGGCCAGCTTGCCGGTGCCGTAGGCACGGAAGGTGCGATACCCGTGCTCGGCGTTGAGGTCGAACAAATCCACCTTGCCGGAGAAGTTCGCGGCGCTGGCGGTGTTGATGATCTTCGCGTGGCTGGCGGTCAGCGTGTCCATCAGGGAGGTGGTGAGCAGGAACGGCGCCAGGTGGTTGACCTGGAACGTCAGCTCGTGGCCGTCCACGGTAAGCGTGCGCTTGCCCATCATGCCGCCGGCGTTGTTCGCCAGGACGTCGATGCGCGGATAGGTGGAGCGCAGGGTGTCGGCCAGCGCGCGGACCTGGGCCAGGTCCGCGAAGTCGGCGAGGTGGTGGTCCGCGCCGATCTCAGCAGCCAGGGCGCGGGTCTTCTCCGCAGACCGGCCGACGACGACCACCCGCTCCCCTGCCTTGGCCAGCGTCCTGGCGGCTGCCGCGCCGATGCCGTCGCTGGCGCCGGTGATCACGATGGTGCGAGGAGTCAAGGGGTGTCCTTCGGTCGGCGGGCGGCGCACCGGGAGGGCACACCAAGGGAAACAACGACGGCGGGGCGCCAGGTGTTCCCCGGACTGCAGGTGGCGGGACTTCCCAAACGGCCTGAAACACGGCTGGCCCGGCCGAAGCCTCCGCTTCGGCCGGGCCAGCGCATCCGTCAGTTGGTGTCAGTCAATGGTGTCAGTCGACCACCCGCACCTGGCCCACCATGCCCATGAAGTCATGGAGTGCGCAGATGTACTTGAACGTGCCTGCCGTCTTGAAGGTCACCGAGAACTCCCCGCCCGGCGGAATGATGCCGGAGTTGAGGTCGCCACCGGTGAAGTTGGACGGCGTACCCGACGGCGCAAAGACATTCGCCGGTTCGGTGCCGAAGGTGACCGTGTGGGGTGCTCCCATGCCGGTGTTGGCGAACACCACTGTTTCGCCGACATGCACCGTCACGCTGGGCCGGACGAAGCGCATGACCATTGCAACGCCGTCGTCACCGCCTGCCAGGACCCTGTGGTTGCTGGCTTGTTCGGCCAGCGAGGCGTCAAGCTGGTGCCCGTCCCGGAGGATGGCCCGCGCCTGGGCCCGTGATGCCTTGTTGTAGTCCGCTTGGCTATAAGGGTAGTCCGTGCCCTGCTCGCGGACGTGGACGGTCCCCTTCATCATCTCGCCGTGGACCAGGCAGTAGTAGGTGAAGTCGCCCTCCCGCGGGAAGGTCAGGCTGTAGCTCGTCGTGACAGGGAACCCCGGCACCTCCACGTTCGAAAGGAGGCCTGAGTTGTAGTACGAGTGCCCGTCGTAGCTGTCCCCTCCGCGCTTGAGAAGTTCATCCTCGTTGAACGGATTGAACGGCTGCAGCGACTGGCCGGCCGCCAGGAATGTCACCGTGTGGATCTCGGCGGCGTTTGCCGCCCAGTCGATGGTGTCATGCTCATTGATGAAGATCTCCGAAGGGAGGAAGGACATTCCCTGGATTTCCTGGTCACGGGACTCGGAGCCCACTTGGACCTGCCAGGTCCGATGGCCCCAGCCGCTGGCCGATGCCGGACCGGCAGCGGCCAGTGAGGCCAGCAGCGCAACGGCGAAGGCGACAATAAGTGCGAGTTTGTTGAATCTTGTGGTGTTTCCCCGGTTTTGCTTCATGGCAACGCTCTCTTGAACGGTATTCGGCCGAAAAGCCGATGCAGCGGTGGCCGGTTCAACTCAACCCACGGGCCAAACAGGCCACTGATTTCGGAGTAAAAGGTGCCGGACGCCCGGGCTGGGGAGCACGGGACCCGGTTCCGGCGCATCAACACGCCGGACATGCACCACCCCAACTGGTGTCGCAGAGGTTGAATATGGTTTGTCCACGCGCCGCCGCCGTGGCTTGCCACGCGGAAGAGGCCCGCACCTTTTAGATTGCTCCTTCAACCGAACTTTGTCGAGAAGGAAAACCTTCGGCGGATGGGGGTTCCAGCAGGGACTCCCATCGCTGCCGCATTAGCTGGTTGGGTTGTAGGCGTGGCAGTCCCCAAGGAAGACAACGAGTTGCAGACCGAATCGTCCGGCGGCCCGGCATCGGAACCAACCAGCGGGCCGGCGGCTGTCCCCGTTCCGGGGCGCCCCGCGAGGATCCCCCGCGCGGGGCTTCTTGTCCTGTCCGCGGCAGGCTTCACCGCGGTCACCACCGAGCTGCTGCCCTCGGGCCTCTTGCCGGAAATCAGCCGTGACCTTGGCGTCCAGGAATCAGCTGTGGGCGCACTGACAGCGGTTTACGCTGCCGTCATCGTGTTCACGGCGCTCCCGCTCTCGCGGCTGCTCGCCGGTGGCGTCCCCCGGAAGACGCTGCTGATCGCCACGATCCTTGCGTTTGGCCTGAGCAACGTGCTGCTCGCGGCCAGCCCCACGCTGCCGCTGGCCATTGCTGCCAGGCTCCTGGGCGGAGTGGCCCACGGGCTCCTGTGGTCCAGCATGGCGCCCTACGTATCGAGAATCGTGCCGGCGCATTCCGTGGGCAAGGCCATGGCCATCGTGTTCAGCGGCAACAGCATTGCCTTGGCCGTCGGTGCGCCGCTGGGCACCATGATGGGTGCCGTGCTGTCATGGCGCAGCTCATTCCTGGCCTTGGCCGGAGTCGCGGCACTCCTCGCGTTGCTCGCCCTGTACCTGCTGCCGGCGGCCACGGATTCCGGGCGGGAAGCACGGCCGTCGCTGCGTGCGGCCCTTGCCGTGCGCGGAGTGATTGCTGTTGCCGTTGCATGGCCGCTCCTGGTCCTGGCGCACTTCACGCTGTTCACCTACATCGCGCCGTTCCTGCTGGCCTCCGGACTGCCGGCCGGCGCGGTCAGCATTTCGCTGTCCGTCATCGGAGTGGCCAGCCTGGTGGGAATCTGGATCGCGGGCGTCACCACCGATTCCAGGCCACGGCGCTCCCTTCTCGTGACGGTGGCCGGACTGCTGGCGGTCTTCGGCCTGCTCCCGTTGCTGGGCGCCACCTGGCCCGGAGCCATGGTCCTGCTGTCACTGTGGGGAATAGCGTTTGGCGCCATCGGCATCTACAACCAGGCAGCGATCCTCCGCGCGGGAGGCGAGCACCGGGACGCCGCCAACAGCCTGACGGTGGTCACCATCCAACTGGGCATCGCCGTCGGCGCCTCCTACGGCGGCCTTGCGTTCACTGCGTTCGGTGCCGGCCTGGTGCCGTACGCCGCCGCCATCCCGGTGGCCGCGGCCCTGGCCATCATTGCAGCCAGCGGCAAGGGCGGCTACCCGGCAGGTCCACGGGAATCGTCGCGTCGCGGGGGAGCACCGTAAGCCGCATGGCCGGGTGCCGGCCCGGCGGCTCCCAATTCTTGAAAAGCGTGGATATTGATGGCCATGGCGGCGTGCTCCATGCTGAACTTGGTTCCAGCAGCATTCCCTGCCCGCAAGCCTGACAGGAGCCAGCCATGAAGTTCACGACCATCCTCCAGCTCGACGGCGCCACCGCAACCGGAATCCGCGTCCCCGACGACGTCGTCGCCGCCCTCGGCGGAGGCAAGCGTTTCCCTGTCCAGGTCACGATCAACGGGGTTACTTACCCGAGCACGGTGGCCACCATGAAGGGCGAGCCCAAGGTCCCGGTGAGCTCGGAGATCCGCAAGCTCGCCGGCATCAAGGCCGGCGATGAAGTCACAGTGGAGCTCTCTGCGGACGACAAGCCGCGCTCGGTGGATGTTCCTAAGGACCTTGCCGCCGCCCTCGCTGCGGATACAGCCGCGGCGGAACGCTTCCAGTCCCTCTCCTACAGCAACCAGCGGCGCCATGTGCTCGCGGTGACCGGCGCGCGCACCGAGGAAACGCGCTCCCGCAGGATCGCCGCGGTCCTCGCCGAACTCGGATAGCCCACCGCTGCCCGGCCACGGAACGGCGGACCGGGCGCATCCGCCAGCCTGGGCGGCACTGACGGCGGGGCGTCCCGGACCGCACTGGCGGCCGGTGAGCCGCAGAAGGCACCGGGAGTTCGCACACCCGGGTTAACACAAAGCAGGGCTTGCCGGTGACGGCAAGCCCTGCTTGGAAACCTAACGGTCCCGGAACCCTAAGAAATTAGAGAGCCTGGATGTTGGTGGCCTGGGGACCCTTGGGGCCCTGCTCGGTGTCGAAGGAAACCTTCTGGTTCTCTTCGAGGGAGCGGAAGCCGTTGGAGTTGATCGCGGAGTAGTGCGCGAAAACATCCTGCGAGGAGTCGTCCGGGGAGATGAAGCCGAAGCCCTTTTCAGCGTTAAACCATTTGACGGTACCAGTAGCCATTATTTTTGTCCTTCGTGAAGGTGGAGGGAAAATCCCGACTTTCGGGCCCTCCGGTGTGGGGTGTTCAAAAACCGCTACTTCAGAAGAACACGGACTTTCGACCGCGCGTACTGCCTGAACTACCAACTGCATAAACACAACAACAGGTTCAACACTACAGGAGATTCGGCCCACGCCTAATTAAGCCGGGGTCACCGCCGTGCGCCGTCATCCGGGACCGGACTCTTGCCGGAGTGTCCCCCGACGAATGGGCCGCCGAAACGGAGGGCAGCCGCCCCTCGACCAGTGTTCCAAACAGGCATATCCTGCATCCATATCCGCGGACAACCACGCTGCCACCGGGAGATCACGCCATGGAAATGCCCAAAGCGACGGAGGAAGAAAAGGAACGCTTCCGGCGCCTTGTGCCGGACCATCCGGGCGTGGTGGTGAAGCCGATGTTCGGCAACCTTGGCGCGTTCGTCAACGGCAACATGTTTGCGGGCTTGTTCGGCTCCACCATCGGGCTGAAGCTCTCCCGCGAGGACAAGGAACTGTTGGAGTCCTCCGAGCGGACAGTTCCGTTCGGGCCCGCGGAGCGGCCCATGGGCGGCTACACCGGGCTGCCTGAAGTCTGGAACGAAGAGGGCGACGGCGACGACACGCGGGCGCGTGCCTGGGCCGGGAAAGCCCTGGACTACGTGGCCACCCTGCCGCCTAAGGAACCCAAAACCCGGACGCCCCGGACCAGCGGCCGCGGGACAGCGGCGCGGTAGCCGTGTCCGCCTCCGCAGTTCCCCGGCAGGACACCAACACCTTGGTGGTGGGTGCGGGCCAGGCGGGCCTGGCTACCAGCTACTGGCTGGCGCAGCGCGGCGTGGAACACCGCATCCTGGAACAGCGGCCCGCCCTCGGCGGCGCCTGGCAGGACCGGTGGGATTCCTTCTACCTGAACACGCCGAACTTCTCCGTCGCCCTGCCGGGGTCCCCCTATGCAGGGCCTGACCCGGACGGGTTCCTGACCAAGGACGCCACCATCGGGTTCTTCCGCGGCTACGCCAGGGACATCCAGGCCCCGGTGGAACTGGACACCGGGGTTACCCGGATCACCCCGACGGAAGGCGGCTTCGACGTCCTGACAAGCCAGGGCACCTGGACGGCCCGGAATGTGGTGCTCGCCAGCGGCGCGTTCCAGCGCCCGCGGATCCCTGCCGCCGCCGTCGGCATCTCCCCGGAGGTCCTGCAACTGCACAGCCATGACTACCGCAACCCGGACCAACTGCCGCCCGGGGCCGTCCTGGTGGTGGGGACGGGGCAGTCCGGCGGCCAGATCACGGAGGACCTGCTCGACGCCGGCCGGACCGTGCACCTGTCCGTGTCGTCCTGCCCGGAGGCACCGCGCCGTTACCGCGGCCAGGACATCTTCCACTGGATCTGGGAGGTAAACGTCCATGGCCCCGACTTCGGCATCAACGCGCTGCTGGTGGACCAGTTGCCCTCCCCCGCCGGGCGGTTCCTGTGCAACCCGCTGCTGTCCGGCACCGGGGGCGGGCACAGCGTCCGGCTGCGCGGACTGGGCCGGCGCGGGGTCCGGCTGCACGGCCGGTTTGAGGGGGTCGACGACGGTGTGCCCGTCTTCACTGACGACCTCGCCCAGCGCCTGGCTGCCGCGGAGGCGGGGTTCGGCCAGCGGTTCAAGAAGCTCTTTGACGCCTACATCGACGCCGCGGGGATCGACGCCCCCAAGGCCGAGCCGGCGGAACCGGACAGCTGGCGGCCGGACGGGCCGGGTTCCCGGCTGGACCTCCGGGAGGAAGGAATTACCTCCATCATCTGGTCCACCGGGTATGGGCTGGACTTCAGCATGCTGGACCTTCCGCTCGTGGACGAGTGGAACTACCCGCGCCACAGCAAAGGCGTGACGGAGCACCCGGGCCTGTACGCCGTCGGGCTTCCCTGGCTTACCCGGCATATTTCCGCCACGTTGGTGGGGGTGGGCCCGGACGCCGAATACGTGACTGAACACTTGGCAGCGCGGGGCTGACCGGATCCACGACCTTGCTTGAACTGGCCACCGCTCCGGATGGAGCGGCCGGCTGAGCCTTATCCTGCCGTGGGGCCGGGACCGTGCGCCTTCTGCCGTCCGTCGCGGTGGGCGAGGTAGGCGTAGACCATCAAGGCGAGCCCTGCCAGGATCATGACCGCCGGGAACGCGAAGTCCAACGGGATGAGCACCGCCGCGGACTGGAGGATGAAGATTGCGCCCATGGCCGCGAGGATTCCGGCCGGGACCAGCGGCCACTTCATCCGTTCCGCCTGGTTGCCGGCAGGGCCCGCTGCATGGACCGGAACCAGGGACAGCACGCCAAACGTGGCTGCCAGGCCGAGGAAGAGCACGGCGGCGGTGGGGGTGCCCTGCATCGCCTGCGGAAGGGCCACGATGGCCGCCAGGGTGAACATGACTCCGGACGGGATCAGGGCCCACCAGTTGGCGCGCTCCCGCAGGTAAACGGCCGCGAATCCACCGCCCATGAAGACGAACAGGAAGGCCGCGCCCCAGGCACCGTCCGTCAGTTGGGTCGCGACGATGACGGCCGCCAGCCCAAGGAAGACCGAGCCCGGGATGGCCGCCCACCAGTTTTCCCGGCGTCGCACGAACAGGGAAGCGAACAGGACCCCCACCGCCGCGAATATCAGTGGTGCCACAAAGGCCCCGCTGTCCGTGACGCCAAGCCGGTCCAGCAGCAGCAACCCACCCAACGCGATGAGGACGATGCCTGCGATGATGCTTGCATTTGTCGATTTCACCGTGCGCCTCCCGGATCAGGCAGGCGGCGCGGCACCGCCCTGCTCATCTCAGGCTAGGGCGGCCGCATAGGCCGAAACAGGGCACAAAGCCCCCGCTTGCCGCCCTCTTGATCGGTGAAGAAACCGGCTATGGACTTTGGACCCTGCCAGCTGGGGACGATGCTGCGGGATGATAATTGAGGTTCCTTCCACCAGGGGCGGCTGAGTCAAACCGGCGGCCGGGAAGGGCCACGAGCCGACGAGAGCATACAGATGGAAACACCCGCAGCACCCCGGGATGTGTTCCGGTCCCCCGGGTCCGCCCGGATCTTCATCCTCAACGACCACGAACCGGTGCGGCGGGGCCTTCGGGACCTGCTCGAAAACGATGGCTTCGCCGTGGCCGGAGAAAGTGGTTCGGCGGCGGAGGCATGCCGCCTCATCCCCAGCCTGAGCCCGGACCTGGCTGTCTTGGACGACCGGCTGCCGGACGGTACCGGGATAGAGGTCTGCCGGGACCTCCGCGCCACGGCCCCGGATGTGAAATCCCTGATCCTGACCGGCTGGGACGAACAGCATGCGGCGCGCGCCACGGTTCTGGCAGGCGCCTCCGGGTACCTCCTCAAACAGGTAAAGGACCACAAGGAACTGCTGAGCCGCATCCGGCGGGCCACCGAAGGCGACACCTTGTTCACCACCGATATCAGGGAGAGGGTAGCCGAAAGCCTGTACGCCGCGTCCCACGCATCGTGGCTGAAGAGTCTCACTGACGTGGAACGGAACGTGCTCGCCTTCATGGCGCGGGGGTTGACCAATGGGCAGATCGGGCAAGAGCTGCGGCTGCCCGACGATGCCGTCATCGGCAGCGTGTCCTCTGTCCTGCAGAAGCTGGGTTTCCGGCGCCGGAGCCCATTGATCCCGGCCCCTATCCCCAGGGCCTGGGAGGTGGTGTCCTGACGTCCGCAAACGGTGACCGTCACACCACCACGGGCACCGTCCAGACCACGCTGGTGCCCTTCCCCGGGGCGCTGTCAACGATGCAGGTCCCGCCAAGGCGTGAGGCACGGGTCTTCATGTTCTCCAACCCGCTGACCCTCACAGGATGGTCGAACCCGTTCCCATGGTCGCGCACGGTGAGGACGACTTCGCCGTCCTGCGCGGCCAGCAGCACATGGATATCCTCGGAGCCGGAATGGCGCACCGCGTTGCTGACGCTTTCGGTCAGCACCGGCAGGAGCTGCTCGGCAACCTCATCCCCCACCAGGTCGATGGGTCCGGAGAGCTGGACTCTCGGCAGGAATCCGGCGGCGTTGGCGGCTTCCAGGACGGCGCGCAGGACCCGCCCGCTGAGCAGTTCCCGGTCGGGTTGCCTGGCCTGGAGCGAGTAAATGGTGTCGCGGAGCTGGTGGATGCAGTCGTCAAGCTCTGCGGTGATGCCGGCAATACGGCGTTCATGGGCATCCGGGTCAGAGGTGTAGCGGCGCAGGCTTTGGATGCTGAGTCCGGCCGCGAACAGCCGCTGGATGACGAGGTCGTGCAGGTCCGCCGCAATCCGCTCACGGTCGATGAACAATGCGTGTTCTTCCCGCAGCTGATTGGCCTTCAACAGTTCAAGCGTCAGCCCGATCCGGGAAGCGAACACTGCGCTTTGTTCAAGATCCAGGTCTGTGTAGCGTGCTCCGCCGGCAGCCCTGGCCAGGATGAGCACCGTGTCACGCTGGCCGTCCGTGTCGCTGCCCAGGGCCGCCACCAGGACAGGGCCGAGTTTTTCTGCCGATTCCGGGTCGAATACCTTCCGGGGATCGGTGAAGGACTTCGACTGCCTGGACGAGAGGACCTGGCTGAAGACTGCTGCGGGCGGGAGTTCCTGCCCTGCGGGTATCGATTGCACCCCCAGGGAGGTCCGGCATCTGAGGCTTCCGTCCCCCGAAACCGATGCAATAAGGGCCAATGCGGAGGCGGAGGCGTGCATTGACGCTTCCGCGATCATCTCCAAATTCTCGGTGTCGGAGCGCGGGTTGGCCTTTAACCGGTCGCTGACCTCGATCCCTGCTTCGAGCCACCGTTGGCGGCTGCTGCTGTCCTCGTACAACCGCGCATTCTGGATCGCCACACCTGCCGCAGAGGCGAGCGCGACTGCCAGGTCTTCATCCTCGGCAGTGAAATCCTGGCCGTCGATCTTCTCGGTCAGGTACAGATTCCCAAAGACGGTGTCCCGCACCCGGACCGGGACACCCAGGAAGGTCTTCATGGGCGGGTGGTTGGCCGGGAAGCCAACAGCCATCGGATGCTCGCCCAGGTCATGGAGCCGCAAAGGCTTCGGTTCGCGGATCAGCTGCCCAAGGACCCCGTGGCCGGTGGGGAGCTCACCAATGACGCGGATGCCGTCGTCGTCAATGCCGACGGTGATGAAGTGGCTGAGCTGCTGGTCGTCGCCGATGACGCCCAGCGCCCCGTACCGCGCGCCGACGAGTTCGCACGCCGACTGCACTACCCGGTCAAGGACCGCTTCGAGGCTGAGGTCCTCCGCAAGGGACACCACGGCCCCCAGCAGCCCCTCGACATGCTCCTGCGTCCGTACCAGCTCGTCCGCCCTGTCCACGAACTCGCGGAGAAGTTCGCGGGTCCGTCGCCTGATAGGTTCACGCCACACTGTGAGACACCTCGGTCAAATGATCAGCATGATCCATGGCGGGCTTCATCGCCTGAATCCATATGAGACAGCCTAAAATCCCTCTTCCAGCCATGTTAGCCCCCGGAGCGCCGCATCGTTCCCTGTTCTGGCGAGGCGGATCGGATCCGCTCCGTCCGCCGCTTCCCGGGACGCCGGAGTCCCCCAGGACTCGGAGTGAAGGGGGGCATTTTGACGGGGATGCTGAAGCGGAAGGCGCGGCGGGCGATGTGGTGGGTGTCCGCCCGGCGCCGGACCGGGACAGTTGGCACCTGCTGGGCGGCGCGGGCGAAGAACCACGCCTTGGCGATCTCCACCAGCACCAGGTACAGCACGATCATGCCCAGCAGCGCAAGGAAGAACGGGACGGGAAGGGGGTCAAAGCCGAGCACGCCCTGCAGCGGAGACAGTGGCAGGAGGATGCCCAGCGCCACCACACCCAAGGACGCCGTGATCAGCCCGGCGGACGGCCGGCTCCGCACGAACGGAACGCGCCGGGTGCGGATGGCGAAGATGATCAGGGTCTGGGTGGCGATGGACTCGATGAACCAGCCGGCCCGGAACTCCCCCGGTACGGCATCGAACACGAACAGCATCAGGGCAAACGTGGCGAAGTCGAACAGCGAACTGATGGGCCCGAAGAGGAACATGAACCTGCGGATGAAGGCGATGTTCCAGTGCGAGGGGGCGCGGAGCTGTTCCTTGTCCACGCGGTCGCCCGGGATGGCCAGCTGGCCGCTGTCATACAGCAGGTTGTTGAGCAGGATCTGGCCGGGGAGCATGGGCAGGAAGCTCAGCACCACGGACGCCACGGCGGCGCTGAACATGTTTCCGAAGTTGCTGGAGGTGCCCATCAGGACGTACTTGATGGTGTTCGCAAAGATCCGCCGTCCCTCCATCACCCCTTCGGCCAGGACGCCGAGGTCCTTGTCGAGGAGGACGACGTCGGCGGCGTCCTTGGCGACGTCCGTGGCACTGTCCACGGAGATGCCGATGTCCGCCTTGTGCAGGGCGAGGGCGTCGTTGACGCCGTCGCCCATGAACCCGATGGAGCCGCCGCTTTGGCGCAGCAAGGCGATGATGCGGGCTTTTTGTTCGGGCGATACCCGGGCGAAGATGGTGGCTGTGCGGGCGGAGGCGGCAAGGTCGGCGTCGGACAGGGCGTCGATATCCGCCCCGGTGAGTGTGCCACCCGAGATGACGTCCAGGTCGGCGCAGACTTTCTCGGCCACCTTGGCGTTGTCACCCGTGGCGATCTTGACCGAGATGCCCAGTTCCTCCAGCCGGTCCAGCGATTGCCGGGCATTGGCCTTGGGCCGGTCCAGGAATACCAGGAAACCCGCCAGGGTGAGGCCGCGTTCATCGGCCGCGGTCAGCGTGCCCGGTCCGTCGGCCGGGCGGGTGGCGACGGCCACCACCCTGGATCCGGCGTCGAACTGTTCATCCAGCAGGGCCTGCACGGCCGGGGCGACCGGGCCGCACAGGGCGAGGACGTCCTCGGGGGCGCCCTTGGTGACCAGTTGCGGCGGGCCGCCGGCTTCCCGCACCAGCACGGTGGTGCGGCGGCGCTGGTGGTCGAAGCCGATCATGTCCAGCCGCTCGTAACGGCCGGGGTCGAACCCGGAGGCGCCCGGGCTGTCCCAGAGGGCGGCGTCCAGCGGGTTTTGCCCGGCGGAGGTGAGCTTCGCGTCGGTGTAGTCCGCCTCGGTGGCCAGCAGGCCCAGGGTGAGCAGGGCGTCGCCGGGCAGCTCCGCCGTGGCGGGGAGGGCAGCGGTGAAGCTGATCTTCCCTTCGGTGAGGGTGCCGGTTTTGTCCGTGACCAGGATGTCCATGTCCCCCAGGTCCTCGATGCACACCAGCCGCTTGACCAGGACCTTCCGCTTCGCGAGCTGGCGGGTTCCGGTGGCCAGGGAGGTACTGACGACGGCGGGGAGCAGCTGCGGAGTGATGCCCACCGCGATGGCCAGGGAGAACAGCAGCGATTCGATCAGCGGCCGCTGCAGCAGCAGGTTGGCGATGAAGATGAGCGTGGTGAGTCCGATGGCCACCTGGAGCAGCAGGAAGGAGAACCGTTTGAGGCCCAGCTGGAATTCAGTTTGCGGCTGCCGTTCGCCCAGGCCCAGGGCGATCCGGCCGAATTCGGCCCGGCCGCCGGTGGCCACCACCACGCCGGTGCAGTTGCCGGACTGGATGACGGTGCCCATGAACGCGCAGGAAGAGAGGTCCGCCAGCGCCGCGCCGGCCTGCACGGCGGCGGGGTCCTTGGCGGCGGGCAGGGACTCCCCCGTCAGGATGCTTTCGTCGCAGAGGAGGTTGCCGGTGGCCAGGAGGCGGATGTCCGCCGGGATGATGGCACCCAGGGAGAGATGGACGACGTCGCCGGGCACCAGCGCGGTGACGTCCACTTCCGTGGTGGCTCCGTCGCGGAGCACCACGGCACGGTGGGTGACGCGGTCGTGCAGGGCCTCGGACGCGCGCTCGGCCCGGAACTCGTTGGTGAATCCGAGGCCAACGCTGACCAGGAGGATCACGCCGATGACGATCGAGTTGGTGGCGTCCCCCAGGAAGAGGGACAGCCCGGCGGTGATGAGCAGCAGGATCAGGATGGGGCTGGCGAACTGGCGGCCCAGCACGGCCCACCCGTTGGCCCGGTGGGTGCGGACGGCGTTGGGCCCGATCTCCGCCAGGCGCCGTTCCGCTTCCTCACCGGTGAGCCCACCCGGACCGGATCCCAGCCGTGCGAGTGCCTGGTCCGTCGTCAGGCCCGCTGCCTCGGTAATGGGCAGCAGGAGGGATGTCCGCTCCTGCACGTTCAGCTCTGGCATCTGGGTCCGTTCGCACACTTAGGTAGTGGATGGATCCAAGAGTACGACGCCGGGCCGACAGTGGCGCTGCACGTGCTCCTGTGCCTTTAAGCGGTCGGGGCTGACGGTGCTACTTAAGGCTGAGGACCTCATCGATGGGGCGGCCGTTGACGAACACCTGCGCGCTGGTGGCACCGGAGGCGGCCATGGCGGTGTACTCCAGTTGGGCCTTCGCCCGCGGGATGTCGCACACGCCGCCCAGCATGAACTGCCCGGTCAGCCAGATGGTGATGGTGCTGCCGTCCAGCTCACCGGCCACGTACGTCAGGTTCGACTGGTACAGCGCGTTGATCAGTCCGGACATGCCCACGTCCCGGCTCTTGTTCGCGAGCAGGGTCCCAACGCTGGGGCCCACCTGGTCCGTGAAGCGGACGGGCCCGGTGGTGGTGGCCACCAGGCTGTCGCCGCAGCCGATCTTGGGACCGGACACACCGTTGTCATCGACGGCCACGTAGTAGATGGTCAGCGGGCCCACCTGCTCCGGGAGGCCGGTTGGGCTGGGTTCCTGCGTAGCCGTCGGGCTGGCAGGGGCGGACGACGGCGGCGCGGCGGCGGTGGTGCCCGGCGCGGCCGCCGTCGTGGCGGGCGTTGTGGTGGCGGCTGTGGAGGTTGGCGCGGCGGAAGGGCTTGCCGTGGCACTCGGGGTGGGGGCCGTCGTCGTACTTGGTGCCGCGGAACTGGTGCTGGGGGACGGGGCCGGCGGGCCAAAGCACCCTGTCAGCATGATCGAGGCGGTAAGCCCCAAAACACTGAGAACCGAAAGCCCGGCCTTGGCCATGATGCCCCCTACTAACGCGGTTCCCGCAGTCGCAGGATCCACTTTCGACGGTACTCCCGGGGGTTACTCCAGAACAGGGACTAAAGTCCGGCGGCTCCTTCCGAGATCCGCCCGAACTAGCTGTCATTTCTTGTCATGCCGTTAACCAGCCATTCATATGCTCCTAAAATCCTGTACAAGGGCTCGAAATACGGTGGGAGCCATGGACAACATTTCCCGCCGATCCCTTATCTCCGCCGGCCTCGGGGCCGGCCTGGTCGCCGCATTGCCGGGTGCCGCCGTCGCCGTTTCCACCGCGGACGACGCCGGACTCCGCACCGACCCCTTCATGCTCGGCATCGCGTCGGGCGAGCCCTGGCCGGACGGCTTCGTCCTGTGGACCCGGCTGGCCGTCAACCCGGTAGCGGAGGACGGGCTGGGCGGCATGCCGTCCCGGCCGGTGGCCGTGCAATGGGAAGTTGCGGAGGACGCAGGCATGCGCAGCGTGGTGGCCCGCGGCGTGGAGCAGGCCAGGATCGAGACCGCACACTCGGTGCACGTGGAGTTGCGGGGCCTGAAGCCGGGCCGCGAATACTTCTACCGGTTCCGCACCGGCAAGCACGTCAGCCCGGTGGGACGGACCCTCACCAGCCCGGCCCTGCACGAGACCCCCGCGGCGCTGGCCATGGCGTTCGCCAGCTGCGCGCAGTACGAGCACGGCTACTTCACCGCGTACCGGCGCCTGGCGGAGGACCACCCGGACCTGGTGCTGCACCTGGGCGACTACCTGTACGAGTACAAAAAGGACAGCTACGTGATCGGCGGCGGCAACCCGCGCGACCACGAGGGCCCGGAGACGGTCTCGCTGGCAAGCTACCGCCAGCGGCACGCGCAGTACAAGGCCGACGGCGACCTCCAGGCTGCGCATGCCGCCGCGCCGTGGCTGGTGGTCTGGGATGACCACGAGGTGGACAACAACTGGGCGGACGACGTTCCGGAGAACAAGGACGCCGGCCAGCTCAATGACAGCGTGGAGCATTTCCGCCAGCGCCGCGCCGCCGCGTTCCAGGCGTACTACGAGAACATGCCGCTGCGCCCGTCCTCGCTGCCGGCCGGACCGGATATGAAGATCTACCGCAGGGTCCAGTGGGGCCAGCTCGCCAACTTCCACATGATGGACACCAGGCAGTACCGGGACGACCAGCTGGCAGGCGACGGCTGGCAGAAGAATGTGGCCGAACGGCTTGCCGAGGACCGGACCATCACCGGCGCCGAGCAGGAAAAGTGGCTGCTGGACGGGTTCCGCAGTTCCACCCAGCGCTGGGACATTCTGGGCCAGCAGGTCTTCTTCGCGGAGCGCGACCGGAACAAGGCCCCGGACATCGACGACGTTTCCATGGACGGCTGGGACGGGTACGCCGCCTCCCGCCGCCGCATCACCCAGGGGTGGGTGGACGCGAACGTCCGCAACGCCGTGGTGCTGACGGGCGATGTGCACCGCAACTGGGCCAACGACGTCAAAGTGGACTACAAGGACCCCGCCTCCCCCGTGGTGGGTTCGGAACTGGTGTGCACCTCGATCACCTCCACCGGTGACGGCACCGGCTCCACCACGGATGCCACCATGGCCTGGAACCCGCACCTGAAGTTCTACAACGACAACCGCGGCTACGTGGCCAGCCGCATCACCAGGGACGCGATCACCGCGGACTTCCGGGTGTTGGACCACGTGACCACGCCCGGCGCACCGGTGTCCACGAAAGCCTCCTTCGAAATCCGCGACGGCGTTCCCGGGTTGCAGGCGCGGGCCTGACGGGTCCCAAACTACGCCGTCGCCGCCTGGAGCCCGTTGCGGTGCGCATTGTGTGCGCCGGGGCGCAGGACTAGGATGCTCGCGGGGAGAGGTCCTTAGTCTCGCGAGACTGGAAAGGGCCACGCTCATGACCGACTTCTTCACCATGCAGCCCGGTGAGACCGCAGCTCCGCTGCCGCCCGGACCGGTGCTGTGCACCGGAACCGCTGCCATGCGCCGCATCCACCGCTTCTTCCTCTGGGCCTACGGCGAGGCACCGGGACTGGTGCGCTCCGCCGCCCCCGGCGACACTGCGCGGGCAGCCTACGTGGGCGAAGTGCTGGGCAACTTCGACAAGGTGCTGCATATCCACCACGAAGGCGAAGACCTCCTGATGTACCCGCAACTGAAGGAGCGGGCACCGGCATGCGCACTTCATGTGGGGCAGATGCTCGAGCAGCACAGGCAGGTCACGCAGAGGCTGCAGGCCATAGAGCCGGTCCGGCTGCGCTGGATGCAGACGGCGGATGAGGAGTCCGGCGCGGAACTCGCGGCCCGCTATGAAGACCTGTCCGGCGTCCTCAATGTACATCTGCGCCGCGAGGTCACGGAGATGATGCCGGTTGCGGACAGGGTGATGACGGAGAAGGAAGCTGCCGCGGTGGGGCAACACGGGATCCAGGAACTCGACAAGAAATTCCTGGTGGGGTACCTCGGCATGGTGCTTGCGACGAATCCGCGGGAAGACCAGGTTGAACTGTTCAAGGAAATCCCCGCACCCGTCCGGCTTGCCTACAAGCTGGTTGGGCGGCGGATGTACCGGAAACAGTATGCCGCGCTCTTTCCGGGACGGCCCATTCCCCCGACGCTTTAGGCCTCTTTGCCGGGCACGACGGCGGGCGGCCGGCGTGGGTGCCGGCCGCCCGCCGTCGTCAATTGCTTCAGGGGTCAGGCGTTGCTTCAGGGGTTAGAGGCAAACGGGCTGGAACGCCGGGTCAGCGGGGCCGGACGGTTGGCCCAGGGCGTTGCCCACGAGCTGGTGGACCACGGGATCATTGGGCGTTTGGTCGTGTTCGATGACGTCCGCCGGGCACTTGTCCTGGATGGTGATGTTGGTGACCTGCCGCGCCGAACCGCTGAGGTACTGGCTGTTGTACGGGATGACCACCTCGTCGTGGGTGGTGGAGATGACCGTGTAGGCGGGACCGGCCACGGTATCGCCGATGGAGTTGAGTTCCTGCATGAACGGCGAGCCTGCCTGCTGGTCGGCGCAGGCGGCGCAGCCGGCGGCCGTGTAGTCAGGAGTGGGAACCAGGTCCGGCGGCGGAAGGATCACGCCTTTGGTGCCGTGGTTGGACGGGGCGATGCCGACGAGCTGGTGGACGTACTTGGCGCCGCCGAGGAACCCCATGTAGTAACGGGGCATCATGCCGCCCTGGCTGTGGCCCACCAGGTCCACCTGCTTGGCGCCGGTGGCGGAGCGGACAGAGTCCACGAACGGGGCGAGTTCCTTGGCGGAATCCTTGACTGGAGCGGTGGCGTAAACACCGTTGGTGGCGCCGTAGTTGAGGGCGAAGACGCAGTAGCCCTGGCTCTTGAGGTAGGGCGACATGGTGGACCAGTTCTTCTCCATGCTCTCGAACGTGCCGGGAACAAGGATGACCGGATAGGGATGCTCTGCAGATGGCTTGCAGGTCCAGTCGTTGGCGCCCGGCGGGGAGACATCAACGGCCTGGGCAGGGACTGCCACCAGGGAGGAGGCAAGGACAGCGGCTGCTGCAACGGACAGGGCCCGGGTTAGGAAGGACATGGAAACCTCTTTGTTCGTCTGTCTGCGGGGCGCCGGGCCTCACGGTTTTGGGGGACCCATGAGGCCCGGCTGAGGTTTTCCATGCTTGCAGCGATGCCTTCCCGGCACAGCGGAACTGCACGGATGTGCGGCCAAAATCCCGTTCCTGCAGCGCGGCCATGTACACCTGATGTGACCCACGGCACAGGTATTGTTACTGGTTAGTAGCTATTTTTGGTCTTATCGCGGCGTGGACGGGCTCTCAGGGGCGTTTGCACAAATGTGCAGTTTTGCGGCCGGCGCCGAGATCGCCGGAGGGGTGTCCGGGTCGCCGGAGCGGTGCGAACTCGCCGGAACGTTCCGGCGGGCACGCACCGCTCCGGCGATCTCGAGGGCTGGCGGATTCAGGGCGGCCGGGATCCAGGCGGGGCTGAAACTGCGTCAGGCCAACAGCCAGCGTTTCCAGCGTGGCTGCTCGGGTGGCGGCGTCGGTTCCGGTTCCGGCTCCTCGCCCAACGCCATCGCGGCCTGGACGAGGTCGTCAGCGGTGAGCGTCATGACGGCCTCCCGGTCGAGCGCGTCGAGGCTTTGGTCCTCGTCCAGGGAGAGCCGCAGCGCCTGCCTGTTGAGCGCTTGCTCGAACAGCGTGCGGGCGAACCGTGCGTTGCCGGAGTCTTCGCCGGCGTGGAGCCCGGTGAAGATGCGGCGCAGCATCTGGTCCGCGTCCGGCTCCAGGATGTACTCGTGCTGGGCCAGCATCTGGCTGAAGATGGCCAGGAGTGCGTCCACGGAGTAGTCCGGGAACGTGATCTCGCGGGCGAACCGGGAGCGGAGTCCGGGGTTGGAGAGCAGGAAAGCCTCCATCAGCCGCGGGTACCCGGCCACGATCACCACCAGGCGGTGGCGGTGGTCCTCCATGCGTTTGAGCAGGACCTCGATGGCTTCCGGGCCGAAGTCCATCCGGCCGTCCTCCGGGGCCAGCGCATAGGCCTCGTCGATGAACAGGACGCCGTCCAGTGCGCGCCGGATCACCCGGTCCGTCTTGATCGCGGTCTGGCCGACGTATTGCCCCACCAGGCCCGAACGGTCCACCTCGACCAGGTGGCCCTTCTGCAGCAGGCCAACCGCCCGGTACATCTCGGCCAGGAGCCGCGCCACGGTGGTTTTGCCCGTACCCGGGTTTCCGAGGAACACCAGGTGCTGAGAGGTGGCCACTTCCGGCAGGCCGTGCGCCTTGCGGCGTGCCTGGACCTGGAGCAGCGCGACCAGGGCACGCACCTGTTCCTTGACGGTCTCCAGTCCCACCAACGCATCGAGCTCGGCTTGCAGCTCGGACAGCGGCCGCGCCGGCCCGGGCCTGGCACCCATAAGATCGCCGACGAGGTCGTCGACGCGTTCCGAACCGGGCAGCTTGAGTTGATCGGCGAGGTGGCCGATGGTTTCACGCAGGTCATCGAGCGGATTGCGGCTGAGAGCCATGCCTCCACTGTAGACCTCGATTCGCCACCGGGGCGGATGGGTCATGGGTGCGCTGGAGGATGGGGAGCACGCGCGGGGTTCTGCCTGGCGGACAGATCAGGGTGCCGACCGCGAACCTGTGTCCGTGCTCTGCCCTGTGGTCGGGACGAAGTTCCAGTCGAACGAACCGTCACCATGCAGCGTCAGCCGGAGAAACCCGTGGGTGTCGCTGAACCGCTTGGCGATGTATTTTGGGCTGCTGGTGAACGGGCGGAGGGTGCGGCCTCCCGTTGAAACCTGGAAGGCTGTCATGCCGTCATCGACGCACGTATCCGCATTATCCACGGGGCAGGACCGCTCGTAGTTGTGTTGTGAGGCGGACAGGGTCAGCCGGACCCGGTGCTTCCACATCACGTTGATCCAGGGCTTATGGTTTGCGGCCCGCTCATGTTCGTCCGTGTCCGACGTGAAGTAGGGCTCGTGGTAGACCACCGCAAGGTGTTTGCCTGCTGCCCTGGCGGCACCGAGGTCAGTGTCCAGCCATGTTGTCGCGGCGGAAGCCGCTGCCTTGTCGTACCGCCACAGCCCGGAAGGCAGGAATGCGAAGTGCCAGTTCCCAAAGTCCTTTGAATACGGTTTTTCGTTGGGAATGAAGCCCCTTTCCTCGTTGATGGCCGCTTTCGCGTCCGAGCCCGGGCACTGGCCGTTCATGAAATCATCAAGGTCTTCGTTGCGGCCCGGTTGCCAGTCGTGGTTGGGGGCGGACACCCAGTACAGCTTGGGCATCGTGCCGCCCCACAGCTGCGTCCAGTAGTCCACGTAGTCCCGGCAGTAGGCGGTGTCGTACTGGAAGTCGCCGAGCCCGAGGAACGCATCGATCTCATTGTCCTTAACCAGCCGGGAGATGGCCGCACCGTTCCGGCCAGACCTGCTGTCCGGGTCCGCGTTCCCCTCGGGGTTCATGTCCCCGACGGCGGCGATCCGGACATCCGCCGCGGGGCTCGCGGTGCCGCCGGGCGGGCCAGGGGGTTCCGGGGCACCGGTGCATCCCGCGGCGGCGGCCACCAGGAGGGCCGCAGCGATTGCGGCCACACCTCGAACGCGCTTGCGGTACGTCAACCCCACGAGGACCATGATCCTCCTCACCGAGCGCTAAAGGGATGCGCCGCCGCAGATCACGTAGTTTTGGCCGGTGATGGACTTGCCATGCGGACCCAGCAGGAACGCGGCCAGGGCGGCCACATCCTCCGGGTCCACCAGGGCGCCCAGTGCAGGCAGCTTCACCGGAGTGGCGGCGCGGCCCGGATCGTTGAGCATGGGGGTGTCGGTGGGCCCCGGGGAGAGCACGTTCACCGTGATCCCCCGCGGCGCGAGTTCCTGCGCCCACGTCCGGCCGAGCCCCATCAGCGCCGCCTTCGTCGCGGCGTAGTGGCTCTTACCCGGCATCCCCGTGGAGGTGCGGCTGCCCAGCAGGACGATCCGGCCGCCGTCGGGCATGGACGGCACCAGTTCGTTCGCCAGCACCGACGCGGCCGCAACGTGGACCGTGAACATCCCCGCCAGCGCCGCCGGGTCAAGGGAGCCAAGGTGCGCGGTGCGCTGGAATCCTGCGGCATGAACCAACGCGTCAACGGACCCCAGCCCGGCCAGGACATCCGGCAACGATTCGGGCTCCGAGAGATCGGCCTGGCGCCACGCGAACTTCCCCACCAGCGAAGACCCGGTCCGACTCAGGCCGGTCACCTGCCACCCGTCGGCCAGGAGCCGCTCCGCTATCGCCTTGCCGATCCCCGAGCTGGTGCCGGTGACCACCGCGTGCCGGGTCATGAGTCCCCGCCCGGCGTGGTGGCGCCCTCGTAGGCCCACTGCGGGTCGACCCGGACGAACTTGATGGCCTGCCGGAAGTATGTGTAGGCGATGTTGAGGGCGCCGTCCGGGCCCTGGTGGATGGACGGGTAGGAGTATTCGCGGTTGAGCCCGTCACGGGAGTTGTTGGACAGGCAGTACCCGTCCCCCACGTCCAGGTTCCGGCGGATCGGCCACGTACGGCCTGAATCCTCGGAGATGGCCAGCGTCATGGGTGAGCGCGGCGTCCCCCAGAAGGCGCGCTTCACGCCGTCGTCCGGAACAGAAGCATCCGGCTCGGCCACCTGCCCCTGTTCGTCGGCCAGGCCGTCGTCGTCAATCTCGTCGTAGAGGGACAGCCGCCGTTCGGTGCCCTCCCCCGCCCGGCTGTGGTTGTACACCAGGGCCAGGCGGCCGTCGGCGAGCGCGGTGAACTGGATGGAGGAGTTGTTGTTCGGCAGCTCGGTGGGGACGGGCTCGCTCCAGGTGGTGCCGTCGTCCGTGGAGCGGGATTCGTAGATCGAGTCGGCCCAGCGGCTGCGGAACAGGGCCAGCAGGGAGCCGTCGGCCACGGGCTGGATGTTCATGTGAACGCAGCCCAGGCTGCCGGGAAGCACGGTTTCGGTCCAGGTGGCGCCGGCGTCGTCGGAGATCATCACGGCGCTGTCGTCGCTGTTGCCCACCCACTTTTCGCCAGGCGTGGTGATGCAGCGGAAGATCGGGATGATCAGCCGGCCGGACGGGAGCACCACGGGCAGCTGGCGGACGAACACGCCGCCGGTCTCGTTGGCCGGGAACAGGGTCTCCACCTCACCCCAGGTGCGGCCGCTGTCCAGGGAGATACGACGGCGGACCTCGGCGGTGTCCTGGTTGCCCGCCTTCTGCGCGGTGTACAGCAGCCACAGGGCTTTGTCCGGCGCAACGAACAGGATGGGGTTTTGCTCGGACCGGGTGGAGTCATCCGAAAGCTGGACGGCGTCGGACCACTGCCTGCTGCCAGGCTCCAGGGTGGAGAACCAGATGGAGATGTCCGGCACGCCTTCCTGGGTGCCGCCGAACCACACACAGCCTAAACGGCCGTCGGGAAGGGTAAGCAGGTTGGCCGCGTGGCTCTGCACGGTGGGTGCGGGCAGGTAGGCGAAGTCGGCGCCGTCGGCCGTCTTGACCGCTCCGTCCGGGGTGATGGTGTTGTACGCGTCGGTTGTGGTGTTCTGCATGGGATTAGCTCTCCTTGGTGCCGGCATCGGAGCGGGCAGCGTCGAGGTGGGACTTGGCGATCTGTTCCAGGTGCGTCAGGTCCGAGGCCACGGTGGTGAACGTGTAGCCCTGCCGCAGCCGCTGGTTGGCCACTGTGCCGGCGGCCGTGTGGATGCCGGCGGCGATCCCCGCGGAGGCCGCTGCCTCGGCGATGGTTTCCAGGGCGGCATTGAATTCGGTTTCGACGGCGGGATCCCCGGGGAAGGCCCCGCCTACCGCAATGCAGAGGTCGGAGGGGCCAACGTAGATGCCGTCCAGGCCGGGGGTGGCGCAGATTTCCTTCACGTTGGCCAGGCCTTCGGGGGTCTCGATCATGGCGAAGACCAGGGTGGTGGCGTTGGCCTCGGCCGGGACGGGCCCGATCCGCAAGGCCGAACGCATGGGGCCGTAGGAGCGGCCGCCCAGCGGCGGGTACTTTGCTGCCGCCACGGCCGCGGCTGCGTCTTCGGCGTTGTTAATGAGCGGAACGATGACCCCCACGGCGCCGGCGTCCAGTGCCTTGCCGATCGCGGTGAAGTCGTTGGCCTCCACCCGGACCATCCCGACGGCGGTGTGCCCGGCGTCGATGGCCATCAGCCCGTTGAGCACGCCGGAGTAGCCGAGCAGTCCGTGCTGCGCGTCCAGGGCCAGGTAGTCGTAGCCGAGCCGGCCGATGCGTTCGGTGGCCACGGGCGCGTCCAGCACCGCCCAATAGCCCACCGCCTGCTCACGGGCGCGGATCTTGCGGGCGAATTCGAGGGCCAGTTGGGAGGTCATCAGAGTCCTTCAGTTTCGTAATCGGTTCAGTCGGGAGGAATGGGTCAGCGGTTGTAGGCGGGCATAGGGCCGCGCAGCGAGGTGCCCACGGCGTCGCAGGCGTCCACGACGTCGGCCGGCAGCGGCCCGTTGGCCACGGCGGCGATGTTGGCGCGCAGCTGTTCCACCTTGGAGCCGCCCAGCAGCATCGAGCCCACACCGGAGCGGTAGGCGAGCCAGCGCAGCGACAGTTCGGCCAGGGACAGCCCGGCACCGGTTGCGATTCGCGACAGCTCGCCGATCGCGTCGAACAGTTGCTTGTCCCAGTACCGCTGCGTGTACATGGCCGCGAGCTTGGAATCGCCGTAGCGGCCTTCGGTGGGCTTTGCCTCGAAGCTGTGCTTGCCGGTGAGAAGGCCGCCGCCCAGCGGGTTGTAGACCATGGTGTGCACGTCATGGGTGGCGGCGAATTCGAGGTATTCCTCCTCCAGCCGGCGCGCCACCAGGTTGTAGAGCTGCTGCGCGACGACGGGCTGCGGCGCCCCCACTTCGCGTGCCGTGTGGATCACGTCGGCGATCTGCCAGGCGGCGAAGTTGGACACGCCCAGCGCCCCGATTTTGCCCTCGGCGACCAGGGCCGCCACGGTGGAAAGCGTTTCGGCCACCGGCGTGGCCCGGTCCGGCTGGTGCAGATAGAAGAGGTCGAGGCTGTCCACGCCCAGCCGGCGCAGGCTGCCTTCCACGCTGGCGCGCAGCCCCGCCGCGGAGAGCGGTGCATTGGAGCCGTGGTCCGCGTGCGGCATGCCGGCCTTCGAAGCCAGGATGACGGCGTCGCGCTTTCCCTTCAAAAGGCGTGCGAGCATCTCCTCCGTGGTGCCGCCAACGTAGGCGTTGGCGGTGTCGATGGTGGTGATGCCGGCGGCGAGCGCTTCTTCCACCATCCGGCCCGCGGTGGCCTCGTCAGCGGTGTCGCCGAACGTCATGGTCCCCAGGACCAGCCGGGAGATGGGTAGTTCCAGGCCGTCCACCTGGGTGCCGTTGGGCTGCGTGCTCATGCGTTGATTCCTCGTGGTTGCGTGTGTCAAAGGGTCAGGGCTGGTTGGCGAGCGCCAGGGAGCGGACGATGTGCCGCGGCTTCAGGCCGGTCATGGTGGAGGGGTCCAGGGCCGCGCGGCGGAGTTTGCGGGTGTAGTCCTCCTTGGGGGCGGTCAGGACGTCGGCGGTGGGGCCGAGTTCCACGAGCTTGCCGCGCTGCATCACCATGACGGTATCGCTGATTTCCTGCACCACGCCAAGGTTGTGCGAGATGAACACGTAGGTGATGCCGGTTTCGTCCTGGATGGACTTGAGGAGCCGCAGCACCTGTGCCTGGACAGAGACGTCCAGGGCGCTGGTGGCTTCGTCGCAGACCAGCAGTTGGGGCTTGGAGGCCAGCGCCCGGGCGATCCCGATGCGCTGGCGCTGGCCGCCGGAGAACTCGCCGGGGTGCTTGTCCAGGGACCGGACGGGAAGGCCCACCTGGTCAATCAGCTTCGCCGCCGCCGCATGCCGTTCTGCTTTGGAGCGGACTCCCTGCAGCTTGAGCGGTTCGGCCACGATTTCCTGCGCGGTCATGTGCGGGTCCAGGGAGCCGTATGGATCCTGGAACACCATCTGGAACGTGGAGCGCATGGGCCGCAGCTTCGCTTCGCTCATGGCCGCGATGTCCGTCCCGTCCAGGTTGATGGACCCGCTGGTGGGGGTCACCAGCCGCATCAGGGCCTTGGCGATGGTGGATTTGCCGCAGCCGGATTCACCCACCACGGCGATCGTCTTGCCTTTGTCCACGGAGAAGGAGACGTCGTCCACGGCGCGGAAGGTACCGCCGGGGACGTGGTAGTCCACCACCAGGTTGTCGACGGCGAGGAACGGCTTAGTCATGGCGTGCTCCAGTAGTGGTCAGGGTGGAGTTGGGGGTTTCGTCCCACGGCCCCAGTACGGGCACCGCGGCCAGCAGGGTGCGGGTGTACTCGGTGGCGGGGTGGTCCACGATCTGCTGGACCTCGCCGGATTCGACGAAGGACCCGTCCTTCATCACGTGGATCCTGTCAGAGATGAGCCGGGCCACGCCGAGGTCGTGCGTGATCATCAGGATGCCGATGCCACGCTGTTCCTGCAGTTCCAGCAGCAGGTCCAGGATGCCGCCCTGCACCGTGACGTCCAGGGCCGATGTCGGCTCGTCCGCCACCAGCAATTGCGGCTCGGAAGCCAAAGCGATGGCTATGAGCACGCGCTGCAGCATGCCGCCGGAGAGCTGGTGCGGGTACTTCTTCAGTTGCTTCTCCGGCGTGGGGATGTGCACCTGTTCCAGCAGCCGCACGGCCCGGGCCTGCAGCGCGCCCTTGTCCTTGGCGGAGGCGGCGCCGGCGATCCGGATGGCCTCGAACAGCTGGCTGCCGATCGAGTGCACGGGGCTCAGTGCCGTCATCGGGTCCTGCGGGATCAGCGCCAGCGTCCTGCCACGCACCTTGTCGATGGCCTTGGGGTCGGCGGAGATGTCGACGCCGTCAATCAGCACGGTGCCGGACAGGACCGCCAGGTCCTCGGGCAGCAGGCGGAGGATGCCCATCGCCGTCGTGGACTTGCCTGAACCGGACTCGCCGATGATGGTGACCGTCTCGCCCCGGTGGATGCTGAAGCTGACGGAGTCCACGGCGCGGATGATGCCGGCGTCCGTGATCAGTTCCACCTGGAAGTCGCGGACCTCCAGCAGCGGCTGCTCGGTGAACGTGGGGGAAACAGACATGTCAGGCACCCTTCTTCTTGCGGCGGGGACGGTCGCGGAGGCCGTCGCCCAGCAGGTTGACGCCTACCACCATGAGCACGATCACCAGGCCGGGCAGGGTGACCATCCACCAGGAGGTGGTGATGTAGTCCTGGCCGTCGGAGATGATCCGGCCCCAGGTGGCGAAGGGGCGCTGGGGGCCGGCACCGAGGAAGGACAGCGCGGATTCGAGCAGCACGGCCTGCGCCAGCAGGAGCAGCACCACCAGGGTTGCCTGCTTGATGACGTTGGGGATGATGTGCCGGATCAGGATCTGGATGCGGTGCAGGCCCAGGATCCGGGCGGCGGAGACGTACGGCTTTTCGCGTTCCACCAGGACCATGGAGCGGGTCAGGCGGGCCACCTCGGGCCACTGCGCGATGGCAATCACGAACGTGATCACGGGGATGGAGGGGCCGAAGAGGGCCACCACCAGCAGCAGCATCATCAGCAGCGGCAGGGACATCTGGGCTTCGAGGAGACGGGAGACAATGGTGTCCACCCAGCCGCCGAAGTAGCCGGCGGCGGAGCCGAGGATCACGCCGATGGCCCCTGAGACCAGGACTGCCAGCAGGCCGATGGTCAGCGAGACCTGGCCGCCGTGCAGGACGCGGGAGAGCAGGTCGCGGCCCAGCTGGTCGGTACCGAACAGGTGGCCGTCGGTGAGCGGGGGCAGGCGCCGGGCGGCGAGGTCCTGGAAGTTGGCGTCCGGGAGCGGGAGCACGTTGGCCAGGATGATCGGGATGATCACCAGCAGGGTGCAGATGGCGCCGACCACCAGTTTCCATTGCGCGGCTTTCCGACGTCGGGTGGCGCCGGCCCGGGCAAGGTCCGCCTTGGTGACGGCGCTGGGGCTTGGCTGCCGGGTTGGCGCGCCGGTGCTTCCGGACGGGCCGGCGGGGGTTGCGGTGTGGAGGCTCATGCTGTGGCCGCCTTTCCGAGACGAACGCGGGGATCAAGGAGCGGGTAGGCGAGGTCGATCAGCAGCTGCACGCCTACGGCCAGGAGCGCGGTGATGAGGACCGTGGCCTGGATGAGGGGGTAGTCGCGGGTTTCCAGGGCCCGGACGATCAGGGAGCCGACGCCGGGCCAGGCGAACACCACTTCCACCACCACCACGCCGTTGAGCATCGCGGCGAACCGGGTGCCCAGTGCGGTGAAGACGGGAATGGCGGAGTTGCCCATTGCGTAGCGCCAGGTGAGCACGGAGTTCTTCACGCCGCGGGAGCGGGCCACGGTGAGGTACGGGGCGGCCAGGTTGTTGGTCATCTCGCGGCGCACCATGCGGGAGATCAGCGCGATCTGCAGGATGGCGATGGTGACGGTGGGCAGGACCAGGCCGCCCCAGGTGGCGAAGCCGGAGGCCGGAAAGAGGGGGACCAGCACGGCGAACCCGGTGAGCAGCATGATGCCGGTCCAGAAATCGGGCATGGACTGCCCGGCGATGGTGAGCACGTTGACGCCGAATTCGCGGCCGGTGTCAGGGCGGCGGGACATCCACACCCCCAGCGGGATGGCGACGACGGCGGTCAGCAGGATTGCCGACGTCGCCAGGGTCAGGGTGTAGGGCAGGCGTTCGAAGACCACCTGCATGGCCGGCGCCTGGAACGAGTAGGACTGGCCGAGGTTGCCGCTGAACAGTTGCTGCAGGAAGATCCAGTACTGCTCCAGGAGGGGCTTGTCCAGGCCGAACTGTTCGCGCACCTTGGCGAGCTGTTCGGAAGTGGCCAGCGGACCGGCGTAGGAGACGGCGGGGTCGCCGGGGGCCAGGCGGATCAGGATGAACACGGTGGATACCGTAAGGAACACGGTGAGCAGGCCTTGTCCCAGGCGTTTGAGGATGTAGTTCGTCATGGCTTAGGCCTCCAGCCGGACATCAACGAGGGGGTAGGAGTTGGTGGGTGCCAGGTTGATCCCGGACACCCGTTCCCGGTGGGCCAGGACGGACTTGGGCACGAACGCCCAGGCGCAGGGCCAGGTGTCCCAGACTGCCTGCTGGGCGTCGTTGAGCAGTTGCGTCCTGCGCGCCGGGTCCGCCTCGGCGGAAGCGGCCTGGATCTTGGCGGTGACCTCGGGGATGACGTACCCCTGGTAGGTGTCGCGGGTGGCTTCCTTTTCCGGGGTGCCGGCGTACATGCCCTGGAGCATGGTGATGGCCAGGCCGGTGGGGCTGGGGTAGCCGTTGGCCAGCAGGTCCCAGTCGCCCTGTTTGCCCTGGCGCCAGGCCATGATGTTGCCGCCGGGTTCGAACTGCTGGAGCTCGGCCTTGACGCCGATCTTGCCGAACATTTCAACCAGGGCTTCCATCACGGAGGTGTCGGAGGCGAATTCGCCGGTTTCCCAGATGATCTTCAGGGTGAGGTCCTTGACGCCAAGTTCTGCAAGGGTGGCCTTGGCCTTCTCGGGGTCGTAGACGTATTCGCCGGTCTTGTAGTAGCCGGTGAGGCTGGACGGGGTGACGCCTGCGGCCTGGGTGACGGAGTCCACCAGGACGTCCTTCACCAGGGACTGTCCGTCGATGGCCATGCTGAGGGCCTGGCGGACGCGGGGGTTGGCCAGCGGGTGGCCAGCGGGCTTGCGGAAATTGAAGAAGATCTGGTTGAGGCGCAGGCTTGAGGCTTCCTGCAGCGTGACGCCGGGCAGGCCTGCGAGCTGTTCGCGGGAGTCTGGGGTGATGGAGTCGATGACGTCCACCTCGCCGCTGCGCAGGGCGATGACGCGGCTGGATTCCTCAGGGAGGAACCGGACCTCCACGTTGTCGATGTGCGGCGCGGGACCCCAGTAGTTCTTGTTGCGTTCCAAGCTGTAGGTGCCGGCACCACGGTTGTACTTGGTGACAACATAAGGGCCGGTGCCCAGGCCTTCCTGGAGTTCCTCCGGTTTGTTCTGTGCGGCCGGGGTTATCAGGATCATGCTCATCAGTGAGTCCAGGATGGGGACCGGCTTCTTGGTGACCATCCTGAACGTGCGGTCATCCACGGGGACAACCTCGGGGAATTCGGGGAAGAACCCGGCCACGAAGGAGCCCTGGACCTGCTTGTACATCTTCAGGGCGGTGGAGACGTCCTCCACAGTGACGGGGCTGTTGTCCGAGTAGCGGATGCCGTCGCGGAGCCGGACGGTCCATTCGGTGGGGCCGGTCATCTCGAAGCGTTCGGCCAGGACCAGGACGGGCTTGGTTTCGGGGCCGATGGCGGTGAGTCCCTGGCGGACCGAGCGTTGCACGGTGACGGCTGCGTCAAACTGGTTGAGCTTGTTGTCCAGGCTGACCAGGGACCGGTTGAGGGCCAGGGTCAGGGTGCTGGGTCCGGGGAGTCCGGTGGGGCCGGCGCAGCCGGCCAGGCTGCCGGTGCCCAGCAGAAACCCGGCGGCCGCACCGAACTGAAGGAGGCGGCGGCGGGAAATCTCACTTCCTTGAGGAAGAACGGTCATCGTTGACCTCTCGGTAGATCGGGGATGGCGGGCTGCCGGAATGGCTGCGCCGAATGTTGTGTCCATCACTTTGCCACTCCTGCGCAAATTGCGCAACCTATCTAGCGCGATTCGCGCAACCATGTCATGATGATGGAAAGCCTCCCGCTGATTGGCGGGTTCCAGCCGACTATGACGAGAGGAGCACCGTGGCTTCCGTATTTGTGCAGGCCGACGACTTCTCCGGCGCCGCCGAGGTTGGCTATTGCTTTGTGGAACATGGGCTGACTGCGCAGGTCATTCTCGCCGCGGGTGCGTCTTTCGGAACGCACGACGGCGGCCCCTCCTTTGCGGGAGAGGTCACCGACGTGGTGGTCGCCGATACACACTCCCGTGGCCTGTCCGGGGCCGAGGCTGAGGCGTTGGTGAAGGAGGCGTTCTCCGGTCCCGAGGCCTCTGCCGCACAGGTGCAGTTCAAGAAGATGGATTCCCTGTGGCGCGGCAACATCCAGGCTGAGGTGTCGGCCTTGGCCAGCCTTGGATTCCACGCCGTGATTGCGGGCGCACTCCCCCAGCTGCAGCGCACAGTACTCGGTGGCAAGCCGCTGGCTGCCGGCACTCCCCTGGCGGAAACGGACTTCTGGGAGGCCGAGCTGTCGGCCCCGCCAGTCGATGTTCCTTCATTGCTGGCCCCGGTGGATCCGTCCTCTGTGCGCTCCGTTGATCTGGCTGCGGTCCGCTCCGGATCCCTGGCTGCGAAGCTCGCCGGGCTGCTCGAACCCGAGCGGCCGCAGCTCGTGGTGGTGGACGGCGAGACCGTCCGGGACCTGGAGAACACCGTGGACGCCCTGCTGGAACTGGAGTTCCGGGCGGGCGGACGCCGCATCGTGCTGGTCGGAACCGGCGGGGCGGCCGATGTTCTCGCCCAGCGGCTCAGCCCACGACTTGCGCGAAATGCGCAACCTGTGGCAACGGCTGACGCAACCACCGCGGAACCGCAGGAGGCACCCGGGCCGGTGCTCGCCGTCGTCGGCTCCGCTTCACAGACCGCGCAGGCGCAACTGGCTGCCCTTGAAGCCCAAGGGTTCACGGTGGTCCGGCTGCACCCGCTCTACGCCGGTGCGGACGGCGCCTACGTGTCCCAACTGGCCCAGGTTTCGGCGGATTTGCGGTCAGCTGCCCGCGTGATTATCACGTTGGCGGCCCAGAAAGTGGACCCGTCCGCCTCACCCCGCATCGTGCAGGCGCTGGCAAGGTTCGCCGCCGAGGCCGTCAAGGGAACCCGGGCCGACCTGATCCTCACCGGCGGTGAGACGGCCAGGGAAGTCCTGGACGCCGTCGGCCGCTCCAGCTTGGTGCCGCTCGCGGCGGTGCAGCACGGAGCCGTGCTGAGCCGCGCGGACGACGGGACGCTGGTGGGCACCAAGCCCGGCAGCTTCGGCGACCACCTGGCCCTCCTTCAGCTGTACGACGAAATCCGGAAGCGCCGCGGCCAGGCCGCCGCAGCTTCCACCCAAACCCTTTCCCACAAGACTTCCGAAGAATCTGGAGCAACAATGACTGACGAATCAACGCAGAACCAGCCCCTCCCCTACGTGGCCGTGACCATGGGCGACGGCGCCGGAGTTGGCCCCGAGGTGGTGGTGGCCGCCGTGCTGGATCCGCAGAGCAACGCCGAGTGCCGGCCCGTGGTGATCGGCGACGCGCTGCGGCTGCGCCAGGCCGCGGAGACCCTGGGCATCGGGGCGGACATCCGGCCGATCGAGGATGTGGACGATGCTGTGTTCACGCCGGGCCGGGTTAACGTCATCGATCTGGCGTTGCTGCCGGCGGACCTGGCGTGGGGGCAGCTCTCGCCCGTGGCCGGGCATGCCGCCTACGAATACATCCGGGTGGCCAGCGAGCTGGCGATGGCCGGGAAGGTGCAAGCCATTTGCACCGCGCCGCTGAACAAGGAGGCGCTGCACGCCGCCGGGCACATCTACCCCGGGCACACCGAGCTGCTGGCGCACCTGACCGGCACGGAGGAAGTGTCCATGATGCTCTCCACGCCCAAGATCAGGGTGATCCACGTGACCACGCACATCGGCCTGGTGGATGCCATCCGCAAGATCAACCCGGACCTGGTGGAGCGGACCATCCGCCGCGGCCACGAGGCGCTGGTGCGGGCGGGCATCCCCAACCCGAAGATCGGCGTGTGCGCCATCAACCCGCACGCCGGCGAGAACGGCCTGTTCGGGCAGGGCGAGGAAGCGGAGAAGATCGAGCCGGGCGTGAAGGCGGCGCAGGCGGACGGGATCAACGCCGTGGGCCCGCTGCCCGCGGACACGCTGTTCTTCCTGGCCGGCCGCGGCGATTACGACCTGGTGGTGGCCATGTACCACGACCAGGGGCACGGACCGGTGAAGGTGCTGGGGATCGAGGCCGGCGTGAACATCACGGTGGGCCTGCCGGTGATCCGGACGTCCGTTGACCACGGCACCGCGTTCGACATCGCGGGCAAGGCCATCGCCGATTCCCGGTCCATGGTGGAGGCGCTGCACCAGGCGGCAGAAATGGCCACCCGGCCGGCCGTGGCCGTGTAGGTCACAGGTTTGATGGGGGCCGGAACTAGCATGGGTACCACTGCCACCGCCATGCCCACGGGAAGGAGACCGGGAATGCTCAGCGCAAACGCGCGGCGCGAGGAGATCTACCACCTTGCCGTGACCACCGGCCTCGCGTCCGTGGAGGAGCTCTCGGCGAAGTTCGAGGTGACGGCGTCCACCATCCGCCGCGACCTGGCGTTGCTGAACGGGCAGGGCCGTCTGGCCCGCACCTACGGCGGGGCAATGGCGCTGGGCGCGCACCCGGAGGCGTCGCTGCGGCAACGCACTGGTGAGGCGTTCGAGCAGAAACATGCGATCGCCCGGTGGGCGGCCTCGGTGATCCAGCCCGGGGAGAGCATCCTGCTCGACGCCGGATCCACCGCAGGTGCCCTGGCGCACGAGCTGCGCGGGTTTGACCGGTTGTCGGTCACGACGCCGGGGATCAACACGCTGCAGGAGCTGGCCGAATGCGATGGCATCGAGGTGGACTGCCTGGGCGGCCGGCTGCGCAGTGTTTCCCAGAGTTTCGTCGGCCCGCTGGCGGAGGCGGCGCTGGAGCGGATGAGCTTTGACCGCGTGTTCCTGGGGGCGGACGCCGTCACCGCCGACGACGGCATCTGCGAGGCCGACCACGCCCAGACCCGCCTCAAGGAGCTCATGGCCCGGCGCGGGCGCTCCGTCTACGTTTTGGCCGACTCCTCCAAGCTGGGCCTGCGGCCCTTCCACGCTTGGGTGCGGCTGGCGTTGCCGTGGACTTTGGTGACGGACGACGGCGCCGACCCTGCCCAGGTGCAGAAGTTCCGGGACGCGGGGGTCAGCGTTGAGGTGGCTGCGGTTTCCGGTGGTTGAGCGTTCCCCGGACGGCTGCGTGGCTGTGGAGACACCTCGACCAACCGCAGCATCCGTCCGTTGTGATGCTAATCCCCTTGCAGCTCGCCGCGGACCAGCCGCCGCGTGACGTCCGTGAGCAAGTCAACGCCGCGCAATGCATCGTCATCGAGCGTGTGTTCGGCCTCGTTGTGCGAGATGCCTTCGACGCTGGGAACGAATAGCATGACGGTGGGGACCACGTCCTTCATGTTGGTGGAATCGTGCCCGGCGACGGTCATCACGTCCCGGTGGCTGTAGCCAAGGCTCTCTGCGCTTGACCTGGCCAGTTCAGCCCCCTTGGACTGGTAGGACACCACGCCCCAGTTGTGGGTGAGGTCCAGGCGGATCTCCGTCCGGGAATCTGCCTCGGCGTCGACAATCCTCTTGCCCAGCCGTTCCATGGCCAGGCCCAGGACGGACTCATCGGGGGAACGCAGGTCCAGGTTCATCAGCACCTGGCGGGCGACGGTGACCGGCGAGTTCGGCAGGACATAAAGCTCCGATACCGATGTGTGCAGCTGCCCCGGCTCGAATTCCGCGGCCAGTTCACGGGCGGCGGCGATGACCAGCGCGGCCCCGTACAGGGCGTCGCGGCGGTCCTCCATGCGGGTCGCGCCAGTGTGCGACTGGGCTCCATCCACCGTTACCCGGTACTTGCTGGCGGCCCAGGTACGGTCCACGATCCCCACTTGGGTGCCGGTTTCTTCAAGGTTCCTGCCCTGTTCGATGTGGATCTCGGCATAGCATGCCACGTCGGCGAGGACCGGGGCGTTCGCTTGCGGGGTGGCATGGCCGTCCGCCAAGGCCTCCGCCACAGTGATTCCGGCAGGATCTGCGGTGGCAAGCGCGTCGCCCAGCGGCAGTTTCCCGGTGAAGACCGAACTTCCCATCATGCTGGGCGCAAAACGGCTGCCTTCCTCGTTGAACCAGTTCACAACGGCCAGGTTGCAGGTGGGGTGGAGCTTGCCGGCCCGGGCTTCCGCAGCGACGCGGGCGCCTGCATGGGCCGCTGCGAGAACGCCGTAGGCCCCGTCGTACCGGCCGGCCAGCGGCTGGGAGTCCAGGTGTGAGCCGACCAGCACATAGGGGGCGCCGGCGACCAGGTCCAGGGTGCCGAACTGGTTGCCTGCCCCGTCCACTGATTCGGCATAGCCATGCCGGGCCAGCCACTGGCTGAACCACGCCCGCGTGGCGTGGTCTGCGGCCGTGCCGGCCTGCCGGTCCACGCCTCCCCCGGGCGTGGCGCCGAAGCCCGACATCGTGGCGAAGTCTGCGAGGAACTCGTTGTGTGCGGTGTTCATGGGGTTTCCTTCCCTGTCAGTGCGGCATCCAGGTCTGTGGCGAGGACCGGCGCCGGCAGATTTTCCTCGCCGAAGCGGATCTGACCGCCCACCATAGTGGCGAGCACGCGCGTGGCTGAGATGTTTGAGGTATCGACGGCGGTGGGGTCCTGGTCCAGGAACACGAGGTCCGCCAAGTACCCCGGTGCCAGGCGCCCCTTGATGTGGCCGGTTCCGGTCGCGGCAGCCGATCCGGTGGTGTACGCAGCGAGCGCCTGGGCTGCTGTGATCCTTTCGTCCGGGCCGTATACGTCGCCCGAAGGGGTCAGCCGCTCCACGAAAGACTGCATAACGTCCAGGGGCCGGCCGTTGGAGACGGGCCGGTCCGAACTTCCCGGCAGCGTAATCCCCCGCGCCAGCAGGCCCCTGGCAGGGTAGGACCAGGTGGTGCGCTTGGGGCCCAGCAGGCGGGCCATGCCATCTCCGAATTCGGTGATGAAGTGCGGCTGCGGGACCAGCACGATGCCGGCCCGGGCTATCCGGTCAAGCTGATCGGGGCGGACAACTCCGCCGTGCTCGATCCGGTTGGGCTGTGCGTTGGCCCCGAACTTTTCCTGCGCCTCAGTAATGATGTCAATGGCGTGGTCGATTGCGTGGTCGCCGATGGCATGCATCGCAATCGCCCAGCCAGCACGGTAGGCGCTGAGCGCCGACTCTCGCAGCTGCTCCGCGTCCATTTGCAGATAGCCGTGGTTATGGGTGCAGCCGACATAGTCCTCGGTCATGTAGGCCGTGCTGCCCAGGAGCGAACCGTCGCTAAAGATCTTCACCGGTCCCAAGCGCAGCCAATCGTCGCCCAGGCCGGTGCGGATTCCGGCGTCGAGGCCAATGGAGGCCGGATCATCGGCGTGGCCGGGCACATCGTGGAGGGCATCCATGACCAGCATTGGCTGCATCCTGACGCTCAGCAGCCCCTTGTCGCGGGCGTTCTGGTACGCGGCGAACTCCCGCGGCGAATAACCGATCCAGCCACCGGCGATGCCCGCATCAGTGACGCTGGTAATTCCTTCGGACAAATAGTGTGACGTGGCCAGATCCAGTGCGCGTTCAATGGTCTCCAGCGGATACGGCAGCAGGATGTCCTGCACCAGCCGCATGGCGTTTTCCTCCAACAGCCCCGTCGGCAGGCCATCTTCGCCCATGACGACGACGCCGCCTTCGATCGGTGCACTGAGATCGGCATGGGCGGCCACCCGCTCCAGTGCTACGCCGTTGAGCGTGCAGGCGTGGCCGGAAGAATGTTTGATCCACACTGGACGTCCCCCCGCCGCCGCATCCAGCCGGTCCTTATCCGGTTGCTGGCCGTCGAGCAGCAGCGGGCTGTAGCCCGATGCCACGACCCACTCCCCCGGGGCCATCCCGGCGGCGGCCTCAGCGATGATCCGGTACAGCCCGTCCAGGTTCGCCGCTGCCCCTGCGTTGGCCTCCATCAGCCCCAGGCCGAACCAGACGCTGTGCGCGTGGACGTCATTGAATCCTGGGACAATCGTGGTTCCGGCGGCATCAATGGTCCTGAGGGCATGGCCGCAGAGACCGGCGTCGGGATCCACATCAAGGATTTTGCCGTCGTGAATGAGCAGGCTTGTCGCGGTGGGGCGGGAGGCATCCTGGGTCAGTATGTGTGCATTGCGAATCAGGAGATCGACGGGCATGGATCCTCTTTGCTAGGGTCCCCGGGCCTTTCCGGGGGTTGGAACCGCGGCCTGTACGTGCCGCTCCGTCCATTCAACTCTGTGATATCGCTGCCTTCAATGGATATAAAACGCTGCTTCATGGCCGAAATTTAGGCTTTTGCATAAAATAGCGTCATGACAGCAAATGATGGTGACGTGTCGCGATCCTACGGTACTGGCGCAAGGGAGTTCCGTCCCGGCCGTCCTACCGAGCCCGAATGGACCGAGTTGCTGGAAAGTCTTTGGAAGGATCGGTCCCTGCTGGTAGACGACTTCCTGGAGCGTTTTTCTTCCATTTCCTATGGTGAAGCAGTGGTTCCCAAGGAGGACATCTACCGGACCGCTGCGGACACCATGGACATGTTCCTCTATCAGATGGCCGGGTTGGAGCTCCCGCCGGACCTGCAGACGCTTCCCCGCGAGGTGGCCGCCCGGCGCGCCCGCCAGGGGGTCCCCCTGGACGCGTTCCTGGTAGCCATCCGCAATGACTTCCGTGTTCTCTGGAAGGGGCTGGAACGGGTTGCGCGGGACAAGGGAATCGGTGTCCTGGTGGCCAACATGGACCGGGTCCTGGATGCCGTCGAAGGTTACGTGACCAGCATCCAACAGGCCTATGCCGAGGAAGAGGCCCGCCTGGCCCGCAACAAGCAGTTGTACCGGCAGCGCCTGCTTTCCCGGCTGTTCAATGCGGGCCTTGACACCCCGCGGGAAGTCCAGGACCTTGCAGCAGCCCTCGAAGTCCAGGCCACCGGTGCGTTCGAAGTGCTCGCCGTGACCTTGGACGCCGTATCCCAGGCCCAGCAGCAGTTTGAGCCCGACCACAGCATCTATATGTACGAGAACAACGGAGTCCTGTATCTCTTCCGGCAGCAGCGGAAGGGGCTGACCTGGCGTCATGAGCCGCCGCCCTTTCCTGCCGGATACGTACCCGACGTTGAGGGATTGGATGCTGTGCCCTCCGCTGCGGCCGCGGCGCTTGTGCTGGCGCAGCAGAAGCGCCGCGGCACCCGGCTGGCCACGATGGAAGACGCATGGATGGGAATCGCCGGCGCCCTCCTGGAGCAGAAGTTTCCCGGCTTTTCAGCCCCCATAAAGAACGCACTGGAGAAGTGCACTCCGCTTGAGCGCCAACGCCTGCTGGAGGTGGCACGCAGCTATGGGCGGACCGGATCCATCAAGGAAACGGCGGAGGAGCTGTTCTGCCACCGCAACACAGTAGTGAACCGCCTGCACAGCCTTCACGAGGTGATCGGCCTTGACCTCACCGTACCGGCCGAGGCCGCGCGGGCACTCATCGCCCTCAACCGCTATAGCGAGTTCCCTTCCTGATTTGTGCGAATGCCCAAGATAGGGGCCGGAAGTGGGTGGAAATTATCATTGTTCAGGGCGTTATCACTCACTTACTCTCGAATAACCACCACCGCAGCAGTGCAGGCCACCGCCCTTCGCCCGCCGCGGGACCCGGGATGCAAGAACTCAACCCCGCTCGAAAGGGCCCACGCAGTGACCACCTCACATTCACTTTCCCCCGGTGCAGATGCTCCTCCGGTCATCTCAGGCAAGGACGCGGGAAAAATTGCCCGAGCCGCGTTCGTCGGAACCGCCCTGGAGTGGTACGACTACTACCTCTTCGGCACCGCCGCCGCGCTGGTCTTCAACCGGCTGTTCTTCACCAACATGGACCCCACCGCTGCGCTGCTGGCCTCCTTCGCCACATTCGGGGTCGGCTTCGCGGCCCGTCCGCTGGGAGCCATGATCTTTGGCTACATCGGAGACCGATACGGACGCCGGCCCGCGCTGCTGATGACCATCGTCATGATCGGCGTGGCCACGGCCTTCATCGGCCTGTTGCCCGATTTCGGCAGCATCGGCCTGGCGGCGCCCATCCTGCTCGCCGTCTTGCGGTTGGTCCAAGGCCTGGCTGTCGGCGGTGAATGGGGCGGCGCCGTGACAATGGCCGTCGAGCACGCCCCCGTTGAAAAGCGCGGCCGGTATGCGGCGCTGGTACAGGTCGGCTCGCCGGTGGCCACGCTGCTGGCGTCAGGCGCCTTCTCGCTCGTCCTGCTGTTCCCGTCCGAAGCTTTTGACGCCTGGGGCTGGCGGATCCCATTCCTGGCGGCCTTCCCGATGCTGGGCATCGCACTCTGGATCCGCCTCAAGGTGGAAGAGTCCCCCATCTTCAAGGACCTGCTCGCCCAGGGCGAAACGTCCAAGGTTCCAGCCTTCGAGGTCTTCCGCCACGCCGCCGGCCGCCTGCTCGTTGCCGTGCTCGCCGCACTCCTCGGCGTGGGTGGCTTCTACATGATCACCACCTTCGCGGTGAGCTACGGATCCAACACGCTGAAGGTGGACCGGAACGTCATGGTCAACGCCACGCTGGTCGCCGCCGTGGCCCAGATCGGCGTCACATTCCTCATGGGCCGGCTCGCAGAGAAAATCGGGCCGGGCAAGGTCACCATGTGGGGCGGCATCATCAGCGCTCTCGCCGCGTTCCCCCTCTTCGCCTTGATTGATACGAAATCCCCCCTGTTGATTACGCTGGCCATCACCGTCGGGATCATGCTCATAGCGGTGGCTTACGCTGTCAACGGCGCCCTGTTGACCGAGCTGTTCCCGCCGAAGCTGCGCTACTCCGGCGTGGCCCTCGGGTACAACATCGCGGGCGCCACCAGCGGATTCATGCCCTTGCTGGCCACGGCCATGCTGGGCGTCTCCGGCAACCAGTCCTGGGGTGCGGCCCTGATCCTGGCGATCATCTCGCTGCTTACCGCCGTCGGCGGGTTCTTCGGCGAGCGCCTGCGGGTCCAGGACAAGCAGCTTGTCGGAGATAACAGTGCTCAGTGACGACCAAACACTCCGCATCCTGGAGGCCGTGGACGCCGCCTTCGATGCCCAGCTGGCCTTCACCCAGGACCTGGTCAGGCACCCGTCGCTGCGCACCCGGGAGGGCAGCGCCCAGGACCTGATGCATGCGGCCATGGCAAGCCGTGGCCTGGAGATGGACCGGTGGGAGCTGGACGCCGATGACCTGTCCGCCCACGAGGGCTACGGGCCCGCAACGGTTTCCTATGCGGGGATGACCAACGTGGTGGGCACGTACAGTCCGGCTGCTGAGCGCGGACGTTCCCTGATCCTCAACGGCCACATAGACGTCGTCCCCGAGGGCCCTTCCGAGTCCTGGTCGCGCCACCCCTGGGACGCCCCCATCATCGATGGATGGATGTACGGCCGGGGCGCCGGCGACATGAAAGCAGGTCTCGCGGCCAACCTTTTCGCCTTCGACGCCGTCCGCGCCGCGGGGTTCGAGCCGGCAGGCCGTATCCACTTCCAGTCCGTCGTCGAGGAGGAATGCACAGGGAACGGCTCGCTGTCCGCCCTGATGCGCGGCTACCGTGCCGACGCCGTCATCATTCCCGAGCCCGAGGAGGACATGCTGGTGCGCGCCAACGTGGGCGTGCTCTGGTTCAGGGTCAGGGTGACCGGAAACCCGACCCATCCCCGCGAGATGGGCACCGGCTTCAACGCCATCGACGCGGCGTATACGGCAATTTCCGCGCTGCGGGAGGTTGAAGGGAAGTGGAACGCCGACCGCGAACAGCACCGCTACTTTGAAGACCTGGAGCACCCCATCAATTTCAACTTCGGCGGCATCCAGGGCGGGGACTGGCCTTCAAGCGTCCCGGCCTGGTGCGAGTTCGACGTGCGCGCGGCAATTTATCCCGGAATCCCCGCGGAGCAGGCATGGGCTGAACTTCAGGACTGCCTTGCCTCCCTTGGCCGGGGACCCGACCCGATCAGCGCGGTCGGCGTCAAGACAGGCTTCTTCTCCGAGGGCTATGTGCTGGAGCCTGGGAGTGAAGCGGAGGCGATGCTGGAGCGCTCCCATGGTCAGGTGTTCGGCAGTGAACTGAAAAGCTTCACCACGCCGGGCTACCTGGACGGCAGGGTTTTCGCGCTCTATGCCAACACGCCGCCGTTGGTCTACGGCCCCGTGTCAGAGTCAATCCATGGTTTCGACGAGCGGGTCTCGGTCGAATCCATCCGCCGGGTCACCAAGAGCATCGCCCTCTTCATTGCCGGGTGGTGCGGTATCGACGAACGGCCCTGAACCTCACCGCGGGCCTCCGCCCCCTACCGGATCCCGCCCTCGGCCCAGCTCTTTGGGCGGCCTGGTAGGCGGCTACGCCAAAGGTCCCGGAGTGCCTGATACCTCGAGGACCTGTTGCAGCCCGGTGACCGGGATGTCGGGAAACTCGGACCGCGCTGGTGCATATTCAAAAGAAGCCGCTCCCGATTCCTCCCAGGCCGCGGCGCCCGCCACCCGGGCCAGGAACGGTGAAAACGGCCTGGCAGCAACGGAGAGGACCCGCGCGGCGGCCGCCGGGATCCGCTGGACCGACCCACGGCCGGCCCGGGCGAACAGGGCCTCCGCCACCTCGTTGGCAGTGAGCGTCTGCGAGCCCCAGTCGATGACGCGGTTCCGCAGCGCAGGGTCCCGGAGGGCACGGACCACGACGGCGGCCGCGTCCCGGACCGAGGTATAGGTCACCGGGACGACTCCCGAGCCGAACACGGGCACCTTGCCCTTCGATTCAAGCGGGGCCGCCATGATCTCCAATCGCTGTTCCAGGAGCGCCCCCATCCTGATAACCGTCCAGTCCATGCCGGATGAACGGACCGCATCCTCGGCGGCCGCTTTGCAGCGCAGGTAGTCAATCGGTCCGTCCGGGGCAGCGCCGTGCATGGACATCATCACCAGGTGCCGGACTCCGGCTGCGGCGGCCGCACGGATCAGCCGGATGGCGCCGTCGCGGTCAACCGCGCGCGGGTTTGTGTCCTTGGCCCCAAATCCGGAGGCCGCGAACACCACCCCGGTGCAGCCCGCCACCGCTTGCCGGCAGTCCTCGTCCGAGGCGAGGTCCGCACGGAAGAGTTCGACGCCGTCGCCCATCTTTTGGGGGAAAGGCTGGGACGTGCCGCGGGCCATGACACGGACCTGCTGGCCCGCCTGCAGCAGGAGGGGAACCACGGCGCGGCCAAGGCGGCCTGTGCCGCCGACCACCAGGATCATGACCGGCCACCTCCCGCAGCGCCCTGGACGGCTTCCCGGACGGCTTGGTCCACGTCGCCGGAGTCCTGGTCCACGGGCTCAAGGTAGAACTGGGCCGCGGCGATCTTGTCGTGGCGGAGGGTGAAAATGGCCACGCCCGCGGCGCGCTGCACGGATCCGTCGGGCCGGGTGCCGCGGTTGCTCCATTCCAGCCAGAGTTTGCCATCCGGGCCGGTGGCGGCGTCGTGGACGGTGAGGGTGAGGTCCGGCAGGCCGGCAAAGAGTGCCGCCCAGTTCTTCCGGACCTGGGCGGAGCCGGTGAAGCTGCGGGCGGGGTGGACGGGGGTGGTGTTGCGGTAGTCATCCGCGAACTGGGACACCATGTCCTCGAGGTCGTGGCGGCCGGCCGCGGCCAGCATGCGCCGTACCGGGCCTTCGGGGAGGCGGTCGATTCCTGAAGCGTCCATGATCTGCTCCTTAGGTTCCGTCGCGGGAGGCGGAGAGGCTGGTACGCTGAATTTGATACAGTCAGCTGTATCTAACTGATACAAGGAGCTTAAGCCCGATGGGACCCGCGGTCAATGGTGCGCCACCCCGCTCCCGCGGCTATGACGCCCGCCGCCGGCAGGAGGCGGCCGGGGAGTCCAGGAAGCGGGTGCTCGCCGAGTCGCGGGCGCTGTTCCTCGCGAAGGGATACGGCCGGACCACCATCGCCGCCGTCGCCCATGCCGCCGGCGTGTCCAAGGAGTCGGTGTACAAGGGGTTCGGCGGGAAGCCGGGGCTAGTCCGGGCCATCTACGAGCAAAGCCTCCTGGGATCCGGCGGCCCTCCCGCTGAAGAGCGGTCGGACCTTGCACAGGCCACCGCCGTCGACGCCCGCGAGCTTCTGGAGCGGTTCGGCCGGTTCATTTCCGAGGTGAGCCCGCTGGGCTCGCCCGTCTACCTGCTCATCCGGGACGCCGCGTCGAGCGGGGACCGGGACATGGCCGCACTCCTGCGCCATGTGGATGACGAGCGGTACCGGCGGATGCTGCACAACGCGCACCAGGTGCTCGGACGGGGATTCCTGCGCCCGGGCCTGACGGCGGAGGAGGTGGCTGACGTCTTCTTCATGAGCACCTCGGCCGAGCTGTACGAGACCCTGGTCCTCAAGCGCGGCTGGAGCGCCGAGCGCTTCGGGACGTTCATGGCCAGGACCCTGGCCGCCAACCTCCTGCCGCCGGGCGGTCGTTGAGCCTGTCGAAACCCAGCCTGTCGAAACCCCGCGTAGGCTACTGCTACACCTCGGCAAGCCTCTAACCGGAACGGAGACCCGCATGCACGCCGTGCTCGAATACACCTACGCTGACGACTATCTTGAGAGCCGTGAACAGTACCGCGCCGACCATCTCAGGGCGGGGTGGGAAGCCGTGGAACGCGGCGAGCTTCTGCTGGGCGGAGCAGCCGGCGAAGGCCCCTTCAAGGGATTGCTGATTTTCACCGGAGAGAACCCGCTGGGGGCCGCCAAGGCGTTTGCGGAAGCGGACCCCTACGTCATCAACGGCGTCGTGACATCGTGGGCCGCCAGCCCGTGGACCACGGTATTGGGCAACGAAGCCGCCTCACCGGTCCACCCCTAGTCGTGACCATGGCCGCACTGACCTGAACCTACTCGGCGATGTCCTCGGCCCACAGCTCCGGCTTGTCGGCCTGGAACGAGAGCATCATGTCCACGCAGCGCTGATCGTCCAGGACCACCACCTCAACTCCGCGTGCGCGCAGGAGGTCCAGTTCGCCGTCGAACGTGCGCGCCTCCCCCACCACCACACGGGGGATCTTGAACTGGATGATGGTCCCCGCGCACATGGCACACGGGGCAAGCGTGGTGTAGAGCGTGGTGTCCCGGTAGCTCTTCTGCCGGCCGGCGGCGCGGAGCGCTGACATCTCGCCGTGCGCGATCGGATCGGCGTTCTGGACCCGTTCGTTGTGCCCGCTGGCGAAGACCTCTCCGTCCCGGGCGATCGCGGCCCCGATGGGGATCCCGCCGTCGGCCAGGCTCTTCCGGGCGGCCTGGTAGGCGGCCTCGAATGCCTGAAAATCCTTGCTCTCCAGTGCCGGCGCGGCGGTTTCGTGCTGTTGGTGGGTCATCGCGGGGACCTTACGTCGTCGTGTGCGGCGATGGACTCGGCGATCATCTTGATTGCCTCGAGTGTTTTCGGGATGCCGTCCAGGGCTTGCTGGGTGCGGTCGGCGATCTGGGCGTCTGCGTCGGCACCGTATTTGTCTCCGAACATGGCGATCCCCTCGGGCAGGAATTCCCAGGACTCCGTGAGGACGGTTCCGGTGCCTGCAAGGGTGAGGGTGAAGCCCCAGCGGACGTATTTGCCGCCCACCACCCAGGCGAACTCGCGTCCCGGCTCGGCGGCCACCACCTGCGAGCGGGTCTCCCAGGTCCGGTGCGGGAGCTCGTTCCGCCCGGTGAACCACGCGCCGACGTGGCCGGCGCTGGTCTCGTCGTCCCACCAGCACGCTTTGCAGACCGGGCTCCACTCACCGGTGCGGGTGACGTCGGAGACCAGGCTGTAGAGCGTCTCGGCTGATGCGTTGACCGTGACGGAATCCTGGTGTTGGCGGGGGCTGCTCTGGTTCATGGCTCCATCCTTGCAGACGGGCACTTCTTGTGCCGGGCTACAGGGCGCGCCTGTCCTCCCGCTCAAGAAGGATTCAGTCCGGCCACCCTCCTCCACGTGATCACCGAAATCCCAGAGGCCTGCCGGTAGGGTGGGCAGCAGCAGTTCCACGCCACGATCTTGCCGGAACACGGCCGAAAGAGATCTGGTTTGACCTAGATCCAAAACAGGGGGAAATCGTCTTGGAAGCAGCCGCAGTAACTACCTGGATGTTCGTCGAAGAATGTCCTATTCCGAATGACGTCATGGAGCTCATGGTTGGTGGGGAGCAGCCGGTCGCGGCCTACAGGACCTTCCGGGACAGCGCCATCTTCACAACCAAGCGCATGATTGTCCGGGATGCCCAGGGCATCACGGGTAAGAAAGTGGAGATCTATTCGCTCCCGTACTCGGCCATCAACATGTGGTCGTCAGAGAATGCCGGGAAATTCGATTTGGATGCGGAGTTGGAACTGTGGACACGGGCAGGGCATATCAAGATCAAAGTAGGCAAGAAAGCCGACATCCGGCGCCTCGACATGTTGATTGCCAACTCCGTTCTGGGAACGCAGCACTGATGTGATGGGGCGCCGTCAGCGCTAGTTTGCAGGGTTCGTTTGGCCACCAGGCGCCCCAGCCTTGGTGACCGTGAAGATCCCGTAGCGCATGGCACCGGTGCGGTAGGCCAGGATCAGGCGCGGGATGCTCAGGACGAAGACGCGGTTGCGGGCGCGAAGGGCCAGCCGGCGCATCTCAGGATCCACGAACAGGGCCTTCACCAGCCGGCGAGCGCAGATCGGCCAGGTGCGGGCGACCCGGCGGCTGACATCCTCATAGCCGGTGATCTCAAAACCGGCAGCCATAGCCATCGCCTCGTACTCCTCGCGCGTGCCCATCGAGGGCAGGCGACCCTCGCGGCAGATCGGCTCCAGAAGGTGGCGGACCTTCCAACCGCGGGCATCGGTCTCGGCGAGCCACGCGCAGATGACGAACGGTCCGCCTGGCGCCAGTACGCGGTGCGCCTCGGCGAAAAACCGGGGCTTGTCCACCATGTGCTCGCTCGACTCGATGGCCCAGGCGGCATCGGCAGAGGCGTCGGGCAGACCGTTGGCGAGCCAGTCGCGGACTTCGATGTTCACCCCCGGCACGGGGTTCGCGGCAGCATAGGCCTGCTCGGCGGACAGCGTGAAGCCGGTGACGCGGACCCCACGCATCACCGCGAGCCGCCGTGCCGTGGAGCCGTAGCCACAGCCGATGTCAACGCATTCCTGGCCCGGCATGAGGCCCAGCCGGTCGCCAACAGTGTCCACGAGCGCCTCGACGGCCTCGCCAGGTGTCTCGCGGCCCGTCGTCCACAGCCCGTGGTGGACATGGTCACCCCACACCCGGCGGTAGACGGGATCGAGCTCGTCGTAGTGATCCGCCACGGCCACGGCGTCCTGGGAGATATTGGGGACGATCACGCCCCGACCCTACAACGGCGCTCCGCAGCGAAGGAAGGGGAAGGACGACGACGAAACTCCCCTTCCGCCGTCGTCCGTCCTCGCGTGCCGGGCGTCTGCCGCCAGAACCTACGGGTGCACCAGCACCTTCACCGCCGTGTCCTTGTGGTTGATGAGGGTGTCGAAGCCCTGCTCCACCAGGTCCTCCAACGCGATCCGGCCGGTAATGAACGGCTTGAGGTCCACCTTGCCCTCCTGCACCATCTTGATCACGGCGGGGTGGTCGCGGACGTAGGCGATGGTGCCGCGCAGGTCGATCTCCTTGAGCACGATCTTCTGCATGTCGATGGTGGCGGGCGCGCCCCAGATGGAAACGTTGACCACCACGGCGCCGGGCCGGACGGCGTCGAGCATGGTGTCCAGCACCGCGTTCACGCCGGCGCATTCGAACGCGACGTCGGCCCCGGTGCCGCTGGTGAGCTCCCGCACCCGCGCCGGGACGTCCTCCTTGCTCGGGTCAAGGACGTGGTCGGCCACGCCGCTGGAGGTGGCCTTCTCCTTGCGCGCCTGGGTGAGCTCGCTGATGATCGTGGTCACCCCCATGCCCTTCAGGACCGCGGCGGTGAGCAGCCCGATCGGCCCGGACCCGCCCACCAGCGCCGTGTCGCCCGCCTTCACGCCGCTGCGCGCCACCGCGTGGTGCGCCACGGACAGCGGCTCGATCAGCGCCGCCTCGTCCAGGGGAATGTCCCCGATGGGGTGCACCCACCGCTGGTCCACCACGATCTTCTCGCTCAGGCCTCCCCCGCCGCCGGACAGCCCGATGAAGCCCATCTGCCGGCAGAGGTGGTAGCTGCCGGCCTGGCACATGTCGCAGTCTCCGTCCACGAAATAGGGTTCGACGACGACGTTGTCCCCCTTCGCCAGGCCAGTCACCCCTTCGCCGACCTCGGAGACAGTCCCGGAGAATTCGTGCCCCAGGGTCACCGGGGATTCCTCGTGGGAGAGCGGGTGCGGGTGCCCGGGAGCAGGGCAGAAGATGGGCCCTTCCAGGTATTCGTGCAGGTCGGTGCCGCAGATGCCGCACCACGCGACGTCGATCTTCACGGCACCGGCGCGGAGTTCCGGTTCCGGGATGTCCTCGATGCGGATGTCCTTTTGTGCGTGGAATCGTGCTGCCTTCATGATGGGTTCTTCCTTTAGCGGGTGTGGTGGCTGGGCTGCAGTTCGTAGACGGGCGTCTCCAGCCCTTCCATCCGGGCCTTGAGCTGCAGGGCCAGGTAGGAGGAGTAGTGCCGGCTCTGGTGCAGGTTGCCGCCGTGGATCCAGAGGTTGGGGACGTTGGTTGGTTTCCACATATTGCGCAGCTCCCCCTCCCAGGGACCAGGGTCTTTTGGCGTGTCTGAGCCGTATCCCCAGCATTTGCCCACCCGGTCGGCGATTTCGGGCGAGACCAGGTCCGCCAGCCAGCCGTTCATGGAGCCGTAGCCGGTGGCGTAGACGATCAGGTCGGCCTCCAGCTCGGTGCCGTCGTCCATCACCACGGCGTTGCCGGTTATTTTGGCAACCTGCCCGTTCTTCAGCTTCACCCGGCCGTCGATGATCAGCTGGGAGGCGCCGACGTCGATGTAGTAGCCGGAGCCGCGCCGCAGGTACTTCAGGAACAGGCCGGACCCGTCCACGCCGAAGTCCAGGTCGAACCCGGCGGCCTCCAGCTGGGAGTAGAACTCCGCGTCCCGCTTGGCCATCTCCTGGTACACGGGCACCTGCGCCTCCGGCAGGATCCGCATGGGCAGCGACGCGAACAGCAGGTCGGCCTTCTCCGTGGTGACGCCGGCAGCCAAAGCCCGCTCCGAGTACAGGTCCCCCAGCGCCAGGTCCATCAGCGATTCGCTGCGGGCGATGTGCGTGGAGGAGCGCTGCACCATGGTGACGTCGGCGCCGTGCTCCCACAGGTCGGCGCAGATATCGTGCGCGGAGTTGTTGGAACCGATCACCACGGCCTTTTTCCCGGTCCAGTCCCCGCCGCCGGGGTGCTGGGAGGAGTGCCGCTGCTCCCCCAGGAAGCTCTCGGCACCGTCGAACGCGGGGATGTTCGGGTAGCCGGAGACGCCCAGAGCGAAGACCAGCTGCTTGGGCCGCAACGTCACTGGTGACCCGTTGCGGAGGACGCTGACCGTCCATTCCTGCGTGCCGTCGTCGTACTCGGCGCCCACGCACTCGGTGCCGGACCAGTAGTTCAGCTCCATGATGCGGGTGTAGTGCTCCAGCCAGTCGCCGATCTTGTCCTTGGCGGCGAAGACGGGCCAGTCCTCCGGGAACTTCAGGTAGGGCAGGTGGTCGTACCAGACGGGGTCGTGCAGGTGCAGGGACTTGTAGCGGTTGCGCCAGGAGTCGCCCGGGTTCTGGTTCTTCTCGATCACGAGGGTGGGCACGCCCAGCCGCCGCAGCCGCGCCGCGAGGCCGATGCCGCCCTGCCCGCCGCCGATGATCACGCAGTACGGCTGCTCCTCGTAGCCCAGCCGTGCCTCCTGCTCCTCCTTGAGTTCCTTCCAGGAGCGGCGGCCGCGGACGATTTCGTGCGCCACGCCCTGCTCGCGGCGCGGGCCCTTCTTCTCCTCGAAGCCCTTCAGCTCCTGCATGGTGGTGAGCAGCGTCCAGCATTTGCCGTTCCGCAGCCGGAGGTGGCCGTAGCCGCGGGCAGTGCCGGTTTCGAACGTGATCCAGGCTTCCACGGTCCCTTCAGGCGCGGCGCTGCCGGTGGCGTCCTCGGCGAGCGCCCAGTTGGCGGGCTGCACGTGGTCCAGCGTGGCCTGGAGCATGCGGCGGATGTCCGCCTTGCCTTCGAGGGTTTTCAGGTTCCAGGTGAACGCCACGAAGTCGCGCCAGTAGCTGTCCTCCTCAAAGAGGTCCAGCGCGGCGTCCACGTCGCGGCGCTGCAGCGCGCCGTCCAGGCTGGCCAGCCAGGCCTGCGCGGCGGCGGTGGGTGTTTCGGTCATCTCCACTCCTTTGTGTGCGGTCCCTAGGTGTTCCGAACGGCTCCCGCCGGTGTCCCTGCGGTATGCTGAGGCGGGCGTGAGCTGCATCACTATTGGAGCGCGGCGGGGGTTACAAGCGCGTTACACGGGCACTGCCGGCAAGGACGCCGGCGGTGAGGAGGAGACGGTGGACTACGGCCTGAGGTTTTCGGACCCGGCGAAGTACGCGCGTGCCCTGCGCCGCGCGCACGAACTGGTCATCTCCGGTGTCCCGCGCCCTGAGATTCCCGTTCCGCTGGCGGAGTCGTGGCGCCGATCCATGGCGCTCGGCATCAGCCCGGACCAGCACAGCCCCCGGCACCTCCATGATCCGTCCGAGGTGCACCAGCTGCGGCGGGAGCACCGGCTGCAGCGGGTGATGCCTGCGCTGCAGGACCTGCTGGCCGACGATTCCAGTTCCGGCCGGCACCTGCTGGTGCTCACCGACGCCGGCGGTGAGATCCTGTGGCGGGTGGGCAGCCGGGAGGCCCTGCGCCGGGCGGACCGGCTGGAGTTCTCGGAAGGTGCGGACTGGTCCGAGGCGGGGATCGGCACCAACGCCATCAGCGAGGCGCTGGTCACCGGCGGGCCCGTGCAGCTGTTCTCCGCCGAGCACCTGGTCCGCACCCACCACGACTGGGCCTGCACGGCGGCCCCAATCACGGACCCTTTGACGGGTGCGCTGCTGGGCGTGCTGGATGTTTCCGGGCCGCTGGACACCATCAGCGCGGACACGCTGCGGATGGTGCGGTGCGCGGTGCGGGTGGCGGAATCGCTGCTGGGAACGTCCGACGGCGGGACTTCCTTGGGTGCTTCTTCTATTGTGCATGCGTCCCGGCAGGGTGCGCGCCAGCCTGGTGCTGCGGTTTCGTCGCTGGAGCTGCTTGGCGACCGGCCCACAGCGGTGTTTGCTGACGGGAGCCGGGTGCCGCTGACGCTGCGCCGCGCGGAGATCCTGGCGCTGCTGGATTCCCGGTCGCAAGGCTGGAGCGCCGAGGAGTTGGCGTACGAACTGCACGGCGACGCGGGCACGCCGCAGGCCATCCGGACGGAGATGTTCCGGGTCAGGTCGCTGCTGGGCGACGCGGTGGAGTCGAACCCCTACCGGCTTGCTGCCGGGCTGGCAGGATGCTCGGATTCGGGGCGGGTGCTGCGGCTGCTGCGGGAAGGGCGGGTGGCCGACGCGCTGGAGGCGTACACCGCTCCCCTGCTCAGCCGGTCCGGTGTTCTGGCTGTGCAGCTGCTGCGGGACCAGTTGGACATGGCCATTGGCTCGTCGGTGCGGGCCAGTGGCGATGCGGCGTTGCTGGTTCGGTGGCTCTCCACTGATATGGGCGCCGCGGATTCTGAAGCCGTCGAAGCCCTGCGCCGGCTGGTGGGGCGCGGTGATGCACGGTACCTGTCGTTCCTGGCCGCCTGCAGTAATTGAAGTCGGTTCAGCGCTACGAGAAAGACGGCAAGTGACTGCTCCTCAGAAACCAACGTGACGCATCGGCGCTATGTGAATCACGACCTGGCCGATTGGCAGCAGCAATGCGACACGATGGACCTGAAGATGAGGCCAGGAGTTCTTCTTCCTAGAATTCTAAAACAAGCTTCTTCCAGCATGTCGCACGTGCGAAATTCAAAGTTGGCACTCAGTGGCACTCTCACCAATACCAAATATCGCAAGTAGCAGAAGCAGCCCAGCAGCCGACATTCGATTTCTTCGCAACATGTCAATCTTTAAAAAAGCAAGGAGAGCAGTCTGAGTGTGCGGTTCATTTCTTAGTGACGATCTGCTTTCCCGGCCGTTTGGACATTACCCGTCGTTCCAGGCGTCAAGACATAAGCAAAGAGCCGGACGCTGCCTCCCCCACGTCAATTTACACATTAGGCGCCTCGATCGGCCTAGACGGCAAGGTCCAGTGGCAGGTCAGAGATGTCCTTTAGCCTCTTTCCGTGCACCATCATCTGAAGCATTTCGAAGGCGGATTCGTCGCTGTCTTCCTCAAGCGTGTGCATCAACTCTGGAAGTGCGAAGTGATACACGCAGTCCACGTCACCGGTTCCGAGAGCCAGCGATGCCAATCGGTTTGGTACGGGTTCAGCGGTCACGATCGCGATGTGAGGAGTGCGGCCCTTTCGGTTTCGAATCAGATTAAGCGCTTCAGAGCGGGCGTTCTGAGCACGATCAGTCCGAATGGTCCACTTGCAGGAAATAACTGCATGGAGAAGTGCACGCGTCTGTACCTGGCTACGAATCGGGGCGTAGCGTGCTGCGTTCTCGCCGACGATGTACCTGTCCCGATTTATCAAGTCATCACCAACTGGCATACGCGTCACGACAACGTCCGGCGCAATAGCATAGGCGTTCCCTAAGGATGCCTGCATTGCTCGGTTTTCCTTGACAATTGTTTCCAAATCCGCAAGGTGCTCATACTGCTCATAAATGGATCCCTCGATCTTCTGTTTTTGGGACTTGAATCCAGGGTGGCTGTTGTCGCCAATGCGACGCACCGTCCAATCACCGGGACGCAGTGAATCTAGATAAGGAAAAGTATTTCCTAGAAAATTGGCAGTTGCCTGTTCGAACCGTGCTCCTAAAGTTTGACCTTGCAGTTTTTTCGCCCGCGTTGCAGTTCCCAACCTCTCAGCGACTCCTTGCGCAAACCTGATACTTGGCCGGCTGCTCGAGTCCGCGTTACTTGGGACTCCTTCCGCATCGATGGTCAGGGCGCTGGCCAAGTCCCGGTGGAAGTCGCGGCGTGCTGTGACTAATAGGGGCTCAGTTCCACTGTTGATACGGCTAACGAGACTGCCAGTATGAGGATCGAAGTCGACTTCACCAGTTTGAACGTGGGCTTCCTTTCGGGCTGTTCCGACTGGGGCCGGCAGCCCAAAGAGAGTATTTTCTTCTGACATTCTTCCTCTATTCGTTTAGACCGTATCTGCTCACATTAGGATTAGGGCGGGCCGATGTCACATGTATCCAGTTCCTTGCAGGACCCGATTCTCATACGCGACTTGCCTGGTCGAACTCACGACTGTGCATACTTCCGGTACTCAAGGACCACCTGCTGACGGTGCACGCGGCCTTGTCTAGACATATCGGTGGGGGTGCTTTTGAATCGCATCTTCGACCTCCCCTTGGCACCGCCCTGTAGTTTCACCCTGGGTTCCCCAGAGCCTTCGCCACCTGTGGCATGCATCAGACACACAAAGCCGCGCGACAAATGAAGCGGGCATGCGCCCAAGCCTTCACTCATGGTGACCAATCACCCAGCCGGACACACCGTCGCGCGGGGATGTCTGACCCAGTCGCAAGGATAGGATTACAACCGGGAAGGGCATCATGGACATACGCACAATAGATTTATTCGCAGGCGCTGGAGGACTCTCACTTGGCTTCGAGCAGGCGAAGCTTGGCTTCATGCCGATCTACGCCGTTGAGATCGACAAGGCGGCCGCAAGCACTTACGAGCGGCACTTCGGCTGCACCGTGGAGACAGGCTCCGTAACTGACGTCGCCACGTTTCCTGAAGCCGACGTGATCATCGGTGGACCTCCCTGCCAAGGCTTTTCACCACTGGGGCGCGACCGTGACGACGAATCCCGGGCCGAACTCAATGAACTCTGGCAGCAGTACCTTCGGGCTGTCCGCCAAGTACGCCCCGCGGCGTTTGTCATCGAGAACGTGCCGGAATTCCAGAAGTCGGCTCAGTTCCACGCTCTCTTGGAGGCGATGGAAACCGATCCCGTACTGAAGGAGTATGCCTTTGCCTACGGCCCTCTGAACGCTGCCGAGTACGGCGCGCCCCAGCGCCGGATACGAGGCATTTTCATGGCGGTCCGTGGAGCAGAGTCCGTAGCCTGGCCCCCGCCCATCACTCACGGGCCGAATGCGGTAAGCGGTAACCCGTATGTGACCGTCCGCGACGCCATCGGCGACCTGCCTCCGTACCCGACAGCCGTCGAGCCGGAGGTGATCGAGGGTTTTGCTGGCGACCGTCAGGAGCTCCACCTGAAACGAAACCCCCGCCCAACGAGCCTCGAACGCTACATGGCAATTCCCGAAGGCGGGAACCGGTTCGATTTGGCACGGAACCGGCCAGATCTTCTCCCCCGGTGCTGGGCTGAGAAACCGACGGGTACAACTGATGTTATGGGTCGCTTGTGGTGGGAGCGGCCATCGCCAACGATCCGCACGGAGTTCTTCAAGCCGGAAAAGGGCCGGTACCTTCACCCTGAGGCGCATCGGCCGATTACCCACCGCGAAGCCGCACGGCTTCAAGGTTTCCCTGACAGCTTCATCTTCGAGGGTTCTAAAATTGAGATTGCCCGGCAAATCGGGAACGCCGTTCCGACAGCTCTGGCCCAGGCAATAGCCCGGCATCTCCACGCTGCTCTTGTTGCCGAACGCGAGCTTGCTACCGTCGGGTAATAGAGCAATAGTTGTGGAGGCCGCCCTTGCCCATGCAAGGGCGGCCTTTCTGCTCGAATGGCCGCTGTTAGTTGTTACTTCTCTGACCCCATTGACCTAACTTCCTCAAGTACTCCATCCAGCAAACCGGGGACATGGCTTCCACCTAGCACCAGTTGCCTATCGAGGAGTCTATTGGCGGTTTCGCACGATGTCTCACTGACAAGTGAACAGCCATGGCAGGCGGATAGGTTCAGACTGGACGTTCCCTGCCGATCGCTCTCAATGCAAACAGGATCGTTCGAGCAGACGTCAGCATCGTCGAGGGCTGCGAGGAGTAGCGGCACTAACTTGTCAGGATCGCCGAGTCTCACGAGTCCCCCGAGAGTGCCCTGAGCATCACCGGCTGCTGTGTAGATCAGAATGCCGGCGGTACGATCAGGACGATCCGAGTGCGCGTAGATCCGCTCCTGAAGAGATGCGGACGAATAACCGCTTGCATAGGCCAGACGGCGGATCAGGAGATGCGCGATCGTGTGTAGAGCGACGTAACGCGGCTCTGGCGCGTCCAGTCGGTGCGCCCACGGAGTTTCGTTCCGCCTGCTAACGAGAATTCCAGCGCGCGCCTGGACCTCTGATCGGGATTCCCACTCACTTAGGAACTCCTCGTCGAACTGAAGGAATATCCCCTCCCCATACATCTCGATGGCCGGAAAGACAGGTCTTCTCTTGCCATCGATGGAGAGATCTGCACTAATCATCTCCGCATCGGCGGAGTAGCGGCGGAATCCCTTCAGCGCCCGAACTTCTCGCACCCTCCTGACCTGTCCGACGGCGGTGAGCCGGGACGCCAGCGTCGAGAGAACGCTCTGATGATTCTTGGCCGACCAGCTATCGACTACAAAGTCGCCTTCACTTCGGTCTCGTCCTGGCTTCCCCAGCTTCTTTAGGAAGGCTGCCCATTCACCGTCCTTCAGATCCAGTAAGACATTATCGGCGGGCTCGCTGTCACCAGAAGCGACAGTCAAGACTTGTTCAACCGTTACGCCGAGTTCGTCGGCTATCCATCCAGCGATCATTTCGGACTGCGGTCCGCCGTTGTCAGCGACGACCTTTTCAAAAAACATGTGATTTCGGATGGCATCATCAGCTGCAGCCGAGGCCGGACGTTCTTCGGGGATGTCGAGCGCAGAAATCCTTTCCGCGATGTAGTTTCCGGTTGCCCCGCGCTGCACCGCAAAAAGCTTGTGATCGCATGCACTAGCGGGCAAGGGGTCCTGCCAGGGTTGGCCCCCTCTGCAACGGATACCGTCCCGCCCGAGCGCGTCCTTGGTTACAAGGTCAGACAGAGGCCTGGAACGCTTGCAGCCTCCGCACTCCACGCGCAGCGACTTGAGGCCTTCGCCGTGCTTCGCAGACCGCACGAACCGAAGCTCCTTGTAGGCGCGACAAAGGCGTACAGCCTCTGTGACTCCGGCGTCGTGGCCGCGGTGTGTCCACATAAACCACGGAATGTCCTGTAGGTGACTTCCCTTCTCGCAAACCGCGACATAACGCATGGGAACCAGTGAACCGTCGCAGGAACACTTGTTTGCCCATTTTCCCTTGTTTTTCCCGGTCTGCTGGGAGAGCCGCGAGCATCGCTCGCAGAACCTCCAAGATGGAAACCGCCAGTACAGGAGACCGATCGTGTCTTTACCGGCCCGGCCTGAGTGAGTCGGGGCCTCACGCAGAACGCTCGGTCCCAGCCGCTCTACGAGACGTTCGCAGTGAATCTCAGGAGCGAAACGTTTATCCCACCAGGATGTGTCGGGCGCGATGAGAGACTCACCACGCACGTCTACGATTGCACCAACTCCGAAAGGTGAGACGATCTCCGACAGCCGCAGGTCATGCTTGATCCGTTCCACTGGATACCTCCTCAAAAGGCTCACGTACATCCACGGCCACGTTAGGTTCGACAGATCGCATGGAATCGGCCACCAGCCAGCCTTCCCCCAATTGCCCAAAACGTTTGAACAGCGCATTGTCCGTCTGATTCTTCCTGTCGTACAGCAGCAGCGAATCCGCCTCCCGGGCATTTCTCGCACGTCTGTCCCACTCGTTGAGCAGCGTCCTAACCCTCTCGCGCGTGTCGTCCGCTTCGACCTTGTCAGCGCGCTCAACGAGTCCCACGAATCTATCGACTAGCGTGTCAATTGTCCCTCTCAGCACGGCATTCTCCAGATCAAGTTGACCAGCAGCGTCGTTGCCGGCTAGCGCGGGTACTAGATGCCGTATAAGCGCCGCCACCCCACCAGCCAGCGAGCGTTCTCGTGACGCCAGCGACCAGGGAGTGACGCTGGTCGGTTCGACGTTGCGGTAGAGCACTTCGTGGTACCCGCGGAAAGTCTCGAAGTGCGAGCGGTCCCGCGCACGGTTGGAGCGGAATAACGTTGTGACGACGCCTTGGACGCTGCCGCGCCCGACCCTGCTGGTGGCCTGAATGTACTCAGACGTCGTTTTGGGCTGGCCGACCATAAGCATCAAAGCTAGGCGTGGGATGTCAATTCCCACGGAAAGCATGTTGGACGAAAGTACGATGTCGATGGCTTGGTCAGTACGGTCTATGCTCCGCCTTAGCTCACGCAGATCGTTCGGGAGCTCTTCTGGTCCACGGCGGCTGGTGAGCTCGAGGACCCTTCCTGCTCTGACTGTTCGGAGGTCGTGGCCGAGCCGCTCCGCCCTGGGTTCAAGGCGTGCATTGACGTCATCGACAACGAGGGTTCCGGTTCGTCCAAGCTCGCGCAAGCTGTTGTGGTACATAACGGCAGTCCAGTAGGCGTCACGGCTGACACCTGAGCTTCCTAATTTTTCGAGCACAGCTGGGATCTCGATCAACGGCGAAGCCGCCGAAACTGTCGCCGACATCTGCGATAACGCCTGCGGCATCAGCCCAAGGTAAAGGCGTCCCTCGCCACTGCTAACAGGCCGGGAGAAAAACGTCCGGTCGTCGTCGAGTCCCGACGGGGGATACAAAGCAACCGCTCGCCCGTACAAGCCCTTAACCTGGTCATCCGACGACCTGATCGTGGCAGTCGACGCTACGATCTTCGGCGTCGCCCCGCCAGCGGAAAGCAGCAATTTTATTACCGCGTCAAAGACTGCCACTGTGGTTCCCAGGGGGCCCGACAGCAGGTGCAGCTCGTCCTGAATGATCAAAGACGGCTGGCGAAACGCGGTATTTAGACCGAGCAACCGCCCTGCCTCGGCGCGAAACTGCAGGCGCGCAAACTTATCGACGGTAGCGAGCAGGATCGTGGGTGGATTCTCATACAGAACCTCATCGACAACCTCCACCGGAAGCGCATCACTGAACTCGCAGGAGCTATCAGTGCAGTGTATGACGACGTCACGGCCGACAAGCCTAACTCCATACTCGTGCAACTTTGCGGACCGCGCCTTCGGCAGGAGGTCGCTAGCGCACCACGGACAGCTTTCAACCTGGAACTGGTTCGCCTCTTCCGGACGTGCTGCCTTGTATAGCCGTTCAAGAGACGCCTTGGCATCACGTCGGGATCCCGGGGTAACCTCATTGCCCACCCAGAGGCCGATCGTGAAGGTTGCCATTCCTTTGACCCTGGGGTCACTAAGCGGGCCCGGCCTTCGCAGGAGCTCCATTGCACAGATCAGCGAGGCAGCGCGCTGAAATTGCTGGGAGGTCAGCAGTCGAAGCGTGTAACGGGTCAGTACTGCCGTTCCACCACCTGCCGGTCCTTCTGCGATTCGCCGGCGGAAGATTTCGATAGCCGCCAGCCCGAGGTAGGCCTCTGTCTTGCCGCCACCAGTGGGGAACCAAATCAAGTCTACGAGCTCGCGTTCGTTGTGGGTCTCATCCACGGTCGAGGCAAGAGCGACCAGCAGGAACCCGAGCTGGAACGGCCGCCAACGTGGCTCCGTCAGTTCAGCACCTCGATTGAGCTGAGCCTGTCGCATTTGCAGCCGCATCGCCACCATAGCCAGGGCAAACGCCGACCGGAGATCGGGTCGGTCGTCCCGGCGCAAGAGCGCGACGGTCTCGCTCATCCGGCCATGGGCAACCACCGAGCGGTCAACAATCCGCCTGGCAACCAAAGCGTCGAAGCCGAACTCACTCACGCGATTTTCTTCCGAAGCAACCCAAGACCCGAAAGCATCAACGAAGGCATCAAGCGATGCGAGAACCTCCTCCGGCGACCCGTCGAGCCGCGAAAGATGATCGAGACGCAGCGCCTGCGCCTCAGCTGTCGAATCGTCGAAGCCGGTTGTCTCAATAGCTGGCACCACAAAGGAGGGCACGGGTTCGAGCCACACCCGACGGCAGCATCCCTCACTCAATTCCCAGTCGGCAGCCATACCATGCCCGACGGCGTAAATCTTTCGATCCCGGTATCGGAGCCTTAGTTCGGCCGCCTCATCCTCGAGATCCAATGCTCTCGTGGTGTCGTATTCGAGGATCGACCCTTGTCCCTGTGGGGCGACTGCAAGCGCGACCTGGTAAAGCATATTGACCGCGTCAAGGCGGTCGTCACCAGTCGACTGGCTCAGGACACGTACGTGGACGGTCACAAGGAAGGCAACGCCAAATCCTCTCCACCGAGATCCAATTTGGATTGGCACGTCGCCTGCCACGTCTTCATAGTGCGGCTGTTCGCGAGAAAGCTCGAGACCCTCGAAATGGAATGGCACACGCCGCCACCGGGGCGGGCCGTCCTCATCCAAGGGAGTGTATGTTGCGCCTGTGAGGTCACATTTAACCGCCGAGTCATTAGTGATGAAAGAAATTGCAACGGAGGACGGCCGCCAATCCTCTGCGATTGGAACGCTGGCACCCGTCTCCTCGACTTCCCCAGACGAAGAGACCGCTCCGTCGACGTCAACCTCGTCATAGTCAGTAGCGGCGCCCAGGTCGGCAGTTGGAGCAGCACTGTCATGTGGAAAGAGCATGCCCACGGCGTATTGCCTATTGGGCAGGTTCTCGAGGACCTCGTCGTCGCCTCCGTCTGGACCGAGGTAAGCAGATCGCAGGTGTTGCAGCACAAGGCTTTGTGCGTGGGTGAGAGTCACCTTGTCACCATCCGCTGTCGTACAAGTTGCTGAAGGCGCCGTTTGTCGTCCTTGGAAACCACGATGTGTAGTGAGACCCGTGCCCGCGTGACGGCGACGTAGAAGCCAGCTACGCCGAAGTCATCGAGCGATTCGGGTAGACCACATACGATGACGTGTTCGGCTTCGAGCCCTTTCGCGAACCTAGGTGTGGTTATGGTGATTCCATCGGACGTCGATGGCTTCTTGTCAGAACGAGGGTCAATGAGCCAGATCTCGCTCCGGTGCGCCCCATCTTGGAGGAGCTGCGCAGCGACAGCTAAACCATCCGAGATTGCGACCTGACTATCGGTCGTATGCCACTGGACTTTTTCACCGTTCACGATTCCCGGATCGCCAACATCAGCGCCTAGGTACTCCTGAACGACGTGCACGATAGCACTCGTGTTCCGCACGTTGAGGTCTAGGTCGACGGCCACGGCCTCGTCAGCAACGAGCGCAGCAACGTCACCATCGTAGACGCCATCGACGTGTGCCTGGTTGTTCTGGTCGAGAAACATCCGCCAACGCCCGTTGGCTCGCCCTCCAACAATTACGCCGTCAATCAAATCCATGGCTTCGGCGGACATCATGTCCTGTGCTTCGTCAATCAGTACCACGTCGTACCTGCCCGCGGTTGCGAGATTCTCGAAGGGGACCACATCGACTGGCCGGTCGTCGAGATGCGGTGCGAAATACTGTGCCAGGGCAGGCGAGCGGAATGTGACGAGCACGGAACGTCCTCGATCTGCTTCTTGTTTGGCTGCCTCGATCAGGACCAAGGACTTCCCCGTCCCCGCGCCACCGAAGACGACCATACGTTGGTTCCTCGCGAGCGCTCCAAGAACTCTTGACTGCCCAGCCGTTGCTCGGTTCTGCTCCTCGATAATCGCCCCGCGCTGTGCGTCAATGACTGGCATTCGCGTGAACTCGCCGAATAAACGAGCCCGAAGGTCGTCCAATCGAGCGATTTTTTGCCCGGCTGGAGCCTCGCGGGCGCCAGCCGCAACTGCATTGAGAGCGGCAGCTAGCTTTGCAGATGTCATGTCGTCACGTGCGAGCCAATGCGTGGGTAGCCATCCGACTGCATCCGGCGGCGTATTGATATCCGGGGTTACCACGACGGCCTCGTGGGCGAACCATCCCACACCCTGCTCCTTCAGGATGTTTCGAAGCGCGAACCCCGCCGACCGGGCCTGCTCCATTGGTGAGGTCGAGAGCCTATGCCAGTCCCCGTGCCGGTCGATCGAGTACCAAACTCCGTCGTGCTTGCGCACGCCTCCCCCCTTGACCTCGATCACAACCACGCATCCGCGCCATAGAACGACAAAGTCTGCCTCGGCCTGCTGCTTGTAGGAGTGCGAGCGCAGGTCAACGGAGTAAAAAGCGACTGCATTCGGGTCCGTGTCAATTCCATGAAGTAGGCGAGCAAGGGACCGCTCGCCCGCACTGACGGACTTCTTCTCGATGTCGGCCAGCGTCGGAACCAGTATCATCCCTGCTGCTCCTTCCAGAGCTCTTCGTAGTCGTGGTAGCCAAGGAAATCATTCATCGCGCCCCAGTTGTCGGCTACGTCGACGATCAGGCACTCCTCCTTGCCGCCGTTCTCCTTGCCCCGCAGCCCTCGGCCCGCCATTTGGATGTAAGCGCCGGGGCTAAAGGTGGGTCGAGCTATGTATAGGGCGCGTACGCCAGGTGCATCGAATCCCTGCACCAGCAGGTCACAGTTAGCGAGTACTTTGATTCCGCCGTCCTGGAATTCTTTGATAACGTTTCGGCGTTCCTGGCGTCCGGTTTGGCCACTGACTGATGCCGCGTTCACACCGCGATACCTCAATGACGCGGCCAGCACCTGCGCGGACAACACACTCGGCGTAAATACGAGGATTGGCCACTCCGGATCCTGTTCAAGGATGTGTTCCACCAGGATCCGCATTCGATGCTCATTGCGACCGAGTTTCTCGTAAACGTTCCGATCGATGAGGCGGCTCGAATTGAGCGTATTGCGTTCAGCGGCGTTGAGATCAACCTCGACGCCGGATGGGAGCACCTCGTGCCTTACCCTTGCGAGCACTCCAAGTTTGACAAGCTCCTTGTATGCGTCGGATTCGAAAGCGGTGAGACGATTGGTGCCGAACCTAGCGGCCAGCTCTTTGGTACCGCTGTGGTCACCTGCGCGGCCCTTGAACGGCGTTGCCGATAGGCCCACCAGAGGCCGTTCCCAGCTGCGCCCATCGACACCGAGCCAGCGCAATATGGCCGTGTAGCGCGTCGAGCCACCCGTGCGATGTGCCTCGTCGATAAAGACGGCAGTCGGCCGGCTGAGCCACTCATAGTCGGGTCGACCCATGATCGCTTCAATCTTGGCGTCGGTAGCGACGACGACAGAGAGCTCGGTGTCAGGCTCGTGGACCGTGTTGGTGTCCCAAAGCCGACCGATGGTTAGAGGGCGCTCATCGCCCAGGTACCGCCAGACTGTTTGAAACGTCTGCACCGCTTGCTCGCACAGCTCTGCGGACTGGGCTATCCACAGGATCGTTCCGGACAGCACCTCATCCACAAACAACTTGAGCGCTGTCTCTGTTGCCACACGAGTTTTGCCTGCTCCGGTGGGCAACTCGACCATACCCTTTTGTGCCGGTCCATCCGCAGACGGCTGGGTTAGAACTCTCCGCAAATCCTCGCTGATCCTCTTTTGGTAGCTGTGGAACTTGTTGAGTCGGACAGCACCGGCGACGACGAACTCTTCAGGACGCGGCCGGTTCCGCTGGCCAGCAAATTCAGGTCCGAAGCCCATCTTGCGCACCCACGAAATCGCCGCCGGCGTTCCGGCCCACGCTGACGGGACGTCTGAGAATCCCTCCTCGCGGAAGCGCTCGGCAAGAATCCTCAGGGAGTCCGAGCCGTAAACCGTGAGGAACAGGTCAGCGACGGAAGTGTCCTCATCGACGAGTCCTTGTGCCTCCAAAGCCGTCCAAAGGCCGGTTGGCAGCGCGTCCTGGAGATCGTCCGGGCCAATGTACAGGTCGAGCCGTTCAGCGTCGGACTCGATCGTACGCGCCTGCTGACGCAGGAGCTCCAGCTTATGGTCGAGCCCTGCCTTGAGCACCGCCGATAGCCTGGCGTTATCGAGGCGCAGATCGAAGGCTTCATTCACGAAGCTCAGAATCTGCCGCGCGTCTGAGTCTCCGGCGACCACGAGTTCAAATCCATCGCGGTGCCAGTTCAATGGCTGATCTTCGACGCCGTCCTCAGTCGTAACGCGCTTGGCAATCAATAAAGCACGGGAAACTTTAGCGGCATACAACTGCACGCCGAACTCGCTTCGAAGCCCTGTGTAAACGTCAAGGATCTTCTGGGGATCCTGCTGTCCCTCGACAACCATAGAAAATGAGAAACTGTCTTCAAACCTGCGACAGCCGACAACCGCGACCATCTCCTCAACCTGCGAGGATCGGACGCGCAAGTACGGGCGATGGCGAGCGCGAAGGAAATTCTCCTGCTCATCTGTCGTAGCAAGGTAAACCGAAGACGGCGCGTGCGCTTCTATCGTTTGCCTTACTCGGGCTGGAAGCGTTTTCGGCTTAGCACCACCTAGCCCGACCCTACTCGCGGTCAATATGAACTCCACGAGGATGTCATCGTCTACTCGGGGAAAGAGCTGGCCCTCAAGCATCTCCTGCATTATGTGTGGAGGAACGTCGGTGAGTTCATCCGGAAGGTCGAGCAAAGTCAGGGCCTGATGTGACCCCTTGTATAGCGGCAGCAGGCCGGAAAAGCGCACTAACGAAGGTGCGACGACATCTCGTAGCGGACGATAACCACGGGTGGTGTTGAAGAGCCCCGCTTGCTCGATAGCCCACCGGACGGGTGAGCGCACGGCAAATGTCCGTCCGGTATCAGAGTCCTCGACTATCCAGTCGTCTTCGCCAAACGAAAGAAGGGCGGTCGTCCAGTTCGCACGAGCCTGATCGGAAGCACCCGCATCGCGGAGCAGGAAGAGTACCGAGAAAGGCCCCGGACCTTCGCTAGGACTCAAATCGATAGTCTTGATTGGTCGCTCGCCCGGCCCCTGTAGCCCATTAAGCTCGCTGAGAGTCGCTTCAACGTATGCCTGGTACGCAAGCTCGTCTTCCAATGCAAAATCCTTCACTGGCTGCTGTACTACTCCCAGCCGGTGGGCAACATCAGGAACGCACCGACGCCGATCAAGGAGCCGAGACGCGACTTCCCCCGGTAGCGCAATATCGAGATCGAGCACTTGTTGAGGCCAAGCCCAACCACCGTCACGCGTCGGTACCTTGACGGAAGCTCGTGACGAAGTCATCAGCTTCGCGGCGGCAGGAACCGCGACAGACAAAGCGCCGTCCCATAGCCTTACTAGGTCATCGTCGCTAGGCTCCACTGGAAGCGTCGCCAATCGTGCGTTGAGAATCGCTTCAGGGTCGAGGTCGCGAAACCCGCGGCCGCGGAGAAGCATTTCGATGCCTTCCTCGGCCAGGAATGCGGCATCGACGAAGACGGCTCCTTCGATTTCAAGGTCTGCTTCCCGGTGGAGGAACACAACGTCCTTATCGGCCAGTGCTCGCATGCCTTCTGACGTAGGAATTACGTTTGCTTTCGCGATGTCATCAAGACCAGGATTCTTAATTACCGTCCGGAATGCATTGGCTGCCGATCTTGAGTCATTGCCCTCGGCCCACTCACGCAGCCACGTCAAAAGGCCGCGCTTCGGCATGTGCTCCAGCGCCAGCTTAGTGTCACGTGCGCTCGGTTCCAGACTAGGGCTGGTCGCGGATAGAAGAAGATCTCGCAAACGAGTAGCGCGGGTCGGTGTCGAGTAACAGCGCCAGTGGGGGACGTCGCTTCCCGTGTTCGGCGACATGATCCAGCCTTGATGTACCGGTTCCTCGAAGCGGACTGTTAGATCCAGCGGACGGAGCGAAGCACCATTGCAAAGCTGGGCATTGGCATCTGGAATCAGATCACGCGCTCCCGCCAATCGCAGGACATGCGCCGACAAGTTCTCGTCGCCAAAGCCGTGGCTTTCCTGGCCACGGCCACGCGCGGGCATGTAATCCAGATGTACCGCCGGGTCCGTTTCCGTCCTGAGCTGAGGCAGCAGACCTACGAATATCTCAGCAAGCGTTCCAATCATTTCCCGGTTGTACTCGTTCTTGAGCAAAGTGGTCCGGTCATCATTTACGCTCCAAGGAGCGTTAAAGAGCCCCGATGCCGATGTTGTGTCCTGCAACTGGAAGTAGGACCAGAATTGTCCAATCCTCAGCGCGTTCTGCTGGGCTGGTAGCGCGACTGTTACTTTCACTTCCGCGCGCGATACAGCTTCTCCGACAAGTTTTCTCGCTGCGGCCGAAGGAGCGTGCATCCGGCTCCCGACCACCCATTCGCTGCCTTCGCCCGAGGGGCCTTCAATTCTCAGGACTCCCTGGCCCAGGTCGCGAGAGACGTGGCTTGTCTCAAAGGGATCAGGACCCACCACTCGAAGCTTCACTTCACGGACAGCTTCAACAAAAAGAAGAAACTCTGAGCTGAAGCTCTCAATTTCCTCACGAAGGTGGTCCAGATTTGACGCATGTGGCAGCTTTACAACCGTCGACGCCCATACTCCCAGCTCGGCTAGGATCGGGTCTGCCTGAATTTCTTCTTCAGCATCGAGGATAGTTGCCGTGCGTAGGATCGGAAACCGCTGCCCTGGCGCGATTCCGGCTAGGGCTTCGCGTGCCTGCGGTGAATTGAATTCGAATGAAATCGAGCGGCTAAAAACCTGTGGCGAGTCACTGACGCTGAGGACCGACTTGAACCCGAGCCCGAAGCGGCCAATCTCATCGCCTCGTTTTCCGCTGAGGTGTGCGTGCGTGATGGCGATCAATCCAGACTTGGAAAAAGGACGTCCGGAGTTGGCGCAGTACAGTGTGCTCGAAGAAGAATCGAGCACAATTTCGACTTTTCCGAGACCGCTGAGTTTGCCATCTTCCGACCCAGCCATTGCATCGGCCGCGTTCTGAACAAGCTCGAGAAGTGTCCGGTTCGCATAGCCCCCCGTACGTATGGACTCCTCGTGGTTAGCATGCTCAGCGATCAGCGTCGGCTTCGCATCGTAGGCTGCTATCGCACTTTGGAACTGCTGGTTAATTTCTCGAACAAGAACTTCGTCGGCAACCCAGTCGGCAGTTGTAATTGCCATTTATTCCCCCAACCTTGTTGGTGCTTCCTCGCACCGAATCGACCACAGCAACTTAAACAGGCGCGGAATTCCAACGCATGGAGCCGCTACAAGTTACCTAGCCATCTGCTTAGCCAAGGTGTTGCTGTCGATGGTAATTCCTTCTTTACCGGGCAGCCCTGCGGACAGAGAATTCTGGCCAAACGCTGACCCATTCTTGAGCTGATCTTGATCTTCGACGCACTCTCAGCGGCCAAAAGTCGCCAGGACGTCATCAGGCTGGACGCGGAAGCGCCGTGAAGCCGTTTGGCTCTAGGAGGCAGCTCGCGTCGAGATCACCTCTAAGAGGGAACCAAGCGGAGTCATTTCCAAAGTTGTATACACGCACCAGGCAGTAGATGTCCGGGTGCTCCCTCGACACTCTAAGTTCATTGCTGGTGACAAAGAAAGGCGTCTCCGCACGAGATCTTGTAGTCTTCACTTCGATCAACTTTTCTCTGCCGTTTTCCTCAAACGAAAGTATGTCGTAACCGTCCCCGTCACCTCGCGACTCGCTTACGTGGTCAATCCGACGAGCTAAATTGGCTTTCCCTGCTTTGACGAGTCTCCGGTATTCGAGATCGACTACGGCGAGCTCTCCTGCAAGACCGAGCGCGCGATTTCTTGCCTCAATTGCTGCGTAGTCGGGACGGGCAGTGTGAACACTGGCACCATTAGATGATTGCGGGACAATGATCGAAGGAACGCTGGCACCATCGAAATCAAGGGCACCGATGGGGCTGGTCCCGGGCACCCGCAAGGCTTCGGCCAGGACAAGCTCGATGATAGACGGCCTTGACGCCAGTTGGCGCTGAACTTCAGGGACTAGAGTCTGCTGATAGTTCTGGGCAGGCTGGTAACCGCGGATTGGCCGTAGGCCTAGCTTCATAAGCACAGCTGAGATGTTCTGGTATTTGAACTCAATAGCCGACTCAGTGCGATTCGAGAGCCGAGGCAAAAGCGCTTTTCTGAAATGGCTCTTTACGTAGGATTGCTCCGACACTTCCAGCTGCAACATGTCAAGGTAGCTCCGTACGGTCAGTGCCACTTCCGTTTGAGACCAATCAGTCGGTTTCCCTGCCACCCTGCCCTCATTCCTTCATTTCCTATTGTTGCGGCCAGGCTACATCACGTTCTTGGATGTCGTGCGGCAGCGGCATTACCAAACCGGCACTGAATTTGTCTGGGATTTCGTGGCGGCCTTCTCGGCTCTTGGAGGTTCCGCCTACAACCGCCGTTGCCGGAACATCGGGAACGACTCCCGAACCCGGTCCACGGTCTCCAGCGAAACCTCCACCGTCCGCACACAAGGCTCCATCCCAAGATCCGCCTCCACAACCCCCATCGGGTCCACCAGCACGCTCCGCCCCACGGACACCGGCGGCGCCTGGCACACCCCCGCCACGTACACGCTGTTCTCGATCGCACGCGCCGCGTTCAAAGCCAGCCACTGCTCCGTCTTGTGCTCGCCCGGCACCCAGGACGAGCAGACCAGCAGGACCTGCGCGCCGGCGTCGGCCAGCGACCTCGCCAGTTCAGGGAACCGCAGGTCGTAGCAGGTCATCAGCCCGAACCGCACTCCCCCGTGCTCGAACACTACCGGGGCCGTGGACGGTCCCGGCTTGATGAACTCGGACTCCCCGAACCCCTGCGCGTCGAAAAGGTGGATCTTCCGGTAGGAAGCCAGCTGGCCGCCGTCGGGCCCGAACGCCACCAGCGTGTTGTACGCCCGGCCCGGCTCGTCCGAGGTTTCCACCACGCCAGCCACCAGCGCGATGCGGTGGCGGGCGGCTATGGCGGCAAGCTCCCGGCAGACCGGCCCGTCCAGCGGCTCGGCCACCTGCGGGAACGTTGCGTCCACCTTTTTCTTCTCGTAGGTGGCGTACTCCGGGAAGGCGACCAGAGCGGCGCCGTCGCGCGCTGCCTCGGCGGCGAACCGGTCGATCGCGGCGAGGTTGGCCCGGATGTCGGCGCCCGACTCCAGCTGCCCCAGCGCTATCTTCACGAGTGTTCCTTCCCTTGGCCCCAAAGCCACGCTATAAACAAGACAGGCTCAGGCAGCCGCCTCGACCGTTGCCTTCTCCGTGGCCGTCATCTCCGGCGGCGCCGCCTTGAAGCCCCGCGTGATCAGGGCCAGGACCACCACGCCCAGCACTAGCCAGGACACCCCCAGCGTAATGGCGTTGCTGTCCAGCTGGGAGAGCAGATAGGCGCAGATCACGGCGCCGATCACGGGGACCACCACGTAGGACACCGGGTTCAGCTGCTGCCCGGCCCGGCGCCGGCGAACGTAGTGGAACACCACCGAGGCGTTCACCAGCGTGAAGGCGGTGAAGGCACCGAAGTTGATGAACGACGTCGACGTGGCCACGTCCAGGAAGATCGCGATCAGGCCGATGATGCCGGTGATCACCAGGTTCACCACCGGGGTGTGGAACTTTTCGCTGAGCTTGCCGAAGACGGCCTTGGGCAGGACGGAGTCGCGGCCCATTGCGTACATCAGCCGGGAGGCGCTGGCCTGCGCGGCGAGGCCGGAGGCGAACTGCGCCACCACCAGGCCGGCCAGGAACACGGCGCCGAACAGCTGCCCGCCGATCTGCAGGGCGATGGAGCTGGCCGCGGAGGCCGAGTCCTCGAACACGCCGCCGGGGTGGACCAGCTGGGTCACGTAGGAGACGGCCACGAAGATGCCGCCGCCGATCAGCGCCACGAGCATGATGGCGCGCGGCATGGTCTTGCGCGGGTTGACGGTCTCCTCGGTGAGGGTAGTGACGGCGTCAAACCCCAGGAAGGAGTAGGCGGCGATGGCCGCGCCGGCGGAGATGGTGGCGAAGCTGGAGGTGTCGTTGACGAACGGCTGGCTGCTCACCAGTCCCCCGGCGCCGGAGGTGGAGACCAAGTTGCCGATGGACAGTGCCACGAAGAACACGATGACCAGCAGCTGGAACGCCATCAGCACGTAGTTGGCCTTGTCCGCCACCTTGATGCCCAGGATGTTCAGCAGCGTGGTAATCACGATGAAGCCCACGATCCAGAGCCCGATGGGGATGCCGGGGAACTGCGCGCTGAGGTACGAGCCGCCGATCAGCCAGATGACCATGGGCAGGAAGAGGTAGTCCAGCAGGATGGCCCAGCCCACCAGGAAGCCCACCCGGGGGTCGATGGAGCGGCGCACGTAGGTGTAGGCGGAGCCAGCAACTGGGTAGGCAATGGCCATCCGGCCGTAGCTGTGCGCGGTGAACAGCATGGCGATCAGCGCCACCAGGTAGGCGGCCGGCGAGGCGCCGCCGGTGGCTTCGGCGATGATCCCGAAGATCCCCAGGACGATCAGCGGGGTGAGGTAGGCCAGCCCGAACAGGACCAGCGAGGGCAGTTTCAGCGTGCGGGTGAGGGTTGTTGTCACGGTGTTTCCTTAGGGCTTGTAGGACGGCGGTGTCCAGGTGGCCGGGTTGATCCGGCCTTGGTAGACGGAAAGTTCGACGGCGGGCTCACCCTCGCGGAACTGCGACCAGGGGCGATTGAGGTTCTCCGTGCCGTGCGTGCGGACGCGCTCGACGGCGGCCAGGTCCAGTTCCGCGGTGAGCAGCTGCGGTTGATCGTCAGGTGCCTCGGCGAGGGTGTTACCCTCCGGGTCCACGATGATGCTTTGGCCCTTGCCGGTGGGGCCGGCGCAGTTGACGCTCACCATGAAGACCTGGTTGACGATGGCGTTGGCCTTGGCCAGGACCAGTTCCTGTTTGCGGTCCGGGGTGGTGGTTTTGACGACGTTGAGGATCACTTCCGCGCCCATCCAGGCCAGCTGGCGGGACACCTCCGGGTACCAGGCGTCGTAGCAGATGTTCAGGCCCATCCTGCCGATGCCGGGCAGGTCCACGGTGGTGAACCGGTCGCCGGGGTCGTAGGGCTCGAACGGGCGCCAGGGGAAGATTTTCCGGTAGTAGCCGGCGAGCTCCCCTTCCGGGGACAGGACCAGCTGGGTGTTGAACAGCTGGCCTTCCGGGCCGCGTTCGCAGACACTGCCGGGGACCAGCCAGATGTTGAGGTCCTTGGCGAGCTCTTGGAGCTCTCTAACCCGTGGCCCGTCCAGAGGTTCGGCAATCGCCTGGAGCATTTCGGTGCGCTGCAGGTCCGGGTTTTCGTCGCCGAAGAGGTGCAGCTCGGGGAAGACCACCAGTTTGCTGTGCGGCTGGGCGTCGAGGGCTGCTTTGACCTCGTCCAGGAAAGCCGACACGGGTTCGCCGATGAGCCGCGGCCGTGCCTGGGCGGCGACGAGGGGAAGGATTCGTTGCATGGGTTTTTCTCCGCTGTGGGGTGTGATCCGGGTTATATTAGATCAGAATGATCTAATAATGGGAAGGGGGCCGGCGTGGGCCGTAAAGTAGCGGTCATGACCAATCGGCTGGAAGACACCGCCGAGCCCTCACGCCTGGGTGCCGGCAGGATGCCCGGCATGGAGCGCCGGAGTGCCATGGACGCCGTGCGGATGCGGATCGGCATGGCGATATCTCTGGGGCTGCTGAAACCGGGCGAGCGGCTGCCGGACCAAGAGGACGTGGCACTGGGCCTTTCGGTCAGTCCGATCACCGCCCGCCGCGCTTTGGCGAGCCTGGCGGAGCAGGGCGTGGTGGTTCGCCGGCGCGGGCGGGCCGGCGGAACGTTTGTGGCGGACTCGCCGCCTACTGATGTTCTGGCGTCACTTTCCGCGTCCCCGGCCGAGTCCCGGGCCGTGAACCGGCTGGTGGACCGGCGGCTGCTGTTCGAATGCGCGGTAACGCATTACGCAGCGGTCAACGCCACTGGCCAGCAGCTGGATGAGCTGGAGCGGCTGACCCGGGAAATGGCTAACGCGACCGACTGGTCGTACTACCACCGGATGGACGAGCAGTTCCATCAGCTGGTGGGCACTGCATCATGTCTGGACTCCGCCGTCGAGGTTTATCACGAGACGCTAGCGGAGCTCTACGACTACTTCATCCCCTACCCCATCGAGAAGCTGCACAAATCCAACCAGGACCACATCGCGCTCGTGGCGGCCCTCCGCGCCGGGGACGTTCAGGACGCCGTGGAGGTGGCCCGCAAACACGTGGACATCCTGCACCGGACGATGTTTATGGGATTGGCGCGGGTAGCACCCACCACCAGGCCGGACTAGGTTACCTTCGGCCAGTCGCTATACTCCTGCCAGATTGAAGACGCATAGAAGACAGCTCAGTTTTCGGCGCCATAGCCTTTGAGGCCTAGGGTCTGCAGGCTAATCCGCTCCGGATCCGGCATGTAGAAACCGACCAGTCCGTAACGTCGTCCAGTAGGACCTAACTACATCGTTTGCCACCTTGTACTGAAATCTCTGACCACCGGGAGTCCTCCGAGGGGTGATCCCGTAACCATGCAACATCTGGCTTTCGCGCTGGCGTCAATCCAATCGTGAATCTTCAACCAGGTACCGCCCACCTGCTGCCCATCGCCGGACGTGTGGAGGCAGGACTTCGATTACAGCCACCGCATCGTGTCGTATGTCCATGTTTGGTTTAGGTCCCACCCCATGCTTCCAATCGCGGTACGCGGCGACGGAGCTTATACGGCCTGGCCAGCACAGCTCTGAGGCCAACATATGTCCATTCTCATGCTTTTCTTCATATGAAGCCAAAAGGAGAACCGCCAGAATGTCGCGCAATTTCTGAGTATAGACCTCGGCACCGTTGGACCAGGAAAGCAGCGGAGAAGGAACAAAATCTGAATCCGTGGTCCAATTATTGAGCACCCAAATGGGAACCCAAGTTCCGCGGGTGATCATGTCGTGAACAGCATCTATTGCAGATTTCTGGGGCGAGGTAAATTTGTCCGGTTCACCGCGCTTGATCAGCCACGAAATGATTCCGTCAGCCGGCCCGATCACCCCCCCTGTTCGAATATACTCCCAAGGTGACTCCGGCTCTGCGGCCTCCCTGCCGAGAATCAAAAGCCAATTTAGGACGCACTCATCTTCATAGCCGGAAAGTTCCTCGGCAAAGGCGTCCAAGACTTTTTGCAAATCCGGGGTCCAACTTTCCTCGTACCGCCTTCCACCGAATAGTTGGTAGTTTGCCCACAGAGAGAAGAAAATCTCCCTCATGGCCCTTCCATCCGGGACAAGTAAGAAATTCTCAACGAAAAGAGAGCGCGCAACGGGATTTACGGATAGTAGGGCTAGGAACTCAGAAGCGGAAATATGATATTCGGAAGAAGTCCACCGAGTACGTAGAAGATTAAATCCCGCCACCAAAGCGTATTTGGCTAGTACAGCTCCATCAAGGAGCCTCAACAGCAAAAGTGTCGGCGTGGGAGGGGATCCCGCCTTACAGAGTTCTTCGAAAACATGGGTGGCGCCGCGCTCCCTCACCGAGTGGTAGCTCTGAATAAGTAACTCTGGCAGCACGGAGGTAGAGTCTCTTTCGTAAGCCTCTCGAATTCGCATAGCGATACTTGCAGCCGACGCATCGCTCGCCCGAGCAAAAGCTTCAGCCGTAAAGAACTCAAAGAAGGTGCGATGGGTGAAGGAATACAGCCTCTGACTTTGAGCACTAGTTCCCGTGCTGCCAAGAAGCCACGCGCGATCAGCGCAGAAGTTCAAGAATTCCTTGGCCGCTTCTCGCGCCTCGTCTATCGACATTCCAATGTCGTCAACCATGTAGTTCGCGATAGTCTGAGCAATCTGTCGTTCTTCCACACCCGATTGCGCTGACTGACTTGTGTAGAACCAGCGAGCGATCTCTCGCATTAACTGGTTGGCAAATTTTGGCATCGAGTGTGGAACCTGAATCTGCCGATGCGCATCCCATCGCTTGAATAACAGCTGTGCGCACTCCTCGTAAATTTCACGACGATTTACTGGTATTTCGCCACTATTTTTATAAAGATTGCATAGTAATGACAAAAGCAGGGGGTTAATGCGCAAATCCGACACGCTATCGGAATCCATAATAAAACTTTCAATTAGCTCGGGGCGGGCAGCGTGAGTGAACCATTTGGTAGCGTATTCCAACACTTGGTCTTCAGAAAATTCTCGCAGTTCCAGGTGCCGGAATAGCCGCCCATCTACGGGTGCCCGCTCATAGCCCACTGCTCTGGTTGTCACGAGTACCGAAACGGGCGGGTACTGCGCGGTGAACGCTTGAATGCGCTGGACCATTTCCGATCGCTGAGTCTTTTCAGTAATCTCGTCGAGACCGTCAAAAACGACAACGATCTGACCGGTAAGGAGCATGGCTTCCAATTGTGCTGAGGAAAGGGTTGTCGATAGCTCCGCGGCCAGCTTTTGGGCTGCGTAGTCAGTGAGAGCTGACGACCAAGCACTGCCTGCGTAGTCACGACACCGGATTACCGCCGATGGAGTACCTATGCCGTCCTCTCTCGGTGAGGCTATCGCGTGCACGAAGTGGCTTACGAACGTGGTCTTACCAGCGCCAGGAGATCCCTTCAGGACGACACGAAATGGATTCTCCGAGGTGACTAGCGCTTCAGATTCAATTGTCTGCCCCGTGGTTGAATCATTGAAGTGACGGCGGACGTAGAGGTTCTGAAACTCAATATTAGAGACATCAATGTGGTTGATAATCTGCCCGTACCCTGATGCCCGAATGAGCTGAGCAAGATGCGCTGAAGTGGATCCTGAGGAGAACAGCTGCTCCAAGTTGCCTGCTAATTCCGTCAAGCGATTCAGGTAATGAGTGGCGACACCATTAGCGTTAATGGGAGTCCCCAGCGGCAAAGACAGAAAACGCGTATAGTTTTCTGCCTCTGCAACGAGGGCAGGGTCGTTGTCTAGCGGCCGAATAAGGCCTTTGTACATGAGACAGAGTCGATCCCAGATCGACGCAATTGCGTCGCTCCACTTTTCATTGGAGTCAATCAGCCATCGCTTGGCTTCGCTAGAAAACGCTTCCTTCATCGCTTCTTGAATGTCAGAGTGCCCCTCTGAAGTTGGTATGAGCATGCTCAGCGCGACGAACCGAAGAACCGGCTGGGCTCGAGCAGAAGCCAAAAAGCTATGCACATCGGCTGCTTGAGCGGCAGTCAGCGAGGCACTATCTAGTCCTAGGTCAAGCCACTCGGGATCGTACTTACCGTACAGCCGCAGCTTACGTATAGCCCATTGCAGCCCATTTGCCGCATTCTTGGCGCCGGTAACGGTGGCATTGCTTGCCTTCACTGCAGCAAGTCCCGCGGCTCCTATTGTAATTGGATCCATGAGACCCGACTTTAGTCCCATACGTGGCATACGTGTTTGATCGCCGAGATAGCGCGCTCGGAGCTTTCTAGCACGTGTAATCGCGCGACTTTCGGCGAGGCTCTGCAGGCTGTCAGCACACCCCGAGGCCCTTCTCAGCAGCCACGTGACGGCGGCAAAACCGATGGCTTCGTGTCCCGTCGTTTTCCTTGTGCCGCCGCCCGGTCCCTGGATTGAAATCGGATCGCCGCCAAAATAGGCTATTCCCCCCCCCCCCCCCCCCCCCCCCCCCCCCCCCCCCCCCCCCCCCCCCCCCCCCC
>NZ_JARVSH010000008.1:0-241380 GCF_030209295.1 Pseudarthrobacter sp. lyk4-40-TYG-27
ATACATACAAAATTCTGCTTGCGTCCACTATGTGGTTCCCAACCAACAACCCCCACACCCGGGGTTTGATACGGCACGGAACCAACAACTGAATAACAACACCACACATGTTGTAACCACAGTCTTCCCACCAACCCCAGGGTTGGGACGGGTAACAAGGTTACGGCGGTCATAGCGTGGGGGAAACGCCCGGTCCCATTCCGAACCCGGAAGCTAAGACCCACAGCGCCGATGGTACTGCACCCGGGAGGGTGTGGGAGAGTAGGACACCGCCGGACACACACATTGGTCGAGGCCCCAACCAACACGGTTGGGGCCTCCCACATTTAAAAACACCACCACCCACCCCCGTGAAGGGGTGGATATAGCCTCCGAATTCGGTGATTAACCTCAAAAAGTCGCGGAAACACGCGGAATTTGCGGATCGGAACGTCCCAAGCTGGTAAGTTTTCGAACAGTGGCTTGCGCGCATGCCGCGTGCAGGCTTCAGAATCAAGAATCGTCCAGGAGGACATAAATGGCTAAGAACCGTAGTGAACTTGTTGCAGAGGTAGCTGGCAAGGCCGGCACCAGCCAGGCTGCCGTCAACTCCGTCCTCGACGCTCTGTTCGAGGTTTTCGAGACTTCTGTCGCCGCCGGCGAGAAGATCACCATCCCGGGCTGGCTCGCCGTAGAGCGCACCGACCGTGCCGCTCGCACCGGCCGCAACCCGCAGACCGGCGAAACCATCCAGATCGCAGCAGGCCACAGCGTCAAGCTGACCGCCGGCTCCAAGCTGAAGGCTGCTGTCTCCAAGAAGTAGAGCATTCTCCCTGTCCGGCGCGCAGCCGGCTGTAACGGAGCGGCAACCCCATGGGTTGCCGCTCCTTGGCTTTAAGCCGGATTCGCCGCCCGGGCAGGCGTAGCGGACAATGGAATGGTGTCTTCTGCCGCAAAACCCCGTTCCACCGCGCCCCAGTCCGAACCTGGCAAGGGAGCCCCGGTCCGGGACGCCGGGATCAGGGGAATCCCGTTGCCCTGGCAGCTGGCGGGACTGGCAGCCCTCATCCTGGGCCTCACGGCAGCACTGCTCTTCTCCGGCGCGGCAGCAGCCCGCAGCGTCGCGGATCCCGGCGCCCTGGTCCGGTGGGGCCTTCCCATCAGCAAGGCCATCCACAACGTGTCCCTGGCCACCGTCGTCGGCGGCCTGATTTTCGCCGTCGGCATCCTCCCCAAGAACCTCAACGCCCGCAGCCGCGACCGGGAAACATCCCGGGATGCAGGCCCCGAGCACCCGGCCTTCACCCGTGTCCTGGCCGTGGCAGCCGCAGCGGGCGCAGTGTGGACGCTATCCGCCATTGCTGTCCTGGTCCTCACCTACGCCGATGTTGCGGGCCAGGGGCTCTCCGGGGACCCCGCGTTCACCCAAGCCCTGGTGTACTTCATGACGGATATCGAAACGGGCCGGGCGTGGCTCGCCGTCACCATCATCGCCGCCGTAGTGACAACCGCGCTCTTTGGCGTAAGGTCCACCGGCGGCCTGTTCCTCACCCTCATCCTGGCCCTCGTCGGCCTGGTCCCGGCAGCCCTGATCGGGCACTCGTCAAGTTCCTCAGACCACGAAGGGGCCATCAACTCTCTGGGCCTGCACTTGGTGGGCGTGAGCACTTGGGTGGGCGGCATCATTATCCTGGCCATGCTGTCCGGCATCCTCACCGGACCCAAGGCCGGCACGGCAGCTGATATCACCGAACCGACCCTCCGCCGCTTCTCCACACTGGCAGGCTTCGCCTTCGTGCTGGTTTTCGCCTCCGGCATCATCAACGCCAGCATCCGCGTCACCAGCTGGGCAGACCTCTTCGGATCGGCGTACGGCCAGCTGATCCTTGCCAAGACGGCCGGGGCCGTGGTGCTGGGCGGCATTGGCTTCATGCACCGCCAGTGGGTCATTCCGCAGCTTGGCCGCAAGGGCGCCGCCATGTCCTCCCGGCGGGTGCTGTGGCAGCTGATCCTGGCCGAGCTGCTGGTTATGGGTGCCACCTCCGGCATCGCGGTGGCGCTGGGCCGGTCCGCCCCGCCGCAGCCCACCACGCTGGCGCCGGATGCTTCGCCGGCCTTCATCCTCAGCGGCTATGAACTCCCCCCGGAACTCACGCCGGAACGCTGGCTCACTGAGTGGCGCCTGGACTGGCTCTGGGTCGCCGTTGCCCTCTTCGGCCTGGTGTCCTATTTCCTGGGCGTGGCAAAGGTCCGCCGCCGGGGCGACAGCTGGCAGTGGTTCCGTTCCGTGAACTGGGTCATCGGCCTGGTTGTCCTGACGTACATAACGTCCGGGCCGCCGTCGGTCTACGGCCGAGTCCTCTTCTCCGCGCACATGGTGGACCATATGGCACTGACCATGGTGGCGCCGATCTTCCTGGTGCTCGGAGCGCCGGTGACACTTGCCTTGCGGGCACTGCCCGCCCGCAGTGACGGCTCCCGGGGTGCGCGCGAGTGGCTGATGGTTTTCGTGCATTCGAAGTTTTCCCAGCTGGTGACGCATCCGTTGTTCGCGGCCGCCAACTTTGCCGGCTCGATCGTGCTGTTCTACTACTCGGACCTGTTCGGGTATGCAATGCGCGAGCATGTGGGCCACGAATTGATGAACCTGCACTTCCTGCTCACCGGCTACATTTTCGTACTGACCATGATCGGTACCGACCCGCTGCCGCGCAGGGCGCCCTACCCCATGCGCCTCCTCCTGCTCCTGGCAACCATGGGGTTCCATGCCTTCTTCGGCGTCTCCATCATGGGTGGCACCGGTCTGCTGGCGGCCGACTACTTCGGCAACCTCGGGCGCGCCTGGGGGCCCTCCGCCCTCGGTGACCAGCAAGCAGGCGGGGCTGTGGCCTGGGGCATCGGCGAGGTGCCCACGCTCCTGGTGGCGATCGGCGTCGCCATTATGTGGTCAAGGTCGGACCAGCGGGAGACAAAACGCGTGGACCGGGCGGCGGACAGGAATAACGACGCCGATCTGGCCGCTTACAACGATATGTTTGCCAAATTGGCTGAACGCGACGCCAAGCTGGCTGACCGCAACAAGCTGGAAGGACGCTGATGAGCGAAACCGTACGCACGCACGCCCGGGTCAGGGCCTCCGAACTGGTGGGCCGCAACTGGTTGAACACCGGCGGCAAGAGCCTGGACCTCGAAGCCCTGCGCGGCAAGATCGTGCTGTTGGACTTCTGGACCTTCTGCTGCATCAACTGCCTGCACGTCCTGGATGAGCTGCGGCCGCTGGAAGAGCAGTACTCGGATGTCCTGGTCACCGTGGGGGTCCACTCGCCCAAGTTCGAGCATGAAGCGGATCCGGTGGCGCTGGCCGCCGCCGTGGAGCGGTACGAGATCCACCACCCCGTCCTGGACGATCCCGAGCTGGACACCTGGAAGGCCTACACTGCCCGCGCCTGGCCCACCCTGGTGGTCATCGACCCCGAGGGCTACATCGTGGCGCACCTGTCCGGTGAGGGCCACGCGGACGGGCTGGCGGTGCTGATCCCCGAACTCATCGCCGAACACGAGGCCAAGGGCACCCTCCACCGGGGTTCCGGCCCGTACGTGGCGCCCGAGGCGACCTCCGGCACGCTGCGCTTCCCGGGCAAGGCGTTGTTCCTGCCGCCGGGCCGCGGCTCCACGGCCGTGGCGGGAACGTCCGACGCCGGCAGCTCCCCGGATGCCGCCGCCAAAGGTTCCTGGCTGGTCACCGACACCGGGCATCACCGCCTGGTGGAGCTCGGTACGGACTTCACGACTGTCCTGGCCACCTTCGGCTCCGGCACCAAGGGCCACGCCGACGGTCCGGCCGCCGGTGATGATGCCACCGCCCGGTTCAACGAGCCGCAGGGCCTGGTGCTCCTCCCGGAAGACGTGGCAGCCAAGGCCGGGTACGACGTCGTCATTGCGGACTCAGTGAACCACCGCCTCCGCGGGCTGTCCCTCAGCTCAGGCAAAGCCTCCACGCTGGCCGGGAACGGCATCCAGCGCCTGCTGGAGACCGGACCCGCGCGGGTGGACGAAGAGGCAGCCGGCTTCACCGGACGCTTGGGCGGACACCCCCTTGAGGTCTCGCTGAGCTCACCGTGGGACGTTGTCTGGTCGCGCAAACTGAACGCGGTGGTGGTGGCGATGGCCGGAACCCACCAGATCTTCAGCTTCGATCCCCTGACCGGTGCCGTGTCCATCGTGGCGGGCAATGGGCTGGAAGGACTGCTGGATGGTCCGGCCCACGAAGCCTGGTTCGCCCAGTCCTCCGGCCTGGCCGAGGACGCCGACGGCAACATCTGGGTTGCGGACTCCGAAACGTCCGCGATCCGCAAGCTGGTCGTTGGCGAGGAGGGTTCGGTGACGGTTGAATCCGCCGTCGGCAAGGGCCTGTTCGACTTCGGTTTCCGCGACGGTCCCGCCGCCGAGGCCCGGCTGCAGCACCCGCTGGGCGTGACCGTCCTGCCCGACGGTTCCGTGGCCATTGCGGATACCTACAACGGGGCCGTGCGCCGGTACGACCCCGCGTCCGGCACGGTGTCCACGCTGGCACGTGGCCTCGCTGAGCCCTCCGACGTGATCGTGGACCACACGCAGTCCGCCGGCTCGGAGCCGCTGCTGGTGGTGGTGGAGGCCAACAAGCACCAGCTGGTGTACGTTCCCATTCCCAAGGAAGCGCAGCAGGTGGATGAAGGCGCATCCCAGACCCAGCGGCCCAAGAGCCCCGTGGCCTCGGGCCCGCTGGAACTGACGGTCCGCTTCACGGCTCCCACCGGGCAGAAGCTCGATGACAGGTGGGGAGACCCCACCCAGCTGAAGATCTCCTCCACCCCGCCCGAGCTGTTGGTCTCCGGCGGCGGGACGTCCGTGGGGCTGCTGCGCACCCTTGAGTTGTCGCCCGACGTCCCGGAAGGCGTGCTGCACATTACCGCCCGTGCCGCGGCCTGCGACGGACCCGAGACCGAGGACGGCGAGATCCCCGACCACGCAGCCTGCCACCTCTACCAGCAGGACTGGGGTATCCCGGTGGTCCTGCAGGCCGACGGCGACACCGAGCTGGTCCTGGACCTCCGCGGAATGGACTGATACGGCCTCTGGTTTGCTGAAAGGCTGCTTCCTTGTGACTCCGCGTCACGGGAGGCAGCCTTTCGCGTTCCCGGCATGGTGGCCGTCCCGGAATTCCGGGCTTTTCACAGACCGCTGGCCCTGAAAGCGTGCTCTGCGTGACGCTGGCCGGATCCTCCGCTGTCCACATAGGGCGGCGCCGGGGTATGGGCGGCCCTCAGAAGCCGGGCACCATGGCCGGGTGGATGCCCTCAGAGCCTTGGAAGTCTGCGGCGGAGCCGCGCGAAGGCCCGCCCTGGCCAGACTGGGAGTGGATGACGCCGCCCTTCGGAGGGCAGTACGGGCGGGGGTCCTGCAACCGGACCGGGGTCTGTATGCGCTTCCGACGGCGCCTCCGGACTTGGTTGCCGTGCTGCGAAACCGGGAGTTGTTGACCTGTTCCAGTGCTGCGACTGCATATAGCCTGTGGTCGCTGCCCTCGGACGGAAAACGCCACGTTTACCACCGCCGGCAGGAGGCGGTCAACGGCGATGCAATCCATCATTCGGGGCTCCTGCTGCCACCGTCCCGGGTGCAGCCTGTGGCCGCCCTGGCTGATGTGCTGATCCACGCGCTTCGATGCCTGTCTTTCGCGGGATCGCTGGTCATGGTGGAGTGCGCCGTAACCCGCGGCGACATGACCGTTGATTTCCTGCGCCAGCGTTTGCCGGGAAAACGCAACGGAAAGGCCAGAGCGGTCCTGGACTGGGTGGATCGCGGGGCGGATTCCCTCCTCGAGACGCTGGCACGCACCTACTTCCGGCAGGCGGGAATCCAGGTGCAACCACAGGTGTACCTCGAGCGGGTGGGGTATGTGGACCTGCTGCTGGACGGATGGCTGGTCGTTGAACTGGACGGGAGGCAGCACGCGGAGTGGAAACAGGTTCAAAAGGATCATCGCCGAAACAATGAGTCGGTCCTCCAGGGATATACAGCCCTCCGCTACTACTATGCCGACGTGGTGTACGGTCCGCAGGCGATGGTGGAGCAGGTGCTGACTGTGCTGCGGGGGCGGCGCTAACTTGCCGGTGGCGTCACGCGGAGCAGGTTATTGCGTTCCCTGGGCCGACGCAGCCCCGCAAACCCAGGGGCTGCGTCATGTGCCACTGTTGAAAGCGTGCCTGGCGTGACGCGGCGGGTAGGGGAGTGCTAGAAACTCAGCATCGGGGTGACCTTGACGGTGTCACCGGCTACGTCCAGACGGGTGGTGAAGCTGAAGTCCACCTCCGCGTCCAAGGGATACCAGGCCCCGGTAAAGGCATTCTGCTGGAGCGCCTCCACCTTGGCCTTGCCGTCCAGCGGTGCCACCACCCAGCGGCCGTCGAACGGTTCCACCGATACGCCCGGGTACTCGGTCACGGTCCACTTGATGCTGCCGTCCTGGACCCTGTTGTTGCTGGCGTAGTAGAAGGGGCAATCCGGCTGGAGCTTCTGTTCCTTGACCGCCTCTGCCGCGCAGCCGTCAAGGAATTCACGGACCTTGGCCGCAACATCGTTCTTCAGCTTGTCCGTGGCCTGGGTCAACAGGTTCAGCGGAGCCACCGGGGAGTCCTTGGAGGTGACGGTGGCGCGGGTGGCGGGCGCCGAGAAGTACTGCCCGTTCAGGGATGCCTCGTACTCGCCGGGATAGAAGACGGCAAAGGAGTTGCGGCCGCCCGGCATGTTCACCGGAACGCCGTTGACGGTGGCCTCGTTGCCGTTAACCACGGTCATGTCCACGGTTGGCAGCCGGGACGGGACAAAGGCCCAGGTGTTGAAGAACAGCCACTCGGTGCCGGTCTTCTGCAGCAGGAACTCGGTGCGGAGCCGGCTGCCGTCGATCGTGTACTCCAGGGGCACCATCACCTGGTTGCCGGGGCGTTCCTCGGGATCGCCGACGTCGACGTTGGACAGCCGGGACGCGGCCGTCTGCAGCCCGCTGCCGTCAAGCATCGCGGCGTTGCCGGGCGGGACAGTGGCGCGCAGGATGCCCAGCGCCCGTCCGCCGTCACCGCTCCTGAGTGCGTCCAGGTACTCCCTGACCGGCTGCTGCGGACTGGCCACGGTGTTGTTGACGATATTGATGGCCACGACGGCTCCGGCGATGGCAAGCATGAGGCCCAGCAGCCATCCGGCCGCGATCCTCACCAACGCTTGACTCATCTGCACGTTTCTTACAGTAACGGCAGTGCGGACGCACTCTAAAGTTGGTGTCCCCCCTAATCCGGCGGGCGGGACACCGATAAGGCCCGACGGCGGGTGGCCGGCAGGGTCAGCGGGTGGGGCCTGACGTCGGCGCGCAGCACGTACCGGCGGCCAGGCGGCAGCAGAGCACCGGACTCAGCGGAGCCGGGGGAGTCAGCGGCGGCGGCGCCGGGTGGAAGAGGTGCCGAACACGCCGCGGAGCAGTTCGCGTCCCAACTGGGTGCCCATGGAGCGCGCCATGCTCTTCAGGCCGCCACCCAGGGCGCCGCCGAGCACACCGCCCAGGTCCCCCATCATGCCGCCGGGCTCGGGTTGAGGCTGGGGCTCGGCGGGCGGCCGGGGAGCGCGGGTTGCTGGGGCCGGGGTTGGCGCGGGCCGGCTGCTGGGCCGGCCGAGGATCTCCTCCTCGATCCGGCGGGCCTCGGCGTCAACGTCGTAGGCCGCCGGCGCGGACTGGCCCCCGGGCATCGCGGCGGACGGTTCCGGCGCGGCCGGGCCGGTGGGTGCCGCCCCTTTGCCGGTGAGCTTTTCGTAGGCGGACGGGTTGTCCACGGCCGTCCCGTATTTGCCCAGCAGCGCCGAGCCGGCCACCGTGCTCCGCACCAGCGCGTCCTCGGCAGGACCCATCACGGATTCCGGCGCGCGGAGCCGGGTGAGGGCAACGGGCGTGGGCGCCCCCTTCTCATTCATGACGGTGATAACGGCCTCGCCGATTCCGGCCGAGGTCAGGATTTCCTCAAGGTCGTAGTCGCTGACCGGGAAGGTGGACACCGTGGCCTTGAGCGCCTTGGCGTCCTCGGGGGTGAAGGCGCGCAGGGCATGCTGGACCCGGTTGGCCAGCTGGCCCAGGACGTCGGCGGGCACGTCCTTGGGGGTCTGGGTGACGAAGAAGATCCCCACGCCTTTGGACCGGATCAGCCGGACCGTGGTGGTGATGGCGTCCAGGAAAGCTTTGGAGGCGCCGTTGAAGAGCAGGTGTGCCTCGTCGAGGAAGAACACGAGCTTGGGTTTGTCCAGGTCGCCGGCCTCGGGCAGGTCCTCGAACAGGTCCGCCAGCAGCCACATGAGGAAGGTGGAGAACAGCATGGGCTTGGTCTGCAGGGTGGGCAGTTCCAGGCAGGTGACCACACCGCGGCCGTCCGGAGCAGTGCGGAGGAGCTCGGCGGTATTGAATTCCGGCTCACCGAAGAACTTCTCCAGCCCCTGCGCCTCCAGGTTCACGAGTTCGCGCAGGATCACCCCTGCAGTGGCCTTGGACAGGCCACCAAGTTCCTCCAGCTTGTCCTTGCCCTCGTCCGAGGTGAGGAACTGGATGACGGCACGCAGGTCCTTCAGGTCGACGAGCTCCAGGCCGTTCTTGTCCGCGAAATAGAAGACCAGCTGCAGGCTGGATTCCTGGGTGTCGTTCAGCTCCATGATCCGGGCGAGCAGGACCGGACCGAAGGAGGTGACCGTGGCGCGGACCGGGACACCGTTGCCGTCCCCGCCGAGCGCCAGGAATTCCACCGGAGACGCCTTCCCCGCCCAGGGCTGGCCGATGCTTTGGGTGCGGGCGGTCAGTTTGTCGCTCCCGACGGCGGCTGTCGCCAACCCGGAGAGGTCGCCCTTGATGTCGGCCAGGAAGACGGGGACGCCGGCGGTGGACAGCTGTTCGGCCATCATGTGCAGCGTGACGGTCTTGCCCGTACCGGTGGCGCCGGCCACCAGTCCGTGCCTGTTCATCATGGCCAGCGGCAACCGAACCGGCGCGTCCTTGTGGAGTTCGCCGTCGATGATGGCGGCCCCCAGCTCGATGGTGGCACCTTCCAGCGTGTAGCCCTGCTGGATGGTGGCAAGCTTCTCTGCTGTGGTTTTCGTGGCCATGGCGTTAGCTTAGCGGCGGGCTGCCCCGGATGGGACGGTACCCGCCCGGTCAGTTCAGCGGCCCTGCGGGCAGCTCCTTGGTGAACGCCAGGGGCCCGATGGTTTCCGGGTCCGCCGCAAGGTCGAACTGCGCCTGGTAACCGGTGTTCAGGTAGAGGTGCTTGGCCTCCGGCTGCCGTGGCCCGGTGGTGAGGTACAGCCTGGTGTAGCCTCGGGCGGCCGCCAGGGCCTCGAGTTCGGCGAGCACCACGCGGGCCAGCCCGCGACGGCGGTGGGCCGAGTGGGTCCAGATCCGTTTCAGTTCCGCCGTGGCGGGGTCATACCGGCGGAACGCGCCGCCGGCGATCGACTCGCCATTTTCCTGGATCACCAAGAGGGCGCCATGGGGGCCTTCGAATTCGGCCGCCGGGTAGCGGTTCAGTTCCTCGGCCGCGGCGCCGCGGCCAAACAGGTCCCCGTAGCGGGTGTCATATTCGACGGCGAGCTCGTCCAGGAGCGGGCGGACACGGGGATCGTGCATGGGCAGGCTGAGGACCGTCAGGGCGTTGGGGTCCAGAGGTCTGGGACGGAGGCCGGGTTCTGCGGTCACTGGTCATTCCTTGTCACGGATCAGGTCTTTCCGACGGCGGCTGGCTGGGGAGTTGCTGGTTCTGAAACTACCGGTTCTTCGGGGGCCGGGGCGGACGCGCCGGCCAGGTCCCGGGCAGCTGCGAGGACGGTCCGGGCCAAGGCGTCATTTTCGCGGAACGGTGCGGCGTTGGTGTGCGGGCGGGCGAAGGCGCCGGCGCCCCACCCGGAGGTTCCCGGACCCACGGCGAAGAGGGTGGGCTGGGCTGCGCCGTCGGAATCCACCAGCTGGTGCCGGGCCGAGACCAGCAGTTTTCCGGTGGAGTGGATGCCGTCCGAGGTCAGCAGCTGCTGTTCGCTGCCCAACCCGGTTCGGTGCAGCGAGGCGAGCACCGGGTTGAGCGAGCGGGCCACGGACGTGGCCGGGAGCCGTGCCTCGATCAGTGCCGTCGCTGACACCGTGACCCCGGACTGCCGCGATGTGGCGACGAAGGTCCCCGTGGTTTCGTCGGCGGTCACGTCCAGTCCCGGGCCAAGGAACTGCAGCAGGCCGGCCCGGTGCAGTGCGAGCATCTGGCGCAACCGGTGCGGCGGGGGTCCGGAATCGACGAAGCTGAAGAAGCCGTGCCACCAGCCGTGGACCACCTGCTGGGAGCGCGCGTTCAACCGCTCCGGCGGAACCACCCGGCCCACTTCCATATATACGTGCAGCAGGGCCAGGAACAGCGCGAGCGTCTCCGGATGGTCCGGGCTGTCACGCAAGGCAAGGTCGTGTTCGATGTAGCCGGCCACGGCGTCCTGCACGTCCTGGTGGCCCGTGAAGGCCCGGCCGTCGAAGGGCCGGTCCAGCCGCTCCAGGTCCAGATGCAGTTCTGGGTCCGGGACCGCGGCGGCAACCAGCGCTTCGCGCCCGCCGCTGTACCAGTCCAGCTCCGCGTACCGGGCGGCGAACTCGCTCCACCCCATGGCGGCACGTTCGGGGCTGCCCGTCAGGAGCTCGCGGTAATAGCAGTAGCCGGTTTCCTTGGCGATGAGGGGCCACAGGTCCCGGCGGAAGTCCAGTTCTCCGTGCTGCTCCAGCAGGGCATCCACAGCAGCGGCCGTGAAGAACTGCAGCGGCCCCGGCGCCTGTCCGCGCAGGGCTCCCGAAATCTTGGAGTGGTAGGGCACGCCCCGGCGGGAGCCGGCCCACAGCCGTGGTTCGCGCCCGGACGGAAGGTAGCGCAGCCCGCCGTCGGACGTTTCCTGGAACCTGCCGCCGCGGCCCTCCATGAGCAGGACCAGCAGGTCCACGAAGGCCAGGCCCATCCCGGAGACGATCACGTCCTGCCCCGGGCTGATGGGGGAGTAGTCGACGTCGGTGGTGTAGCCGGGTGCCGCGTGGTAGCCGCCGTGCCGGTCGGCGAAGTCCGAGAACCCCGCGGACACGGCGTCCGGGCGGGAATCCGTGTGGCCCAGCGCCGTCACCACGATATCCGCGTGCAGGGTGCGGCCGTTGCCCAGCTCGACGTCGTGCCCGCCGCCGGGCCGGGGCGTGATGCCAACGGCCGTGGTGCGGTGCACGGTGACGCTGCGGCCCAGCGATTTGGCGGCGCGGCGGAAGAACCACTCGAGGTACTGGCTCTGCAGCCGGCGGGTGGGAAACGTGGTGCCGGTGAGGGCCCGGAGCTGGTCCCACAGGGGCTGCGGGAAGTCCGGGACGTCGATGATGGAGGCATCCAGCACGCCCGCTGCCCATTCGGCCAGGCCAGGACCGGGGGCCGCGGGTCCGGCGCAGTCCACGGAATCGTCGGTGAACATGGTGATGTCCGCGGCCATGGAGTTAAGCAGGAGGCCCGGATCCTGGTCGTACCGCCAGATGCGGCCGGAACCCGGGATGTGCGGTTCCACCACATGGAGCTGCAGCGGGCCGGCGAAGACGTCCGGCCGGTTGGCCGCGATCCGTTCGAGCACGCCCGCCGTGCGCGGTCCGCCGCCAATGAAGACGATGGCCGGGATGCTGGCTGGCATAGGTACTCCTGACGGCCGGGGCTGGGTTGATTGCCCATGCTAGGCAGCCGTGACGACGCCGGTCGAGCGCCTGGTCACGGCCGTTAACGCCGCGTCACAGCGCGTTAAGGGACGCAAAAAACCGACGCATGACGCCGTGCGAAGTCCCGTGAAGTATTGCAACCTGCCGCCTTGCTGGCCCGTTCCGGCCGGTCCTAGATTTGCAGCCAGCACCGGCCGCCACGCCCCGTATCGACGGGCAGCGGCCCACAAGGAAAACCCAGCACGAGAAGCGAGGTGGCGCATGAGTTCAGCAACAGGGGTGGCGCAGTCCCAACAGTCGCAGCCGGTACCGGCGGCGGAAGCGCCGCCGGCAGGAACAGGCACGTCCGGCGCCGGCGGCTCCGCCACGGAGGTGGCGCCCCGGGTGGCAAAGGACTACTCGTCCTACCGGGTGGTGGCCGCCAAGCATCCGTGGCGCTGGGTGGGAACTGCCGTCGTCGCGCTCGGTGTCTTGGCCGTGGCATGGTCGCTGGCCACCAACCCGCGCTGGGAATGGGGGGTTGTGGCCCAGTGGTTCACCGCCCAGTCCGTGGTCAACGGCCTGGTGGAAACACTGAAGCTCACGGCGATCTCAGGTGTCCTCGGGTTCGTGCTGGGCTTCATCCTGGCGCTGATGCGGCTCTCGGCCTCGCCCCTGCTGGTCTCGGTGTCCTGGACGTTCTCCTGGATCTTCCGGTCCACGCCGCTGCTGGTCCAGATGCTCCTCTGGTACAACCTGGGCTACCTGTACGAAAAGATCAGCCTGGGGATCCCGTTCACCGATGTCCGGTTCTTCGAAGTGCAGACCACCACGCTGATCAGCCAGTTCGCCGCAGCCGTCCTGGGCCTGACCCTGAACCAGGCCGCCTACTCCGCGGAGATCATCCGCGGCGGCATCCTGTCCGTGGACCAGGGCCAGCTGGAGGCGGCGGCCGCACTGGGCATCCCCGCCTGGCGCCGCTCCACCCGGATCGTGCTGCCGCAGGCCATGCGCGCCATCCTGCCCACCGCCTTCAACGAGATCATCGGCCTGGTCAAGGGCACCTCGATCGTCTACGTCCTGGCCTACTCGGAGCTGTTCTACACAGTCCAGGTCATCTACAACCGCACCCAGCAGGTCCTGCCGCTGCTGCTGGTGGCCACGCTCTGGTACATCGTGATCACCTCCGTGCTGAGCGTCTTCCAGTACTACATCGAACGCCACTACTCCAAGGGCGCGGTGCGGAACCTGCCGCTGACGCCCCTGCAGAAGGCCCGCAAATTCTTCGCCACCCACGCGGCAGTGCCCAACCGGAGGAACTCCTGATGACTGACACCCTCACCGCCCCCACAGCCACCCGCGGCTTGGTGGAAATCACCGGCGTGCGCAAATCCTTCGGCCCCACGGAAGTCCTCAAAGGCGTCAGCCTCACCGTGGAACCGGGCGGGGTGGCCGTGATCGTGGGCCCCTCCGGCTCCGGCAAATCCACCCTGCTGCGCACCATCAACCACCTGGAAAAGGTGGACGGCGGCCACATCACCATCGACGGACAGCTGGTGGGCTACAAACTCCGCGGCGACCGGCTGCACGAGCTGCGCGAAAAGGAGATCCTGAAACAGCGCACCGACATCGGCATGGTGTTCCAGAACTTCAACCTGTTCCCGCACCTCACTGCCTTGGAGAACGTGGCGGAAGCCCCGGTCGTGGCCCAGGGGCGGTCCAAGGAGGACGCCCGCCGCCGCGGCCTGGAACTCCTGGACCGGGTGGGGCTCAAGGACCGGGCCGGCGCCTATCCCCGGCAGCTCTCCGGTGGCCAGCAGCAGCGCGTCGCCATTGCCCGGGCCCTGGCCCTGGATCCCAAGATCCTGCTGTTCGACGAGCCCACCTCCGCACTGGACCCCGAGCTGGTCAACGAAGTGCTGGACGTCATCCGCGAACTCGCAACGTCCGGCACCACGCTGATCATCGTCACCCATGAGATGGGCTTCGCCCGCGACGTGGCGGACACCGTGGTGTTCATGGACCAGGGCCAGATCGTGGAACAGGGCACCCCCAAGGAAATTTTCAGCAACCCCCAGGAACCGCGCACCCGGAGCTTCTTCTCCAAGGTGCTGGAACCGGCCTTCAACATCTAAGGACCTCTCCCATGGCTTTCTCCACCCCCGGCCTCCGCCGCAGCCGCGCGCTCGCGGTGCTTCCCGCCGTCGTCCTCCTTGGCACCGCCGCGCTGGCAGGGTGCGCCGACCCCGGTGCTTCGGCCGCCGGCAACCCCAGCGGCGGCGCGCAGACGACGGCGGCCCGCAACGGCGTGGTCTACAACACGTCCCCGGACCAGCAGCGGATCCGCGCGGAGAAGGACCCGGCGCTCGCCGCCAAGGTTCCCGCCCTGATCAGCAAGGACGGCAAGCTGACGGTGGCCACCACGGCCGGTTCCATCCCGCTGTCCTTCCACGCCACGGACGACAAGACGCCGATCGGCTCCGAGCTGGACATTGCCCAGCTGGTGGCGGACAAACTGGGCCTGGAGCTGGACGTGCAGGTCACGTCCTGGGAGAACTGGCCGCTGAAGACCCAGTCCGGCGACTTTGAGGCCGTCTTCTCCAACGTGGGCGTGAACAAGGACCGGGTGAAACTGTTCGACTTCGCCAGCTACCGCGCCGCGTACATGGGCTTCGAGGCCAAGAAGTCGGCCACCTATGACATCAAGGGCGCGGACGATATCTCCGGCCTGAAGGTCTCCGTGGGGTCCGGCACCAACCAGGAGAAGATCCTGCTGGCCTGGAACAAGGAACTGGAGGCCAAGGGCAAGGCCCCGGCCACGCTGCAGTACTACTCGTCCGACGCCGACACCATCCTGGCGCTCTCCTCCGGCCGGACGGACCTTAACATCGCCCCCTACCCGTCCACCGTGTACCGGGAAAACACCCGGGACGACCTGAAGGTGGTGGGCAAAGTGAACGCAGGCTGGCCGTCCGAAACCCTGGTGGCAGCCACCACCCTGCGCGGTAACGGCCTGGCGCCGGTCATCTCCGAGGCCCTCAACTCGGCCATCAAGGACGGCTCCTACGGCAAAGTGCTGGAGCGCTGGGGCCTGTCCGAGGAAGCCCTGCCCGAATCCAAGACCATCACCGATGAGAATTTCGCGGCCACCCAGGCAACGGCTACCGCCACGCCGTCCGGGAAGGCCTCATGAAGTTCCAGGTCCTGGATATCATTCCGCACCTGAAGAACCCGGTCACGGGGGAGATCGTCTCCACCGCAGACCGGCTGAACCAGGTGGTGGAAACCGCGCGCCGGGCGGAGGAACTGGGCTTTGACAGCTTCTCCGTGGGGGAGCGGCACGCCGGGGAGTTCATTTCCTCCTCGCCCACCACGGTGCTGGCGGCCATCGCCGCGGTCACTGACCGGATCCGGCTCCACACCGGCGTCACCGTACTCTCTGTCCTGGACCCGGTCCGGGTGGCGGAGGACTACGCCACCATTGACCAGTTCAGCCGCGGCCGCCTGGAAATCACCATCGGCAAGGGCAACGAGGTGCTGCAGTACCCGTTGTTCGGGCTGGACCTGGCGGACCAGTGGGACCTGCTGGCGGAAAAGTACCAGCTCCTGCGCCGGCTGTGGCGGGAGGAAGACGTCACCTGGACCGGGCGCTTCCGGCCGGCGCTGGTTGAGCCAACCACCACCACGCCGCGGCCGTTCAACGGTCCACCCCGTATTTGGCACGGTTCTGCTACAACCTTGACCTCGGCGGCGCTCGCCGGCAAATGGGGTGACCCGCTGTTCACGGCCAACGCCATCCAGCCGCGCGAAAACTACGCGGTGCTGATCGATCATTACCGCGAGGAATACGAGCGGCATGGCCATGATCCGCGGCACCAGTACGTGGGCTCGGGCTGCGGGGCCGGCGGCGTGTTCATCGCCGGCACCACACAGGAGGCCATCCGCCAGTTCGGCCCGGTGTACGAGGCCCTCACCGCAAACCGCAACGTGCCGGGCAACAATTCGCCCTTCCGGGACATCCAGCACGCAGTGGCCGAGGGCCCGGCGTTGGTGGGCAGCCCTGAGCAGGTGATCGACAAGATCCTGAGCTACCACTCGCTGTACGGGCATGACCTTCAATCCATCTCCCTGCCCACCACCCTGCCGTTCGAGCAGCAGCTGGAGATCCTGGAGCGGTTTGCGCTGGAGGTTATCCCGGCCGTCCGGGCGGCTGCCCCCACCACGTTGTGGGAAGCCGGCGACCCCTACGGCAACCGTCCCGAATTTGTCCGCCCGTCCACCACCGCCAGGAGTGAGAATGTCCTTGTCCACTGAAACCGCCCTCGAGTCCTTCGACGCCGACTGGCAGGAATGGCACGCCGCCCACGAACAGCAGCGCGCCCACCCGCACGGCTTCCTGGCGGTGACCCACCTGCACTGGCTGGGCAGCGAACCCGCCCGGCTGGAAGGCGCCCCGGGCACCTGGAGCGTGGCGGCCGACGTCGTCCGCGTCCTTTTGGAACCGGGTGACAGCCTGCAGCAGGACGGCACGGAGCTGAACACCGAAGCCGGCGCATCGCTGGAGTTCGGGCCTGTCGAAGAGCGCGGCGGCATCAACCTGGTCTCCGGCGAGACCGTCATTGAACTGGCCAAGCGGGGCGGCGAGTACATCGTGCGGCCGCGTCACCCCGAAAACCCGCTCCTGCAGGCCTACCAAGGCACGCCCGCCTACTCCCCGGACGCTGCCTATGCCGTCCGCGGAACCTTCGTGCCGTTCGAGGCGCCGCGGCCCACCACCGTGGGTGCAGCCGTGGAAGGCATCCAGCATGTCTACGAGGCACCCGGGGAAATCCGCTTCAAGCTGGCCGGCCAGGAGCTGGCGCTGACCGCGTTCAACGGCCACGCGCCCGGCTCCCTGTCCGTGCTGTTCACCGACCAGACCTCCGGCAAGACCACCTACGCGGCCAACCGCTCCCTCTCGGTGGTGCCCGCCGCGGACGGGTCCGTGGTGCTGGACTTCAACCGGGCCGTGAACCTGCCGTGCGCCTACACGGACCTGGCCACCTGCCCGCTGCCGCCAGCCGAAAACCGGCTGCCCGTGGCCATCGAAGCCGGCGAAAAGATTCCCTACGAACGTCAGGACCAGCAGTGAGTACCTTCAAAAAGCCGGGCTTCCTGGCGATCGAGCTCGACGGCGCCGGCTGGGACGGTGCGGACCTTGCCCGCGCCGTGCTGGCAGCGGAGTCGGCCGGCTTCCACGCCGCCACCTTCACCGACGCACCGGTTCCCGCCCGGGCCAACGCCCTGCAGCGGGCAGCCTTCGCGGGGCCGGTGACGCACACCATTGCGCTGGTCCCGGAGGTGGACACCGTCTACACCGAGCCTTTCCACGTCTCCACCCAGCTGGCCAGCCTGGACTACGTGTCCCGCGGCCGGGCCGGGTGGATCGCCACCGCCGCCGACGCACCTGAAGCGGCTGCCGCCGTCGGCCGTTCCGCCGTCACCGGCGCGGCGCTGGGCCAGGAAGCGGCCGCCTCCATCGAGGTGTCCCGCCGGCTGTGGGATTCCTGGGAGGACGACGCCGTGATCCGCGACGTTGCCACCGGCCGGTACATCGACGTGGACAAGCTGCACTACGTTGATTTCCAGACGCCTGCCGGGTTTGCCGGTGTTGGGTACTCGGTCAAGGGGCCATCCATCATTCCGCGGCCGCTCCAGGGGCAGTTGCCGGTGCTGGTTCCCGCGTCCCTGCTCGGCGAAGTCCGGGCGGACGCGGTGGATGCCGTGCTGGTGTCCGCGCCCGCAGCGGAACTGTTGGCGGCTGAGGTCCGCGACGTCCGGGCCCGGGTGGGGGCGTCCATTGCCGTGATCGCCGAGCTCGACGTCGTCCTGGACGCCCGCGGCCAGGACGCGGCTGCGCGGGACGCATCGTTCGACGGCGGCCGGGCGGCTTTCGCAGGTTCTGCGGCCGGCCTCACCGACTTCCTCGCCGACCTTCTAAAGGAGGCCGACGGCGTGCGGTTGCACCCGGCGTCGCTCTTTGTTGACGTGGAGGAACTGGGCCGGCTGGTCCTTCCGGAACTGCGGCGCCGCGGAGCACTCCGCCCGGTGGCGCAGGACGGAACCTTCCGCGACCTGCTCGGCCTGGAGCGCCCGGCCAGCCGCTATGCAACCGCCGCCGCTGCTGCGCCTGCCGGCGCCGGAAAGTAAGGGAAAAACATGACACAGCACACCCGTGCTACATCCGAGATCTTCACCCCGAGCGGCCAGATCCAGTTTGGGGTCTTCTTCCAGGGCGTCAACTCGGGCACCATCTGGAAGGCCGCCGAATCGGGCTCGCAGACGGACTTCGAATCGTTCCGCCGGATCGCCCAGACCGCGGAGCGGGGCCTGTTCGCCGCGTTCTTCCTGGGCGAGGGGCTGCGCCTGCGGGAGCACCTGGGCCGCCCGCACGCGCTGGACGTGGTGGGCAGGCCGGATGCACAAACCATGCTCGCCGCCCTGGCGTCGGTGACGAAGAACATCGGCCTGGTGGCCACCCAGAACACCACCTACAACGATCCCGCCGATTTGGCGCACCGGCTCGCCTCCCTGGACCTGATCTCGGGCGGCCGCGCGGCGTGGAACATCGTGACCACTGACAACGCCTGGACCGGTGCGAACTTCCGCCGCGGCGGCTACCTGGACCACGCCGACCGGTACAAGCACGCCGAAGCATTCGTGGAGACAGCCAAACGGATCTGGGATTCCTGGGAGACGCCGAACGGCCCTGCCCGCCGGGTGCTGCATCAGGGGCAGCACTACACGGTGGACGTCACGCCGCGGCTGCCGCGCAGCGCCCAGTACCGGCCGGTGCTGTTCCAGGCCGGCGACTCGCCCGAGGGCCGCAATTTCGCAGCCCGGCAGGCGGACGTGATCTTCTCTGCCCACCCGAAGTTCGACGACGCCGTGGACTTCCGGAAGGACCTCGTGGAGCGGTCCGTGGCCGCCGGTCGTGGCGCCAACGCCGTGCAGATCATGCCGGCCAGCGAGTTCATCCTGGCGCCTACTGCCGCCGAAGCCGCTGAGAAGAAGGAGTGGGTGCGCAGCTTGCAGATCGGCCCGCAGCAGGCCATTGCCTACCTGGAGCAGTTCTGGGGCCGCGAGCTGTCCTCTTACGATCCGGACGGCGCCCTGCCGGAGATCGATCCGGTGGTGGAGGAAACGTCCGAAACCCGGGGCAGCGGTTTCCACGGCGCCAAGGCCCGGCAGCTGGCGGACCAGTGGCGGGCGGAAGCCAAGGACAAGGGGCTGTCCATCCGGCAGTTCGTCACCTCGAAGACCGCGCGGATCGATTCCACCTTCACCGGTTCGTACGTTGAGGTGGCGGACCAGCTGGCCGAGTACGCGCGGGTGGGCGCCGTGGACGGATTCAACATTTCCCCGTGGCTGATCCCCACCGGCCTGGATGACATCGTGAACCATCTGGTCCCGGAACTCCAGGAACGCGGCGTGTACCCCACGGAGTACCGCGGGAACACGCTCCGCGAGCACCTGGGGCTGGAAACGCCGGTGCGTACCGCCGATGAGGCTGCTGAGGCGGTCCGGGCGTGATGCGCTGGGCCGGTTTTGCCCGCGGGGCTGGCTTTAATTGGAAGGCTGGTTTTGCCGGACGGGACGACGACGGCGGCAGGGTAGGTGCCGCCGTCGAACCTTCCGTGGGGGCTGGTGCTGTGGTGGCTGGTTCGTCCGGGAGCGTCACCCTGCAGCTGACGGTATGGGAGCAGTGGGTGTAGGGCCCGACAGCTGGGCCGCTAGTCGGTTTCCGGGCTCTGGCAGTAGAAGCAGGTGCCTTCATCGCAGTCTTCTGCAATGTCCTGCTCCGTTTGGCGCTGGCTCATTGGCGGGTCCTTTCCGTGTGGGTTTGTGCAGTAGTACCCCGCTCAGGGATCTGCCCGGGACCCGTTCCGGGGTCCCGGGCAAACCCTGGGGTGGTGGCTTGGCGGCCGGTTAGTGGGCCAGGGCCGGTTCGGCCAGCTGAACCTTCTCCGCCTCGGTGGGCACGAAGCCCGCCTGGAGCTCGGAGCGGAGCTTGACCATGTCCAGCTCACCCTGCCACTTGGCGATTGCCACGCAGGAGACGATGTTGCAGACCGTGCTGGTGAGGGCGCGGGCCTCGCTCATGAACCGGTCGATGCCAACGATGAGGGCCACGCCGGCCACCGGCAGGGTGGGCATGACTGTCAGGGTGGCCACCAGGGCCACGAAGCCGCTGCCGGTGACGCCCGCCGCGCCCTTGGACGTCAGCAGCATCATGCCGAGCATCAGCAGGATCTGGCCCCAGCTCAGGTGGATGTCGCAGGCCTGGGCGATGAACATGGAGGCAAGGGTGAGGTAGATGGCCGTTCCGGTGAGGTTGAAGGAGTAGCCGGTGGGGACCACGAGTCCTACAACGCTGCGGTCGCAGCCGATCCGCTCGAGCTTGGACAGCAGGCGCGGCAGGACCGGTTCGCTGGAGGACGTGGCCAGGACGATCAGGAATTCGTCCTTGAAGTAGCGCAGGATCTGCCACAGGCTGAAGCCGGTCACCTTGGCCAGGATGCCCAGGCCGACCACCACGAAGACGATGCAGGCGGCGTAGAAGGCAAGGATCAGCATGCCGAGGTTGCCGATGGAGTGGGCGCCGTACTTGCCCACCGTGAAGGCCATGGCCCCAAAGGCTCCCAGCGGAGCCACCTTCATGATGTAGCCAAACATGATGAAGAGCAGCTTGTTGAAGCTGTTGACCACGTTCAGGGCCAGCTGGCCCGGTGCGCCGAGCTTGCTGAAGGCGAAGCCGCACAGCAGTGCAATGACCAGCACGGGCAGGACTTCACCATCGGCGAAGGCGCCAACGAAGGTGGTGGGGATGATGCTGAGGATGAAGTCCACGGGGTTGCTGCTGGGCAGCTGCGTGGTGTACTTCTGCGCCACCGAGGAGTCCAGATGCGTGGGATCGATGTGCATCCCGGCGCCGGGCTGGAACAGCGTCACCGCGGCCAGGCCCAGGGCCAGGGCGAGTGCCGTCAGCGCGTAGAAGAGGCCCAGCGAACGGATCAGGGTGGGGCCCACCTTCTTGGTGTCCCTCAGCGACGTGATGCCTCCGACGATGGTGCAGAACACGATGGGGGCGATCATGAACTTCACGAGTTTCACGAAGCCGTCGCCGATGGGCTTGAGGGACGAACCGAGGTCCGGCCACAGCGCGCCCACAACTACGCCGAGGGCGACTCCGATGAGTACCTGGACATACAGGTGTCCGAGGATGGATTTGATCTTCATTGAACAACTTCCTGGTTGGTGCGGCCCCTTAATGATGGGGCAAAGAGATAGGGGTGTTAGGCAGACAGCTCGGCGGCCGGGGCCACGTCGATATCTGCGGTGGCGATGTGGCGGGCCGCCCGGTGGAGGGCCACTTCGCTGACGGTGCCGGTGTCATCGGTGATGATTTCGGCGGTGATCACGCCGGCAGGTGTCCCGATCCGCAGCAAGCGGGGAGTTCCGGTGCCGGCGGAGGATGATTGGGCTGCTGCGTTGGCTACCACCGACGACGGCTGCGAGGCTGCGAGGGCCACTGCCACGGCTGAGGTGAGGCCGATGGCCGGGTGGGGCGCGAGCATGGACAGCATCCGCACCCGCACGTCGTGGCTTCCGGCGGTGATGGTGGTTCCGTCCGCGGCGATGTAGTCCCCGGCAGGCGCCACAACCCCGACTTTCGGGACAGCGTTCTGCGGCGGATCCTCAGGCTTGCGCAGCCCCATGATCAGGCCTGCTGATGCCCGTGCCGCAATGAGGGTGGGCAGCTGCGCGGAGAGGTTGTCCGTCATCGAGGAAAGGTCGACGCCGGCCTGGTCGGCTGCGAGGAGCACGGCAGGGGCGCCGGCGTCCACCATCGTTGCGTCCAGGATCCTGCCGTTGACCTCAAGCTGGTCCACCGTGTTGCCGGTGGGCAGGAGTGCGCCGGTGTTCTGGCCCCAGGGGCCGTGGAACGAGAGGCTGACGGGAACACCGGCGGCGCTGCTGCCCGGAACCCGCGCCAGGCCCGATTTGGGAATGTGGCCGCCGGGAGTTGGAACCGCTCCGCTGAGCACGGCGCCGGAGGTGACGTGGCGCATGCGGACCTTGGTCATGCCGTCCCCGGCAGGAACGATGCCCGTCTGGACTGCGAACAGGGCAATGGCGGTGGCGCAGTTGCCGCAGTTGGAACCCAGCTCAACGGTGGTGTCGCCGATCCCCACCTGGGCGAAAAGGTAGTCGAGGTCTGCCTCCGCGCCAGGGGTGGCCCAGATGACCGCGGCCTTCGACGTGGTGGACGTTCCGCCCCCGACGCCGTCCAGCTGCCGCGCATCCGCTGCGCCGAATGCGGCGGACAGCAGTGCGGGGATGTCCTCGCGGGTGGGGGCGTGGAGGGCCACGTCCCTGGCATCGAAGAGCCAGCACTTGCTGGTGCCACCCCGGTACCAATGTCCTTTGAGTCCCACTGTATTTCTCCCTCGTAACTTGCAGGTGCCCTACTTCACAGCACCTTGTCCTTCTACGATCCGGGATGGCAGCCTTCAGCACAATCGCAAATAAGTGGACGACTATCTACTTTTGCTAAACTCAATGCATGGCAATCCTTGACCTCCCCCGGCTCCATGTGCTCCGCGAGGTGGGCCGTTCCGGCTCCCTGACCTCCGCTGCCGCCGCACTCTCCTTCACCACGTCAGCGGTGTCGCAGCAGATCGCGAAACTCGAGCAGGAGATGGGTGTGGTCCTGATCGAGCGCCACCCGCGGGGCGTGGTCCTGACCGAGGCGGGGCACGCCCTGCTGCACTACGCCGACGAGATCGACAGGACCGTGGAAGCTGCCCGTGCCGAAATGGGGGAGTTCGCGGGCCTTCGGCGCGGCCAACTGCGGCTCGGGACCTTTCCCACCGGCGGGGCCTCCCTGATGCCGGATGTGGTGCTGGCGTTCCGCGCCCGCCATCCGGAGGTGGCGGTAACGGTGGTGAGCGCCCGGCGGGACGGTTTGCTGGAACGGTTGCGGCGGCGGGAAATCGAGCTGACGCTGCTGTGGGACTACCCCTGGCAGCAGATCCAGGATCCTGACTTGACCCTGGCCACGCTGATGAACGATCCAACAATGCTGCTGGTCCCGCGGGAGCATCCCATTGCGAAACTGCGCTCGGTCCGCATCGGCGCATTGAGCGACCAGGAATGGGTGGTGCGCGATGAGCACCCCGTGGCCGATGTCCTCAGCCGGGTATGCCGCGACGCCGGGTTCGAGCCGCGGATCGCCTTCGCGGCCAATGATTACCAGGAGACGCAGGGCATGGTGGCGGCCGGTATCGGGATCGCGCTGGCACCAAGGCTGGCGCTGACGGCCCTGCGCCCCGACGTCGTTGCAGTCCCGCTCGCGGGGGCTCCGAAGCGCCGCATCCTTCTTGCGCACCTGGCAAACAGGAGGCTCAGCCCCGCCGCGCAGCAGGCAACCAAGGTATTCCGTTCCGTCGCCAAGGGCGCGGCTTCCTGACAATGGATGGGGCCGCCGTCGTACCGTGCCTTTCTGATGCCTACCGGGCCAGGGGCCCGGCAACCAGCGCCCTGGCAAGGTCCATGAATTCGGAGTGGGTCACCGGAGCGGGGCCTGCCGTCGAGGCAGTTGCCGTGCGGGTGTTCCGTGCGATGGCGAAGCTGTCGCTGACGACGCGCCGGTGCACAATGACGCTCCCGATCGCCGGCAGGACCAGCAGGAACTGGCCGTAGTTGCCCGCAGCCAGGAACGCCCCCTCCCACTGCGGGCCGGATTCCCGGGGTAGCCACCACAGGTAGCCGTAGTCGCAGGTGCCAAAACCGGTGGCCGGCGCCATGTCTGCGCGCCTCACATGGGTGGCCACGCTCTCCCTGACCCATTCCCCGGGGACATGCTGCCGGCCCTGCCACTGGCCGCCGGCAGCCATCAGCAGCCCGATCTTCGCCAGGTCCCGGGCGGAGAGGAAGAAGTGGTAAGCCCGGAAGGCGGACTTTCGGTCGTCCCCGAGCATCTGCTGGCGTGTGGGGACGTAGTCGTCGAACCCCAGCGGACCGGCCAGGTGCTTCTCGAACGCATCGAAGACGCCCAGGCCGCTGGCCTTCTCGAAGATGGCGCCGGCGGCGTTGAAATCCCAGTTGTTGTAGACGAAATATTGCCCGGGCGCCTTTGTGCCACGTGCAGGGAAAGCATCCTCGTCACTGCCCGGGCTGGACGGCGGATGGTAGACCCCCGACCGCGACGTCAACAGGTCACGGAGCCGGGCCGTCCGCTCGATGGGCAGCAGGCCGCCCACATCGTCAACACCGAGCTCACCAAGGGTGGCGTCGAGGCTGACCGTGCCGGCGTCCACCTGGATGCCGAAAAGGACCGAGAGCAGGCTCTTGCGCATAGAGGCGACGTAGCTGGCGCGGGTGGTGTCGCCCAGTTCGACGACGGTCCTGCCGTCCTGGAGGACCAGCAGGGACGAGGTGTTCCGGGGTACCGGAAGTGCGGCGGCGTGGACGGCGGTCACAGGGCTCCTGATGGTGGTGTGAAACAAGAAGCCCGGGGACCCGGCGGAGGCCGGGTCCCCGGGCGTGGGATTTCGGGGTTACTTGGTGTAGCCGAAGACCTGGTTCCACTTGGCAAGGTCGTCCTTGCCGTAGGTCGCGGCGTCGGTGTTCTGCATGCGGTAGACCTTGCCGGAATCGACGGCGGGGAGCGTCACGCCCATGATGGTGGGCGGTGCTACGTCGGTGCGGACCGGGTATTCACCGATCTGCGCGAAGACCTGCTGGCCCTGCTTGGAAAGGTTGTAGTTCATGAAGACCTTCGCGGCTTCCACGTTTGTGGCGGTGCCCGTCATGCCCAGGTAGTAGTCGTAAGAGACGAGTCCTTCCTCGGGGACGATGAACTTGACCGGAGCCTTGTCCTGGACGGCCGAGATGTTGGTGCCGCTGATGGTGACCGTGCCTACGGCCACTTCACCGCGGGCCAGCGCCGTGGCTTCAGCGCCCAGGGAGTCATAGATTTTGGGCTTCTGCGCAGCGTACTTGGCGAAGTAGTCGCCGCCCATCTTGGTTTCCATGAACCTGTTCAGCGCAGCTGTGCTCCCGCCCGAGCCGCCCTGGACGATGCCCAGCTTGCCCTGCCACTTCCCGCCGACGGCATCCGCCCATGACTTGGGGGCATCGGCTTCCTTCACCAACTGGGTGTTGTAGCCCAGGGTGTAGACGGAGTTGAACATGCGGGTGAACTGGCCGCCGTCCACGGAAACGTCCTTGAGGGCCGAGGCGCCGGGTACGTCGTAGGCCTTCCAGACCTTGGCGTCCTCCATGGACTTGGCAATCCGGTAGTCGGACGTGCGGATGACGTCGGCGCTGAGCTTGCCGGCACCCTGCTCGGAAAGTACGCGCTCGGAGAGCTTGTTCGGGGTGAGCCGGACGACGTTGACCTTGATGCCGGTGTCCTTGGTGAAGGCGTCAACCAGTGCGCTTTCGGAGGAGTCGGTGTAGCCGGAGTACAGGGACAGTGTTTGCGATTTTGCCTTCTCGTACGTGGCCTTGTCCGCGATGGACTCGCCGTTGATCACCAGTCCGTCATCGGTGCTTACGGTGGCGGTGGCCGTGACCACGCCGGCACTCTGGGCGGGGCTTCCGCAGCCGGCAAGGCTGAGGGCTAGCAATACTCCGGCTGCGGTGAAAGCGGGCAGTTTGGACGCTAACTTCATTGTGGTGTCCCTTTCAAAGGTGGGTGGGAGGTCAGTTCTTGGTCTTGCGTTCGCCGCCGACTTTTTGGGCGATGACGGCGAGGATTCCGATGACGAGGCAGTACAGGACGCTGACGGCGGCAGCTGCCTGGCTCTGGCCGTTGTCGAAGTTGTCGAAGACGAGGATGGACAGGATCCGGGTGTTCGAGGTGAAGAGGAAGATGGAGGCGCTGAGCTCACGCATGGAGAGCATGAGGAACAGCAGGAACGAGGACATGATGCCGACGCGCATCAGGGGCAGGGTGACATCCAGTACGGACCGGGTCCGCCCGGCGCCGAGCATCACGGCGCTGTCTTCGAGGTCCTGGTCCATCTGGAGCATTGACGCGGAGACACCGCGGTATCCCTGCGGCATGAACACGGCCACGCAGGCGACGGCGAGGATCGCCAGGGTGCCGTAGATGGGCAGGGGCAGCAGCAGCCAGGTCCAGAGCAGTCCGATGCCCATGACGATGGCGGGGACGGCGAGAGGGGTCATGGCCACCAGCTCGATCAGGCGTCCCACCTTGGACTTGGTGCGGTACCGGATGTAGGAGGCGATGAAGCTGAGGGTGGTTCCGGCGAAGGCTGCGATCAGGGCCACCAGGACACTGTTCTTCAGGGCGAGCTGGAAGTCGTTGGATCCCAGGACCTCGATCAGCTTCGCGAAGCTAAGGGAGTTGGCTTCGAGCAGCTGCGACATCGAGGACACGAACGGGGTGGCCTGCATCGAAGCGGCCAGCAGGGCCAGCATCGGCAGGACCACCGAAACGGCGAAGTAGGCCAGGGCCAGGATGGTGAACGGCCAGCGCATCTTGCGAAGCGGCACCTGGCGGGGACGGTTGCCCTTGCCGGTCATGGTGGTGAATTTGCGCTTGTTGATGATGCGCTGCTGGATGAGGGTCACGGCCATCAGCGCAACGGTCAGGATCACGGCGACACTCGCCGCCTGGTTGCTCTTGGCGGGCGTGGCGCTCATAAGGCGGTAGATGTAGGTGGGCAGGGTGTCCACGCCGGCGGGGTTGCCGATGACCTGGGCCACGGGGAAGTTCTCCATGGTCAAGGCGAAGACCAGGACGGCGGAGCCCAGGATGGCCGGCAGGGCCAGGGGCAGGGTGACGGTACGCAGCATGGTGCGCAGTGGCGCCCCGTGGACGGTGGCGGCCTCTTCGAGGTCGGCGTTCATCATAGACAGCGAGCTGTGCAGCAGCAGGAAAGCGTACGGGGCGTAAAAGATTCCCAGCACGAACACCAGGCCCGGCAGGCTGTAGATGTTGATGGCGGCATCAATGCCCAGGTCGCGGAGGAAGATGTTGATGTACCCGGCGCTGGGCGAGCACAGGAGGGACCAGGCCAATGCGCCCACCAAAGCGGGAATGAACATCGGCGCCATCCCGATGAAGAAAATGAACTTCCGCAACGGCGCATCGGAGCGGGCACACACGAAGGCCAGGAATGCCCCGATCAGCAGGGCGACGATCGCTGAGCCGGCACCGACCATGAGCGAGTTGACCAGGGCCCCGAGTGCTTCCGGGGTGGCCAGCAGTGCCAGGTTGGACAGTGTCAGGCCGCCCAGCGAGATGCTGCCGGGCCGGGGAACGCTGTCCGAGAAGGCGGCGAGCAGGACGAGGGCAAGAGGAAGAACGATGAGGACGCCGAGGATGACCAGGACGATCAGGCCCGGCGTGTTCTTTCGGAGGCCTGAAAGGGTCCGGGCTGCACGGTAGTCCCGGGGCGCCGGCGTGGGTGCGAGGCGGGCGTCGGCGCGGGTGGCCGCCTCGGTGGTCTTGAGGCTCATGCGAGGACCTCAGCCGGCAGGATCTGGACTTCGCGGGGGTTGACGGTCACCCACACGCGGTCCCCCACTTTGTGCTGTTCGCCGCGGCGCAGTCCCCCCAGGGCGTCCAGCTCGGGCCCGGATTCCAGCTGGATGGCGTACCGGATGTCGTTGCCCTGGAAGCCCGCCACGCGGACCGTTCCCGGCCATGAGTTGGGGTGTTCGGTGGGCATGGCGGTGATCTGCAGGTCCTCGGCCCGGATGCATACCTTGGGGGATGTGCCGGCGTCGCTGGCCTGCTGCGCCGACTGGATGGTGAGCTCGCTGTTGGTGATGCGTGCGGTGGTGGACCCGGTGGCGGTGCCCTCCGGGGTGCAGTCCATGATGTTGGAAACACCCAGGAAGTGGGCGATCGAAGCGCTGGCGGGTGCCTCGTACATGTGCTGCGGGGCGCCCATCTGGACAATCCGGCCGCCCTGGAGCAGGGCGATGCGGTCTGCCAGTGCGAAGGCTTCGTGCTGGTCGTGGGTGACGTACACACAGGTGAGCCCCAGCTGGAGCTGGATTTCACGCAGTTCAACGCGGAGCCGGTCACGCAGGCGGGCGTCAAGGTTGGAGAGCGGTTCGTCGAGCATGAGCACGCTGGGCCGCATGACCAAGCTGCGCGCCAGCGCGACGCGCTGCATCTGGCCGCCGCTGAGCAGGCTGGCGCCGCGGTCCGCGTAGGGCTCCAGGCCCACCAGCGTGAGGGCCTCCATGACGCGCTCATCGATTTCGCTCTTGGACAGCTTCTTCTGCTTGAGCGAGTAGGCAACGTTCTGGGCCACCGTCATGTGCGGCCATACCGCGTAGGACTGGAAGACCATGCCGACGTTGCGCTTGTTCGGGGGCAGGTTGATGCCCTTTTCGGAGTCGAAGACCACCACGTCGTCGATGATGATCCGCCCCGACGTGGGTTCCTCCAGGCCGGCGATGCAGCGCATGGTGCTGGTCTTGCCGCAACCGGACTGGCCCAGCAGGACGAGGGCCTCGCCGTCTTCGATGTCGAGGTTGAGGTTTTCGATGGCAGTGAAGCTTCCGTACTTCAGCTGCAGGTTTTGAATGCTGATTTTCATGGCTGATTCCTTGGCTGGGTTTTTCCGGTAGGGGTTTCTTCAGTCACTGGGCACCAGAATGGTGCTTTCGCTGATGACGCGGGCCGAGCGTTGAAAGGAGACTTCGGTGGGATCGGCTGCATCCAATGCCAGCGCCGTCTTGCCTCTCAGCAGGTGGATAAAGAGTCCGGCCTCCGCAGCCGAAACCAGGCTGCGCTGCACCACGCTGCCTGCTGTTCCTGAGGCGGCAGCGACGGCGACAGCGCTGGTGAGGCCGATGGCGGGGTGGAGTGCGGTCATCGAGATCATCCGGGCGGAAACGCCGGTTGTTCCTTCCGGCGGAGGCCCCACGATGCCCACCTTCGGAATGGAGCTGAGGTCCTGCGGCAGGCCCATCCTGCGGGCGGCCGCAGCGCGCAGCCGCGGAGCGATCCGGACCAGCGCCTCCAAAGCTTCCTCGCTGCCGGTTGCATCCAGCCCCAGGTCCTGTGCGGCAAAGAGTGCGGCCGGCGCGCCTGCGTCGATCAGCGTCGCCTGGTACCGCTGCCCGTCGACCTCAAGCTCATCGATGGCGTTGCCTGTAGGGAACTGTGCTCCGTAAGTGGACCATGAGGTTTTCTGGAAGATGACATCGATGGGGACGCCGGGGTAATGCTGGCCGTCAAGTCGCCGCCCGCCGTAGGCTGGCACCTTGGCCCCTGGTGTGGGGATCTCGCAAATCAGGCGCAGCCCGGTCACGGTGTTCAGGATGGGTACCCGGGTGACTTCCCCTGTGGGAGCGACCAGCCCGGCGTGGAGCGCGTACAGACCCAGCGCCGTTGCGCAGTTGCCGCAGTTGCTGGCCCACTCGACTGCCGGCTTGTCGATGGCCACCTGGGCGAACCTGTAGCGGACCGTTCCGTCCGGGTCGGTGCCGGCCACGGTGATGGCCTTGCTGGTGGTTGACGAGGCGCCGCCGACTCCGTCGATTTGGCGGAGGTCCGGCGAACCGAAGGTGCGGATAAGGAGGCGGTCCGTCTCCAGGGCGTCAGACGGAAGGTCCTCGTCCCGGAATATCCAGCATTTGCTGGTGCCGCCACGGACGAGGGTGGCCGGCACCGGGGTGACGGGGAGGGTGCCGGCCTGCGGCTCTTCCCTGGATAGAAGCGTCATTGGTTCTCCTGAAAATACCCGTGCCACCGTGTGCAGCCGCCGGGTGAATGTTCAAAGCTGAGCAAACCAGAATCCGGTACATGCCCTGCTGTATGGCGTTGGTCACAAACGGTATACCGTTGGTATGACTTAAGCAACAGTCCCTCGAATATGAATACCGACAAGGTGGTTTGGCGGGCTTCCTGCTGCAGCGGGTGTGCCGAAAATCGGCACGGTGTTCACAGCGCGCCGAAACGGTATGCAGTGCGATAGAATTGCGGCTAAAGGTATGGCGCCGGCGCGTCCTGCCGCTTGTTTGCATGAAGACCGGAGGCCGCCCGTGGCGTCGCAACCAGAGACAAGCCCCTACCTGATGATCAGGAACGCCATCATCTCGCAGGAGCTGCCTCCCCGTGCCCAGCTCGTTGAAAGCGCCCTGGCCAAGAAGTACAACGTCTCCCGGACGCCCATCAGGGAAGCCTTGCGGCGCCTCGAAACCGAGGGGCTCGTGGAGCGGTACGGTTCGCGAATGCAGGTGCGGGAGTACCGCCCGGAGGAGATGCTGGACCTCTACGAGGTGCGGACCTTCCTGGAGGAGGCGGCCGCAAAAACCGCGGCTCTCCGGCACACCGACATGGACCTGATGCTGATCGACCGCGCCCACCAGGCCATGGTCACCCTTGATTTCGATGCTGCCACTCCGGCTGAGCTGGCCGCCGCCAACCGCACCTTCCATGAGCGCATCTGGGCCGCCAGCCACAGCGCCGCCCTCCTTGACCTGCTGGACCGGATCCTGGTCCACTTCATCCGCTACCCCGGCACCACGCTCTCCACCAAGGAGCGCTGGGACCGCGTGCTGAAGGAGCATGAGGAGCTGTTGGTGGCCATCCGCGCACGGAACGCGGAGGAAGCCGGCCGCATCGCCAGCGCCCACATGGACGAGGCAAAGAACATCCGCATCCAGATGTACATCGACGCCCAGGAAATCAGCCACCCGCGCCTGGGGTAGCCGCAAATCCCGGCAATAAACCGCTCCCGCCGAGCCCGTTAAGCCTGCGCCAAGACGCTATTGCATGCGACGGCATACCTATGTATACAATCGTGTACAGCGATGGAGCTGAGGAGACTGATGATGATCAAGAGCGACGTTTTGGTGGTTGGCGGCGGCAACGCCGGATTTGCGGCAGCCCTTGCAGCCGCCGAGCGTGGACGCAAAGTGGTCCTGCTCGAAAAGGCGCGGGAAGCCGCATCGGGCGGCAACAGCTTCTACACCGCCGGCGCCACCCGCATCTCCCATGACGGGCTCCAGGAGCTGACCGAATTCGTGGAGCCTGACGAGCGGCACGCCGTCAGTGAAGTCCCCGCCTATACCGCTGCCGAGTACCTTGCCGATCTGTCCAAGGTCTCTGAAGGGCGCAACGACCCCGAGTTGTCCGCGGTCCTGGTCAGCGAAAGCAACCCGACATTGCGTTGGCTTCACGGCATGGGACTCAAATACCGGCTGATGTATGAGCGCCAGGCGTACCGGACCCAGGACGGTGGGTATCTGTTCTGGGGCGGGCTGCACGTGGGCAACGTGGGAGGCGGAAAGGGGCTCATGACCGACCATCGGGCGGCCGCGGAGCGCATGGGCGTTGAGGTCATCTATGACTGCGCAGCCACCGGACTGATCCAGGAGGACGGCCGCGTCCGCGGAGTCCGGTACCGCACCTCATCCGGAGAAGGTGAGCTCCGGGCCGAGTCGGTCATCCTCGCCTCGGGAGGTTTTGAAGCATCACCTGAACTGCGCCGCCAACACCTGGGGGAGGGCTGGCAGAACGCGAAGGTACGCGGCACACCGGGCAACACGGGTGAGATGATCGTCGCCGCATTGGACGCCGGCGCGGCCAGGGGCGGCGATTGGTCAACCTGCCACAGCGTCGCCTGGGACGCCTGGCACCCGGAGAACGAGGGCAACCTGGAACTCACCAACCAGCTCACCCGTGGCGGGTACCCGCTGGGCATCGTGGTGAACAGCGACGGGAAGCGGTTCGTGGACGAGGGCGCCGACTACCGCAACTACACCTATGCGAAGTACGGCCGGGACATTCTTGCCCAGCCGGGCTCCGCCGCCTTCCAGATCTTTGACGCTTCCTCCCGTCCCATGCTGCGAGCGGAGGAGTACGACATGCCGGGGGTTTCGGTGGTCACTGCGCCGAGTCTTGCCGAGCTGGCACAGAAGGCCGGCATCAGCCCTGAGGGGCTGGAGGAGACGGTGAAGAGCTTTAATGATTCGATCACCGAGGGCGCCCCGTTTGATCCCAACGTCAAGGACGGGCGCCGGGCGGATACCCAGCCGCCGAAGAGCAACTGGGCCCGAAGCATCGCCACCGGCCCGTACTACGCGTTCCCGGTAACCTGCGGCATCACCTTCACATTCGGCGGCCTCAAGACAGACACCTGGGGACGCGTGCTGACCGAAGACGCAGGGCCGCTTGATGGGCTCTATGCCTGTGGTGAAGCCTTGGGTGGTTTGTTCAGCGGAAACTACCCCGGCGGCTCCGGGCTTGCGGCGGGAGCCGTCTTCGGCCGCCGCGCAGGCTCCATCGCCTAGGCAGCCCAGCAACCCCACCAGCAACGGAAAGAGGAAAAAGTGGCCATTCCCATCCACCAGCGGCTTCGCGAGGATGTCCTCGCAAGCGTCTTTGCGCCTGACGAGCCGCTCACGGAGGCCAAGCTCACCGAGCGGTACGGGGCCTCCCGGACACCGGTGCGGGAGGCGCTGCAGCGGCTGGAACAGGACGGACTGGTGGAACGGCGCGGCAAGGCGGTGGTGGTCCGAACGCATTCAGCCGAGGAGATCATCGACATCTACGAGTCGAGGATCATCCTGGAGCAGGCCGCCGCGGCCAAGGCTGCCGTCAAGGCAACCGCCCTGGACCGGCAGCTGCTCACGGGGCTGCTGACGCAGATGCAGCAGCTGGACCCCAGCGACGGCCGGGCGCTCGCGGAAACCAACCGCGCCTTCCATACCCAGCTGTGGCGCGCCACCCACAGCCCGTCGCTGATCGGACTGCTCGAACGCCTGGACCAACAGGTCCGCCGGTACACGCTCACCACCCTGACCTACCCGGGGCGGTGGCCGGTGGTGCTGGCGGATTACGCCGACCTGCTGGCCGCCATAGGGGACGGCAATTCCGCCCTCGCCGGGGAGATCGCGGCCCGCCACATGTCGGACGCCTTGAACATCAGGTTGAAGATGTACGCCGAAGATCCCAGGACGCTCTAGGCCGCGCCGACGGCCGCGGGCGTTCCGCACAAAGACCCGCCGGCAGATGTTCCTGCATACTCCATCGCAACAGGAAACCCGAAAGTCGGGCGCAGGTCATCAGCCGGTGCAAAGAGGCGGGGCAGGCTCCCAAGGGCCTGCCCCGCCTCGCTTTTTCCGGCACCTCGTGCGCCGGGCTGCTTTTGCTGGAACGGACGACGACGGCGGCGGGGTGGGTGCCGTCGTCGAGCCTTCCGTGGGGCAGGTTCCGGCAGCATGAAGCCTGCCAGGACGCACAGCAAGGGCACAGATACCACCAGTCCCCGGCATAGCCGCATGCGGTTTCCTTGGACCATGACCACTTCACGCACACCCGATCAGCCCGACGTCGACCAGCCCCATCCCAACCATGACCGCGGGCTGGAGTTCGATCTGACCACACTGATGAGCCGCCGCACCCTGGGGCTGTTCCTGGGTGCAGGCGGGGCGGCCGCCGCGCTCGCCGCCTGCACCCCTGCCGGAACCACGGGGTCCACGTCGTCGGCTACGACGTCAGCCACTTCTTCGGCGGCGTCTTCAGGTTCCGTCGCAGCATCCACGGGCTCCGCTGCCGCCTCGGCCACGCCAGCGCTGACGCGGGCCATCGCCGAATGCGGGGTGGAGATTCCGGAGGAAACGGCGGGCCCCTACCCAGGCGACGGCTCCAACGGGCCGAACGTCCTGGAAGCCTCCGGCGTGGTGCGCCGGGACATCACCTCAAGCTTCGGCAGCGCGTCAGCGACGGCGGAGGGTGTGCCTCTGACGTTCACGCTGACCCTGCTGGACAACGCCAACGGCTGCACCCCGATGGCCGGCGCCGCGGTGTACGCGTGGCACTGTGACCGGGACGGGAAGTACTCGATGTACGACTCGAGCCTGAAGAACGAGAACTACCTGCGCGGTGTGCAGGAAGCGGACGCCAACGGGCAGGTCACCTTTACGTCCATTTTCCCGGCCGCCTACTCCGGGCGCTGGCCGCACATCCACTTTGAGGTCTTCGAGTCCATGAACAATGCCACCTCTGCCGGACAGGTGCTGGCCGTCTCCCAGATCGCCCTGCCCAAGGCGGCCTGCGACGACGTCTATGCCACCCCCGGATACGAAAAGAGCGTCACCAACATGGCCCGCACCACCCTGCAGTCGGACAACGTGTTCGGGGACGACGGCGGCATCTACCAGCTGGCGACCATGACCGGCTCGGCGGCGGCCGGCTACACGGCGGGGCTCAACGTGACCATCTAGCGCGCCGGCGCCCCCCCGGTTCCAGGCAACGGCCTCCGGTTTCACCATCCCGGCCTGGTAATAAGGGACAATCGAAGGGTCAACACCTGAGGAGCGTGCGGATCGATGGGGCTGGGGATGGGGCGCACCCGCGGGAGCGTAGCTGCTGCCTGCCTGCATGTCCTCCTGGCAGCGATTTGCGTAGCGGCTCTCGTCTGCGGTGGTGACAGCATGTCCGGTGCGCCGTACCCGGCGTTGCACTCCCACGAACGGGTTTCCAGCCAACCGGAGACCGTGGCGTTGCCCCAGCCGCTCTCGGATGCGCTGGACGGGCCGGTGGAGGTGCCGGGCGGGTACGGGATGGCCTTGACGGCCCACGTGGGGGAGCACCACGTGCATGCGTCCTGGACCTACGTTGACGGGGTGCCGGGGTTGAACACGCATGTTGACTCGTGGCTGCTGGGACTCCTCGATGCCGCTGCCCCGGCGGGTGGCCGGTACCGGCCCGCGATGGCGCTGAACGCACAGCAGCCGTCGGGCCAGGAGCTGACGGCGTCCGCGGCGCCCGTTCAGGCTGCGGGAACAGTGATAATTGTCCGGGAAAAAGTGAGGACGTCCGGGACGGGCGGGACGGTCTCAGAGCGATCCGAAACCGTCTATGTTGACACGGTTTCCGGGGCTGTCCGTGGCGGCGCGGAGCTGGTCCGGCCGGAGGCGGTTCCGGGCATCCAGTCGCGCATGGTGGGCGTTCCAGCGCAGATCGCCACCCCCGTCCGGCAGGACATCCCGGTAGGCGACCTGGTCCTGAAACCGTCCGGGGAGCTGGCGGTGTCCGCGGAGGTTCCGGGAAACCCCGCGGGCAACGTGACCTTGACCATGAACGCCGCCGATGCCGGCGCGGTGCTCAGCGACTACGGCCGGCAGGTCCTGGGGCAGCTGAACGCCGCCGCCGTCCCGCGTCCCGCGACAGCGCCGGCAGCCAGGCACGTGAACTGCGACATCGTCCCGTGCGCTGCCTTGACGTACGACGACGGGCCGGACGCCCGCACTACGCCGGAGCTTTTGGCCATCCTGGAAGAGCGGAAGGCCCAGGCCACGTTCTTCATGACCGGGTCCAATACGGCCGCCAACCCGGCAACCGCGAAGCAGGTGGCCGACGCCGGCTTCGCGATCGGCAACCACACGTTCAGCCACCCTTACCTGACCAAGCTGCCCACCCCCGCAGTCAAGAAGGAGATGGAGCGTACGGACGCCGCCATCCTGGCCGCGACCGGCTCCACCCCGGTCATGATGCGGCCGCCCTACGGCGCGGCCGATGCCGCAGTGCAGGGCGCTGTGGGCAAGCCACTCATCATCTGGGCCGTGGACTCACTGGACTGGCAGAGCAAGAACCCGGCAGTGTTCGTGCCCAAAGTGCTCAAGGAGATCACGCCCGGCGCGGTGGTGCTCATGCATGACGTGCAGCCGACGACGATCGCCGGGCAACAGGAGCTGATTTCCACGCTGCAGGCCCAGGGCTACCAGCTGGTGTCCGTCCCGCAGCTCTTCGAGGGAACGCCCTTGGTCCCGGGCCATGTGTACAGGTCCCGGCCGGTGCGCCAGTAGGCAGCACCCGAGCGCCTGAGCTGCTGAGCACCTGAGCACCCGGGTGCCCGCGTTCCGGCAGGCCCGGGCGATGGATTGTGGGCAAGTTCCCAGAAAATTCCCGTCAGGTGCGCAGGAACCGTGTGGGAGGGTAACCCCAGTGGCCGGACCCCTGCAGGAGTCTTGTTGATGCGGTGACGGCCGGTTCGCAGGAGCAGCGTCAGGAGGACGCGATGTTCAGCACCAGGAGGCGCATCTTGCAGGGAAAAGTCCTGCGCCGCCTTGGGCTGGCTCGCTCCCCGTTCCACACGCTGTTGGCGGGCTGGATCGCCCTGGCCCTCGGGGCGCTGCTGGCATTCGCCGGAAGCGGCGCCGCCGGGGGGCCGGTCAGCGCCGAGGCCGGGATTTCCAAGATCAAGCACGTGGTGATCATTACCCAGGAGAACCGCTCCTTTGACACGTACTTCGGGACGTACCCGGGCGCCGACGGGATTCCGATGGCCAACAACGAGCCGGCCGTGTGTCTGCCGGACCCCGCCAACGGCGGGTGCGTCAAACCTTTCTACAACCCGGCCGATGCCAATGTCGGTGCCCCGCACAGCCACAATGACGAAGTGGCTGACGTGGACAACGGGGCGATGGACGGGTTTGTGGCCCAGGCGGAAAAGGGCCTGGCCGGCTGCACCGCCACCCAGGTGAACTGCCGCTACCGGACCACCGCCACGGATGTGATGGGCTACCACGATGGCCGGGACCTCCCCACGTACTGGGACTATGCCCGCAACTTCACGCTGCAGGACCACATGTTCGCGGCCGCCTCCGCCTGGAGCCTTCCGGCGCACCTCTACCTGGTCTCGGAATGGTCCGCCAAATGCACCAAAGCCGCGGACCCGGCGTCGTGCTCCAATGCGCTCCAGAACCCGGACTCCGGACCCGACCCCGAAATCATCGGCAACAGCCTGATCGGAAAATGCCAGTCCGCCGCGGACCTTGCCCCTTGCAAGCAAGCCCTCAGCGCCGCCGGCATCAGCCCGGACTTGGCAGCCGGTGTGGACCGGCTCATCAACGCCAGCTGCAAGCCCACTGACACCTACCCGGCCTGCCAGGCCGCCGTCGACGCCGCCAACGTTCCTGCTGCTCTGAAGCACGAACTCTCCGACGCCGCCAAACACCTTCAGGTGCCCGACTATGCGTGGACCGACCTAACGTACCTGCTCCACCAACAGCACGTCCCGTGGAACTATTACGTCTTCAAGGGCACCGAACCCGACTGCCGGGATGACGCTGCCACCTGCGCCCCGATCAAGCAGGATGCCACGACGCCGGGCCTGTGGAACCCCCTGCTGTACTTCGACACCGTCAAACAGGACGGGGAACTGGGGAACATCCAGCCCCTGACCAATTTCTACGACGCCGCGCGACGGGGAGCGCTGGCCGCCGTGACGTGGATCGCCCCGACCGACAAGGTCAGCGAACACGCGCCGGCAAAGATCAGCACGGGACAGCAATACGTTGCCGGGCTCATCAACGCCATCATGAGCGGACCCGACTGGAACAGCACCGCCATCTTCCTGAACTGGGACGACTGGGGCGGTTTCTACGACCACGTGCAACCACCCAACGCGGACAGCAACGGGTACGGGTTCCGCGTCCCCAGCCTGATCATCAGCCCCTTCGCGAGGCAGGGGTACATCGACCATCAAACCCTGAGCCAGGACGCCTACATCAAGTTCATCGAGGACGACTTCCTGCACGGCCAACGGATCGACCCGGCCACCGATGGCCGGCCCGATCCCCGCCCGGACGTCAGGGAAAACAGCCCGATCCTGGGCGACCTCACCCAGGCGTTCGACTTCACCCAGCAGCCGCTGCCGCCGCACCTGATCGCCAACGCCAGCACATACTGACACGCTCGGGATTTGACGCTTGCCCGTTGACCGCAAACAACGGCGTGAGTACTGTGGGCCGCCTATTCACCCTCGCCGTGGAGGCACCAATGGCCGGCACTTCGACCAGCAGCACTGACTACGAATTCCTGACTGTCTGGCGCGTGGCGGGAACCCCGCGGGAGGTCACGGACATCCTGGGCGATGCCGGGACGCTTCCCCGCTGGTGGCCCTCGGTGTATTTGACCGTTGAGCAGTTGGATCCGGGCAACCCGGACGGGACCGGGAAGGCGTTCTACCTCCACACCAAAGGCTGGCTGCCGTACACGCTCACGTGGCAGCTCACCGTCACCGAACCCGTAACGGAACACGGCTTCGCCATCTCGGCCCGGGGCGACCTCAACGGCGCCGGCCGCTGGACCTTTGAGCAGGACGGGCCCGAAACGGTGGTCACCTATGAGTGGCGGGTCAGCGCCGCCAAACCGCTGCTGCGGCGGCTGAGTTGGCTGCTCAAGCCGGCCTTTGCTGCGAACCACAGGTGGGCGATGGCGCGTGGCCAGGAGGCGCTGGCGTTGGAGCTGCGACGACGGCGGCCTGGCACCGACCCTGCCAAGATTCCGGCGCCCGCGGGGCCCACCTTTTCACGGCTGCCCCGCTGGCCGGGGAAGGCAACTAACCGGCGGTAGCCCTACGCGAAGCGCACGGCATTCCAGTCCAGGAGCCTCGGTTCGGCGAGCCCTTCGTTAACGAACGGGTCGCCGGCAACGAAACGTTCGGCTTCCTGCCGGGACGTGAAAATGCCCATGGAGCTGGCAGCCGGATCGGGGTCCTGGAACGCGCCCAGGGCCACGAGGCCACCACCGTCTGCGTGAAACGCCTCGTAAAAGGCCTTGTGGCGGGGGTAGGTCTCCATGATCCGGGAGCGGTCCACGCCCTCCCGCACGGTGTACAGCACCACACATTCCATGCGGCGAACCTACCACGCGGGGCAGCCGCCTCCGGCTGCCTTTGCTGGGAGGTACGACGACGGCGGCGGGGTAAGTGCCGTCGTCGTACCTTCCGCCGGGGTGCTACCTTCCGGGACGGCCAGCCTGCTGCCTACTGTGTGGGGGAGTCCTGGGGTTGGTGCGTAACCCGCTGGATGAATTCGACCGTCTCGCGCTCGGTTTCGGCGCGGGTGGTGGGTTCGTTGTGCACCTCGTGCCGGACGCCGGGGAAGACGCGAGTGCGGACGTCCGCGTGGCCCGAATCGGTGAGGCGGTTTGCCACGTGGTAGGCGCCTTCGCCGTAGTTGGTCACAGGGTCTTGGTCGCCGGCGAGGATGAGGACGGGGAGGTCCGTGGGGAGCTGTTTGTACCAGTCGTCGGAATTGACGTGGTCGTAGAGGTCCACGAAGCCTTGCAGGAACCGGGCGCTCAGGGGTGCGCCGAAGTTGTTGAAGGGGTCCCTGGCGTGGTCGGCCACCACGTCGGCGTCCAGGGCGACCCAGGCCGTGGGGCCGGGATTGTCTCCGAAGCGGCCCAGGAAACCGTCGAACAGCTGGCCCACGAGGTCCTGCGGTGCGGCGTCCGCTGCGCCGGCGCCGGAGGCAAGCCGCGCCAGTTCCGGCCGGTTGATCGTTGTTTCGATGCCGCGCATTTGGGCGGCGATGCCGCACAGGATCAAGCCGGACAGCTGAGCCTGTGGGTCCACGGCCATGCCGCGCGCGATCATGGAGCCCCAGCTGTGGCCGAACACCACGTAGGGAAGCTGGGGGAGGGCCGCCCTGGCTTTGGCCTGGAGCGTGACCTCGTCCGCGACCACCACCTTGGCGGCGTCCTCGCCGGCGTCGCCCCAGGTGCCCTGCTGCATGGCGGTGCGGCCGTGCCCGGCGTGGTCACCTGCCACCACGATGAATCCGGCGTCCACCAGGGTGGAGATGAGGTGGAGGTAGCGGCGGGAGTGCTCGCCGAGCCCGTGGATCAGTTGCACGATTGCCTTGGGCTGGCCGATGGGTTCGTAGACCCAGGCCTGGATGGTGTCGCGGCCGTTGGCGGACGCGAACTCGATTTCCTGCAGTGACATGTATTCCTCCTGTGGCGGCGCCGTCGCTGGCTTGAGGCGAGCCTATCCACAGTGGCGTCATGTGCGTCAATGATTGCTGGTTCATTGATGGGGCTTCCGCCTAGTCTGAGACCAGCCACGTCCGCCGCTTTGAAGGAAGCCGATGCCGCACCCCGACCGTCCCCTGCGCAAGCTGGGATTCCTCACCATTGGCCTCTTTGATCCCGCCAATCCGGCCGCGGGCCACGAGTCCACGTTGCAGATCATCGAGCTGGGCGAGCAGCTGGGATTCGACAGTGCCTGGCTGCGCCACCGGCATCTGCAGTTCGGGATTTCTTCGCCTGTGGCCGTGATGGCGGCCGCGAGCCAGCGCACTTCGAGGATTGAGCTTGGTACTGCCGTGACGCCGCTGGGGTGGGAAAACCCGTTGCGCCTGGCGGAGGACCTGGCCACCGTGGATTTGCTTGCCGGTGGACGCATCAATCCCGGCGTGAGCGTTGGGGAGCCGATGCAGTACGACACCGTGAAGCACGAGTTGTATCCGGACACCGGTGACGTGGAGGACTTCAGCTACGCGCGGGTGGAGCGGTTTGCGCGCCTGGTGGCTGGAGAGCGGGTGCGGGAATTCTCGGGCAAGCAGGGCGTGGTGGAGGAGTTCTCCAACCGGGTGGAGCCGCACTCGCCAGGGCTGCGGAGCCGCCTTTGGTATGGAGCAGGGAGCACGAAGTCAGCGGTATGGGCGGGAGCGAACGGGTTCAATCTGCTCTCCAGCAGCGTGATTTTCCCCGAAAAGGACCAGGAACCGGACTTCGCTGTGGTCCAGCAGTCGCAGATCCGGGCGTTCCGTGAAGCGGCTGCTGCCGCCGGACATGTTCAGGCGCGGGTTTCGCAGGGGCTGGTGGTGATCCCTACTGATTCGGCGTCGGCCGCCCAGCGGGAGAAGTACCAGCGGTATGTTGACGAACGCACTCCGCGCACGGCTGCTCCGCAGGGGCCGCGGGGAATGATGTTCGCGGCTGATCTGATCGGCACCAGCGAGGAGATCGCTGAACAGCTGTACGCGCATGCAGGGTTCCAGGAAGTGGACGAGGTGGCCTTCGCCCTGCCCTTCAGCTTCGACCACGAGGACTATGTGCAGATCCTGACGGATATTGCGGGAAAGCTGGGGCCGGAACTGGGCTGGGCTCTAACGACCGGCAGCGCGGCGTCGTAGTCATCCGGGGTTGCCCCCAAGCGCGTACAAAAGCTGTTGTGGTGGAGCGGGAAGAAACGGGCGACTCAAACGGGCAAATCGAGGAAACGCCGTTCGGGCATGCGTTGGTGAAGGTGTTCCGGCTGCCAAAGCGAGGCGGGGGAACGGTGGCCTGTTCGGCGGGACCATCCGGGACAACATTGCGTCCGGGGAACCACTGCTTCTTCGTAGGAGATCCTGGAGGCGCGCAGGAGACGTATATTGTCCGGATCGTGCGGTCCTAGGGAACGGGTACGACGCGATTTTGGAGGACGAGGGGGCGCGCAAATGTGTCAGCCGACGGGAAACAGCTGTTAGCCATTCCCGCTGTTTCTGGCGCAGCGTTCTGTTCTGATCCTGGACGAGGCGACCTCTTCGGTGGACACCCGGACCGAGGTGCTGGTGCAAAAGGCCATGAGCGCCACGGTCCGACCGGACGTCCTCTGCGATCGCGCACCACCTGTCCACGATCCGCCAACGCCTACCTCATCCTGGTGATGGAGGCTAGCCAGATCGTGGAGCAGGGGAATCATGCGTCACTGCTTGCTGCCGACAGGCTCACGCGCGGCTATATGACGCTCAGTTCGCGGCCCGGCGGGGGAGGTTTAGATGCATCGACGCCACCATACGTCCGCAGCCCGTAAGTCAATGCCTAGCTATCGAGAGCGAGCAAACGACGATGGTGATGTGTAGCTAGAGAATCGAAAGTGATACTGTCCAACATTGCACTTGTAAGTATTGGAGTGAATGACTTCAGCTGATTATTACTCGGCTGATGCAACTCAACTATTTTATGCTCTATATATGCGGCAATCCACTTTCCCTTCAGGAGTTTATGGATCTCAAGATCGATGAAGCATCTATCAATTTTATCCATTACCGTTTCGAGCGCCAGCTCGGGATCATCCACAACAGAGGTCTCTATAAGTCGGCCCTTCAACCTTTCGTACTCTACCGAGTCCAGCGGGCCGTACTTTTCCTGATTTACAAGTGAGCCGGAGGACGGTCGAACTTCGCATCGTGACCGGAGTGGTACGCTAGCAATGCATAGCTTTATCCATTCTTTCCATGAAGTTGCTAGGTCCAGACGAAAATTTCCAATTCGAGCTTCAAGATCCACCGACTCTCTGGTGGTCAAATGCAGTGCGGTTGCGAGAGCCTGTGAGAGTCGACCGCGTCTAAATATCTCTGCTTCAACGTCTGTGCCATAGGTGTAGACAATGTGGGGAGAAGACTGAAGTCCCGCACCGAACTCGTCATAGTCGCGATCGAGGAAGAAAACTAAGAACTTCGACCCTCTCTTCGTTGAAAAACTCAGAGTTCCGTTTTTTTCATAAAAGGTATACAGGTCCAAGAGTGCTGCTTTCCCCCCGGTTCCAGTATCTGCGTCAGAGACGTCAAAGCTTCTAACGATTTCGACGCCGACCTCCTGGATTTCTTCTACCGACCCTAAGAGACGATCATAATAGGGGGCGTCGAAGCTCTTTCCCTCTACGAAAATCGTATACTTGTTCCGACTTATCATCGCGCGCGCAGCCATTCCGGCGCGAGTCCATTTTGGAGGAGTCATAATTCGGTTACGTGCCTCGGGTCCACCGCGGCGATAATCTCCGGTGAATGGGTGGCAAGCACGAGTTGGCATTCAGGATTTATTTCTTGCATGCATCCGACGAGCCGCTGCTGCCAGTCTACGTGCATGGAAAGTTCGGGCTCATCGATAAGCACCGGGCTTGTTTCTCCGGACAGGGTCGTCAGCAGGATACGAAGTAGCTGCTTTTCTCCTGACGAAAGACGGTTTAGCTCCACTCGCTTTCGTCCCGCCCTAAATTCGATTGTGCTGTTGGTGTTGAATATAATTCGCTTGTCGCCAGAATAGAGCGAATTTATAATCTCTTGAAATGCTCTTTGGGACTTTGTTATCTGAGCGATTTCGTCATTGACCAGCCGAATCCTCTCAACGACCGACTGCAAGCGCTTTTGTTCTAGATACTTCTCACTAAACTCTTTTCGGCCGATGTCTAGCGGCATATTTTGGATACCCAGGAAGTCAAAAACGAGTCTGTATGCCTCATCTGCATCATGTTGTCCCTGTTTGCCGCTGGTCGAGTTTTCGTCGGAGGTCTGAAAAAGTGCGTTGAGAATATCGGCGAGGCCGCGCTGTTGGATTCCACGAATTTGACTTAGCGAGCTTGAGTTAAATATGCGCCACGCATTCTCAATGTCATTTTCAAAATCAAACTCCTCAATATCCGATCCCAAAGGCGCGGCCGTGAGTCGGCCGGAATACCTGCGCACTTGGAGGTCGTTCAGTCGGGTTATGGGAAGATACTTCCGCTTAAATGATCCTGCTATGTTTGTATCTGGATCCCCCTCAATCATTCGGCTTGACCATAGACGCTTGGTTTGCGAGGATCCGGCAGATATGGAAGTTTCATCACCCCAGCTCCTCTGCGAGTGTAGATTCTTAAGTACGCGAGGGTTCGCTTTGACCGACTCTTCGTCGTCGTCATAGTCAAGAGAGTCGCTTGTCAGCTTCCGCTCAATTGTTGCTCCGTGCTTTTCGCTGAGAAAGACAACCGTGGCTTCTGAAAAAGCAACATCACTTATCGCTGATGGATCATTTGACAGGGCTGAGTCCAATATCCTTAGTAAGGAGGTCTTGCCAGACCCGTTGAGGCCCCAAAAGACGTTGATGTGTTTGTCAAACACCGCCTTTTGCGCGCCTCTGTTACCGGCAAGTCCTGTTATTTCAAAACTAATCAGCTTGGTCATCATGTGTCCGTTTCAGGTACAAGGCACGCGCTCCATCTACTCATCAAGTTTCATTTGCATCAACCGTGATGCACTCGACGCAAGCCTAACCATAGCGAGAGGTAGACTGTCTCCTCTGAATGAGACTCAACGGCTTGCGTACAGGACACCGGTTAAATCAGGACATGTCTCCCAACCTAGCTTCTTGTCACGTCACCGATCCCACCCCGTGGCGGATGAACGGCGCGCTCATCTGTTGCTCCATTGCCGCCCGGTTGAGCGCACCTTCGAAAGTCCACATCCGGGCTCTTCCAGACTGGGAAGGCGCTGTGGGACCCCGCCGTAGCATCCGGACACACAGCGCAACGTTGGCGCCCCCACACGTAACCTGATTAAATGCCTCGTTTCGCACTGGACATCGAGTCCGTCCCCCGCCCCGCCCGTGCCCAGGAACTCCTGGATGCAGTGAACCACTCCGTGGTCATTGCCGACGGCGCAATGGGCACGATGCTGCAGGGCCGGGACCTCTCACTTGAGAAGGACTTCCTGGGTCTCGAGGGCTGCAACGAGATCCTCAACGACACCCGCCCGGACGTCATCGCGGATATCCACGACGCCTACTTCGCTACCGGCATCGACGCCGTGGAAACCAACACCTTCGGCGCCAACTGGTCCAACCTCTCCGACTACGGCATCGACGACCGCATCGAGGAACTGGCAAACAAAGGCGCCAGGATCGCCCGCGAACGCGCCGAAGCCGCGGAAGAAACAGACGGCCGCATGCGCTGGGTCCTCGGCTCCATGGGCCCGGGCACCAAGCTCCCGAGCTTGGGCCACACCAGTTACGACTACCTCAAGCAGACCTTCGCCCTGCAGGCCGAGGGCCTCATCGACGGCGGCGCGGACGCGTTCCTCATCGAAACCAGCCAGGACCTCCTGCAGACCAAGGCCGCCGTCAACGGCTGCAAGCAGGCCATTGTCACCCGCGGCGTCCGGCTCCCCATCTTCGTTGAGGTGACGGTCGAAACCACCGGAACCATGCTCATGGGCTCCGAAATCGGCGCCGCGCTCACCGCCCTCGAACCGCTCGGCGTCGACGCCATCGGCCTGAACTGCGCCACCGGCCCGGACGAGATGAGCGAGCACCTCCGCCACCTCTCCAAGCAGTCCTCCGTGGCCATCGCCTGCATGCCCAACGCCGGCCTGCCCATCCTCGGCGCCAACGGCGCGCACTACCCGCTCACTCCCACCGAACTCGCCACCGCGCACGAACAATTCGTGCGCGAATTCGGCCTGGGCCTGGTGGGCGGCTGCTGCGGTACGACGCCGGAGCACATGGCCGCCGTCGTCGAACGCCTTGCGCCCTTCCGCGCCAAAGCCGTGGACGCCAAGGCAAGCAACGCACCGGCGCGAATCCCCACCGAGCGCGAGGCCGGCGTCGCCTCCCTCTACCAGCACGTCAACTTCGACCAGGAGTCCGCCTACCTGGCCATCGGCGAGCGCACCAACGCCAACGGCTCCAAAGCCTTCCGCCAGGCCATGCTCGAGGAACGCTGGGACGACTGTGTGGACATCGCCCGCGAGCAGATCCGCGTCGGCGCCCACCTGCTGGACGTCTGCGTGGACTACGTGGGCCGCGACGGCGTCGCCGACATCAAAGAGGTTGTCAGCCGCTTCGCCTCCGCCTCCACCCTCCCGCTGGTCATCGACTCCACCGAACCCCCGGTGCTGCAGGCAGGCCTGGAACTCATCGGCGGCCGCCCCGTGGTCAACTCCGTCAATTACGAGGACGGCGACGGCCCCAACAGCCGCTTCGCCCGCATCATGCCGCTGGTCAAGGAACACGGCACCGCCGTGATCGCCCTGACCATCAACGAAGAGGGCCAGGCCCGCACCACCGAGGGCAAGGTGGCCATCGCCTCCCGCCTGGTGGACGCCCTGGTGGGCGACTGGGGCATGCGGGTGGAGGACATCATCGTCGACTGCCTCACCTTCCCCGTGGCCACCGGCCAGGAGGAAACCCGCCGCGACGGCATCGAAACCATCGAGGCCATCCGCCAGATCACCGCCAAATACCCCGGCATCAACACCACGCTCGGCGTCTCCAACGTCTCCTTCGGCCTCAACCCGGCCGCCCGCATGGTCCTGAACTCCGTGTTCCTGCACGAAGCCGTCCAGGCCGGCCTGACCAGCGGCATCATCGACGCCGCCAAGATCGTCCCGCTCGCCTCCCTCCCGGAGGAGCAGCGCAAGGTGGCCCTGGACCTCGTCTACGACCGCCGCGAATACGACGCCGATGGCAACACCACCTACGACCCCCTCGCCAGCATGCTTGACCTCTTCGCCGGCGTCGACACCGCAGCGTTGAAGGACCAGCGCGCCGCCGAACTCGCCGCCCTCCCCACGGGCGCTCGCCTGGAACGGCGCATCATCGACGGCGAAGGCAAGGGCCTGGAAGAGGACCTGGACCTGGCCCGCAGCGAAGGCATGACCCCGCTCGGCATCATCAACGACCACCTGCTTGAGGGCATGAAGGTGGTGGGCGAACGCTTCGGTGCCGGCGAGATGCAGCTTCCGTTCGTGCTGCAGTCCGCCGAGGTCATGAAGAACGCCGTGGCGCTCCTTGAGCCGCACATGGAAAAGGCCGACTCCTCCGGCAAGGGCACCATGGTGATCGCGACCGTCCGCGGCGACGTGCACGACATCGGCAAGAACCTGGTGGACATCATCCTCACCAACAACGGCTACAAGGTAGTCAACATCGGCATCAAGCAGGGCATTGCCGAGATCATCGCCGCCGCGGAGGAACACGACGCCGACGTGATCGGCATGTCCGGGCTGCTGGTGAAATCCACCGTGGTGATGAAGGAAAATCTCGCCGAACTGCAGACCCGCGGCCTGGCCAAGAAGTGGCCGGTTATCCTGGGCGGCGCCGCTTTGACCCGCGCCTACGTGGAGCAGGACCTGGCCGAACAGTTCGAGGGCACCGTCAGGTACGCCAAGGATGCCTTCGAGGGGCTTGCCCTCATGGAACCGCTGGTCCGCGTGGCCCGCGGCGAGGACCCGGACTCCGTGGGCCTGCCGCCGCTGAAGAAGCGCATCCACAAGGGCGGCCCGAAGTTCACCATCACCGAGCCCGAGGCCATGCCCGGCCGGTCCGACGTCGCCACCGACAACCCCGTCCCCGCGCCGCCGTTCTGGGGCACCCGGATCGTCCGCGGCGTCTCGCTGCACGACTACTCCGCCTTCCTCGACGAGCGTGCCACCTTCATGGGGCAGTGGGGCCTCAAGCCCGGCCGCGGCGAGGACGGCGCCTCCTACGAGGAACTGGTGGAACGCGAAGGCCGGCCGCGCCTGCGGTACTGGCTGGACCGCATCCTGGGCGAGGGCATGCTGGACGCCTCGGTAGCCTATGGCTACTTCCCCGTGGTCTCCGAAGGCGAACAGGTGGTGGTGCTGCACCACGGCGAGGATCCCGACGGCGTCCTGGGCCAGGCGGGCCTGCTCGCCCCCGACGGTGGTTCAGGCGGTCCCATCGGCAGCGACCGGCTGCGGTTCGACTTCCCGCGCCAGCGCCGCGACCGGCACCTGTGCCTGGCAGACTTCGTGAAGTCCCGCGAATCGGGACGGATCGACGTGCTGCCCGTACAGCTGGTCACCGCCGGCTCCAAGATCGAGGAGTTCACGTCCAAGATGTTCGCGGCCAACCAGTACCGCGACTACTACGAGCTCAACGGACTGGTCATGCAGCTGACCGAGGCGCTGGCCGAGTTCTGGCACGCCCGGATCCGCAAGGAGCTCGGCTTTGGGTCCGAGGAGCCGAAGGACACGGCCGGGTATTTCAAGCTCGACTACCGCGGCGCCCGGTTCTCGCTGGGCTACCCCGCCTGCCCGGACATGGAGGACCGCCGCAAGGTCACCGAGCTGCTGAAGCCCGAGCGCATGGGCGTGGTCCTGAGCGACGAGCTCATGCTGCACCCGGAACAGTCCACCGATGCGTTCGTGTTCCACCACCCGGAGGCCAAGTACTTCAAGGTGTGAGCTGGCGCCGGCCCGGCCGTCCGCGCCGGAAGCGGCGCCGGGCTCTTGTCATTCCGCGCCAGGCAGCGAGGCCAGCTCCGTCAACGACCCGTCTGGTCCCATGCCGAGGATGAGGTCCAGGTCCAGCCGGTCCAGGAAGGCGTCATCGTGGCTGACCACGATGACGGCGCCGCCGTAGGCCCCGAGCGACTCCACCAGCTGGTCAACGCTCCGGATGTCCAGGTTGTTGGTTGGCTCATCCAGGATCAGGACTTGAGGCGGCGGGTCGGCGAAAAGCAGCCGGGCCAGGGAAACCCTGAACCGCTCACCGCCCGAGAGCGTGTGCACCGGCCGGTTCACGCTGTCGCCGCGGAGGAGGAACCGGGCCAGCTGGTTGCGGATATCGCCCGCAGGCACGTCCGGCGCGGCGTCCTGCACGTTTTCGAGGGTTGTGGCCTCTTCCCGCAGCCCGTCGAGCCGTTGACGCAGGTAGCCGGCGCGGTCCGTCAGCAGGCTTCCACCGGCTTCGCCCTCGATGCACGGGACACCGCCCATCAAGCGTTCCAGCAGTGTGGTCTTGCCGGCGCCGTTGGGTCCGGTGATGGCCACCTTCTCCGGGCCCTGCACCACGAAGGAGCGGTTGGTGCCCCGCAGTTCCGCGATCCGCCGGCCGCGCGGAACGTCCGGGTCGGGAAGGTTCAGGGATATCCGCTCCTGGTCCCGCACCCTTGACGCAGCGGCGTCCAGGGCCGCTTGCGCGGCCTGCACTTTGGCGTCCATGCCGGAACGCATTCGTCCGGCTGAGACCTGGGCATCAGAGGCCCGCTGGTTCATCAGGATCTTGGATCCCTTCTTATTGTCGTAGCTGGCCTGGCCCGTCCTGGCCCGTTGGGCGAGCTTCGATTCCGCCTCCTGCTTTTGCCGTTTTTCCTTCTTCACCAGTTGTTCAGCGGCACGGGTTGCCTGTGCGGCTGCGGCTTGCTGGCTGTCCAGGTACGCCTGCCACTCGCTGTACGGGCCGCCGAATACCGTGAGCCCTCCCTCGTGCAGTTCGGCCGTGCTGTCCATGAGTTCCAGCAGTGCCAAGTCGTGGCTGACCACCACCAGGCTGCCCGGCCACTCAGCCAGCATCCCTCCGAGCGCCGAGCGTGCCCCGCGGTCCAGGTTGTTCGTCGGTTCATCCAGCAAGGTGATGGGGGTGCGCCGGATCCGGAGCCCGGAGATGGCGGCCAGCATGGCTTCCCCGCCGGACAGTTCGCCCACGCGCCGGTCCAGTCCGACGCCGGTCAGGCCGATCCCCTCCAGCGCCTCGTCCGCACGGGCCTCGATGTCCCAGTCGTCGCCCAGCACATCGAAGTGCTCCACCGCCGCGTCGCCGGATTCGATAGCCCGCAGGGCACAGACTTTGTCCCTGATCCCGAGCAGCTCCATCAGGGTGGCATCGTCGTGCAGCGTCAGGGTCTGCGGAAGGTAGCCGACGTCGGCTCCCGTGCTGATGCCGCCGGCCGTCGGTGTGAGGATCCCGGCCAAGAGTCGCAGCAGCGTTGACTTCCCGGAGCCATTCGTTCCGACGAGCCCGGTTTTTCCGGGCCCGAAGCTCCCGGAGATCCCGGACAACGCCGGCGAGCCGTCCGGCCACCGGAAATGCACGTCCGTGAGGACGATGGATGGATTTTTTGTTGCAGGCATGGTGCTCCCAAAAAAGGATGTTGGGCGGCTGGGCCGCGGTTCGCCAAGGTCAGGTCCGAAAGGAGCGGGTCCTAGGGTGGACGGGACGTGGCGGTGGGCGGCCACGGCGGCCCGGGGAATGGGCGGGCGTATGCTGCGGGGCAGGAAATCAGTGCAGGGGAAGGAAAGCCGTGGATCGGCATCGGGCTCCGGGTGGTTTCAGCGGATGAAGCGCTGAACTTGCCGGCCCTTGGGGCATCAGGGAAGTGTCAGCGCGCGGACTGCGTCGCGAAACCTGGAATGCCCGTCAAAACACTGCCTAACACTGGGGAACAGAGGACAACAGTGTCACAAATTCGTTGGCTGGAGGCAACCTTCCTGCATCACGGTGTGAGCTGGCGCCGGTCCCGCACCTGCGGTGACGGCACACTGGCGGCCCGGCCGTCCGCGCCGGAAGCGGCGCCGGCCACCGGCTTCACCCGGCGGAGCGAGGCCAGGACGGCGCGCCCCACCACGGCGATGCCGATGACGGTGGTGACGGCGCGCAGGGTGTCCCAGCCCGCCGTCGACGTCAGCAGTGAGTAGAGCAGGAAGCTGCTGAGGTTGGTGCCCAGCGGTCCGCCCGGAACATAGGAAATCCCGGTGCCGCTGCCCACGGCGAAGGGCCAGAACCACAGGTTGAGCAGCAGGCCGAACACATAGGACGCCACCACGCCGTACCCGGCAAGCATCCACAGCTCTGCCCTGCCGCGCACCCGGCGGGGGAGCAGCCCGGCTCCCGCACCCACCCAGGCGCAGGCGAACATCTGAAACGGTGTCCACGGCCCGATTCCGCCCCACAGCACGCTGGAGACGGCGATGGTGGCGGCGCCGAGGAGCAGGCCAAACCGCGGACCGAACGCCCGGCCCGCCAGGACCAGCAGGATGAACACGGCCTCCACGCCGCCGACGCCGGTACTCGCCACCCGGACCGCGGAACCTACCGCGGCGAGAACGCCGAGCAGCGCCACGGTGTGTGCCGAGCGGACCGTGCCGTCCAGGGACACCACGACGGCGGCCGCCGCCAGGGGTGCGATGGCCAGGGCAGCGTACGGGGTGGCCGCAGCGGCATCCTGCGGCAGTGCCGCGGCCAGCAGCGGCCAGCAGAACGCCGCCAACGCCAGCAGGTTTGCTGCCGCCAGGACGGCCAGCTCGGCGCCCCGCGGCATTCGAGGGCGGCGGGCCGGCATCGCGGCAGGCAGGTCAGGCCGGCGCCCGGCGGCCCGGGCCGAGGCCACGGGTAGTGCCGCGGGAACGGCAGCTTCTGTTGTCACGGCTGTCACGGCGGCCGGCGCCACCCCGTCCCGCATCGGCAGGACCCGGGCCCCAAGCCGGTGCGCAAACTCGAGATCGTGGGTGGCGAACAGGACCGCGGCGCCGTCATCCGCGGCCGCCCGCAACGCCGCCGCCACCGCCGTCCGCGCCGCGGGATCCAGCCCACGGGTGGGCTCGTCAATCAGGAGCACCTGCGGCCGGTCCATGGTCTGCAACGTCATGGCAAGGATCCTGCGCTCGCCGGCGGACAGGTCCCGGGGATGCTCATGCCCGATCGGCATGCTGGCGTTGCCCCGCAGGAGGGCCAGCCGGGACGCCGCAAAGCCAAGCTCCGCAGGCTGGCCCGGCTTTCCCCGCGCCAGGCGCCGCTCCGCCGCCCGCAACTCGGCGGCGACGGTGTCCCTGGTGAAGAGGTCGTCCGAGGCGTCCGGCACCAACGCCACCCGGCCGCCGTCGTCCGTCCTTGCACCGCTGGTCCCCTCACCGAGGGCCAGCGCCACCAGGAGGGAGGACTTCCCGGCACCGTTCGGGCCCACCAGCGCCACAATCTCGCCGGGGTGCAGGGCCAGGGAAGCCTCCCGCACGAGGGGCGTGCCGCCGCGGTGCACGGCCAGGTTTACGGCCGCCAGCACGGGCGCGGAGGCCGGCGGCGCCGTGGCCGGACCAACAAAGGGACGCAGGGGCGCGGGCGTTGGGGCCGTACCCGCCACCAGCGCGCCGCCCTCAAGGGTCCACCAGGAATCGGCGACGGGGACAAGCGCTTCCGCACGGTGCTCCGCCACGATCACGCACACCCCGGAGTGGTGCGCAAGGCTGCCGAGCACGGCGGTCACGCGGGCCTTGGCAGTGGAATCCAGGTCGGCCAGCGGCTCGTCCACCAGGAGCAGGACGGGATGGTCCACGACGGCGGCCGCGATGGCCACCAGCGTTGCCTCACCCGCCGAGAGGGTGCTGAGATCCCGATCCAGCAGCGCCGAAACCCCAACCCGCTCCGCCACCTCCAGCACCCGGGCTTTGGCGGCCGGCCGGGCCACGCCACGCAGTTCCAGGGCCAGGCCGATCTCGTCCCGGACCCTTGTGCTGGCAAAGGCGGCGCGGGGATTCTGCAGGACCACGCCGATCAGGCGCGCGGTGTCCCGCGGCGGTACTGCAGCGCGGTCAACGCCGGCCACCTGCACCATGCCGGTGATGTCCCCGCCGTCGACGTGGGAGAGCAACCCCGCGATGCCGCGCAGGACGGTGGACTTGCCGGACCCCGTAGGCCCGGTGATCACGGTGAGGGATCCGCCGGCGGGCGCGAACCCGGCCGCGTGCACCTGCGCCCCGCCCACCCGGAACAGCGCGTCCCGGACCACCAGAGGAGCATCGCTTCCGGAGGCCGGTGGCGGTACGGGCCGGCCAGCGAAGCCGCGCAGCTCCAGGGCCGCCGCAATCCGGCCGGCATGTTCGAGGGTCCGCTCCAGGACGGGCACCAAGGCCCGCGGCCCGAAGCGTTCGCCACGCAACCGGAAGGCCAGGCGAACGGACCCCGCGGCGTCGGCAAGTGCCGGAAGCGCCGCCCACGCCACCACCACCATCCGGGCCACACCCTGCAGCGGGCCGCCCCGGGCCAGCCGGACGAATCCGCGGGACACATCCACCCACGCATTGAGCAGGCCGAAGCCCAGGATCAGCCCGGCAATGGGCAGCGCGGACAGGACCGCAGCCCACAGCCCCGGGGCGGTGACCGGGCCCAGGAACACCACGTGGGCGTACGGAGCCGGAAGCCGCAGCGGCGGCAGGGCCAGCAGGAGCGGCTCCCCAATACCCGCCCCGTTAAAGAGGACCCGGTAGAGGACCCGCGCCGCAATGAACACAGCAGCGAGAACCGCTGCTGCGCGCAACGGCGCGGGCCGGAAGGTCATGCCGCGGGTGCAGCCGGTTCGTTGTCCACGGTGTAGAGCAGTTCAAGGCTCTCGCCGGGGCTGAGCTTGAGGGTGTCCAGGCCTTCCTGCGCGTAGGCCCATGCGCCGGCGGCGGGCTTCACCCAGAGGGCCCAATAAGAGACAGTGTTTTTGTCATCGCACGCTTCGCGGGTGCTGCCGCCCTTGTGCTTGATGTCGAAGTCCGCAGCGGGCACGCCGTTGACGCGGCACGCGAAGCTCGTGGGGTACTTGGCGGTGCCCTCGATCTTCACGTTGGCCTTGGCCAGCACGTCCGATGCCGGAGTGGGTCCGTCCGCGGGCACGCAGGCGGAGGTGTCGGCGGCGGACTGCTTCAGGGAGGCGGAGTCCACCACTACCTTCACCCCGGTGCAGGGCCCGGCGGAGGCAGAGGCGCTCGCCGATGCCGAGGTGGAAGCGGATGCGGAGGGAGCGGACTGGGTGGCGGCCGGCGTGGAGCAGGCGGCAAGGGTCAGCAGGAGGCCGGCGGCGGCGAGGGAGCTCGCGGCGGCGGTGCGGGTCTTAGTCAATGTCACCTGTCAAGGGTAGGGCGTGCCGGGCCGGGAACCGGAGGCGGTCGCCTTGTGTGACGCAACGTCTCGGCCCGGCGCGCACCCGGCCCCGCGCAACGGCCGACGACGGCACCCGGGTGGGCGCCGTCGTCGGCCGTACTGTTTAAGTGCTGTTAGCTTTCGGTTGCCAGGACCGCGTTGGCCGGCACCGCGTCCTCCGGCGCGTCGTACCGCGGGTCATTGGACGACGGATGGGCGGCAACGGACGCAGCATGCTCGGCCAGCACCCCGGTCTGGTGGCGGATCTTCAGCCGGTAGAGCAGGGTCCCGCCAACCACCACCGCGGCCACGAACATCACGCCGCCCCACTGCAGGTACCACTCGAACGGCGGCACCGAGTTGTAGATCTCCGGGCGCGGCCACACCAGGTTCACTGTCATGGCGGCACCCCACAGGACGGCCAGGATGTTCACCGGAACCCCCCACTTGCCCAGGCAGAACCCTGGCTCGGAACCGTCCTCGGCCAGCGGCCATTTCTTCAGGAACCGTTTGCGGAGCAGGGGAACCGTCACCAGGAGGTAGGAGAGGTAGATCAGGACGATGCTGATGCTGGACAGGATGGTGAAGATGGCAGGCTGCGTGACGTTGACCAGGAGCGGCAGGACGGCCAGGACGCCAATGACGATCGCCGCGACCGTGGGGGTCCTGCGGACGGGATCCACCTTGCTGAGCTGCCGGCTGAACGGCAGGTTGTTGTCCCGTGCCATGGCGAACATCATCCGGATGGCGGCGGCGTGGACGGCCAGGGTGCACACCACCACGGCCACCACGATGCAGGCCAGGAAGGCCTTGCCGAACGGGCCGCCCAGGACGGAGAGCACGATGTGCTGCAGGCCGCCGTCGGGAGACCCCACCTGCGGGTCGGTGAGGTCCGGTGCGGCCAGGATGCCGAACAGCAGGATCCCGCCGCCCAGCAGGAACGATGCCGTGACGGCGCGCAGGATGGCCTTGGGAGCGGTCTTCTTGGGGTCCTTGGTTTCCTCGCCGAGGGAGCTGGCGGTGTCGAAGCCGTACATGACGTAGCCGGAAGCCATGGCGCCGATCAGGAAGACGCCGAAGAAGCCAAGGTCGTGGCCTTCGCCGAAGCCGTTGGTCTGGAAGAAAACCTCAGGGCCGCGCACCACATGCCAGCCCAGGGCCAGGATCAGCAGCACGGCGGCCACCAGTTCCACGAACACGCCGATGCTGTTGATCCGGGTCATCAGCTTCACGCCGAACGCGTTGATCAGGGTGGAGATGGTGATCATGATGGTGGCCAGCACCACGCCGTTCATGGCGAAGTCGTACGGGCCGGTGCCGTCACCGACGAACTGGAAGCCGGACCAGAGCTGCGGCAGTGTGATCTGCAGGGCCAGCGCCACCGAGCCCAAGGCCATGATGGAGGAGAGCAGCAGCAGCCAGCCGGCCAGCCAGGACGAGGTCCCCGACGCGAGCCGCTTGGCCCAGTTGTACACGGAACCGGCCACCGGGTAGCGGCCGGCCAGTTCGGCGAAGCACAGGGCCACCATCAGCTGGCCGACGAACACGATGGGCCAGGACCAGGCGTACGCCGGGCCGGCCATGGAAAAACCGAAATAGAACAGTTGGAAAACACCGGTGAGGATGGAGATGTAGCTGACACCTGCGGCGAAGCTGGCAAATTTGCCGATGCTCCGGTCAAGGGTCTGGGTGTAGCCGAATTCGTCCATGCCGCTTGAATCAATACTCTTGCTGGGTTCCACTATGGACTCCTGGATCAGAAAGCACGATTGGACCGGCCGCCCTGGGGTGCGGCGGAATGACGTTGGCGGGGGCCGTTGCCGTTGGGGAGACGGCCCCCTGAGGTCCTGCCGCTCAGGCGAGGGACGTGGTGAGCTCCTTCTCTTCCATGGCCTCTTCGGCCGTGCGGTCCGCGGCCGTTTGGGCGGCCCGGATCAGATCGGCGCAGCGCTCGCCGATCATCATCACGGTGATGTTGGGGTTGACGGTGACGTGTTCGGGCATGACGGACGCATCGGCCACGCGGAGGCCCGTGACGCCCTTGACCCGCAGCTCGGGGTCCAGCGGCGACATGTCGTCGTCGGCTGCGCCCATGCGGACGGTGCCCACCGGGTGGTACACGGTGTTGTGGGTCTTGCGGATGTAGTCCTGCAGCTCCTCGTCCGTCTGCGCCTCGATGCCGGGCGAGAGTTCGCGGCCGGTCCACTCCGCCATGGCAGGCTGGGCCGCGATTTCGCGGGCCTTGCGGATGCCGGCCACCATGACGCGCATGTCGTGGCCGTCAGGGTCCGTGAAGTAGCGGGGGTCCACCATGGGCTTGTCGCGGAAGTCGCGGCTGCGCAGCCGCACGGTGCCGCGGGAGCGTGCGTGGGTGACGTTGGGGGTGAGGCTGAAGCCGTTTTCCGTGGTGGGGTAGCCGTGCCGCAGCGTGTTCATGTCGAACGGAACCGAACCGTAGTGCATCATCAGGTCGGGGCGGTCCAGGCCGTCCTCGGTGGGGGTGAAGATGCCGATCTCCCACCACTGCGTGGAGGTCTGCACCATGGGCTGCCTGGCCTCGAACTGCACCACGCCTTCAGGGTGGTCCTGCAGGTTCTCGCCGACGCCGGGGGAGTCCACGACGACGTCGATGCCGTGCTGGGCCAGGTGCGCTGCCGGGCCGATGCCGGAGAGCATGAGCAGCTTGGGGGAGTCGATGGCGCCGGTGGACACAATGACTTCCCGGTGGGCGTTGAGCCGGTGGGTGCGGCCGAACGCCCTGTCCACCACGTCGACGCCGGTGCAGCGCTTGTCCGCGTCGAACACCAGCTGGCGGGCGCGCAGGCCGGTCAGCAGGGTGAAGTTGGGCCGGTCCACGATGGGGTGGATGTAGGAGACGGAGCTGGAGGAACGGGTGCCGTCCGCGCGCCGGTTGATCTGGAAGAAACCCGCTCCGTTGACCACGGTGGTGCCCGTGTTGAACTTCGCGCGGGGGATGCCGGCCTGCTCACAGGCGTCCAAAAGCGCGACGCCGGCAGGATCCGCCGGGGGAACGTTCATCAGGTGCACGGGGCCGGAGTCCCCGTGGTGCGGTGCGTCCGGGCCGGCGTCCTCGTTGGTCTCCAGCCGCTGGTACAGCGGCCATGCGTTGGCGGCGTTCCAGCCGGTGGCGCCGTACTTGGACTCCCACTCGTCCAGGTCCTCGCGCGGTGCCCAGAAGGCGATGCAGGAGTTGTGGCTGGAACACCCGCCCATGACCTTGGCGCGGGCGTGGCGCATGAAGGAGTTGCCGTTTTCCTGCGGTTCGATGGGGTAGTCCCAGTCGTAGCCGGATTCCAGCAGTTCCATCCAGCGGTCCAGCTGCAGGATCTCCGGGATATTGCGGTCGTCCGGACCGGCCTCCACGAGGGCCACGTTCACGTCCGGATCCTCGCTCAGCCGGGCGGCGACGGCGGCGCCGGCAGATCCGCCGCCGATGACGACGTAGTCGAACCCGCGGTCGGTGAGGTCCTCAATGTTGTCGTAGTGCATCTAGTTCTCCTTGCCGTGGTCAGCGAACCAGCCGGTGACCTGGGGGCTGGTGTTCTGGTAGATGTGCTTGGCTTCCTGGTACTCGGCCAGGCCGGTGGGGCCCAGCTCGCGGCCCACGCCGGACTGGCCGAAGCCGCCCCACTCGGCCTGCGGGAGGTAGGGGTGGTAGTCGTTGATCCAGATGGTGCCGTGCCGCAGCCGGGCGGCGACGCGCTGCGCCTTTCCGGCGTCCTGGGTCCACACCGCGCCGGCCAGCCCGTAGATAGTGTCGTTGGCGGTGGCCACGGCCTCGTCCTCGGTGCGGAACGTCTCGACCGTGACCACGGGGCCGAATGCCTCGTCGGTGACCACGGACATGCCGCGCTGCACCTGGTCCAGGATGGTGGGCTGATAGTAGAACCCGGCGTCGTACTTCCCTCCGGAAGGTGCCGCGCCGCCGGTCCGGAGCCGGGCGCCTTCCGCGATGCCGCGCTGGACGTAGGCGCTGACTTTGTCCCGGTGGGCCGCGGAAATCAGGGGGCCGGTTTCGGCGTCGTCGTCGAACGGGCCGCCGAGCCGGATCTCCCGGGCACGGCGCACCAGCTCGTCCACGAAGCGTTCAGCGATGGATTCCTCCACCACCAGCCGCGCCCCGGCGGAGCAGACCTGCCCGGAGTGGACGAAGGCGCCGTTCAGGGCATTGTCCACGGCGGCGTCGAAGTCCGCGTCCGCGAAAATGACGTTGGGGTTCTTGCCGCCCAGCTCCAGGGCCACTTTCTTGACGGTGCCCGCGGCCGCCGCCGCGATCCGCTTGCCCGTTTCCAGGCCGCCGGTGAAGGAGACGAGGTCGACGTCGGGATGTTCCGAGAGCGGGGCGCCCGCCTCAGCGCCGGCCCCGGTGACGAGGTTGGCGACACCGTCCGGCAGGCCGAGGTCCTGCAGCAGCTGCATGGCCAGGATGGCAGTGGACGGGGTCAGCTCGGAGGGTTTGAGGACGAAGGTGCACCCGGCGGCCAGTGCGGGCGCAATCTTCCACGCCGCCTGGAGCAGGGGGTAGTTCCACGGGGTGATAAGGGCGCAGACGCCCACGGGTTCGTAGGCGATCCTGCTGACCACGGCGGCATCCCCGGCGTCGACAATCCGGCCCGCCTGCTGCCCGGCCAGCCTGCCGAAGTACTCGAAGCAGGCGGCGACGTCGTCCATGTCGATCCGGCTTTCGACCATCCGCTTGCCGGTGTCCAGGGACTCGGCGCGGGCGAATTTTTCCCGGCGTTCGCGGAGTCCGGCGGCCACCTTCAACAGGAAGGTTCCGCGCTCCGGGGCGGGAACCGAGGACCAAACGCCGGCATCGAAGGCGGCGCGTGCCGCCGCAATGGCCCGTTCGGCGTCTTCCCGGCCGGCTTCGGTGACCGTGGCGACCAGTTCGCCGTCGGCCGGGTTGCGGATTTCGCGGACAGCGCCGGATGCGGCCGGTTCCCACGCGCCGTTGATGAACAGAGTGGCTGCTGCCTCGGGTGCAGTGCTTTGGGCGGCTTCCCGCGCTGGTGTGGCGTAAGTCATAGGAAGGACAGTAGTGCACCTTGAACGAGTGTTCAATACTTTTCTTGAACACTCGTTCAATGTGACTGAAGGAGCTGCCGGCGTGTCCGCGGCCAGCCTTTCAGTGCGGGCGGGGTTCCGCGCTCCCCGTGCTGTCGTCATGGACGGGAGCGAACGCGATCTGCTCCGTCCGCTCGATGCTCCGCTGGATGGCGGCTGCGTCGACGCCGAGCAGCGCCGTCAGCCACATGCCGTTCTGGATCACCACGATGTCCGCGGCCCGGTCCCGGCAGGCCGCCCAGGACAGTGCGGGCTGGGCGGCGGACACCAGCGCGGCGACACCGTCGATGTAGCGGTCAAAGGCCTTCGCGTTGATCTGGGCGTAATCCTCGTCGGCCTGGGCCAGGGCCCACAGGTGCAGGCGGAGGGACAGGTAGCGGGTGGTCAGCAGCTCCTTGCCCGCCACCCGCCGCAACGCCTTGCGGAGTTGCTCGTCCGGGGGCAGCGACGGGTCCGGCGCGACCAGCAGGAGGTCGTGCTCGTCCACGCGCCGCAGGGCGGCCCGGATCAGCGTGGTTTTGTCATCGTAGTAATAGTTCACCAGGCCCAGCGCCACGCCTGCTTCGCGGGCCACGGACCGCATGCTCACCCCGGCGATGCCATGCCGGGACAGCAGGTCCATCGCCGCCTCGAGGATGCGCGATTGCCTGTCCACCTGTTCGCCGGAGTTCACGGCATTCGTCCCCATCTGGCCAGACTATTGCCTCGCGGCGCGGAGCGCACTTTCCCGGATACCCGCCAAACAGAAGAATCCCCGCCGGGCGCAAGCGGCATGCTCACAACCCGGCGGGGATCCATTCGTCGGCGGGCCGCCTACTTCTTGGGCAGGCCCGCCGGGTTCAGCTCGGACTTCTGGATCGCCTCGGAAGAGAGGCCCCAGCGGTCCAGGATCCTGGCGTAGGTGCCGTCGTCAATCAGGTGGTTCAGCGCTGCCTGCGCGGCAACCGCCAGGCCGTTGCCCTTCTTGGTGGTGAAGGCGATCTGCGCGGTCAGCGGCCAGCCGCCGTTCAGCGTGCCCACCTGCTTGGTCTTGCCGTCCTGCGCGGACTTGTACGCCGCGGCGGCGTTGGGTCCGAAGGTCAGGTCCGCACGTCCGGACTGGAGGGCCAGGCTTGAGGCGGAATCGTCGTCGTAATACTGGAACTGGACCGGCGCCAGGCCGTTCTTCTTGTTCTCCTCGTCCCAGCGCACCAGGATCGCTTCCTGGTTGGTGCCCGAGCCCACGATGATCCGCTTGCCCGCCACGTCCTTGGCTTCCTTGACCTCCCCGATGCCGGAGTCGCTCTTGGCGTAGAAGCCCAGCAGGTCGTTGCGGTAGGTGGCGAAGTCGAACTTTTCCTTGCGCGCCTCGGTGACGGTCACGTTGGACAGCACGGCCTCGTACTTGGACGATTCGATGCCCAGCGGCCAGTCCGCCCAGGCGACGGGCAGGACCTCGACGTCCAGTCCCAGGGCCCCGCCCACGGCGTAGGCGATGTCCACCTCGCTGCCGATCAGGGTCTTGTTGTCCGTGGCGAACAGGCTCAGCGGCGCCGCGCCGCCCGTGGTCACTACGGTGAGCTTGCCGTCGGCCTTGACCGCCTCAGGCACCAGGGCCGCCGCGGCGGCGTCCTTGCTCACCGGGAAGCGGTCCTGCTGCGGCGACAGGTTGAAGGTCCTGCCCGCGGCGCTGGCGGTTGATGACGACGACGGTGCTGTCGCCGCCGAGGCGCCCGGATCGGCGCAGGCGGACAGCCCCAGCAGTGCTGCGACGGTGAGCGCCACGACGGCGGACGGCGTGGATTTGATGGCCAATGGTTCCTCCTTGGAGGTGGGTGGGGATGCGGCGGAATGTTCGCGTTGCAGCAACTATCCGGCAGCCCCGCCAGGGGAACCAAAGCCCGCGAAACCCGGAGATACAGGGCGTAACGGCGGTTAACCGGAGGACCGCGGCGGTCACATTACGGGCCGCTCCCGGACGCCGCGGCACGCACCATCGAGGTGCCCGCGGCACGCAAAAGGGGGACCGGCGAACCGGTCCCCCTTGCCCTGCGCTGCCAGCCGGGCGTTAGCTGAGCGCGGCCAGGACTTCCTTGGCCACGTCCTCGCTGGACTGCGGGTTCTGCCCGCTGATGAGGTTGCCGTCCCGCACCACGTGGGAGGACCAGGCGGCCCCGTTCTCCACCACGGCGCCCTTGTCCTTGAGCGCGTCCTCCACCAGCCACGGGGTGTTCTCGCCGGTGCCGCCGCCGAGTTCTTCCTCGTTGGTGAAGACCGTCAGGCGCCGGCCCTTGAAAGCGAACCCGCCGTCGTCGTCCGTTGCACTGAGCAGCCCGGCCGGGCCGTGGCAGAACGGCGCAATGACCTTCCCGTCCTTGTTGGCTGCCACCAGCAGGCGGCCCAGGTCGGCGTCCTTGAACAGGTCGGCCATGGGGCCGTGGCCGCCGGGCATCACCACGGCGTCATAGCCGTTGATGTCGACGTCGGCGAGGACCAGCGGGTGCGCCAGCTCGCCGTCGATCTTGGCCAGGTAGTCGCGGAAGCCCTGCGCACGGTCCTCGCCGCCGGCCGATTCGGGGGCAAGGCTCACCTGGTCCACCGTTGGCTTCCTGCCGCCGGGGGTGGCGATGTGGACGGTGTTGCCGGCATCGGTCAAGGTCTGGTGGGAGACCACCAGCTCCTCCGCCCAGTAGCCGGTGGGGTGTTCGCTGCCGTCCTTCATGGTGAGGGAATCGGCGGCCGAGACGACCATCAGGATGTTTGCCATGGTGTTTCTCCTGTCGTTGGGTTTCTACTTGCCGGCGGCTTCGAGCTCGGCGTACGTCTCATCGTCGAGCGTGAGGCCGGCGGCGGCCAGGTTTTCTTCGAGGTGGGCCACGGAACCGGTGCCGGGGATGGGCATCATCACCGGGGAACGGCGCAGCAGCCAGGCGAGGGCCACCTGGGAGGTGGTGGCGCCGAGGCGCTTGGCGGCTTCATCGAGCGGTCCGCCCGGCTTGGCGAGCTCGCCCGCGGAAATGGGCGCCCACGGGATGAACCCGATGCCGTTCTCCTCCGAGTACCGCAGCACGTCCTCCGAGGACCGGTCGGTCAGGTTGTAGCGGTTCTGGACCGTGGAGACGGTGAAGTGCTTTCCGGCTGCCTCCAGCTCCGCCACGCTCACCTGCGACAGGCCCAGGGCGCGGACCTTGCCCTCGTCCTGGAGCTCACGCAGCACACCGAACTGCTCCTCGGCGTCCACCTTGGGGTCGATCCTGTGCAGCTGCAGCAGGTCCAGGGTGTCCACCTTCAGCTTCCGCAGGCTCAGTTCCGTCTGCTGGCGCAGGTATTCAGGACGCCCCACCGGGATCCACTTGTTGGGCCCGGTGCGGGTGAAGCCCACCTTGGTGGCCACCTTCAGGCCCTCCTTGTACGGGTGCAGGGCCTCCGCGATGATTTCCTCGCTGATGTTGGGGCCGTAGGAGTCGGCGGTGTCGATGAAATCCACGCCGAGCTCGACGGCGCGGCGCACCACGGCCACGGCGGCGGCGCGGTCTGCGGGCTCACCCCACACCCCGTCGCCGACGATGCGCATGGCGCCAAACCCGAGCCGGTGCACGGTTCCCAGGTCCTTGAGGTCGATCGTTGCGGACAGTTCCAGCTGCTTCGTTGAATCTTGGCTCATAGGGGCGGCAACATCATCAGCGTGCTGAGTATTCCGCAACTCACAGAAATAAGCCGGGGCCCGCCGTCGTTATGCATCAAGTGCCCGCCGCCATCCGGGGGCACGCCCCACGAAACGTTTTTTTGAAAGGCCGGCACCTGACGTGACTCTTCCCCTCTCCATCCTTGACCTGGCAACCATCGGCAAAGGCCAGACGGCGGCGGAGAGCTTCGCGGGCAGCGTGGCCATGGCGCAGAGCGCGGAGAAGCTCGGATACCGGCGGGTCTGGTACGCGGAGCACCACAACATGTCCTCCATCGCCTCCTCCGCCACCAGCGTATTGATCGCGCACGTGGCCGCCCACACCGAAAGCATCCGGCTGGGCGCCGGCGGCATCATGCTGCCCAACCACTCGCCGCTGACCATCGCGGAGCAGTTCGGAACCCTGGAAACCCTTCACCCCGGCCGGATCGACCTGGGCCTGGGGCGGGCACCGGGCAGTGACCAGAACACCATGCGCGCCCTGCGCCGGGACCCGATGTCCGCGGACAGCTTCCCGCAGGACGTCCTGGAACTGCAGGGCTACCTAACCGGCCCCACCCGCATCCAGGGCGTCGAAGCCACCCCTGGCAAGGGAACCAACGTCCCGCTGTACATCCTGGGCTCCTCCCTGTTCGGCGCCCGCCTGGCCGCGCAGCTGGGCCTCCCGTACGCCTTTGCCTCGCATTTTGCCCCCGCCGCCCTGCGGGATGCCGTGGCCATTTACCGCCGCGAGTTCAAGCCCTCCGCGCAGCTGGACGCGCCGCACGTGATCGCCGGCGTCAACGTGATCGCCGCCGACTCCGCCGCCGAGGCCCAGGCCATGTTCCAGGCCACCAAGCGCGCCCGCGTCTCGCTGTTCTTCGGCGGCGGCCGGGAGTTCACCGACGACGAGGCGGACATGGTCCTGGACTCCCCGCAAGGACAGCATGTGGCCCAGATGATGCGCTACTCCGCCGTGGGCACCCCGGACGCCGTGGTGGACTACCTGGCAGATTTCGGCAAGCACGCCGACGCCGACGAACTCATCGTGGCGCACCAGAGCACCGGCACCGAGGCGCGGCTGCGCTCCGTCGAGCTGCTGGCCGAGGCCGCCGGACTGGCCCGGGTGGGCGCCTGAGGTTTCGCCGGGCACGATGCCCGAAGGTCCTGTCCGCTGCTTTTACACGGACGCAATGAAAGCGACTCCCCGGGGAAACCCCCGCGGCTGAAGATGGGTACTGCCCCGTCAGGGATTGCTGGGATTTCCGGGCGGGGCACCAACCGGTAGTCCGCAGGCGATCCAGCGGCTGAGTTCCCGGCCTGGTTCTGCCTTGAAGGGGTACCTGGATGCCTACGCCGTTGAACCAAAGCGTGGCGGAATCCGCGCTGCTCACCCGCTCGCTCCCGTTGGACATGCTCCGCGCCTTCATCCAGTCCGATGCCGCGGACAACGGGCTCACCCCCGCGTTGCTGGCCGAACTCAAGGTGCTTGCCCGGGTTCCGTCCCTGCTGGTGGCCTGCAACTACGGCGGGACGCTCTGCGAGGCTGAGGGCATCTCCACGGAGATCCTGCCCCTGGGCAACGCGGCGATCGCCCTCCGCGCCCTGGCGGCCCTGCCGAACACGCATGCAGCGATTATTTCCGGCCGGTCCCTGCGCGACCTGGCGGCGGTGTCCCGGCTGCCCGTGGAGGTCCACCTGATCGGGTCGCACGGTGCGGAGACGGACATGGGCTTCGCACATGCCCAGAGCCTGGCCACCGAATCCGTCCTGCTCAAGGTCAACGCCGCGCTCAACGAGGCCGTGGGCTTCCAGGAGGGCATCTGGATCGAACGCAAGCCCGTGGCCGTTTCCGTCCACACCCGGCCCGCGCCGCCGGAGGTGGTGGAATCGGTCACGGAAACCGCCCGGGAAATCGCCCGCCTCCATGGCTTGTTCTTCATCGTGGACGGGTCCGTGCTGGACCTCTCCGTGGTGGAACCGTCCAAGGCGGAGGCACTGGAAAGCCTCCGCTCCCGGCTCGGCGCCAGCGCCGCCATGTTCGCCGGTGACGCCTACAGCGACGAACTGGCCATCGCCACCCTCCGCGGTCCGGACCTGGGGCTGCGGGTCGGGCCCGGGGAGACCGCCGCCGCACACCGCGCCCGCGACCCCGAAGCCTTCGCCCGCGTCCTGGCCCTCCTTTTCGAACTGCGCCGGGCCTGGCTGTTCGGTGAGGACGCCGTCGGCCTGGAACGGCACTCGATGATCGGCAACGGCTCCTCCACCGCGCTGTTGACCCCGGACGCGAAGATCTGCTGGATGAGCCACCCGCTGCCGGACTCCGGATCCCTGTTTGCCCATATCCTGGGCGGCGACGCCGCCGGCCACTTTTCCGTGGAACCGGTCAAAGCCTCCCAGGTGCTGGGCCAGCGCTATGTGGACAGCACCATGATCGTCGAAACCCGGTGGGCGGACGTGACGGTAACCGACTACCTGGAGCCCGCCCCGGACGGCATCACCAGCCTGGTGCGGGTGCTCTCCGGCCACGGCGCCGCGAGGATCACCTTCGCGCCCAGGCCGGACTATGCCAACGCCCCGTTCAGCATGGAATCGCGCGGAGAGGAACTGCATGTGGTGGGGACGTCGGATCCCATCATCCTGTTCGCGCCGGGGGTGAGCTTCAGCATCGCCTCGGACGGCATCCACGCCACGGCCACGGCGTCGGTGAACCTGCAGGACGGCCCCGTGGTGTTGAACCTGCGCTGTGGCGATACCGATCCGCAGCCTGCGGATCCCGACGGTGAGACGGAGCGCCGGGCCGGGGTGGCCCTGCAATCGCGCCAGTGGGTGCAGGACCTCGCCCTGCCCTCCGTCAAGCCTTCCCTGGTGCGGCGTTCAGCCCTGGTGCTCCGCGCCCTGGTCCACGAGCCCACGGGCGCCGTCCTCGCCGCACCCACCACGTCCCTGCCCGAGGGCATCGGCGGGACACGGAACTGGGACTACCGCTACTGCTGGCTGCGCGACGGCTCCATGACGGTCAACGCGCTCGTGGACCTGGGCTCCACCGCCGAGGCCGCGGGTTTCCTGGACTGGCTGGGCCGCATCCTCGAACACGCACCCGGCCCCGAATGGCTGCACCCCCTGTACTCGGTGACCGGCGCACCGCTCTCCACGGAAGCCGTCGTCGACAGCCTGCCGGGCTACGCGGGATCCCGCCCGGTGCGGATCGGCAACGCGGCGGACCACCAGGTCCAGCTGGACGTTTTCGGGCCGGTTGCCGAACTGATCCATGCGCTGAGCGGGCGGGAGGGGTCGCTGGAGGACGCCCACTGGGAGCTGATGGTGCAGATGGCATCGGCCGTCCTGGCCCGCTGGCACGAACCGGACCACGGGATCTGGGAAGCCCGGCGCGCGGCCCGCCACCACGTCTACTCGAAGGTGATGTGCTGGGTCACCCTGGACCGGGCCCTGCGGACAGCGGCCCGCCACGGCCGCCGGCCTGATCCGGCATGGGCGCCGGCGGCGGCAACCATCCGCGACGAGGTCCTGCGCGAGGGCTGGGACGAATCGGCCAGGTCCTACACCGTGGCCTACGACAGCCCGGACCTCGACGCCGCCGTCCTGCACATCGGCCTCTCGGGCCTGCTGGACGTCACGGACCAGCGCTTCCTGGACACCGTCACCGCCGTCGAACGCGAACTCAGGGTGGGTCCCACCGTGTTCCGTTACCGGTACGACGACGGCCTGCCGGGCCTGGAGGGCGGGTTCCACATCTGCACCACGTGGCTGATCGAGGCCTACGTGGCCGTGGGCCGCATCGACGAGGCCTGGGACCTGTTCGACCAGTTGGTGAACCTCTTCGGGCCCACCGGACTGCTCCCGGAGGAATACGATCCCGGCACCGAAACCCACCTCGGCAACCACCCGCAGGCATACTCGCACCTGGGCTTCATCCGCTGCGCCCGGCTCCTGGACGCACACCAGGGCAGGCGGTAGTCCGCTTCCGTCGTGGGTACCTAGAGTGGAGGTAGCAGGGACCCGAAAAGACTGAAACGAGACTGATGATGACTGCCCGCGCCCAGGGAGTGGGGTTCCGTTCTGAGCGGGGCCCGATTCTCATCGCCTTGATGCTGTCCACCGGACTGGTGGCCATCGACTCCACCATCGTCGCCACCGCCGTACCGTCGATCGTCCGCGATGTGGGCGGGTTCTCCTCCTTCCCCTGGCTCTTCTCCGCCTACCTGCTGGCCCAGGCGGTCTCGGTGCCCATCTACGGCAAGCTGTCCGACATGACCGGCCGCAAGCCCATCATCCTCACCGGCATTGGGCTGTTCCTGCTTGGCTCGGTCCTCTGCGGCCTGGCATGGAGCATGCCCTCCCTGATTGCCTTCCGGGCCCTGCAGGGACTCGGCGCCGGGGCGGTGCTGCCGGTGTCCGTGACCATCGCCGGCGACATCTACACCCTGCAGGAACGCGCCAAGGTCCAGGGCTACCTGGCCAGCGTGTGGGCGGTCTCCTCGGTGGTGGGCCCCAGCCTGGGCGGCATCTTCTCCGCACTGGGTATCTGGCGCGGCATCTTCCTGGTCAACGTTCCGCTATGCCTGCTGGCCGGCTGGATGCTGGTCCGCACCCTGCACGAGGACGTGGAACGGGCCAAGCACAAGGTGGATTTTGCCGGTGCCGTGCTGCTGGCGGGATCCCTGGGCCTGTTGATCCTCGGCGCCCTCCAAGGCGGCCAGGCGTGGGCGTGGAACTCGCCCATCAGCATTGGCGTGTTCGCGGTGGGTGCCGTGCTGCTGGTCGCGTTCCTCCTGGTGGAGCGGCGTGCGGCGGAGCCCATCCTGCCTTCCTGGGTGGTGTCGCGCCGCCTGCTGGCCACCACCACCCTGGTGTCCTTCGGGGTCGGGTCCGTCATGATCGGCCTGACCTCCTACGTGCCCACCTACCTGGAGGGTGCGCTGTCCTCCTCGCCGCTGGTGGCCGGCCTGGCGCTCGCCGCGCTGACCCTCGGCTGGCCCCTCAGTGCCTCGCAGGCCGGCAAGTTCTACCTGCGGATCGGCTTCAAATCCACGGCCCTGATCGGCATCGCCATTTCCGTGGCGGGCCTGCTGATCCTGTCGCTGACTGCCTCCTCGCCCAACGTGGCGCTGATCGCCATCAGCTGCTTCGTCGTCGGGCTCGGCCTGGGCCTGCTGGCCACGCCAACCCTGATCGCCGCCCAGTCCAGCGTCCCCTGGCACGAACGCGGCGTGGTGACCAGCACCAACATGTTTGCCCGGTCCATCGGCAGCGCCCTGGGCGTGGCCGTCTTCGGCGCCGTGGCCAATGCCATCTACGGCGGCAGCAGCGGCGGCGATACCGACCCCGCCACGGTGGTGGCCGCGTCCGGAGCCGTGTTCCTGGCGGCACTGGTGGCCGGGCTGCTTACCGTGGCAGCGGTCCTGGCCATGCCGGCAGTGAAGGCTGACGATGCCGGAAAGGCCGACGGGCAGCCGGTCCCCAGCAGCGCCGAGGGCAGCGCCACCTAGCGTAAACCCGCGGCTGGCGGGGTGCCGCGGCCAGTTGGAAGCCGCGGCTAGCGGGATGCCCGGAAGATGGCAGGTGCGTCCCGCGTCCCGGTGGCAAGGTCCGCGAGGATCCGGCCGATCACGGGCGTGAACTTGAAGCCGTGGCCGGAGAACCCTGCGCCAATCACCACCGGGCCCACCCGGTCCAGGACGAAATCCTCATCCGGGGTGGTGGTGTAGGTGCAGCTGATGGCCTCGAACTGCTCGGGGTCGACGCCGGGCAGCCAGTCCCGCGCGTACGCCTGCAGGGCGGCGAGCTGGGCCGGCTCCGGCAGGAAATCCCGGTGGTCCGGATCCACCACGGGCCCAACACCGTGCCAGCCGGCCTTGATGCCTTCACCGGGGGTCTGCATGCCGTACACGGGGGAGTACCAGCCCTGGTAGTCCGGGCCCGGGTAGTGGTTGAACCCCGGCCACACCGCCCCGTCGTCTGCCACCCGGAAATGCGCCGGCTGCTCCTGCGTGACCCGCAAGGTCGGGATCCGCATGGCCGCCGCGTCGTTCCCGGCAGCGGAGGCCAGCAGCTTCTCCGTCCAGCCGCCCGCGGTCACCACGGCCTGGGCTGCGGTGACCACCTCTGTGCCTCCGGCGGATTCGAGCGTCAGCCGCACGCCGTCGTCGAACACCTTGAAGTCCACCACCTTGGTGTGGTGCCGGATCTCGGCGCCCCGGGCCGCCGCCAGCTGCTGGAACACCGGAAGCGCGGCCTCCGGATTGAGCTGCCCGCCGTCGGGCATGTGCAGCACCTGCCGGTCGAAGCGGATGCCGCGCCACCGCTCACCGGCTTCCGCCGGCGCCAGGAACTCGGCGCGGATCCCGGCCGAACCCAGCGCCGCGGCCACCTGCCGCGGATCGAAGCCGGGCCCGTGGTTGACGATGCCCGTACGCGCCAGCAACCGGACGCCGCCCTCCTGCTCCAGCTCCTCCCACAGCGACAAGCCCTCGGCCAGCATGGCCACGTAGTCCGGCTGGTGGTACCCCGGATTCAGGTTCCGGGTGGCGCCGTGCGACGCGCCAATCGTATGCCCGGGGCCAAACTGCTCCACCAGCGTCACCTGGCGGCCGCGGCGGGAGAGCGCCCAGGCGGCCGCGGAGCCCATGGCGCCGCCGCCGATCACCACGGTGTCAAGATTGGTATTCATCAGCCCTCCAAGCTGGGGTGGTGCGGTCAAGAAACTAGGCCAACAGGAGCGCGACGCCGATCATCGCCGGCACGGCCACCACCGTGGTGATCAGCACGGTATCCTTCGCCACGGTGAGCCCGGTCTGGTAGCGGCTGGCGGCAACGAAGACGTTCTGGGCTGTGGGCAGCGCCGAGGTGACCACCACCGCGAAGAGGGCATGGCCGTCCATTCCCAGCACGAAGCGGGCGAAAACGTACGCAAGGGCCGGCTGGACGGCGAGCTTAAAGCCACTCGCCAGCAGGGTGTCCACGCGGCGCCCGGCGGAGGCCTGCAAGGGGCGGGTACCGTTCAGGCTCATCCCGAACGCGATCAGCATGGCGGGAATCGCGGCGCCGCCGATCAGGTGGATGGGTTCCATCACCAGCGCCGGGACCTGGAAACCGGTACCGGCCACCACCAGGCCCAGGGCGGAGCCGACGATCATCGGGTTCCGCAGGATCATGAGCACGAACCGCAGGGGAGTGGTGCGGTGGGCGCTGGTGCTTGAATCGAGGACCATGAGGAACATGGGAGTGAAGAACGCCAGCTGGAAGATCAACAAGGGTGCCACGTAGCTGGCGTCCCCCAGGACATATACCGCAATGGGAATACCCAGGTTGGCCGAGTTCGCCAGCGAAGCGGACATGGCGGACATCAATGATTCCGGCAGGGCCCGCTTCAGCCAGAACCGCGCGATCAGGAAAAAGATCGACGCGGTGGTGATTGCGGCCACCGCCGTCACCAGCAGCGGCTGGGCAAAGACTTCATGGAGCCGTGCCTTGCTCAGCGTTTCAAAGAGCAGCGCCGGGCTTGCCACGAAGAAAGTCAGTCCGCTCAGCACCGGCCGGGCGTTCTCGCCGAGGATCTTTTGCCGGCCCACGAACCATCCCACCAGGATGATGCACCAGACCACGAAGAATCCTGCCAGGACCCCTAGCACGGGATCCCTCCGCGGCCGCGGCGGGAGCGTCTACCGGACTTCACGCTCCGGGTTCAGAGGGTGGCGTTGTTCAGCGCGAACGGCGGACGCATCGTGCCGGCGGTGAGGCCCTCGGCGGGGTCGTTGCCCAGCTGGATGATCCGGTTCCCCTGGTCCACGTGGACCACCCGGGGCTCGTACCCCTTCGCTTCCTCGGTGGTCATCTGGGCGTAGGTAATCAGGATGACAATGTCGTTCTCGTGCATGAGGTGCGCCGCTGCACCGTTGATGCCGATCACGCCGGAGCCACGTTCACCGGCGATGGTGTACGTCTCCAGCCGTGCCCCGTTGGTGACGTCCACGATGGACACCAGCTCGCCGGGAAGGATGTCCGCAGCCTCGAGCAGGTCAAGGTCAACGGTGACCGAACCGACGTAGTGCAGGTCGGCGTGCGTGACGGTGGCCCGGTGGATTTTGGACTTGAACATTGTTCGATTCATAACGGATCCAGTCTAGACCTGTGCTCCGTTGCCCGCAGTGACGCAGGAAACACATTGGTCACGGACGACGGCGGCCGGTCACCCGGCGTCGTTCCCCGCCACGGCTGCGGCGGCTGCGGCGAGCGTCTCGCGGGCCGCAAGGATTGCCGGGCGCTGGACGCTGGAGCGGCGGACCGAGGTGAAGATGGTGCGGTGCGGCGTGCCGGGAAGCTCCAGGAGCTGCGCTGTGGTGCCGCGGCCGGTCCACACCAGGTCCGGCATCAGCGCCACCGCGTTGCCGGACTCGATCAGGCGGGCCTGGGCCTGCAGGTCAGCGGTTTCAAAGCGGACATCGGGCTCGAACCCGGCACTGCGGCAGGCCTGCTCCGCCCAGTGCCGGGACGCGGCACCCCGCGGTTCCATGACCCAGGCAAGGTCCGCGGTGTCCGCCAGCGACCGGATGGCCGGGCCGTCGTCGGACGCCGGGGGAACCGCAAGCCGGATGGCGTCGGTGGTCAGCTTAACCCGGTCCAGCTCGGGGTAGCGCGGGGCGGCGTGGCCCGGGTATTGCTCCGCGATCACCAGGTCGAAGTCCCGCGCCCACGTCTCGTGCAGTGCCGTTTCGGGCTCCCGCTGGATCATCTCGATCCGCACCTCGGGGTAGGCGGCGGCCATGCGCGTCAGGGTGTCCGGCATCAGCGCCAGCGCGGCCGACTGGAAGACCGCAATCCGCACCGTGCCGGTCACCGTGGTCAGGGATGCGGCCAGGTCCGCCTCGGCTTGTTCCATGGTTTCGAGCAGTTGCGCGGTGTGCGCCACGAGCACCTCGGCCTGGGGCGTGAGCTGCACCCGGCGGCCGGTTTTGCGGAGCAATTCGACGCCGACTTCCTTCTCCAGGAGCGCGAGCTGCTGCGAGACGGACGACGGGCTGTACTGGAGCGCCTCCGCCACCTCCGCGAGCGTTCCGCGGATGCTCAATTCACGCAGGAGCCGCAGCCGGCGGACGTCAAGCATAGCGGATTCCTAACTGAAACTAACGAATATTGGTTAGAAGGATTCACTTTATCTAATGCAAGCGCCCACGCATACTGTTGGAACCGAGTTACCCCCGTCACAGCCATCCCCTGGCGTGCCGCGGCGGGGTCGCACCCCACAGCAGGAGTTCCTGATGAGTAGAGACATGACCCAGTCGATCATGCGGCGCAAGCCCATCGACGACATCGAAGAAGAAAGCAAACACAGCGGCCTTTTCAAGTCCCTCGGGCTGTGGCAGCTCACCGCCATCGGTGTTGGCGGCATTATCGGCGTCGGCATCTTCTCCCTCGCGGGACTGGTGGCGGCCGGCAGCGACGGAACTCCCGGGGTGGGGCCCGCGGTGCTGATCTCGTTCCTGATCGCAGGCCTCGCCTCAGCGGCCGCCGCCCTCTCCTACGCGGAATTCGCGGGCATGATCCCGCGTGCCGGTTCCGCCTACACCTATGGCTACGTAGCGCTCGGCGAGGTGATCGGCTGGTTCATCGGCTGGGACCTACTGCTGGAATACATTGCCATCGTCGCCGTGGTGGCCATCGGCATCTCCGGCTACCTTGACGCCTTCCTCGCCGGCATCGGCATCCACCTGCCGGCCGCCGTAACCTCCACCTTTGACGAAGGCAAGGGCGGCATCGTCAACATTCCCGCCATCCTGGTCTGCCTCCTGGTCACCTGGATCCTCTCCCGCGGCACCAAGGCGTTCGGCCGGTTTGAACTCGTGGCGGTGGGCATCAAGGTGGTCCTGATCCTCTTCATCATCGGGCTGGGCGTCTTCTACATCGACACCAACAACTACAACCCGTTCATGCCCAGCGGCTTCGGCCCCGTGGTTGCCGGCTCCGCCACCGTCTTCTTCGCCGTGTTCGGCTACGACGCCATGAGCACCGCGGCCGAGGAAGCCAAGGACGGCAAAAAGCACATGCCCAAGGCCATCGTTCTCTCGCTCATCATTGCCATGCTGCTGTACGTTGCCGCCACGCTTGTCCTCACCGGCATGCAGAACTACAAGGACATCGACCCCAAGGCGGGCTTCGCCTCCGCGTTCACGTCCGTGGGGCTGCCGGTTATTGCCACCATCATTTCGGTGTTCGCCGTGCTGTCCATCCTCACCGTGATGCTCACCTTCCTGCTGGGCGTGACCCGCGTCTGGTTCTCCATGAGCCGCGACGGCCTGCTGCCGGGCTGGTTCGCCAAGACGGACCGCAACGGAACCCCCCAGCGCGTCACTTGGATCGGCGGCATCGCGTCCGCCTTCCTGGCCGGCGTCTTCCCCATCAAGGCGGTCGCGGACCTGACCAATATCGGCATCCTGGCCGCGTTCGTCGTCGTCTGCCTGTCCGTGATCATCTTCCGTTACAAGCGGCCGGACGCGCCCCGTACTTTCCGCCTGCCCCTGATGCCCGTGATCCCGGCCTTCGGCGTGCTCGCCTCGGCCTTCCTGATGCTGCAGCTGCACTGGGAAACCTGGCTGCGGTTCGTGGTGTGGCTCATCATCGGCCTGGTGATCTACTTCGGCTACGGACGCAAGCACTCGCTGATGAACCCCAACAGCCCGCGCCACCAGGAGCTCGCGGACACGCACCGCCCCTTGTCCTGACCCCTCCCGACGCCCGCTCACATCTGGCGGCGGTTCCTGAAACGCCCGCTCACATCTTGCAAGAACAGGGGACCCTCCTGCGCATCACGTGCAGGAGGGTTTCGCTGTTTAGTCGCAGAATGTGAGCGGGCGTTTGGAATTTATTCGCAGGATCTGAGCGGGGGTTGGGGTTTTGAGTGTCAAAGGTGAGCGGGGGTTGGGGGAGGGGCTAAAAGATTGGTTTTCCTAACCTGTATTGGTTGGAAAAGATCGCTTTATCTTATGTGATTCGAAGCTCATACTGGTGGAAAGACCTCCTCCCAACCCCAGGAAAGAACGGGAAAACCATGACCCACGTTGCAATGGAACCGGCAGCCCCCGTCGCTGCCACGGCGCAGACGGTCGACGTCGACGTCCCCCAGGCGAAGGCACTCGCCGACGAAGCGGTCGCCTTGGTCCGCCGCTGGCTCACCGAAGCGTCGAAGGTTCCGGTCGACGCCTCCGCCCAACAGCTCGCCGGCGTGCTGAAAGACCCCAACGGCCTGGAGTTCACCGTTGGATTCGTGGACGGCGTGGTCCGCCCCGAGGACCTGAACGTCGCCGCCCGCAACCTGGCCGCACTGGCCCCCAAGGTTCCGGCCTTCCTGCCCTGGTACATGCGCCGCGCCGTGGCTCTCGGCGGGACCATGGCCCCCGTCCTGCCCCGGGTTGTCATCCCCGTGGCCCGCAAGGTCCTGCGCGAAATGGTGGGCCACCTGATCGTTGACGCCACCGATGCCAAGCTGGGTCCGGCCATCGCAAAGATCAAGAAGGACGGCATCAAGCTCAACGTCAACCTGCTCGGCGAGGCAGTCCTCGGCGAGCACGAGGCCTCCCGCCGGCTGGAAGGCACGCACACCCTGCTGGCCCGCCCCGACGTCGACTACGTTTCCATCAAGGTCTCCTCCACCGTGGCCCCGCACTCGGCCTGGGCCTTCGAGGAAGCCGTGGAGCACGTCGTCGACAAGCTCACCCCGCTGTTCCGGCGCGCTGCCTCCTTCGCGGGCCCCGGCAGGAAGGCCAAGTTCATCAACCTGGACATGGAGGAGTACAAGGACCTGGATATGACCATCGCGGTCTTCACCAGGATCCTGGACAATCCGGAGTTCAAGGACCTCGAAGCCGGCATCGTGCTCCAGGCCTACCTCCCGGACGCACTGTCCGCCATGATCCGGCTGCAGGACTGGGCCGCCGCGCGCCGCGCCAACGGCGGGGCCGGCATCAAGGTCCGCGTGGTCAAGGGCGCCAACCTCCCCATGGAGCAGGTGGAATCCTCGCTGCACGACTGGCCGCTGGCCACCTGGGGCTCCAAGCAGGACTCCGATACCAGCTACAAGCGGGTCATCAACTATGCGCTGCACCCGGACCGGATCAAGAACATCCGGATCGGCGTGGCCGGCCACAACCTCTTCGACATCGCCTTCGCCTGGCTGCTGGCCAAGCAGCGCGGCATCGCGGATACCGCAGAACAGGGTATCGAATTCGAGATGCTGCTGGGCATGGCGCAGGGCCAGGCCGAAGCCGTCAAAAAGGACGTCGGCTCCCTGCTGCTATACACCCCGGTGGTGCACCCGGCCGAGTTCGACGTCGCCATCGCCTACCTGATCCGCCGCCTCGAAGAGGGCGCCAGCCAGGAAAACTTCATGTCGGCAGTGTTCGAGCTCAGCGAGAACGAGGGACTGTTCGAGCGGGAAAAGCAGCGGTTCCTGTCCTCGCTGGACGCCCTGGACAACACCGTTCCGCTGCCCAACCGCAGGCAGGACCGGAACCAGGCCCCGGAGGCCCTGCCGCACACCGGATTCCGGAACACCCCCGATACCGACCCCGCGCTGCCGGCCAATCGCACCTGGGGCCGGGCCATCCTGGAACGCGTCCCGTCCTCCACCCTGGGCAGCGCCGCTGTTGAGGCCGCCTTCATCAACGGCGAAGCCGCGCTCAACACCGCCATCGAAACCGCCGTGGAAAAGGGCAAAGCCTGGGGCAAGCTTTCCGGCAACGAGCGCGCCGAGATCCTGCACCGCGCCGGCGACATCCTCGAGGCCCGCCGCGCCGATCTCCTCGAGGTGATGGCCAGCGAGACCGGCAAGACGATCGACCAGGGCGATCCCGAGGTCAGCGAGGCCATCGACTTCGCGCACTACTACGCCGAGTCCGCACGCAAGCTGGACACGGTCGACGGCGCCACGTTCGTCCCAGCCAAGCTCACCGTCGTCACGCCGCCGTGGAACTTCCCGGTCGCCATCCCCGCAGGCTCCACGCTTGCGGCGCTCGCCGCCGGGTCCGCCGTCGTGATCAAGCCCGCCAAGCAGGCCGCCCGCAGCGGTGCCGTGATGGTCGAAGCCCTGTGGGAAGCCGGCGTCCCCAAGGACGTCCTGACCATGGTGCAGCTGGGGGAGCGGGAGCTCGGCCGGCAGCTGATCAGCCACCCGGCCGTGGACCGCGTGATCCTCACCGGCGGCTACGAGACCGCCGAACTGTTCCGCTCCTTCCGCAAGGACCTGCCGCTGCTGGCCGAAACCAGCGGCAAGAACGCCATCATCGTCACCCCCAGCGCCGACCTGGACCTGGCAGCCAAGGACGTGGCCTACTCCGCATTCGGCCACGCCGGCCAGAAGTGCTCCGCGGCCTCGCTGGTGATCCTGGTGGGCTCCGTGGCCACGTCCAAGCGGTTCCACAACCAGCTGATCGACGCCGTCACCTCACTCAAGGTGGGCTACCCTCAGGATCCCACCAGCCAGATGGGCCCCATCATCGAGCCCGCCAACGGCAAGCTCCTCAACGCGCTCACCACGCTGGGCGAGGGCGAAAGCTGGGCCGTGGAACCGAAGAAGCTGGATGGCACCGGGCGGCTGTGGAGCCCCGGCGTGCGGTACGGCGTCAAGCGCGGCTCCTACTTCCACCTGACCGAGTTCTTCGGCCCGGTCCTGGGTGTGATGACCGCTGCGACGCTGGAAGAAGCCATCGCCATCCAGAACCAGATCGAGTACGGACTCACGGCGGGCCTGCACTCGCTCAACACGGAGGAACTCGGCATCTGGCTGGACACCATCCAGGCCGGCAACCTCTATGTGAACCGCGGCATCACCGGCGCCATCGTGCAGCGCCAGCCCTTCGGCGGTTGGAAGAAGTCAGCCGTCGGAGCCGGCACCAAGGCGGGCGGCCCGAATTACCTGGCAGGCCTGGGCGACTGGGTTCCTGCCACCAGCACCGCCACTGCCCCGGTGACTCACGGGGGTGTCCGCCGGGTCCTGGACGCAGCCGCACCGGTTCTTGGCGCCGCAGCGCTGGAATCGGTCCAGCGGGCACTGGCGTCCGACGCCGAGGCCTGGGCCGGGGAGTTCGGCACCGCCAAGGACGTTTCGCGCTTGAGCGCGGAACGCAACGTCTTCCGCTACCGGAACCTCCCCGTCACGATCCGCCTGTCCGAAGGTGCTCCGCTGTCGCACCTCGTACGGACCGTGGCGGCCGGCGTGCTGGCGGGCTCCGCGCTCACCGTTTCCACCGCCGTCGAACTTCCGGCCCAGCTGCGTGCCGTGCTCACCGCACAGGATATTGAAGTGACGGTGGAGTCCGACGCCGGCTGGCTGGCTTCGGCAGGACGCCTCGCCTCCGCGGGCAAGCTGTCCGGCGGCCGCATCCGCCTGATCGGCGGCGATGCATCCGCCCTTGCCGAGGCGACCGGCGGACGGCCCGACCTTGCGGTGTACGCCCATCCGGTCACGGAGGCCGGGCGGGTGGAGCTGCTGCCGTTCCTGCACGAGCAGGCCGTCAGCATCACCGCCCACCGGTTCGGAACCCCGAACCACCTCTCCGACGCACTGATCTGAGCCGTTGAGGCTCTGATCCCTGGAAACCCGCGCGCCGCAGCCAGGCGCAAGGAAAGGCCGGGCAGCCACTGAACGGTGGCTGCCCGGCCTTGTCTCTAATGCAGTGTGTCTGGCCGGTTTCTTTAGCCCAAGTACCAGCCGGGCGGCGTCCAGGTCACTGGGACGTTGTGGGCCGAGAATTCCTCGCAGTGGGTGCAGGTGTAGGCCACTTCGCCCAGTGCGGCCACGCTGCCGTCGCGACGGTACGTGGGGGGAATATAGGACTCAAGGTAGACGAATTCGTCGGTCCGGCACTTGTCGCAGGTGGGTTTGCCGACGTATCCGGTATCAACCGAAGCCCGTCCGCTGCCGAGGGTGCTCTGGCGGGTGGAAGGCCGTGCCTCGGCGTACGGGCGTGCGTGCGCGGACTTGAGATGGGTGTTCCTGGCTGTCGTCATTGGCTGCCTGTCCCAAACGCGGCCGGCATGCGGACGCGCGTCTGTGTTAGTGAACGCGGCCTGCTGCTTGACCTTGGTAATAGAGCATAGGGGATGGCACCTCCCCTATCAATGGACACGGTCCCCCTAATCCCGCCAAATGCTGGAATTCGGGCTGCCACGGGGTTAAGTTTGGCGGTTAATGGTCCGGCCAACGATCGATTGGGTGAGGGCGTCAATTACCTCTGAGTTTGCCAGCGGATTGCGGATCAAGGTGAAGTCCACATCTCCCACCGCGGGCAGGTCGAAGCGCCGGGTGATGATCTTCAGGTCATCCGGGACCAGTGACGTGGGCATGACGGCAACGCCGATGCCCGCCCGGACGGCCGCGAGCACCCCGCTGATCTGGCGGGTGGTGCAGGTGATCCGCCAAGTCCGGCCGTGGGCTTCCAAGGCATCGATGGCAAGTTTCCGGCTGAGGCTGGGGGACGGGTAGGCGATCAACGGCACGGGCGTTCCGGGTTCCAGTGACGTTTGTTCAAGGCCCACCCACGAGAACGAATCATGCTGGACCACCGTGCCGTCCTTCGCCCCGGCCACCCACTTCACGAAAACCAGGTCCAGTTGGCCGGCGTTGAGTTTTCGGTAGAGCTGGTCACTTTGGCCCACCGTGAGTTCCAGGTTGATCTGCGGATAGATCTGCCGGAATTCGCGCAGGATCCGCGGCAGCCCGGTGATGGCGAGATCATCCGCCGTGCCGAACCGCAGCCGCCCGCGCATTGCGGACCCGGAAAAGTAGCGTGCGGCTGCATCGTGGGCCGCGAGGATATTCCGGGCAAATCCGGCCATGGCGTCGCCGTTGTCGGTGAGCCGCACGTCCCTGGTGTCCCTGGCGATCAAGCTGCGCTTGGCGGCCGTTTCAAGCTTGCGGATGTGCTGGCTGATGGTGGGCTGCGCCAGCCCCAGGCGTTCGGCGGCCTTGGTGAAGCTCAGGGTATCGGCCACCGCAAGGAAGGATCGCAGTTGGGCTGGTTCAAACATCTCGGGACTCCCGCGGCATTCACAGTCGGCGTGTATTGCGTTTTGCAATACGAGTTATAGGGACCATACCGCTCCATAATTGGCTCCGCCAGCCTAGCGTTAAAGACATCCCAGACCGCCCGCAATTTTGAGGACACACCTGTGGCACCCCCACCGCCTTCGTCGGCCTCCGTCACCCAGCCAGTTATCGACGCGGCGGGCTCAGCGCCGCCGGATAACCAGACCCAGCCGCTCGCCGTCGTCCCTGAAAAGCTGCCTTGGCGGCACACCTTCATCTCGCTGAAAGTGCCCAACTTCCGGATCTTCGCCATGGGCCACTTCATCGCCGTCATCGCCATCTGGATGCAGCGCATCGCCCAGGACTGGCTGGTGCTGCAGCTCTCGGGATCCGTGACGGCCGTGGGGTTCACGGTGGCCCTGCAGTTCATGCCGTCCCTGGTGCTTGGCCCCTGGGGCGGGATGATCGCGGACAGGTTCGCCAAACGGAAGATCCTGATCCTGTGCCAGAGCATGGCCGCCGTCCTTGCGGCGGCGCTGGCCGTCCTGGCCCTGACCGGCGTGATCATGGTGTGGCACGTCTACGTCATCGCGTTTGTCCTGGGCCTGGTGACCGTCCTTGACCAGCCCGCCCGCCAGGTGTTCGTCAACGAGCTCGTGGGCCCCAAGTACTTGCGGAACGCCATCAGCGTCAACTCCACCACCTTCCAGCTGGGCGGCCTGATCGGGCCGGCCATCGCGGGGCTGCTCCTGACGGCGGTGGGGGCCGGCTGGGCGTTCGCGGCGAACGCGCTGGCCTGCTGCTCCACGGTGACCATGCTCCTGCTCCTGCGCAAGGACCAGCTTTTCGTCAGCGCCCCGACGCCCAAAAGCAAGGGCATGCTCCGGGAGGGGCTGCGCTACGCCCTGAGCAAGCCCACCATTTACTGGCCATGGCTCATGGCCGGGTTCATCGCGGTGTTCGCCATGAGCCTGCCGGTGCTGCTTGCCGCGTTCGCGGACCACGTCTACCAGGTAGGGGCCGGCGGGTATGGCCTCCTCAACGCCCTGGTGGCACTCGGGGCACTGTTCGGCGCCGTGGCGTCCACCCGGCGTCGGCAGCTGCGCCTGCGGTCCGTGGTGTTCTGCGCCGGGATGTACGGACTGATGCTCTGCCTGGCTGCCCTTGCCCCGTCCATGGTGTGGTTCGGCGCGGTCATGGTCCTGTCCGGGTTCTGGTGCCTGATGTTCCTCACCGGGTCCAACCAGCTGGTGCAGGTCAGTTCCAACATGGCCATCCGCGGCCGGGTCATGAGCCTGTACATCATGGTGCTGATCGGCGGCCAGGCGCTGGGCGGGCCCATGCTGGGCTGGATCGCCGAGCATGTGAACCCGCACGCCGCGCTGCTGGTGTCCGGTGGCGTACCCGCGCTGGCCGCGTTGTCGGTGGGGTCCGTGCTGGCCCGCAAGGGCGGCCTGCAGCTCCGGATGGACCTGAAGGGGCGCCGCCCGTTGCGGATCGTAAGCCGGCACGCCGGCGCCTAAAACCCCTGCGCCCCAAAAACCCCGGCGCCTAATCGGGGCCGCAGGCGCTACTGGGGCAACCGGGGTCGGCGCCGTGCCCGGTTGCCCTTCGGGGGGAGCTGCCTAGAGGGCTGCCAGCTGCAACGCCGGGTGCGGGTACTCCGCGGCGCGTTCCTGGAATTGCAGCACAGCCTCGTTTCGAATGACGCCGTCGCGGATCTCGATGGCCCGCGCTATGGTGTCGTTCGCGTCCCACGCTGCCGGTCCGCCCATGACTGTTTCGAGGAACGGTTGAAGCGCCTGGCTGATCTCCCAGCTTGAGGAGTTCCAGAGGTAGGACGGGCTGTGGTCCACCGCGTAGTAGTTGATGTGGTCGCCGACCGTGATCATCGGGGCCGCAAACGTGGTGGACTTGGCCCAGCTGAAGCCCATGCCGTCATCGCAGGAAACATCAACGATAAGGCTGCCGGGGCTGAATGCTGCCAGGTCCTCGGTCCGCAGGTACGTGAGCGGGTTGTTCGGGTCCTGCAGCGTGCAGTTGACCACGATGTCGCTCTCGGCGAGGAACGGTGCCAGCGGAACCCTGCCCCGTTCGGTGATGACCTGGCTCAGGAAGGGAGCCTCGTCGTCGTGGTCGAACTGCACGATGTTCACTGAATGGATTGGGGCGCCCACCGCTGCTACGCCGCGGTTGGTCAGCACCTGGACGTCGTGGATGCCGTGCGCGTTCAGCGCCGTCACCGCCCCGCGCGCCGTGGCGCCGAAGCCAATCACGACGGCGCTCAGCCGGCGCCCGTAGTCCCCGGTGGAACCCATCAGCGCAAGGGCGTGCAGGACCGAGCAGTAGCCGGCCAGCTCATTGTTCTTGTGGAACACGTGCAGGCCGAACCCGCCGTCGCTGGCCCAGTGGTTCATCGCCTCAAACGCGATGAGGGTCAGTTTCTTGTCAATCGCCAGCTGGGTGATGGCGCGGTCCTGGACGCAGTGCGGCCACCCCCAGAGGACCTGTCCGTCCCGCATCTCCGCCAGGTCTTCCGGCTGCGGTTTGGGCAGGAGGACGACGTCGGCCGCGGCCAGCAGTTCTTCCCGGGCCGCCATGCGTCCCACCAGCGTGGAAAGGTGGCTGTCCGGGACGCCGAAGCGCTCGCCGTAGCCCTGCTCCAGGATGATGCGCTGCCGCAGTGCGGGGGCGATCCGTTCGACGTGCAGGGGGTGGATGGGTACGCGGCGCTCGTCCGGTTTTCGCGTGGAGGCCAGGACGCCCAGGCTCAGCCGGGGTTCGTGGCCGCTCACTTCTTTTTTGCGGCCTTGGTGGACGTGATGTCCAGGGAGCTGGCCGGCGCTGCGGCGGCCTTCTTGTCTGCGCGCTTTTCCTTGATGGACTTGCCGGACTTTTTTGATGCCGATTGACGCGGGGACTTGTCAGCCATGATTGCTCCTGTAGCGGAACCGAAAGGGTTCCTGACTACCGACCCTACACCCCTGCACCTAATGGGCACCGGGGTGGCTGCAACATGCGGGGAGGGAGGTTTCAGAGCGGCTGACGGGAATCGAACCCGCGTATCAAGCTTGGGAAGCTAGCGCTCTACCATTGAGCTACAGCCGCAGTGCCCCCATTCGCGCGGGGCAGAACTTAGCTTAGCGCAGATCGAGGGGCTCCCCGCCAACCCGGCAAGCGGGGCGTTGCGTGTCCTCCAAAACCGCGGCGTCATCCAGTAACTCTTCAATAACGTCGGCCCTGCCGGCTAGGTCCGGCGGACGGGCGCTGGCTAACCTGATCCGGGTAGCGGCCACGTTGGGGGAGGCGGCTACTGCGGCAGCCGACGTCAACCACAGGAAATATCTTCATGGCAAGCGCAGAAAACGAGGTCCTCATTGAGCGTGACGCCATGGCCGTCTACCAGTACCTCCTTGACGCCACCAACCTCCCCTCCTGGCGGCACGACGTCCGCAGTGTCAAGCTCGTGCAGGGTCCGGCCGACAGCAAGGGCGCCGTTTACCGCAAGATGGTGGCCGGCCGTTCCGGGCTAAGCATTCCGGCGGAGCTGGAAATCACCAATATCCGGCCCGGGGCTGAAATCGAGTTCCACATCGTTTCCGGGCCCGCCACCCGTTGGGGCGGGTACTACCTCAGCACCGAAGGCTCCGGCACCCGCGTCAGGTTCGCCGTGGAGGCCAAACGCGAAGGCCGGTTCAGCATCTTCAACCGGTTGGGGCTCCTGGACGGGATGCTGCAGCGCCGCGTCAGCTCCGACGTCGGCCAGCTCGATCGGCTGAAGGACGTCCTGGAACTCCAGCCCGCCCTCTAAACCCTGCGGGGCCGGCGGCCCCACCTCCCGGGACTACTGCGCCAGCCGCTGGCCGGTCCAGGGCCCGGCAATGTTCGACGGCGACGCGAGGCTTCCGGAGCCCAGGTCCCAGTACTGCACGGTGTCGTTTGCCCGGCGCAGTGCCACCCCCCGGGAGTTCAGCGCGGTGACGTTGCGCAGCGCGCGGATCCCGGTGACGTCCGTCCATCCCGTGGCTACGGTGGGCCGTGCCTCAGCGCGAAGCGTGGTGGTACCCCACCCGCGGTACAGCGTGGCAGTGCCGTCGGCCTTGAGCGCCAGGATGTCCTGGAAGCCGTCACCGTCGTAGTCCACCATGGCCAGCCGGGAGGCGGTGATGCCGGTGGCAATGGTGACGCGGTCGGCAATGTCGCCGGTGCCCTTGTTCGGGTAGAGGAACAGGTTTCCGGAGCCGTCGAGGGCGAGGATCTGGGGCATCCTGTTGTTGGCGCACCAGCCTCCCACCGCCAGGGTCAAGGTGTTCCAGCCGCCGGTGCCGAGCGTGATGGGCGCCTGGAAGCCGCCGGTGGCGATACCCCGGTAGAGGGCCAGGTTGCCCGTGGTCCACTGGACCAGGATGTCGTAGGTGCCGTCGCGGTCCCAGTCCGTCACGAAGACTTCCTTGGCGCCGGCGAACCCTGAGCCGATCACTTTCGCTGCGGCGTAGGTACGGGGGCCGGTGGCTGCCCGGTTCAACAGTTGCCCCGCGGAGTCGACCGACACGAGGTCAGCCGGGCCGGTGATGGCGGCGGCGGAAAGGTTCAGGGTGGGCGGCATGTGCCGTACCGGGGCATCGCAGAGGCTTGGCGGGGGTGCAGGGAAGGGCCCGCCGGAGCCGGCGCCGCCCGGGGAATCGAGGGTGCCGGCGGGCAGCGTGGTGTACCCGAAGAAGTTCACCACTCCCCAGATCTGGTAGGTGGAGTTGGTGTAGGAGATGCCGGCTCCCATGACGTTGAACCTGGGATCCAGGAGCATGGCGTTGTGCCCGGGGGAGCCCTTCCACCATTCCACGAGCTGGGCGGCGTCGCGGTCCGTGCGGATGGCGATGATCTCACCGGCCCCGTTGTTGGGGCTCATCGCGCGGGGGTCTGTCCAGAAGGAGGCCCGGTGTTCCACCACCTCCCGGGTGGCGATGTTGTCCGACCATTCCTGGGACAGGCCGGCCACGGTGGGGTGGTATTTCACCTTGTTCAGGCCGTTGGCCATCCGGTACTCATTGATCTTGGTGAAGACCGTGAGGATGGCGGCGGCGTTGCTGTCCGGGACCAGCGCCTCGGTGGAGGGCAGCGCGGTGGCCGATTCGGGTGCGGCCAGCTGGGCCGGGGCGGCGAGTTCGTGGTCGGGCGCCCAGAGCGGAGGGATGGACGGCACGTCGGATGTCGTCGCTGCGGAGGTGGCGGGGAGCGCCCCGGTGGACGGCGCGGTGGACGGCGTGGACGGGGAGGATGCCGCAGCCGTTGATGACGTGGCGGGCGCGGACGCAGCGGCGGGCGGGGTGGAGGCGGGCAGCGGTGAAGCGGCCCGGATGTCCGGGTCCACGGCCGGCGTGAGGTTTCCGACGCCTGTGTTCGCCGCAGCGGACCGGCCGGCGTCGCGCACCAAGGGAGCCGCGAGGGTGATGCTCGCCGTGCCCGAAGCCTGGCCAAACGGCGGCGCAGGAGGAGCAGTGGCGGACGATGAGACCAGCGCCAACGCGCAGAGCACGCCAATAAAAGACGGTGCCACCAATTTATTCACAACATCCCCAGCTCTGTCATGCCTACCCGGGAGACCATTCCGGCGGCTTTCATTCGCAACATTAGCCCCACGGGGCCACAGCAACAACGGGAAAGTGCGGGTGTGGATAACCGATACGGTAATTTGGGAGCCGTGCTGATCTCTGACCGCGACATTCGTGCCGAAATTGATTCCCAGCGGATCGTGCTGGAACCTTACGACCCCGCGATGGTCCAGCCATCGTCCGTGGATGTGCGGATCGACAAATTCTTCAGGTTGTTCGACAACCACAAGTACGCGCACATCGACCCAGCGCTGGAGCAGCCCGAACTGACGCGGCTGGTGGAAGTGGAGCAGGACGAAGCGTTCATCCTCCACCCAGGGGAGTTCGTCCTGGGGTCCACGTACGAAACCGTCACCCTGCCCGATGACATCGCCGCCCGCCTGGAAGGCAAGTCATCCTTGGGCCGGCTTGGCCTCCTGACGCACTCCACTGCAGGCTTCATCGATCCTGGTTTCTCCGGGCACGTCACGCTGGAGCTGTCCAACATGGCCACCCTGCCGATTAAGCTCTGGCCCGGCATGAAGATCGGCCAGCTCTGCTTTTTCCGGCTCAGCTCCGCCGCGGAGTTCCCCTACGGCCAAGGGGAGTACGGCAACCGGTACCAGGGCCAGCGCGGTCCCACGGCCAGCCGCAGCCACCTGAACTTCCACCGCACCAGCATCTAGCTCCGGCAGCGCTGGATTCGGCGGCGCGGCAGCCCTAAACCCGCGGCGCGATTACGGGCCGCCGGATGGCAGCCTTTGCAAGGGGTTCCACGTAGCGCGCCGCCAACGGGCCCAGCACCGCCATGAGCAGCACATAGGCCGTGGCCAGCGCCGCCAGCTGGTGCGGAACCGCCCCGGACGCGACCGCCAGCCCCGCGATCACGATGGAGAATTCGCCGCGTGCGATGAGCGCGGCGCCGGCGCGGAAGCGGCCCGGCCGGGCGATTCCGGCGCGTTTCGCCGCCCAGATACCGGTCAGCATCTTGGTGCCCGCCGTGACCGCCGCCAACACCAGGGCCCAGCCCAAAACCGGGGGGATGGACGTGGGATCCGTGTTCAGCCCGAACGCCACGAAGAAGATAGCGGCGAAGAGGTCGCGCAGCGGCTCGAGGATGCGGGTGGCGCTGTGTGCCGTGGCGCCGGAGATGGCGATGCCCAGCATGAAGGCGCCCACCGCAGCGGACACCTGCATGGCCGACGCCGCGCCGGCCACCAGCAACGCGGCACCCAGGACGTTGAGCAGGAAGACCTCGGAGTTCTCGCTGTGGACGGCTTTGGAGACGTGGTGCCCGTGCCGCAGCGCCACCATCAGGACCAGGCTCACCACCGCCAGGGCGATTCCCACCGTGGTGAGGCCGCCCAGGAAACTCACACCTGCGAGCGTGGCAGTGAGGATGGGCAGGTACACGGCCATGGCGAGGTCCTCGAAGACCAGAATGGACAGCACTACCGGTGTTTCACGGTTTCCCAGCCGGCCCAGGTCCGTAATGACCTTGGCAGCAATGCCGGACGACGAAATATACGTGACCCCGCCCATGACCATGGCACCGACGCCGCCCCAGCCCAGGACCAGCGCCAGGCCTGCGCCGGGAATAAAGTTCAGGACCAGGTCCAGGACGCCGGCCTGCCATGAACGGCGCAGCCCGGTGAAAAGCTCGGCAGCCGTATATTCCAATCCGAGCATAAGCAGGAGGAGGATGACGCCAATTTCGCCGGAAAGGTGCGCAAACTCGTGCATTCCCTCCAGCTTGACGATGCCGCCTGCCCCGAACGCGAGTCCGCCCAGCAGGTAGAACGGGATGGGGGACATTCCAATCCGGCCGGCCAGCCTGGCCAGCAGGCCGAGGCAGAACACAACGGCCCCCAGCTCAATGAGGGTCTGGGCCAACGGGTCCATTCGGCTTAGCCGTGGCGCAGGATATTGGCCGCCGAGTCCAGGCCTTCCTGGGTGCCCACCGCCACCAGCAGGTCGCCAGGGTGGAGGACGACGTCGGGCCCGGGCGAGGGCAGCACCTCTCCTTCGCGCATGATGGCCACAATGGAGACGCCGCACCTGGTACGGATGCAGGCCTTGCCCATCGGCTGGTTCTGGAACGGGGAGTCAGCGGCGATGGAGAACTGGCGGGTAACGATGCCCGGGACGTCCTTGTGTTCCTCGGCGAGCTTCATGGCCAGGTGGGTGCCGCCCAGGAGGTTGCCCAACGTGGCGGCTTCGTCGCTGGTGAGCGGAATCGACGCCTGGCAGGTATCAGGATCGTCCCAGGTGGAGACGATGAGTTCGGTCTGGCCTTCCCGCAGCTCCACGACGCCAATGCGGCGCCCCGAGGCGGTCATGAAATCCCTCCGGCGGCCCAGGCCGGGCAGGTTGGTCTCGTCCACGTTCATGGTTCCAGCCTAGTCTGCCTGGCAACACCGGGCCCGGGCCCTGGCCGGGTGCCTGAGGCAGGCTCAGGCAGTGGGGACCACGGCGATGGGGGCCTTGTCCGGTGACTTCACCGGCAGCAGGACCAGAAGCCCGGCCAGGAGCACCACCATGATGCCCAGGATGCCCCAGCGCTGGGCCTGCCCGGCTGGCACCAGCGGGGTGGCCACGGTGATGCACAGGGTGAAGAGTGCGGGGGCCAGGAAGCTGACGGCGCGTCCGGTGGTGGCGTACAGCCCGAAGAGCTCTCCCGATTCCCCGTGTGGCGCCAGGCGGGCCAGGTAGGCGCGGGATGAGGACTGGGCCGGGCCGACGAACAGGCAGAGGAACAGTCCGAACACCCAGAACGTGGTGCTCCCCGCCCAATCCATGCCGAAGAAGGAATAGTTTCCGTTGCCCAGCACCAGGATGGCGGTCCCGGCGGCCAGGAGCCCCACCAAGGAACCCGTAATGACGGCCTTGGGGCCCACTTTGTCATCCAGGAAGCCGCCGATCACGGCACCGATGGCCGCCACCACGTTCCCGAAGATGGCGAAGAAGATGACCTGCGACAGAGCGAAGCCGAAGGTCCCGGCCGCGATGATGCCGCCAAAGGTAAAGACGGCGGCCAGCCCATCCCGGAAGACGGCACTGGCCAGCAGGAAGTAGATGGTGTGCGGACTGGTGGCGTAGATGGCCTTGATGCGCCGGAACAGCAGCCCGTAGCTGGCCAGGAAGCCCAGGCGGGCGGTATTGGTGCCGCGGGGCAGTTCGGGAACGGCGAACAACACCGGAAGGGCGAAGACGAAAAACCAGAGCGCGGAGAAGACAGCTACCAACCGGATGTTCAGGCTGTCCGTGGTGGACGCCCCGACCCAGTCGAAAGCCGGTTGGACGAACAGTTGCAGGACGATCAGGAGGGCCACGATTCCGCCGACGTAGCCCGCGCCCCAGCCGAACCCGCTGACCCTCCCGATGTTCTGCGGCGTGGAAACCTGGGCCAGCATGGCGTTGTAGTTCACGCCGGCAAACTCGAAGAACACATTGCCCAGGGCAATCAGGCAGGCGCCGGGAAGCAGGAATTCCGGGTGCGGAAACACGAAGAAGCACAGGGCGGTAAGGATGGCGACGGCGGCCGAGTTCACTCCCAGCCACAGCTTGCGGCGGCCGCCCGCGTCCGAGCGCTGGCCGGTGACCGGAGCCAGGAGCGCGATGGCCAGTCCGGCAACAGCCAGGGCGGAGCCCAGGACCGCGGAAGCACTGTCCTCCCCGCCGAAGGCGTTGGACGTCAGGTAGACGGTGAACACGAACGTGGTCATGACCGCGTTGAAGGCCGCCGAACCCCAGTCCCAGGAGGCCCACGCCAGGATGCGGCGCTTGGTGGAAGTCCGGGTTCCGGACTCAAGTTCCGAGGCAGGCCGCATTGCCCCCTGAGCGCTGGCGCTGTTCATACGTTGAATCGTATCCGCCCGTGGCGAACACCCGGCGGAGCACAGCCCTGTGACGTGGGGGAATTCGCCGCCCGGCCCACCCCGCACAAGAAAAGGTGGTGCCGGGGCCTTGGTAAACTGGAGCCTCCCGGATCTAACTTTCTTGCCGCCTGCTCCAACTTTTGACAATCGAATCCCTGACGTTGCGGAGATACCAGTGATAACAGTCCTTGCCGTGCACTTTTCGGTGGCTGTCCTGGCGCCTTTCCTCTTCAGGGCCTGGGGCCGGAATGCGTTCTACGCGCTGGCGGCCGTCCCGGCTGTTTCCTTCGCCTGGTTGGCCTTCCAGCACGACGCCGTCTATTCCGGGTCCGGCGCAGTATCCGAAGTCTTTGAATGGATTCCCGGCCTCCACCTTGAGTTTGCGTTCCGGATGGACGCGCTGGCCTGGGTGATGTCACTGCTGGTGCTGGGTGTCGGTGCGCTGGTGCTGCTTTATTGCGCCCGGTATTTCAAACGGAAAGACCAGGACCTCGGTGCGTTCGGCGCGCAGTTGCTTGCCTTCGCCGGCGCCATGTTCGGCCTGGTGCTGGCCGATGACCTGCTGTTGTTGTTCATCTTCTGGGAACTCACCACCATCCTGTCCTACCTCCTGATCGGGTTCGCCAGGACCCGGCTCGCGGCCCGCCGGTCCGCCCTGCAGGCGCTCATGGTCACCACGGCCGGTGGCCTGGCCATGCTGGTGGGCCTGATCATGCTGGGCTACACCGCAGGGACCTACCGCATCTCCAGCATCCTGGAGCAAGCGGCCGCGCTGGTCTCCGGACCGTCAGGCGTCACGGTGGGCGCCGCCGTCGTGCTCATCCTGGTGGGTGCCATCACCAAGTCCGCGCTGGTCCCGTTCCATTTCTGGCTCCCGGGTGCCATGGCTGCGCCGACCCCCGTCAGTGCCTACCTGCACGCGGCGGCGATGGTCAAGGCGGGAATCTACTTGGTGGCCCGCCTTGCCCCGGGCTTTGCGGAGACGGTGTACTGGCAGCCTGTGGTCCTGGGCCTGGGCCTGGCCACGATGCTGGTGGGAGGCTACCGGGCGCTCCGGCAGACCGACATCAAGCTGATCCTTGCCTACGGCACCGTCAGCCAGCTGGGCTTCCTCACCATGGTGGTGGGCCTGGGGACACCGGACGCCGCCCTGGCCGGGCTTGCAATGCTGCTGGCCCACGGCCTGTTCAAGGCCACGCTGTTCCTGGTGGTGGGCATCATCGACCACCAGTCCGGGACCCGTGATGTGCGGAAACTCTCCGGCGTCTTCCGGTCCTCGCGGGCCCTGGGCATCGTGGCGGGCATCGGTGCGGCCTCCATGGCCGGGGTGCCGCTGCTGGCCGGGTTTGTGGCCAAGGAATCGGTACTCGAAGCGTTCGTGCACCACGCCACCGGCCCGCATGCCGGTCCGTGGGGCATGGTGGTGCTGGCCGGCCTGGTGGTGGGATCCATCCTGACCTTCGCCTACAGCGCCAGGTTTATGTGGGGTGCCTTCGCGGCGAAGCCCGGCGTGGAGCCCACCCCGTTCAAAGCCATCCGGCCCTCCTTCCTTGCCGCGCCCGCGGTCCTGAGCCTCCTGACCATCGCCTACGGGCTCTGGCCGGTACCGGTTGACGCCTGGATCCAGCCTTACGCGGCGCTGTTCGCCTCCACGGCGCCCGACGCCGGAACGCCGGCTGAGCAGGCCGGCCACCTGGCGCTGTGGCACGGTTTCACCCCGGCACTGGGGCTGACGGCCGTCACGTTCGTGCTGGGCCTGGCGATGTACGTCGGCCGCAACGCCGTGGCCAGGGTGCAGGCACGGGTTCCGGGCTGGGTGGACGGCGACCGGGGCTACCAGCTCACCATCGGCGCCCTGGACGACGCCGCCGTCTGGATCACGGGCCGGACCCAGCGCGGTTCCCTCTACTTCTACCTCGCCGTAATCCTCAGCGTGGCGTTCGTCCTGCCGCTCACCGCCATCCTGCTCAGCGGCAATGCCCTGCCGCAGGACATCTACCTCGTGGACCCGCACTCGCCGCTGCAGCTCGTGGCCGGCGCGGGCATCGTGATTGGCGCCCTTGCCGCCGTCAAGGCCAACAAGCGCTTCCTGGCGGTGCTGATGGTCTCCGTCACCGGGTACGGCATCGCCCTCATGTTCGCCCTGCAGGGCGCCCCCGACCTTGCCCTGACCCAGATGCTGGTGGAAACCATCATCCTGGTGGCGTTCGTCCTGGCCATGCGCAGCCTTCCTCCTGAGCTTCGTGACCGCACCGGCGGAAAGTACCGGGTGCTGCGCGTCATCATCGGGTTGGGCTTCGGCGTGACCATGGTGTTCGCCGCGATCTTCGCCATGGGAGCCAGGACCGCCATCCCGGTGTCCCTGCAGTTCCCGCAGCTCGCCTACGAGGGCGGCGGCGGCCTGAACGTGGTGAACGTGACGCTCGTGGACATCCGGGCGTGGGACACATTCGGTGAGATCAGCGTCCTGGCCCTGGCCGCCACCGGCGTGGCCAGCCTGATTTTCGTCCGCGGCCGCGGCGACCGCCTGCAACGGTCCGCCTCCGTTGCCGAGGGCACCGTGGGGCGGTACCACGGCGTGGACCCCGGGTCCCGCGACGGTGCGGCGCTGGCCATCAGCCGGAAGTTCGCCGCCTCGGCACGGGACGCCTGGATCGTGGCGGGCAGGACCCTCGCCCCGGAACGCCGCTCCATCATCTTCGAGGTGGTCACCCGCCTGATGTTCCACTCGATGATCATCTTCTCGCTCTACCTGCTGCTGGCCGGCCACAACCTGCCCGGCGGCGGTTTCGCCGGCGGCCTGACCGCCGGCCTGGCCCTGACCATCCGCTACCTGGCCGGCGGGCGGTTCGAACTGCGGGAAGCCGCACCGCTGAGCGCCGGTGCGTTGCTGGGCACCGGCCTGGCCCTGGCCGCTGCCTCCGGCGTGACGCCCCTGCTGTTGGGCGGCCAGGTGTTCCAGTCCGCCATCATCGAGGTGTGGCTGCCCGTCTTCGGCGACATCAAGTTCGTCACCTCCACCATCTTCGATATCGGCGTGTACGTGGTGGTGGTGGGCCTGGTGCTCGACGTGCTGCGCAGCCTGGGTGCCGAGATCGATGAACACATGGAAGAACGGTCCGCTGCGGCCGGGCCTGAACCGGCACAGCAGGACCAGGAACCGGACCGTATTCCTGCCGAGACCACCGCAAAGGGCAACGCATGAGCGTCAACCTGACCCTGCTGATCGTCATGGGCGCCCTCTATGCCTGCGGCATCTACCTGATCCTCGAACGCAGCCTCACCCGCGTCCTGCTGGGGCTGATGCTGCTGGCCAACGCCACCAACCTGCTGATCCTCTCCACCGGGGGATACGCCGGCCTGGCTCCGTTCTTCACCAAGGACACCCCCGCCGGTGACTACAACGACCCCCTGCCGCAAGCCTTGATCCTGACCTCGATCGTGATCTCCTTCGCCGTCACGGCGTTCATGCTGGGCATCATCTACCGCACGTGGGTCCTGGCCCGCCAGGACGATATCCAGGACGACGTGGAGGACCTCCGGGTGGCGGAAACACCGAGCTTCGACGCGGAGGACGACGCCGAAATCCCGGCCGAAACATCCGAGTTTCCGCTCGCCACCGTCACGGCGGGAGGCCGGGAAATGCCGGCCGAACAGGCAGCCGCGGAAGAACAGCCCGGCTCGCTCACCATCGAATCCGGCCCGGAAGGCGGCAAAAAGTGAACATCGCCAGCCTGGCCCCGCTCGCCGTCGTCCTTCCCATCCTGGGCGCCGCACTGACCTTCCTCCTGATCCGGCACTCCCGGGCCCAGCGGGCGGTCAGCATCGGACTGTTGTCACTCACCCTGGCCCTCGAATGCCTCCTGTTGGCGTCCGCGTGGAACAGCGGGACCGCCGCGGTGACCATCGGCGGCTGGCTGCCGCCCTGGGGCATCGTGATGGTGGTGGACCAGTTCTCCTCGCTGATGCTGGTGGTCTCCTCGGCAGTGAGCCTCGCCGTGCTGGTGTACGCCACCGGGCAAGGCATGGCCGACGGCGACGAAGACGCACCGGTCTCGATCTTCCACCCCACCTACCTGATCCTGGTAGCGGGGGTGTCCAACGCGTTCCTCTCCGGCGACCTCTTCAACCTCTACGTCGGCTTCGAGATCCTGCTGACCGCAAGCTACGTGCTGATGACCCTGGGCGGCACCGGGCCCCGGATCCGCGCCGGGGTCACCTACGTGGTGGTGTCGGTGGTGTCCTCCGTCCTGTTCCTGATCGCCATCGCCATGGTGTACGGCGCAACCGGCACCGTCAACATGGCTGACCTCGCCCTCAAACTGGGCGACCTGGACCAAGGCACCAGGACCCTGCTGCACGTCATGCTGCTGGTGGCGTTCGGCATCAAGGCCGCCGTCTTCCCGCTGTCCTTCTGGCTCCCCGACTCCTACCCCACGGCGCCGGCACCCGTCACCGCCGTGTTCGCCGGCCTGTTGACCAAGGTGGGCGTGTACGCCATGGTCAGGACCGAGACGCTGTTGTTCCCCGGCGACACCCTGAACACGCCACTGATGGTAGTGGCGCTGCTGACCATGGTGGTGGGCATCCTTGGTGCGCTGGCGCAAAGCGACATCAAACGTCTGCTCTCGTTCACCCTGGTCAGCCACATCGGGTACATGGTGTTCGGGCTGGCCATGTCCTCCGTGGCCGGGCTGGCGGCTGCGGTCTTCTACGTGGCCCACCACATCACCATCCAGACCAGCCTGTTCCTGGTGACCGGCCTGATCGAACGCCGCGGCGGCAGCTCCTCCGTTGACCGGCTGGGCGGCCTGGCCAAGCTCTCGCCCCTGCTGGCAATGCTGTTCTTCATCCCCGGCATGAACCTGGCCGGCATCCCCCCGTTCTCAGGGTTTCTCGGCAAGGTGGGGCTGCTGCAGGCCGGCATTGAGCTGGGGACCCCGCTGGCCTACGCACTGGTGATCGGCGGGGTGCTGACCAGCCTGCTGACGCTGCTGGCCATTGCCCGCGTATGGAACCGGGCGTTCTGGCGGAAGCCGGAGGACGCCGAACATCCGGACCCCGTGCTGCTGGCCGGCCCCTCGGGGCGCGCCGCCGGTCCGGGCGCCAAACTCAACACGGTCACGCTCCTGCCGCGCACCATGGTGGGATCAACCCTTGGCCTGGTGGTGCTCGGCGTCGCGCTCACCGTGTTCGCCGGGCCGCTGTTCGGGCTCTCCGACCATGCTGCGCGGGACATGCTGGACCGGGCCCCCTACATCCAGTCGGTCCTCGGCAGCAATACCGCCGTTCCGGCCACCGTGACGGGAGGAGGACGATGAGCCGCAAACGGATTTCGCTGCGGCAGGAGCTTCCCCTCCTGGTGTGGCTGGTGATCGTGTGGGGTGCCCTGTGGCAGGACTTCAGCCCCGGGAACCTGCTCTTCGGTGCCCTGCTGGCGGTAGGCGTTGCCAGGCTGTTCTACCTTCCGCCGGTGGAACTCAGCGGCCGGTTCAACATCCTGTACGCCGTGCCCTTCGCCTTTGCCTTCCTGGCGAAAGTGGTGGTTGCCAGCGGCCAGGTCCTGTACCTGGCCACCGTCCGCGGACCCAAGGTGACCAACGCCGTCGTCGCGGTGAAGCTCCGGAGCCACCAGGACCTGATCGTCACCGCCACCGGGCACGTGATCTCCCTGATTCCCGGCTCCCTGGTGGTGGAGGTGGACCGCCCGGCCTCCACCCTGTACCTGCACGCACTCAACATCACCTCCAAGCAGGACATCGAGGGCCTGCGGAACGAGGTCCGGTCCATCGAAGCGGGCCTGATCCGCATCATGGGGTCCGCCGAAGAACTCGAAGCCGTCCGAATGGAGGCGTCCGCATGATGCCTGTTGTCCTGGCGGTCACGGCCGTCATCTTCTCCCTCGCCGCGGGCGGGGCCATCATCAGGATTGCCCGCGGCCCTTCGCTGCTGGACCGGGTGCTTGCGGCCGATGTCCTGCTCGCCATCCTGGGCGGGGCCCTGTGCGTGGACATGGCCGTGAACCGGCACCTGAACAACCTGATGCTGGTGGTGGCCATCTCCATCATTGGGTTCATCGGGTCGGTCACGGTGGCCCGGTTCGTCGCCGACCGGAGGGTGAACCCCCATGAATCCTGACTTTTCCGGCGCGGACGCGTGGATCGACCTTGCCTCCGCGGTGTTCATGGTGGCGGGTGCGCTCCTGTCCCTGGGCGCCGCCATCGGGCTGCTCCGCTTCCCGGACCTGATGAGCCGCATGCACGCCGCCACCAAGCCGCAGGTCCTGGGCCTGTTCCTGCTGCTGGCAGCCATAGGGCTGCAGATGCGCAGCTGGTGGGTTTGGCCGGTCCTGGTGGTGGCCTGGATCTTCCAGCTGCTCACGGTGCCGGTGTCCGCGCACATGGTGGGCCGGGCCGGCTACCGCACCAAGCACCTGCACCGGGAGCTGCTCGCCGCCGATGAGCTCGAGGCCGTAGTGCAAAAAGCCGCCGCCGAGGCTGCCCTGACGGACAACCGCGACGACGGCGAAAACCGCCAGTAGCTAGACGATGTCCTGCGTCTTGGCGAAGCGGGTGATGGCGCGCTGGGTGCCCCGGTTGGCCAGGACCTGGATGATGGCGCTGACGGACGCGGAGATCAGTGCGAAAGTCAAGGCCGACCGCAGGCTGGTGGGCACGTCCTCGCCCTTGCCGCTGGGCGGCTTCTGCCCGGTGGTCTTTTCCCAGATGGTGTTGACGAGCTTGGTGCCGACCAGGCCTGCGCCCAGGCTCACCGCGGTACCGAGCAGCTTGATGAAAAGGTTCATTCCTAGTACTCCTTGCGGGCGGAAAACGGACTGCCTACAGCCTAGCCGTACACCCGGACCGGTCCGGGCAAGGGCATGGCCGGCATCCTCTCGGGCCCGCTGACGGCGGTCCGCGGTCACATCCGGCTCAACAGCCGGCATGGCCGCCGCCCGCCCCCGCCAGGTGTAAACTTGACCACGCCCAAACCGGGCAGTATTTACACGCGAACATCAACATTCAAAAACGACAGGGGAGCGCCGCCGTCGGACAACCTGGCCATGCCGGGAACCGCAGGTGGGCGCTGAGAGTGCGGGACAGCCGCAGACCCTCGAACCTGATCCGGTTAGTACCGGCGCAAGGGAGTCGAGTTCTCAAAGTGTCCGGCCGGACCGGCAACGGTCCGCCAGCCGGAGCCACTTTCCCCTCCTGTTACCCAGGAGGATCACATGAGTACTGCTGCAATCAAGAAGACCACCAGTAAGTCCTGGCGCGTCGTCGACATCGTGGTGGCGGCCTTGGTGGCCATCGCCGGCGGGGTCATTTTCTGGGCCTGGGACCAGGGCGCCGCCGCCCTGTCGGCCCCCATGAACGCCGCCTACCCGCCCTTGACCGGGATCCTGGCCGGCGGCTGGATGATTCCCGGCGTGCTGGGAATGCTCATCATCCGCAAACCCGGAGCCGCCCTGTTCTGCGAAACTGTGGCCGCAACGGGCGAGCTCCTGATGGGTTCCCAATACGGCGCCTCCGTCCTTTTCTCCGGTTTCATCCAGGGGTTGGGCGCGGAAATCATCTTCGCGGTCTTCGTCTACCGCAAGTTCAACCTGCCCGTCTCCCTCGTGGCGGGGGCGGCCGCGGGCTTCTTCTGCGGCCTGAATGACTCATTCGCACCGTGGGGCTGGAACATTGCCTACTCCGGGGCGGACAAGCTCGCCTACATCGTCCTGACCACGGTGTCCGGCGCCGTGCTGGCGGGCGCGTTGTCCTGGCTCGCCACCCGCGGCCTGGCCCGCACCGGGGTGCTGAGTTCCTTCGCGTCCCGCAAGGCTGCAACGGAGCCAGTTTTCTCCTGATGGCACCTTCCCAGGACGCCGCAGGAGGCGTGCGCCCTGCCGCCGTCACGGCCCGCGGCTGGGGCTGGCGGCATGCCGGTAGGGCCAAACCTGCCGTCCACGCCCTCGACCTGGATATCCGCCCCGGCGAGCGGGTACTCCTGCTCGGTCCCTCGGGTGCCGGGAAGTCGACGCTCCTGCATGCCCTCGCCGGGGTCCTGGGCGACATCAACGACGACGGCGAGGCCGGCGATGCGGACGAGTCCGGTTCGTTGCTGGTTGACGGCGCCCCTCCCCGCGAGCGTCGCGGCCGCTCCGGCCTGATGCAGCAGGACCCGGAGACGCAGGTGGTCCTCTCCCGGGTGGGGGACGACGTCGCCTTCGGCGCCGAGAACCTTGCCGTGCCCCGCGACGCCATCTGGGCGCGCGTGCACGAGGCGCTTGCCGACGTCGGACTGTCCCACCTCCCGCTGGACCACCCGACGTCGGCCCTCTCCGGCGGTCAGAAACAGCGCCTGGCGCTGGCGGGCATCCTTGCGATGCGTCCCGGGCTGATCCTGCTGGACGAGCCCACCGCCAACCTCGACCCGGACGGCGTCCTGGAGGTCCGGGACGCCGTGGCACGCTGCCTCGACAAGACCGGGGCCACTTTGGTGGTGGTGGAGCACCGGGTTTCCGTCTGGAAGGACCTGGTGGACCGGATCGTGGTCCTGCAGCCGGGCTCCGCCTCGGATCCCGCCGTGCTCCTGGACGGACCTCCGGACCGGGTGCTCGGCGAGGCCCGGGCCATGCTGACGGCGGCCGGAGTCTGGGTGCCGGGGTATGTGCCGGCCACCCGCCGCCAGTCCGGCATCCCCGCCGCCGTAACCGGCAACCTCCTGCTTGCAGCCGAAGACCTGGCGGTCTCCCGCGAGCGTCCCCGCCGCAAAGGCTTCCGCAAGATTCCGCCGGTTCCTGTCCAGGAGGGTGTTGCCGCGCAGGTCCGGGCCGGCCAGGCGCTGGCCGTCACCGGCCCGAACGGCGCCGGAAAATCAACGTTCGCACTGACCCTTGCCGGGCTCCTTGAACCGGTGTCCGGAAAGGTGTCGGCCGCCGTGGACCTTAGCCGCGGTGCCGGGATCGACCCCTACGCGTGGAAGGCAGAGCAGTTGATCTCACGGGTGGGCACCGTGTTCCAGGAACCGGAGCACCAGTTCGTGACGGGCAAGGTGTTGGACGAGCTGCTGTTCGGGCCGCGGCACCTGGGCCACGGCGAGGACCGGGTGGAGGAGCTGCTGGAGCGGCTGCGGCTCACCCAGCTGGTGGACGCCAATCCCTACACATTGTCCGGCGGTGAGAAGCGTCGGCTGTCCGTGGCCACGGTCCTGGCCGCCAGCCCGCAGGTGCTGGTCCTGGACGAGCCGACGTTCGGGCAGGACGCCAACACCTGGGCGGAGCTGGCCTCGTTCCTCTCCGAACTCCTGGACGCCGGCACGGCCGTGGTGTCCGTGACCCACGACGCCGAATTCACCCGAGCTTTGGGCGGGGCCGAGCTGCGGATGGCCGCCACGGAACCGGTGGCGCCATGAGGCAGCAGCTGACCCTGGACGGCAACCGCGCCCTCCTTGCCCGGGCCAACCCGCTGAGCAAATTTGCCGCCGTCGTGCTGATCACCGCGGTCCTGGCGCTGTCCATCGACTGGGTTTCCGCGTCCGTGGCGCTGGTCTTCGAACTGATCCTGTTTCCCCTGGCCGGCCTCACCGTGTCCCTGCTCTGGCAGCGGGGCTGGCCGCTGATCCTCGCCGCCGCCATCGGCGGCTGGAGCACTTCCATCCTGGCGCCGGACAGCGGGAGGATCCTGCTCGACGCCGGCATCTGGACCATGAGCGAAGGCTCCCTCCAGCTGGGCATCGGCTTCCTGCTGCGGGGCTTCGCGATCGCCCTTCCGGCGGTGCTCCTGATGAGCTGCACCGATCCGACGGACCTTGCCGATGCGCTGGCACAGAAGGCGCGCCTGCCGCACCGGTTCGTCCTGGGAACCCTGGCGGCGATGCGCCTGGTGGGGCTCATGGCCGAGGAATGGCAGACCATCGGGATGGCCCGGCGTGCCCGCGGCGTGGGGTCGCGCGGCAACGTGGTCCAGCGGGTTAAGGCGACCCTGGGCCAAAGTTTCGGGCTCCTGGTGCAGGCGATCCGCCGCGCGTCGAGGCTTGCCGTGACCATGGAAGCGCGGGGTTTCGGCGGCGGGCAGCGAACCTGGGCCCGCGAATCGACGTTCAGTGTGCTGGACCTGTGGGTGGTAGGCGGCGGCGTCCTGATCGCCGGGTGCGCCCTCGGTGCGGCGCTTGCCGCGGGCCGTTGGAACATGGTGTGGCTGGGCAGCTAGCAGGGTTACCTGCCGGTACTATCGCATGTAGCGGGTAGGTCAGACCATATAAACACACGGATGGCCGCGCTCCGGCCTTCTATCTCATTTATGATATATTTTCGTCATGACTCAGGAGACCGCCGGCCACGTCGCCGCCATGTTGAGGAACGCCCGGACCGAGAAGGGCTGGACCCAGGGCCAGTTGGCTTCCGAACTCGGAACCAGCCAAAGCGCCGTCGCCCGGATGGAACAAGGCAAGCAGAACCTCAGCCTCAAGATGATCCAGCGGCTGGAGACCATCTTCGACCGGAGCATCGTCAACGTGGGCAAGCCCAGGATGACGCACCTGCGGGTGGAGGGCGGCCGCACCCTCTCCGGCGCGGTGGACGTCAACAGCAGCAAGAACGCCGGCGTGGCGCTGCTGTGCGCCAGCCTGATCAACCGGGGCACCACCGTGCTCCGCCGCCTCGCCCGGATCGAAGAAGTCAACCGCATCGTTGAAGTGCTGACCAGCATCGGCGTGGAATGCACCTGGCTCAACGACACTGATCTGCGCCTGCGCCGCCCGGCCGTCTTGGACCTGGAAGGGATGGACGTTGACGCGGCCCGGCGAACCCGCAGCGTCATCATGCTGCTGGGCCCCCTCCTGGATGAGTCACGGGAGTACCGGCTGCCCTACGCCGGCGGCTGCGACCTCGGCACCCGCACGGTGGAACCCCACATGCAGGCACTGCGCGAATTCGGGCTCTCCGTGGAAGCCACCGCCGGTTTCTACACGGTCCAGGCGCCTCCCGCGGACACCAGGGACCGTTCCTTCGTCCTCACCGAACGGGGGGACACCGTTACCGAGAATGCGATCATGGCGGCGGCCCACCGGCCGGGAACAACCGTGATCCGCAACGCCAGCCCCAACTACATGGTGCAGGACCTCTGCTTCTACCTGCAGATGCTCGGGGTGGCCATCGAGGGCGTGGGAACCACCACGCTCCGGATCACCGGCCGGCCCGTGATCGACGCCGAGATCGAGTATTTCCCGTCCGAGGACCCGATTGAGGCCATGAGCCTGATTACGGCCGGCATCGTCACCAATTCCGAGGTCACGGTCCGCCGGGTACCCATCGAGTTCATGGAAATCGAGTTGGCCACCCTGGGCCAGATGGGGCAGAAGCTCGAAATCTCCGGCGAATACATGGCCCGCAACGGCCGCACCCGGCTGGTGGACGTGACCACCAAGCCGTCGGAGCTGCGCGCGCCCGAGGACAAGATCCACCCCATGCCGTTCCCCGGGCTGAACATCGACAACCTTCCTTTCTTTGCCGTGATCGCCGCGAACGCCCACGGGCAGACCATGATCCATGACTGGGTGTACGAAAACCGTGCCATCTACCTGACAGAGCTGAACCGGCTCGGTGCGCAGGTGCAGCTGCTGGACCCGCACCGGATCTACGTCAACGGACCCACCAAGTGGCGTGCCGCGGAGGTGGGCTGCCCGCCGGCGCTCCGCCCCGCTGCCTGCCTGCTGCTGGCCATGCTCGCCGCACGGGGCGTCTCCGAGCTGCGCAACATCTACGTGATCGAACGCGGCTACGAGGACCTGGCGGAACGCCTCAACACCATCGGCGCCAAGGTGGAGTACTTCCAGGACTAGGCGTTCATGCTTCGTCATGATCAGCAGCTGCGCCCGGAATTTCCTGGCCCTGACGCAGAATGTTCGTATGCGTACTTTCGGCGTCGAGGAAGAACTCCTGATTGTTGATCCGGAGTCCGGGGAGCCGCTTGCCCTGGCGGACGCCCTCCTCGCCGGACACCGTGTCGCTGCGGACGATCTCCCGGTGGACCCGGACCTCCACCACTCCGGGAAGCAGGCGGATCACGACGACGAGATGGGCCTCAGTGCCGAGCTGAAGCTTGAGCAGATCGAGACGCAGACAAAGCCCTGCCTGGAGTCCGGGGCCCTGCTCGAGCAGATCAGGGCCGGCCGCGCCATGGCCAATCAGGCGGCCGCCAAGAACGGAGCCAGGGTGGCTGCGCTGGCCACGTCTCCGCTGGCATCCGCCAGCCACACCACGCCGGACCCTCGCTACGCCAGGATGCTGGAGCGCTTTGGCCTCACGGCGCAGGAACAGCTGACCTGCGGTTTCCACGTGCACACCTACATCGAATCGCCGGAAGAGGGCGTGGCGGTCCTGGACCGGATCCGCGACAAGCTGGCGGTGCTGACGGCGTTGAGCGCCAACTCGCCGTACTGGAACGGCGTCCCCACCGGGTTCGAAAGCTACCGTACCCAGGCCTGGAACCGGTGGCCGACGTCCGGCCCGGCCGCGATCTACGGGACGTACCCCGCCTACCGGAGGGTGGTCACCCGGCTGCTGGACACCGGCGTGATGCTCGATGAAGGGATGCTGTATTTCGACGCGCGGCTCTCCCGCAACCACCCCACCGTGGAGGTGCGGGTGGCGGACGTCTGCCTCCGCGCCGAGGATGCAGCCTTGATCGCCGTGCTGGTCCGCGCCCTGGTGGAATCGGCCGGCAGGGAATGGCGCGAGGGCGTGGACCCGGCGCCGGTGCCCACTGTCCTGTTGCGGATGGCCTCCTGGCAGGCCAGCAGTTCGGGACTCGGCGGCGAGCTCCTGGACTTTGGGAACTTCCGCCCGGCCCCGGCCGCGGACGTAGCCCGTTCCCTGGTGGATTACCTGGCGCCTGTCCTTCAGGAACAGGGCGAACTGGCCATGGCCCGGCAGGGCGTGGAGCACATCATCGCCCGCGGGACAGGGGCCGCTGAGCAGCGCCGGGCCCGCGACAGGGCGCTGGCCGGACCGCCTCCCGAGGATATGGGCTTCGGTGCAGTGGTCCGGCACGCCGTAGACGCCACCATGCGCGGCGCCCTGGATCTTTCCGGCGTGGAAGACACCCCGGAACTGCTGCGGGTCCGCCAGGCCTGACGCCTTAGATCTGCTTCAGGGCCTGTTCCAGGTCGCGGATGAGGTCGTCCGCGTCCTCGAGCCCCACGGAGAGCCGGACCACGCCGTCGCTCAAGCCAATGGCGGCCCGCCCCTCCGGCCCCATGGCGCGGTGGGTGGTGGTGGCGGGGTGGGTGATCAGGGATTTCGAATCGCCCAGGTTGTTGGAGATGTCGATGATCCGCAGCCCGTCCAACAGGGCGAAGGCCGCCTCCTTGCCGGAGCGGCCGCCCGAGGGCGCCAGCTCAAGGGTGAGGACCGTGCCGCCGGCGCTCATCTGCTTCGCCGCCAGCTCATACTGCGGGTGCGATGTCAGCAGCGGGTACTTCACCCAGCTCACGGCAGGCTGCTCCTCGAGCCATTCAGCGAGCCGCAGGGCGGTGGCCGAGGAGTGCCGGACGCGCAGGCTCATGGTTTCCAGGCCCTTGGTCAGGACCCAGGCGTTGAACGCCGAAAGCGCCGGACCTGTGTGGCGCATCAGCTGCTTCACCGGGCCGTCGATGAACTCCTTGGTGCCCAGGATGGCACCGCCCAGGACCCGGCCCTGCCCGTCGATGTGCTTGGTGCCGGAGTACACGATGACGTCCGCGCCCAGGTCCCCGCAGCGCTGCAGCAGGGGAGTGGCGAAGACATTGTCCGCAACTACCGTGGCGCCGGCGGCATGGGCCAGTTCGCTCACCGCGGCGATGTCCACGATTTCCTGCATCGGGTTGGACGGGGATTCGAAGAAGACGGCGGTGGTGGGCTTGGACAGGGCCTCGCGCCACTGGTCCAGGTCCGGGCCATCGACGAAGACCGTTTCCACTCCCCACCGCGGCAGGATCTCGTTCAGGATCACGAAGCATGACCCGAACAGTGAGCGGGCGGCCACCACGCGGTCACCGGCTGCAAGCAGCGCGCCCAGGGCCGTGAACACCGCGGACATGCCCGACGCCGTCGCGAAGCAGGCCTCGGTGCCTTCCAGCAGCCTGAGCCGTTCCTGGAAGGTGGCCACGGACGGGTTGCCGTAGCGCGAGTACACAAAGCGCTCGTCCTCGCCGGTGAAGGCGCGTTCGGCCGCGGCCGCGGATTCGTAAACGAACCCGGAATTCAGGAAGACGGCCTCTGAGGTTTCCTGGAAGTTGGTGCGGTCCAGCCCGCCGCGGACAGCCTGGGTGTCGGGGCTCCAGCCGGGGGCATCTTGATTGAAAGTCACTTAGTTCTTTCCGAGGTTGGTGGGCAGGCCGCGGTTCTTCCAGCCGTTGACGGTCCGTTCGCCGTAGCGGTCAGGTTCCCCCTCGAAGCCCTCCAGGACGTTGTAGGAAGTGAAGCCGGCCTGGGTGGCCGCCACGGCCGCGGCGATGGATCGCTGGCCCGAACGGCAAAGGAACACGAGCTCAGCGCCCGGGTCCTCAGGCGCCTGCTCCTTGAGGTCCTTCACGAAATCGGGGTTGGGGATGCCGCCGGGGAAGGTCCACTGGATGAAGAGCGGATCGTTGTCCGTTGCCTTGGTATCCGGAATGCCAATGTGGGCCCATTCGCCCTCGGTGCGGACGTCCACCAGGATGGCGCCCTGCTCCAGCTTGGCCCACGCTTCCTGCGGCGTCAGGTCTCCCGCGTAGCTCATGCGTGGCCCTCGCCGTCGAACTCGCCTTCCAGGTCGTCAACAGCCGTGGCCACCGCGGCGTCAGCCGACGCGATGGCGGCCGGGAGGACAACGGCCTGGGCCACGATGACGCTGCTGCCGTTGAAAGTGGCCGCCGGGCTGCCGTGCAGGACGTAACCGTCCGCAAGCGCAGCCGAGATCCGCTCACAGAAGGAGCGGTCGTCCGGGCCCGTAATCAGGCGGTAGGACAATTTTTCGTCAGGGGCGGGTGCGTCAGACACGACGGATCTCCTTCTTTCACGCTTGCAGCTCGAATCGGTCGATATGCCAAGTATTCACCTGAGGCACCCCGCCGCGAGAGGAGGGTTGCCGACCGGCCAGTCAGGGCTTAACACCGGTACTCATTACTCCCCAAAAACGTAACACCTGCGCCGCCAAGCCGCACGGCCGCCGTCGTCATGTTCCGTAATTGAGAGCCCGCGACCACCGCGTCACGGGAACGCGGCAGGGCGGCCGGGCCGATAAAGTTTCTACCGGGGGCGCCGCCCTGCCGTCACAGTGGGAGTACCGGGGGGTCTTGCCAGCATGCGAGCAGCAACATCGCACCACCAGGCCGGCCGTCGTCGTGCCCGTCACCGTTCCCCCGGGGCGTTCCTGGCCGCCGCCGTCGTCGTGCTCCTGGCGCTGCTGGCGCCCGCCGGTGCTGCGCAGGCGGCCTCCGCGGAACCGGACCAAGGCAAGCCGTGGCTGGGTGCCGTCCTTGAATGGGGCGAGGATACCGCCGCTGGATTCTCCGACCGGCTGGGTGCGAGCCCGGCCGTGTTTGGCCACGACATCGGCCTGCCGTTCCGCGACTCGGACCAGAACAACATCGAGGGGTTCCTGCAGCAGGCCTCGGCCAAGGGCGCCCACGCCATGCTCACCGTGAAGCCCACGGTGCCGCTGGACCAGATCGGCGCCTCCGAAGCGGAAGCCTTCGCCGGCAAGGTCCGCGACCTGGCCTCCGGGTTCAAGGGCCGGCTGTTGATCCGGTTTGCGCCGGACATGAACTCGAGCTGGGTGGCCTGGGGGCAGCAGCCGGCCGCCTACCGGGAGGCCTTCAAGGCGGTCGCGGCAGCGGTCAAAAAGGACGACGGCGGCCGGGCCGCCATGGTCTGGGCGCCGTACCTGGGCAAGGACTACCCCTTTGACCGGAGCAGGAATGCCCCGCAGCCTGGAAGTGACGGCTTCGCCCTCCTGGACACCAACGGCGACGGCGCCTGGAACGGCTCCGACGCCGCCTACGCCCCCTACTATCCGGGGGACGACGCCGTGGACTGGGTGGGCCTGACTGCCTACCATGACGACACTGCCGGCGCCGCTGCCGTTAACACCGTGCCGCGTGCCGGTGAACTCCAGGAGATGCTGACCGGCGCGGGCAGCGAGAACTTCTACAATGCCTACGCGGAGGTCCGCAGGAAGCCGCTACTGCTCCAGACGTCGGCGTTCTACAGCCCTGCCGCGGGCGGACCGCCGGAGGCGGATATCAAGACGGCCTGGTGGGACCAGGTGGTGGGTACCGCCACCTCGCCGGCTTTCGCCAGGACGGCGGCGGTGGTGTGGGACGAGCGCACCAGCACCCGGGATACCGGCGTGGCCAGCATCGACTGGCTGCTCACCGGAAATCCCGCCATCGCCAAAGCTGCGCTGGACCGGCTGAAGTCCTCTGCTGTGGTCACCGGGCCGGTCACCGATGTGGCCGCGGACGGATCGTATGTCCGGGCCAACACCCTGTCCGGGGCTGCGGTCTGGACCGTGGCCGTGGCGATGGCCATCCTCCTGGCGGCGCTGTGGCAGATTCCCCGCCGGGTCAACGCCGCCACCGCATGGAGCTACCAGGAGCCGGGAAACAGGGACTCGCGCGTGGATCTGCTGCGCGGGATGGCCATTGTCTTCGTGGTGGTCAACCACCTGGGCCTGGTCTCGCTGTTCCAGCTGCTCACCCAGGAGGCCGTGGGCTTCGTATCGGGTGCCGAACTCTTCGTGCTGTTCTCCGGCCTGGTGGTGGGCATGGTCTACGGGCCGAAGGCCAGGGAAGACTTCGGCAAGGTTGTGGACCTCACCTCCCGCCGGGCGGGGAAGCTCTATGTGACCGCGCTGTCGGTGCTGATCGGCGTCTTCCTCATCGCGCAGCTTCCGTTCTTCCACACCGACGCCTTGACCACGTTCGTGGACCAGGGGACCGGCGGGGCCGGGCATAACGGTGCCGGCCGGACGTACGACCTCTACGCCGGGATGTCGTCGCTGTTCCAGTTCCCGGTGCCGCCCCAGGTCCTGCCGGCCATCCTGCTGTTGCAGTTCGGGCCCTGGCAGTTCAACGTGATGGGCCTGTACGTGGTGCTGCTCCTGGCCAGCCCCTTGATCCTGGCCCTGTTGAACCGCGGAAAGGCCGTATGGGTCCTGGTGGTATCGCTGGCGGTGTACGCCGTGGGGGCCGGAACCAGGTTCCGGATTTTGCCGTCGCAGTTCGAGGACTCTTTTCCGCTGCTGGTGTGGCAGGTGCTGTTCGTGCTGGGGCTCGTGGTGGGATACCACCGGCGCAGCATTATCGCGTGGTTGTCGGCCCATGCCTGGGTGGTGGCCGCCTGTACTGTGGCTGCAGTCGCCCTGGCCTTCCTATCCTGGGGCAACCCCTACTTGGCCAACAACTACGACGTCCGGCTGGCGCTGATGCCGGACGCCACCTACCGGGCCATGTATGACGCCCTCTTTGGCCGGACCTACCTGGCTCCGGGCCGCCTGCTCAACGTCGTCTTGCTGGTGGTGGCGGCGTATGCGTTCCTCAGCGCCTACTGGAAACCGGTTGAGTGGGCGCTGGGCTGGTTCCTGATCCCGCTGGGCCGCGCAACGCTCTATGTCTTCATCATGCACGTGGTGCTGATCGCCGTCGTGGCCAACATCCCCGCCCTCCAGCAGGAGAGTATCTTCCTCAACACCGTGGCGTACGCCGTGGTGCTGGGCCTGCTGTGGGTGATGGTCCGCACCAGGTTCCTGTTCCGGATCATTCCCACCTAGGCCCCATCTTCCACCTGGGAACCATGGCCCGGGCATGAAAAATGCTGTGGCACGGTGGGTGCCACAGCATTTCGATCACGTGCCAGGTGAGGACTGGGAATCCCTTGGAGGGTATGTGTCCTAGACCAGCTCGGGATACGAGGACACGATGTAGTCGGCGGCAGCCGGACCTTTCATGCGCAGGCCCTTGCGGCTGCCCGGCAACCGCGTCTTCATCGCTGACCAGAAGGTCGTTTCCGTACCCGGCAGGTGCTGGTTGATGAAGCACCAGCTCATGTACAGGCCGTAGAAGCGGTCGCGTTCCAGGGTGGACTCGGAGGTCTGGTCGAAGTAGGTGGCGTCTTGGAGAAAGAGATCAAACTGGGAATGTGCCATGAGGGCGTCCCTTCGCTAAGTGCGTGGCGCCGCCGTTCGGCTACAGCAGCGAACCTCGATGCCCTGCACTGGTGGCAATCGGGTCCATAGATTAATCCTGTGAAAGAAACCGGGATCATGAGCGCCGTCAACGCCTGTCTACACTGTAGACTTTACCCGTAGACTACATATGAGGCAACCCTCTCGAATGATCTCGGGTCAGTTGTCCGCAGCGAGGACAAATTCATGACTTCCCCCAAACCATCCGGCACCGGCAAGGCCAAGGCCAGGCTCAGCCGGGACATCGTGCTGGCCAAAGCGCTGGAAATGGTGGATGCGGAAGGTCTCGAAGCATTGACCATGCGCCGCTTGGGCCAGGAGCTCGGCAGGGACCCGATGAGCCTTTACCGCTATGCGGAGAATCGGGCTGCCTTGCTCGACGGGGTTTCGGAACTGGTGCTGGACCAGCTCACCATCCAGCAGGATGACCCTGACTGGAAGGCGCAGTTGCGGGCGATCGCCCACAACCTGCGGACCCTGGCGCTCCAGCATCCCAACGTGGTGCCCCTGTTGGTGACCAGGCCACTCTCCACGCCCCTCGGCTTGCGCCCGCTGGGCACGCTGCGGCCGCTGGAGAAGATCCTTTCCCTGCTGGTGTCGGCCGGATTCGATCCCTCAGACGCGCTGCACGTCTACCGCGTGTACTACGGCTTCCTCTACGGCCACATCCTCAACGAACTGCAGGAGTTCGTGGTGGACCCCGAAGAGAACGAGGTGCTGCTGCGGCTGGGGCTCCACCGCCTGCCCGCCAAGGAATTTCCCAACCTGCGGGCGTTGGCCCCGGCCTTGGCAGATTACGACGGCGCCAGCGAGCTTGACCAGGGGCTCACCATCCTCTTGTCCGGACTGGAAGCACAGCTGTCCCGGCAGGCGGCAGCAGCGCTCGGCTAGAACGGAAGCGGGCGGCGGGGCATTATTCGAACGAGGCCCTGCGCCGGTCCTGCACGCGGGTGTTCCAGACATCCGGCCGGTTGACCTGGAACCTGCGGCCGGTCAGGGCCTTCGCGTTCAGCCGGACGTAGTTGGCCTTTTCGCCGGGCTGCCACGGTTCCAGGCCGAGGCCGTCCACGTGGTCCTTTACCGCCTGGTCCTCGATGATCCCGGTATCGCCGCGCACCACCACGCTCCATGCCATTTCGGTGGCGGGGTCGTAGCCGTCGATCTCCAGCGACGCCGGCCGCTCCATTTTGGCGCCCCAGAGCTTGGAACCGGGCGCTGTCCGGAAGACGATGCTGCGCAGGTGGACGATGTAGTTCACGGGAAAGATTTCGGGATGCTCGTCCACCACGATGGCCAGCCTGCCCACGGTGTCATTGGCGAGGAGCTCCCAGCAGTCGTCAAAGGAGAGGTTTTCGATCGGCAGCTTGTGCGAGTCCATGGTCCACACCTTACGGGTGAAGCCGGGAGGGCAAAAGGGGCCGGTGGCCCTGTTGCGCGGCTACTGGATCCCGGCGAAAAGTCCGCTCAACTCCGCTGTCAGTTCCTTCTGCACGGCCGGCGTGCCGATCTCCTTTCCGTCGATACGGTTCACGGGGGCCAGCAGCCGGACGCTGGAGATCAGCCAGACGGCATCCGCATCCAGCAGGTCGCGGGGCTCCAGCGGGCCGTACCCCAGCTCCCAGCCCGCCGCCTTGGCCGCCGCGAAAAGCGCGCCCTGGGACGTTCCGGGCAGGATGCCGCTGTCCAGCTGCGGCGTGATGAGGCGCTTGACCGCAGTGCCGTCGTCGGATTTTTCCACGTGGGCCAGCAGCACGGTGGAGGTAGGTCCTTCCAGGACGCGGCCGTCGGATGAGGTGAAGATGACGTCGTCCGCGCCCTGCTTGTGGGCGTGCCGGAGGGCCGCCATGTTCACCGCGTAGGACAGCGTCTTGGCACCCAGGAGCAGCCACGGGGCCCGTTCGGCCACGTCACTGTCATAGCCGCGGTCCAGCAGGATTACGTCGATGCCGGTTTCCCGCTGGCGGCGGCCCGCCGCTCCGGCAGGTGAGACCTGCACCCAGGCGGTGGGGGCCGGGGCGCCCTCGACGCCGCGGGTCACTACCAGCTTGACCACCAGTTCGTCGGCGGCAGCGTCCGACGGCGGGTTCCCGGCGCGGTGGCGGGCAACGGCGGCCGCGATGGCGCGCTGCCACACGTCCTGCCCCGGAATGTCGAGGTCCAGCGCGCGGGCGGAGCCTGCAAGCCGGTCCAGGTGGGCCTGCATTTTCCGGACTGTCCCGCCGACGGCCAGCATGGTTTCGAAGATCCCGTCACCCCGGGTGACGCCCAGGTCCGTGACCAGGAGCTGCGGTTTGGCGGCGTCGGCTACCCTGCCGTCAGGGTAGGCAGGGTCAAGGAAAACGAGGACAACGGGGGCTGGAGAGCTCATGGCACCAGCTTAGTGCGGCGGCGCCGCTAAGCTGGGCGGAGTGCGCCGGCCGGAACCGTCCCCGGAGCCCGACCTCCCCGGGAGATATTGACGTGTTGTGGCCTTTTTCGCTTGCCGGCACCGCGCCGACGTGGGTTGTGGTGCTCCTGGGCTTTGCCGACCTGGTGATCAGGGTCCTCGCACTGGGCATCATCCCCGGCAACAGGCGCCCCACCACAGCCATGGCGTGGCTGCTGGGGATCTTCTTCATCCCGTTCCTGGGCATCGTCCTGTTCCTGCTCTTCGGCAACTTCCAGCTGTCCAGCCGCCGCCGCGCGCAGCAGGAGCAGGTTAACGACCGCGTGCGGGCCGGCATCACTGCCTTGTCGGACGTCGAGAGCGACTACCCCGGGCCGGAATGGGTGAAGTCCGCGGCGGAGCTCAACCGCACCCTGGGTTCGCTTCCCATGGTGGACGGCAATTCCGTTGAGCTCATCCCCGGCTACCCGGACTCCATCCTGGCCATGACCAACGCGGTGCGGAAGGCGAAGACCTTCGTCAACGCCGAGTTCTACATCATGAGCTCGGACCACGTCACCAACGACCTGCTCACGGCCATGGAAGAGGCGGCCGAACGGGGCGTGGAAGTGCGGCTCCTGTTCGACCACATCGGCACGTTGCGCATCAAGGGCTACCGGAAGCTGCTCAAGCGCCTGCGGGCCGGCAAGATCCAGTGGAAGCGGATGCTTCCCTTGCTGCCGATCCATGGCCAATGGCGCCGGCCGGACCTGCGCAACCACCGCAAGATCATGGTGGTGGACGGCGAAATCGCCTTCACGGGGTCGCAGAACCTGATCGAGCCCTCCTACAACAACCCGCGGCACCGCAAGGCCGGCCGCGAATGGGTGGAACTGATGGCCTGCCTGCGGGGGTCGATCGTGACCACCCTGAACGTCGTCTTCGCCACCGACTGGCTGAGCGAGACCGACGAATCCCTGGAACACCAGCTGCAACTGCCGGCGAATCCCGAGCCCGGAGATGTCACGGCCCAGGTGGTGCCCAGCGGCCCCGGGTTCATCACGGAAAACAACCTCCGGCTCTTCAACACGCTCATCTACTCCGCACAGCACCGGATTTCCATCTGCAGCCCCTATTTCGTCCCGGACGACTCCCTGCTGTATGCCATCACCACCGCGGCGCAGCGCGGCGTCGATGTGGAACTGTTCGTCTCCGAAAAGGGCGACCAGTTCCTGGTCCACCACGCGCAGCGGTCCTACTACGAAGCACTCCTCGAGGCAGGCGTACGCATCTACCTGTACAAGGCGCCGTTCGTGCTGCACGCCAAGCACTTCACCATCGACGACGAAGTGGCCGTCCTGGGATCGAGCAACATGGACATGCGTTCCTTCTCGCTGAACCTTGAGGTTTCCGTGATGCTCCTGGGCGAGGACATCGTCAACAAGATGCGCGCGGTGGAGGACACCTACCGGGACATCTCCCACGAGTTGAAGCTGGCGGACTGGCTAAACCGGCCGCTGGCCGCCCGGTATGTGGACAACGTGGCCCGGCTGACGGCCACGGTGCAGTAGGACCGCCGTGTTCCGCTAAGCCAGGGTCAGTCCACCGGGAAGTCCGAGCCGAGGGTGGAGAGCACGCCAAAGGCCTTGGTGCGGATCTCGTCGTACTCGTCGTCCGGGTCGGAGTCCGACGTGATGGCACCGCCGACGCCGAGCGTCAGGTCCGCGGCTCCGTCGCCGGAGGCGTCGATCACCAGGGTCCGGATGGCGACGGCGAGGTCGGTCGCCGAGTTGAGCGAGAAGTACCCGATGGCCCCCGAGTAGAATCCGCGGGGCCCGGCCTCCAGCCGGTCCAGGATGGCCATGGTGCTGATCTTGGGCGCGCCGGTCATGGACCCTGCCGGGAAGCAGGCCGCCACTGCCTCGGCCCGGGCCGCCCCGGGGAGGAGCCGGGCGTCGATGGTGCTGACCATCTGGTGGACGGTGGCGTAACTTTCGATCGCGCACAGCCGGCTGACCGTCACGGAGCCGGGCACCGCAAAGTGGCTGAGATCGTTGCGCAGCAGGTCAACGATCATGATGTTCTCGGCGCGGTCCTTCACGGACGTGGCCAGGTCGGCGCGCAGTTGCGAGTCTTCCTGCGGATCGGCAGCCCGGCGGCGGGTGCCCTTGATCGGTTCGGCGCGCATGCCGCCGTCGGCTGCTATCTTCAGGAACCGCTCGGGCGAGGTGCTGGCGACGGAAAGGCCGCCCAGCCGCAGGTAACTGGCGAACGGGGCCGGGCTGCGGCGGCGCAGCGCGAGATAGGTGGCCCAGGGATCCAGGGTCTCCGCCGGGATCCGGGCTTCCAGGGTGGTGGTCAGGCAGACTTCGTAGGTGTTTCCCTGCGCAATCTCGTGCTGGGCTGCCGCAATTTTCGCCCGGTAGCGGGCGCCCGTGTCCCGGCTGCGGAAAACGGGCGGGCCGGGACGTCCGACGCCGGTGCTGCCGCCGGCATCCCCGGCGCCCACCGCTCCTGTGCCCACCGCTCCGGCGGGGCCCGCGGGGGTCGTGGCGGCTGAAGCGGCGGCCTGAACGGCTGCCCGTGCGCGGTCCAGCCATTCATCGGCGTCAGGTGCCGCAAGCGCCAGGAGCCAGGCGGTGCCTTCGGCATGGTCCAACACCACGGCCCGGCCGGCGAAGATCAGGGCGGCGTCCGGTGTGGGGGCGGAAAGGTCGCTGCCGCCGGTTTCGCGCTTGAGTTCGTAACCCAGGCAGCCAAGCCACCCCAGGGTGAATTCGCCCGGATAGCCCTCGGGAGTGCGGACCGCCCGCCGGCCCCAGACGGTGTTCAGCCAGCGGAAGAACGGGCCCGGAACCTTCGCCACGGACGAACCCGCGCTGATGAAGCCCACCCCCGCGCGGTGCGTGACATACTGCCCGAACGTGCCGGCGTCGTCCGCCATGATGCTGAACCGGCTGCGTTCGGCGGCCGTCCTGTCCTGCGGACCTGACGCCTGCGGACCCGACGCCTGCGGACCGGACGCCGGCTGCCCGGGGGCGGCCGGTGCGTCCCGGTGGTTGGAGGAGTCCAGCCAAACGGCGTTGGGGGAGCGGCCGTACAGGGATTCGAACAGGGCCGGTGCGTCCGGTGCCAGGTCCAGGCGCTCGGCGTGCAGGCGGAGGCCGCGGCGGGCGGACAATTCCGGGGCGAGCACCGGTGCCAGCGCAGGCAGGTAGGGGAGAAGCCGCAACAGGTCTGCGGGCGCGGAGCCGTCAGCGCGGTTGTTGACGCGCAGGTCCGCCCGGCCGGGGACGTTGTCGCGGCCCAGCCATTCTTCCTCCTGGGCCGCCCACCGGTCCCAGAACGGCCTGTAGGTGTCGCCGTCGCGGTCCAGGGCCCGGGTCCGTCGGACGTCGTCCGGTGCCTCCGCCCAGATCACGGCGTTCAGGAACGGGCGGGCAGGCTCGGACGCTGCGCCCACGCCCTCCACGATGACGATCTCCGCCGGCAGTGTTACCCGGGCATCGCCGTCGTAATGGTTGGCCCAGTCCCAGCTGGTCCAGGTGGCGGCCTCGCCCAGGCTCAGCGGCGTGAGGACCGTGGACACATAGCGTTCGACGCCGGCCGCGAGCCCGTCCCAGCCCGGGTAGATGTCCTCGAGGTGGAACAGGGACACCTTGTGGTGGGCGCGGAGCAGCGCCGCGAGTTCGACTGCCAAGGTGGTCTTGCCTGCGCCGGAGCGCCCGTCGATGGCGATGATGACGGGGGCTGGGCTCATGGACTAGAGCGTACCGTTTTCAGCGTGCCTGCCGCTGCAGTCCCGTGTCCCGCAGGGCCTCCGACTTAATGTGGTCCACGATCCCGGGAAGGGCGGAGTGGATCTGGTGCCAGACGGCGTCGAAATCGGCGTGGCCGCCGTACCAGGGATCCTCGATGCCCTGGTCCAGCCGGTCGCGGCCGGCCATGGCCGGGTCGAAGCTGCGGAGCATCCGGATCTTGTTCAAGGCATCCCGGCCCGGTGCTGCCTCGGTGAGCCAGGCGTAATGGTCGATGTCCAGGGCCAGGATCAGGTCGCGCTCGCTGAACCACCGCGGGTCCCACTCCCGGGCGACATGGTTTTCGGAGGCCAACTGTGCTGCCGCGAGCCGGCGGGCGGCCCGGGGATCGATGGGCCTGCCGGCCTCGTAGCCGGTGGTGCCGGCGGAGTCCACCTCCACCAGCCCGTCCAGCCCTTCGCGTTCCAGCGCTGCCGCGAGCATGAGCTCGGCCATGGGGGACCTGCAGATGTTGCCGGTGCAGACGGTGATGACACGGTATGGGCTCGACGTTGAGTTCATGAAGCTAAGCATGCGCGCTGGTTGCCCGTCTTGGCTAGCGGGCTGTTCACAATGTTTTACGGGTTTGTAAAGATGAATTACTGGCTGTCATATGGGGATGGCTTCCCTGTGGTTGTGCCCTTCGCCCGGCCGCTAGTGGATCAGGGCCAGCAGGATGCCAACGCCCACGAACAGGGTGCCAAAGACCCTGCTGAGGACGATTTGGCCCGGCTCGGTGCTGGTGAAGCGCTGGAAGGACCTGGCGGCCGCGGCGAAGAAGAACCACATCACCAGGATGTCGATGACCACGATGGTGGCCGTGAGCACCGCGTATTGCGTGAACAAGGGTTGCTCAGGCCGGATGAACTGCGGTGTGAACGCCAGGAAGAACACGATCGCCTTCGGATTCAGCAGGTTGACCCAGAAGCCGCGCCGGAAGATGGACCACGCCGGTTCATCGCGCAGGGCGGCGGCCTCCTCCCGGGCGGCCGTGGGCTTGCTCAGGAACTGGCGGATACCCAGGTACACCAGGTACGCGGCGCCGGCGTATCGGATCACGTTGAAGGCCAAGGGCGAGCTCGCCACCAGCACCCCTACGCCCAGGGCCACAATCAGCACATGCACCACCAGGGCCGCCTGCTGGCCCAGGATTCCCCAAATGGACCGCCGGAACCCCGCATTCAGCGAGTTGCTCATGGTGTTGATGGCCCCGGCACCCGGGGTGAAGCTGATAAGGGCGCCGGCACCTGCAAGGGCCAGCCAAAGGGAAAATTCCACTCATCAATCCTAGGGGCGGCGCGCCTCGGGTTCAGCGCTAGGCCCGGGCGATCACTTCGCCATTGGGGATCAGGAACCAGCCGTCGTCGGTGGAACCCCACCGGTGCCAGCCCGCGGAAATCCTGGCCAGGTCCGCCGGGTTGGCGAACCCGTACTCCAGGGCCTGCTCCGCGAAGGCTGAATGCAGCACCCGCTCGCCCCACACCCGCGCCTGCCAGCGGCGCTGCTGGGCCGTCGCGTACAACCAGTTGCTGCTGCTGGGGGCGACGTCGCTGAACCCCGCGGACTGGGCCCAGCTGACCAGCCGGCGCCCGGCGTCGGGCTCTGCTCCGTTGCGGCGGGCAATCCGCTGGTACAGGTCCATCCACTCGTCCAGTTCCGGGATGGCCGGATACCAGCTCATCCCGTGGAAGTCCGCGTCCCGGACCGCCACGATGCCGCCGGGTTTGGCCACCCGGCGCATCTCCCGCAAGGCCTCCACCGGGTCCGTCAGGTGCTGGAGCACCTGGTGTGCGTGGACGAGGTCGAACGTTTCGTCCGCGAAGTCAAGGTCGTAGATATTGCCGGCAACAAATTCAACATTGGGAACGCCGCGTTCGGCGGCGAGGGCCTGTGCCTGGGCGATGACGTCCGGCGAGCGGTCCAGGCCGGTGACGTGCCCGGGGTTGACCAGCGCGGCAAAGTCGCAGGTGATGCTGCCGGGCCCGCAGCCCACGTCCAGCAGGGCTGTTCCCGGCGTAAGGTGCGGGAGGACGAACGCCGCGGAATTTTCGGCGGTCCGGGCGGCATGGGCGCGGACCACCGATTCGTGGTGGCCGTGCGTGTAGACGTCTTCCCCTGGCTGCTGCGCACTCATAACCAAACGCTACTCCCAACCGGGCTGCGGTTGCCGCTTCTTCGCGGCCAACACCACAAGCCCCGGGGCTTATCCGGGGTGGCCGCCCTTGGGTTTTTCGTCGTCGGATTCTTCCCGGGCCGCGGCGGTTGCCTCGACCATGGCGGTCATGAAACGGGTCACTGTTTCCAGTTCCGCCGCGGAGAACCCTGCCATGGCGCTGTCCATGTGCTGCGCCAGCGGGGCGAAGATGGCGCCGCCGTCCCTGAAAGCCTTGGGCGTCATCTTCAGTTGGACCTGGCGCCGGTCCGTGGCGTGCCGTTCGCGGACCACATGCCCGGAGTTGTCCAACCTGTCGATCAGTGCCGTGGTGGCGGGGGAACTCAGGTTGAGCTCCTTCCGCAGGACGCCGGGGGTTACCACCTCGCCCCTTGCCGTATGGCGCATGATCACCGCCAGGGCATTCATGTCTGTCCGGTGCATGTCCTTGCGGTCACCGGCCGCGTCCACGTACCGGTTCGCCTCGATGGTGAACTCCTGCAAAAGCCGAAGCAGGGGGTTCGGCGGGCCGAATTCCGGTCCGGCCTGGGGAAAGGACGGTGGACCTGATGCAGTCTGTCCTGCCATGCCCGCCTCCCTTCAGCCATTCGTGTTCGCGTTCGTGCCGGACCGTTCCTGCCGGGCCTTTTCCGCCCGACCGTACTGACGGATATTACTGCAGCAGCCTGAGGCCCGGCCCTGTCCGCGCTATCCGTACCGGCGGGACCGGAAAAAAAGCTCGACTGGCACTTATCTCCATGATGGAGATAATCTATGCTGGAATCAATCCTACTCGCGGCACCCTGGATGGAAGGCATCATGAAACGCACAAAAGTTGCCAAAGAGCGCGTACCGTTCTGGCTGCGCTGGCTCATCCCCGTCGTCCTGGTCGTGACCTGGCTGGGACTGGCCGGGGTGGGCGGCCCCACGTTCGGCCGCCTCGAAGAAGTCTCCAGCAATGACCAGGCGTCCTTCCTGCCCGCCAGCGCCGAAGCGACCGAGGCGCAGGACTGGCAGGCAAAGTTCCGGGACTCGGACGAGGTGCCCGGCATTATCGTCATCGAAAACACCGCCGCCTTCACCCCCGCGCAGCTGGGCGGGCTCGCCACGCTTAAGACCAGCCTCGAAGGCCTCAAACTGGGCAGCGCCGTGATCGGCCCGATCCCCTCCAAAGACGCCAAAGCCGTCCAGTTCGTTGTCCCCATCGGGTCCTCCACCGAACTGAAGGACGCCGTCAAGGAGCTCCGTGACACGGTGTCCGCGGCGGCGCCGCAGGGAACCCAAACCTTCGTGACCGGACCGGCAGGGCTGGCCGCCGACCTTGCCGCCGCGTTCGGCGGCATTGACGGCATCCTGCTGCTCGTGGCCCTGTCCGCCGTCTTCGTGATCCTGCTGATCGTCTACCGTTCCCTGCTGCTGCCCATCATGGTGCTGCTGACCTCCGTCTTTGCCCTCTGCGCGGCCATCCTGCTGGTGTTCGGGATGGCCAAGGCAGGCTGGATCCAGCTCAACGGCCAAAGCCAGGGCATCCTGTCCATCCTGGTGATCGGCGCGGCCACGGACTACGCCCTTCTCTTCGTGGCCCGCTTCCGCGAAGCCCTCACCCACACCACCAACCGCACCGCCGCAGTCCTCACCGCCTGGAAGGCCTCGTTCGAGCCGATCCTGGCCTCCGGCGCCACGGTGATCATTGCCCTGCTGTGCCTGCTGTTCTCGGACCTCAACTCCAACAAGGCCCTCGGCCCGGTCGCCGCCGCCGGCATCCTGTGCGCCCTGTTCGCCGCGCTGACCCTGCTGCCTGCACTGATGGCGCTCCTGGGCCGGGCCGCGTTCTGGCCGTTCCGCCCCAAGCTGGTCCCCGCCGACCAGCGCGAACCCGAGCTGGTGACCGGGCTGGAAGGACAGAAAGGCCTGTGGCGCGCCACGGGTTCCCTGGTGTCCCGGCGCCCCAGGACCGTGTGGGTCGCGTCGGTCCTGTTGCTCCTGGTGGCGGCCGTCGGCCTGCTGCAGCTCAAAGCCAACGGCGTACCGCAAACGGACGTCATCCTCACGGCCTCCAACGCCGTTGACGGCCAGGACGCGCTGGCGCGCCACTTCGACGCCGGCAGCGGAAGCCCCGCCGTCGTGGTTGCGGACCAGGCCAAGGCCGCAGAAGTGCTGGACCGGGTCAAAGCGGACGACGGCGTGGGCGAGGCCTACCTCCTGGGGCCGGGCAGCGTGCCCATCACCGGAGCGCCGGGAGCTCCCAACACCCCGGACGTGAGGGACGGGAAGGTCCTGATCAACGCCACGCTGAACGACGCCGCCGACTCCCTGCAGGCTGAAGAAACCATCAAGGCCCTCCGCAGCGAGGTCAAGGCCGTGGATCCCGGCGCGCTGGTGGGCGGCGTGACCGCCACAGCCCTGGACACCAACACCACCGCCCAGCATGACCTCGTGGTCATCATCCCGGTGGTGCTCGTGGTGATCCTCTTCATCCTGATGCTGCTGCTGCGCTCCATTGTTGCCCCGGTCCTGCTGGTGCTGTCCGTGGTGCTGTCCTACGCGGCGGCGCTCGGCGTGTCCGCGTTCGTCTTCAACAACATCTTCGGGTTCCCCGGAGCGGATGCCACTGTCCCGCTGTTCGGCTTCGTGTTCCTGGTGGCCCTGGGCGTGGACTACAACATCTTCCTGATGAGCCGGGTCCGGGAGGAGTCGCTCAAGCACGGCACCCGGCCCGGGATCCTGCGCGGCCTCAGCGTGACCGGCGGGGTGATCACCTCGGCGGGCGTGGTGCTGGCCGCAACGTTTGCCGCCCTTGGCGTCATCCCCATCATGTTCCTGGTGCAGTTGGCCTTCATCGTGGCGTTCGGCGTGCTGCTGGACACCGTGCTGGTGCGCTCGCTGCTGGTACCGGCGCTCGCCTACGACATCGGCCCAAAGATCTGGTGGCCCGGAAAACTGGCCCGCGCCCAGGCCGGATCCGGCACCCGATCCCGGGAGTCCGGCCTCGAGCCCCGCACGGAGGTACCCACCCGCTGACGCTCAGTCCTGCCGCCGCCACCATTCCACGGTGGCGGCGGCAGCCGCGTCCAGCGGGGTGGGCCGTATGCCAAGGATGGCCTCCGAACGGGCCGAATCCATCACGAACGGGTGCTCAAACTGGTAGCTGAGCTCCGCCAGTTCCCGCATGTCGGCGGAAAAGAACGCCGCCGCCCGCAGGGCCCAGCCCGGCAGGACGCGCACCTTGGGTGCCGGCACGCCCGCGGCCCGTGCAAAGGCACGAACCAGCTCCCGCTGCGTCAGGGCCGGGCCGGTGGGGGCGTGCCAGACCGAGTTCCAGGCGGCGGGGTTGGCGGCTGCGGCGACCATCGCTGCGGCCAGGTCCGGAACGTAGGTAAAGGAGTGCGGCTGGTTCGCGCTCCCCACCACGCTGACATTCCGGCCGGCGAGGATGGGGACCACGATGCGCTCGCCGCCGTGCGCCATCTGGACCCGCGGACCAAAGAAGTCCCCGGCCACCACGCTGACAGTTGCCGCAGCTGCGTCCTCCCTCGCCTGCAGCAGGCGGGTGCGCACGCCGCGCTTGCCGCCGGCCGCCCGGCGCGGGCTGTCCTCGGTCATCACGCGGTCCGGCTCGCTGTATGAATACAGGCTTTCCGGAAAGACGACGACGGCGCCTGCCTCGTGTGCCGCGTTCAACACCGCCTGCTCGGCTGCGGGCAATTCCGCCTCCCAAGCTGCGGCGGTGTAGGACGAGCCGTGGATGCAGTGGAAGACGGCATCGACACCGGTGAAGACCTGCCGCAGGGTTTCGGGATCCTTGGCGTCTCCCGTGATCCGCTCAACCAAGGGGTGGTCGGGCCCGCTGCCGGACCGGGTGACTACGCGGACGCGGTGTCCATCGGCCGCGAGCTGCTCGGCAACCGTCCAGCCCACCGGCCCCGCACCGGTGACGACGAAATTCTTGACCATGAGTCCTCCTGGGAAAGTTTGTAGCGAGAGCGGTGCTCTCGCTTTCAGCATGGACCGGGTGTCGCAACCTTGTCAAGAGCACTGCTCTCCTCTGTTGGCACCGCTCTCGGTTGTGGCATGCTGGAGCCTGTGACGGACACAGAAAAAACGGACGCGACGGCGGCGCCGGCCCGGGCCCTGACGCCCAGGCAGCGGGCACGGACGCAGACCGTGGCCGACATCATCCGGCTGGGACGGCGCCACCTGGCCCTGCACGGGGCGGCGGCACTGTCCCTCAGGGCGGTGGCCAGGGACTTGGGAGTGGTTTCCTCAGCCGTGTACCGCTACGTGGAAAGCCGGGATGAGCTGCTGACGCTGTTGCTGATAGATGCCTTCAATGAGCTGGGGGACGAGGTGGACGCCGCCATCGGGGCGGTTCCAGTCGATGACCACGCCGGCCGCTTCACGGCCTTGGGCCGCGCGGTACGGACCTGGGCGCTGCGGGAGCCGGCAAGCTATGCGCTCCTGTTCGGCAGCCCGGTCCCCGGCTACAACGCGCCCGCCGAGCGGACCACGGTCCCCGGTACCCGGGTGATCGTCGCCCTGATTGGCATCCTGGAGTCTGCCTTCCGGGCCGGGCGGCTGGCCGTGGCGGATGCCGTGCGGGCAGAGATCCCCACCGCGCTCCAAGCTGACCTGGACACCATCCGGGCACAGTTCGGCCTTACCGTCCCCGAGGAACTCGTGGCCCGGGGAGTCCTGGTGTGGAGCGCATTGTTTGGCGCCGTCAGCTTCGAGGCCTTCAACCAGTACGGGCCGGATACCTTCAGCGTTCCGGCGGAACTTTTCGACCACCATCTTGCCGTCCTTGCCGGCGTGGCGGGGCTGCAGCTGCGCGCGTCCCGTGATGACGGGTAGGCCTGGCCCTGTTGGCGGCCAGGGGGCCTCGGTAGACTGCCAGTGCGCCCGCACGGACGCGGAGCCTCGAAGGAGAGATGCACCATGACTGAGAACCCTGAAGTTGCAGCCGAGGAACCACGCAAGGGCAGCAGCGCCCCGGGCCTGGAAGGGGAAGGTGGCCAGTACGTGGACGGGGACTACGGCGCCGCGGGCACCATCAACGAGCCGGAACGCGAAGCCGACGGCGAATACGAGGAAGGCAACTACGGCGACGCCGGAACCACGGGAGGCGCGCGCACGGAGGAAGCGATCCGCGACGGCCTGACCGACGGCCAGGTCCAGTCGACCGCGGAGGATCGGGGACCGTTGCACGGCCGCCCGGACTCCGACCGGTAAGGAGTCCTCCCGGGCCGCTTCCTGTGCGGCCCGCTTCGCCCATTTATCGCAACGGCGCGGCTAGCGGCCCGCGGATTCCGGAACCGCTCCTGCGGCGACGTTTTCCGTGCTGCCCGAGTGGTTCCCGGCGTCCGGTGCCGCCACTGTGGCGTCCCCGGCCGGTTCGGCGTCGCTGCTGCGGGCGCGGCTGATCGCAGCCACCGCGGCCAGGACCGTCACCAGCCCGCCATACGCGTAGGTGGTGACCGGGAGGGACAGCACGGGGGCCAGCAGGCCGGCCAGCACTGCTGGAACGCCGAAAGCCGTATATGCCACCACGAAGAGCGAGGCGAAGGTGCCGGCGCGTTCGTGGTCCTCGACCAGGGGGCTGATGGACCGGATCACGCCCATGAACGCCGTGCCAAAACCTGCTCCGGCCACCACTACGGCAGCCAGGAACAGGCCAAACGAGCCCAGGCCGATGGCCAGCAGGGACAGCGCAGTTCCCAAGGCCAAAGCCGAGGTGCCGAAAATGGTGATGGTACGGGCTCCGAAGCGGTGCAGGACTGCAGCGGTGGCTGCTCCGGTGCCTGCCAGGATGGTGATCACCATGCCTTGCCACAGGTGCTCCCGGATGCCGAATGTGGCGTGGACGATCGCGGCGCCGAGCGAGAGGTACAGCCCGCCCGTGGCCCAGCCGGCGAAGACGGCCGGGGCGCCGGTGACGAATCCGCGGCGTGCGGCGGGTGGCAGGGTCAGGTGCGGCTTGAGCGAGGCCGCTGCCCCGGGCGTCCGGGGCGAGGTTTCGGGGGCGGCCCACACCAGTGCGGCGAACACCATGTACAGGACGGTCAGCGAAACGAACACCAGCGTGCGCGGCTCAGCCAGCAGGTCCAGCAGCAGGCCGGATGCCAGGGCGCCCAGTGCCAGGCCGCCCAGCGGCGCCACGGTGTTCCAAGCGGCACTGGAGCCCGGGTCATCCTCTGCTTCCAGGTCCGCGATCGCGGCAGAGAGCGTGGTCAGCAGGATGCCGCTGGCGATGCCCTGCAGTACGCGGGCCACCAGGAGCATGGCCAGCGAATCGGCAACCAGGAAGGCCGTGACGCTGGAGGCGAGCAGGATGAAGGCTGCGCTGATCACCGGCCTGCGGCCCAAGTGGTCCGAAATCGAGCCGAAGACCAGCAGGGCTGCCAGCAGTGCCACGGCGTACACGGCAAAGATCCCGGTGGTTGCCACGGGCAGCAGGTGCAGCTGCTCCTGCAGTGTGGGGTAGAAAGGCGACGGCGCGCTGGCTCCGGCCATCATCGCTGCCGTGGCAGCCGCGATCAGGGCAAAGCCCAGCCGCCGGCGTGCCTCCTGGGGCCGGGCTGCGGGGGAGTGCGTCAAAACGTGCCGCCTTCTGCGTAGGGTGAATTTGGTTCGAAAATAGTCGAAACCTCAGCCTACTGGCAGTGACGCCAATGGTTCAACTAAAGTCGAACTGTGGCTACACCGGCGAACCTTCCCCATCCCGAACGCGCGGACCTCCAGTTGCCCAGTGTGCTTTTTGCCCTGAGTGACCCCGACCGGCTGGAGATCGCGCGCCAGCTTCGCGCCGGCCCCCTTGATATGGCCGAGTGTGCCCTGAGCAACCCGGACATGCCCAAGTCCACCAAGTCCCACCTGATGAAGGTGCTGCGCGAGGCCGGCGTGATCCGCAACGAGGCCAACGGCCGCGGCCGCCGTTTGACCCTGCGCACGGAGGATCTCGAGGCGCGGTTCCCCGGACTGCTTGCGGCGGTGCTGGATGCGCCCGCCCGCGACTGAAGCCTCCGCGCCGATGGCGACGGGCCGCCGTCGTCCGTCCTCCTTGTACGCCGTGAGCAAAGTTGAGCGTAGTTCGCTCAAGTTGTGTTGACATCTGGTGGTGCCTGAGTAAAGTTGAGTCCAGAACGCTCAATCATTGGGCGCCACCCAGTTTCCAAGGAAAGAAGGAAGCAACACATGTCACGTGCAGTAGGTATCGACCTCGGAACCACCAACTCCGTCGTCTCCGTTCTCGAAGGTGGCGAGCCCACCGTTATTGCCAACGCCGAGGGTGGCCGCACCACGCCGTCGGTCGTTGCATTCTCCAAGTCCGGCGAAGTCCTGGTCGGCGAAATCGCCAAGCGCCAGGCCGTCAACAACATCGACCGCACCATCGCATCCGTCAAGCGCCACATGGGCACCGACTGGACCGTCGCGATCGATGACAAGAAGTACACCCCGCAGGAAATCTCCGCGCGTATCCTCATGAAGCTGAAGAACGACGCCGAGTCCTACCTGGGTGAAAAGGTCACCGACGCCGTCATCACCGTCCCGGCCTACTTCAACGACGCCGAGCGCCAGGCCACCAAGGAAGCCGGCGAGATCGCAGGCCTGAACGTCCTGCGCATCGTCAACGAGCCCACCGCCGCAGCCCTCGCCTACGGCCTGGACAAGGGCAAGGAAGACGAACTCATCCTCGTCTTCGACCTCGGCGGCGGTACCTTCGACGTCTCCCTGCTGGAAGTCGGCAAGGACGAAGACAACTTCTCCACCATCCAGGTCCGCGCCACCGCCGGTGACAACCGCCTGGGCGGCGACGACTGGGACCAGCGCGTCGTCGACTACCTGCTGAACCAGCTCAAGGTCAAGGGCATCGACCTGTCCAAGGACAAGATCGCCCTCCAGCGCCTCCGTGAGGCAGCCGAGCAGGCCAAGAAGGAACTCTCCTCCTCCTCCAGCACCAACGTCTCCCTCCAGTACCTCTCCGTCACCCCCGACGGCCCGGTCCACCTGGACGAGCAGCTGACCCGCGCCAAGTTCCAGGACCTCACCAAGGACCTGCTGGAGCGCACCAAGAAGCCGTTCCACGACGTCATCAAGGAAGCCGGCATCAAGCTTTCGGACATCAACCACATCGTGCTGGTCGGTGGCTCCACCCGTATGCCCGCCGTCTCCGAACTGGTCAAGGAACTGGCCGGCGGCAAGGAGCCCAACAAGGGCGTCAACCCGGATGAGGTCGTCGCCGTCGGTGCAGCCCTGCAGGCCGGTGTGCTGAAGGGTGAGCGCAAGGACGTCCTCCTGATCGACGTCACCCCGTTGTCCCTCGGCATCGAAACCAAGGGCGGCGTCATGACGCACCTGATCGAGCGGAACACCGCCATCCCCACTAAGCGGTCCGAGACCTTCACCACGGCAGACGACAACCAGCCGTCCGTGGCCATCCAGGTCTTTCAGGGCGAACGCGAGTTCACCCGCGACAACAAGCCGCTGGGCACCTTCGAACTGACCGGCATCGCGCCGGCTCCGCGCGGCGTCCCCCAGGTCGAGGTCACCTTCGACATCGACGCCAACGGCATCGTCCACGTCTCCGCGAAGGACAAGGGCACCGGCAAGGAACAGTCCATGACCATTACCGGTGGTTCCAGCCTCTCCAAGGAAGACATTGACCGCATGGTCAAGGACGCCGAGGAGCACGCAGCCGAGGACAAGGCCCGCCGCGAGGCAACCGACACCCGCAACACGGCCGAGCAGCTCGCCTACTCCGTGGACAAGCTGATCGCCGACAACGCGGACAAGCTGCCCGAAGAGGTCAAGACCGAGGTCCAGGGCGACGTCGACAGCCTCAAGAAGGCCCTCGAAGGCACGGACGACGCCGCCGTGAAGGCCGCGTTCGAGAAGCTGCAGGCCTCGCAGACCAAGCTGGGCGAAGCCATCTACTCGCAGGCCGGTTCGCCGGACGGTGCCGGCGCTGCCGGTGCCGAGGGTGCCGCCGGTGCCTCTGCGGGCAGCAAGGCCGATGAGGACATCGTCGACGCCGAGATCATCGACGAAGACGAAGCGAAGAAGTAGCCATGCCGCACCACGGTAACGAGGAAGAGCACAACTCATCCGCGAACCATGACGCCAAGCAGGGCAACGGCGAACCGGTCATCCGGGACAACCGTAAGGTTGACCCGGTGACCGGCCAGGCCCGGCACCCCGAAGGCGGCCACGCTCCAAGCGCCGGCCACCAGCAGGGCGCTGCCGATTCCGATGGCGACGCACTGGCCCAGGCAGAGGAAATCCTCAACGGGGTGGACGTGCCCGCAGAGGAATCCGTGGCCCAGGGGGCTCCGGCCGCCGCCGGCACCGCAGAGGCCGCCGAACTGCGCAACGACCTGCTCCGCCTCCAGGCCGAGTACGTCAACTACCGCAAGCGGGTTGAACGGGACCGCGCCGTGGCCGGGGAGATGGCCGTCATCGGCGTCCTGAACTCCCTGCTCCCGGTCCTGGACGACGTCGACGCCGCACGGCAGCACGGCGACCTCACCGACGGGCCCTTCGCCGCGATCGCCACCAAGCTGGAGAACGCGCTGAAGACCTACGGCCTGGTCCGGATCAACGAGACCGGCGTGGAGTTCGATCCCACGATCCACGAAGCCCTGATCCAGCAGCCCGGCGAGGACATCGAGGTTGACACCGTCAGCCAGGTCCTCCGCTCAGGCTACAAATCAGGAGACCGCGTGCTCCGCGCCGCCCAGGTCATCGTCGCCGTCCCTGCGTAGCATTACCCCAACGCCTCCGCGGATGAGGGGGCCCCGCCCCTACGCTGGGTGGCTAACGATCTACGATCGTTAGCCACCCAGCTCCGGCAGGCCCGATGCCACTCCCGGGCCCCCTCATCCGCTCCGGCTTAGCGGTAATCTCGCCATACGCTTTTGTACTTTGAAAGGAAACGCCATTGGCTAGCCAGGATTGGGTGGACAAGGATTTTTACAAGATCCTTGGTGTTGCCAAGGACGCTTCCGAAGCCGACATCAAGAAGGCCTACCGGAAGCTTGCGCGGCAGCACCACCCTGATACCAACGCCGGGAACGCTGCTTCCGAGAAGAAGTTCAAGGACATCTCCGAGGCCTACTCGGTGCTCTCGGACCCGGACGAGCGCCAGCAGTATGACGCCATCCGCGCCATGGGCAGCGGAGCCCGCTTTGCCCCCGGCGGCGCCGGCGCCCCCAACGGCGGGTTCGAGGACATGTTCGGTGGCCTCTTCACGGGCAACACCGGGCGCCACTCGGGCGGGTTCAACCCGTCCGCAGGCGGCATCCCGCCCGAGTTCGCAGACCTGTTCGGCGGCTTCGGTGGTTCCCCCGGCTTCCAGCGCACGCCGCAGAAGGGCGCCGACCGCACCGCGTCCACCAGCATCTCGTTTGCCGGTTCCATCCGCGGAACCACCATCGGCCTGCGCGAGCCCAGCGGCGAGGTGATCGACGTCCGTGTCCCCGCCGGCATCAAGGACGGCCAGAAGGTCCGCGTCCGCGGCAAGGGCCAGCCGGGTGCGGCCGGCAACGGTGACCTGGTGGTGTCCGTCGCGGTCCAGCCGCATGCGTTCTACACGCGCGACGGCGACAACCTCCGCATCCACGTCCCTGTCACCTTCCCCGAGGCTGCCTTGGGCGCGGACATCGAAGTTCCCACCATTGACGGCGACAAGGTCAAGGTCCGTGTTCCGGCCGGCACGCCATCGGGCCGCACGCTGCGGGTCAAGGGCAAAGGCGTAAAGACGTCCAAGGCGACCGGTGACCTGCTGGTGACCATCGACGTCGCCGTTCCCAAGAATCTCAACAAGGACGCCGAAGCTGCGGTCAAGGCGTTCGCCGAGGCGACGTCGTCGGCGGACGTCCGTGAGGGCCTGGCAGCCAAGGCCCGGCTCTAGGAGCGGAGGTGAGCCGTGGACATCAGTGCTGACCAGCCGATCTTCGTGATCTCCGTGGCGGCCGAGCTTGCAGACATGCACCCGCAGACGCTGCGGCAATACGACCGGCTCGGCATCGTCAAGCCGAGCCGTGCCCCCGGGAAGTCCCGGCGCTACTCGCAGCGCGACGTCAACATGCTGCGGGAGGTGCAGCGGCTGTCCCAGGAGGGGGTCTCGCTGGAGGGCATCAAGCGCATCCTGGAACTTGAAAACCAGGTGGCTGCCCTCCAGAGCCGGATCGCGGAACTCACCGAGGAACTGGGGCGCCGGCCGCGGGCCGTGGACTCGCGCATCTTCGCGGCCGGTGCCGCCGGCGACGTCGTGAGCCTTTCCCGCGGGCAGCGGCCCCGGCCACGGTCGCAGGCCGTCATGCTGTGGCGGCCGCGCGCCATCGGCAAGTAAGTACAGCGGTTGGGTCCCTGCGAAAACTAGAGTACCCACTACTCGTGACCCCAAAGCCTCCAAAACCTTGAATGGAACCATCGTCGGATCAGCGGCGGTGGTTCCGCAAGTTCTGGGGGTTTTCCGTGTTTGGTCTAGTCAGCAAAGGCGTCAACCGCAAGGCCCGGCCATGAGCCCGGGCATGGAGTCCGTCGCGGCATTCAGCGGCTCAATGCAGGGCCAGATGCTCCTGGCCCTGGGGCAGACCATTGTGGTGGTCTGCGTCTGCTTCGACATGGTCCGCGAACTGTCCGTCCCGAGGTCGCACCGCCGCTATGTGGCCAGTACCGTGTTCCGGACACTGGCCATCCCGTCCATCGTCGCCAACGCACTAACGGTCTTCGTGGCCTTGGTGATGGCCTCCTGGGTGGATGTGGTGATGGGCATGTTCGTGCTGGTGGCCATCGTCTTCCGGTTCCACCACAACCAGGACGAGGACAACTGGTGGAAAGGCAAGGGCAGGAAGCTCGCCCGCTGGGCCCGCCGGCAGTTCGCCGGCCGGACCGCTGCCGCCCCGGCCCTGGGATAGCCCCGCAAAGCCCCGGGAGCCCGGCATCGGCAACCTGCGTGCCGGGCTCCCGCTTCAACCTCAGCCGTTGATGACCTGCGGTACCCCGAGTGCTTTGAGCCCTTCCACGCCGAATTCGACGCCGTAGCCGGACTGCTTGGCCCCGCCGAAGGGGATGCGGGGATCCACGGCACCGTGCCGGTTGATCCACACGGTCCCGGCCTGGATGCGGGCGGCCACCTCGCGCGCGGCGGCCAGGTCCCGGGACCAGACCGAGGCGCCCAGTCCAACGTCGAGGGCGTTGGCCTTCTCCACTGCTTCGTCGATGGTGCTGTAGCGGATGATTGGCAAGGCGGGGCCGAACTGTTCTTCGGCGACGAGCGGGTTGTCGTTGTCGATGTCCGCCACCAGGGTGGTGGGGTAGAAGTACCCGGGCCGGCCGGTGTCCGGGTTCCCGCCCAGCAGGATGCGTGCGCCGGAAGCCTTTGCCGCCTCCACAAGGTTCGCGACGACGTCGTACTGGGCCTTGTTCTGCAGCGGGCCCAGCACGTTGTTTTCGTCCAGGCCGTTGCCCATCGGCATGGCCTTGGCGACGGCGGTGAGTTCCTCGCAGACGGCGTCGTAGATGTCGCTGTGGACGTAAAGGCGCTTGAGGGCGGCGCAGGTCTGGCCGGTGTTGATGAAGGCGCCCCAAAAGATGTCCTGGGCGATGGCCGTGGGGTCGGCGTCGGGCAGGACGATGCCGGCGTCGTTTCCACCCAGTTCCAGGGTGAGCCGCTTAACGGTGTCCGCGGAGGACTTGATGATGGCCCGGCCGGTGGCGGTGGAGCCGGTGAACATGACCTTGCCGATCGCCGGGTGTTCGGCCAGCCGGGCGCCGACGTCGCGGCCGCCGGAGACCACGGTCAGGAGGCCTTCCGGGAGTTCCTCATTAATGACCTTGGCCAGCGCCAGGACGGAAAGCGGTGTGTACTCGGAGGGCTTCACCACGATGGCGTTGCCCATGCGCAGTGCGGGCGCGAGTTGCCAGACGGTGATCATCATGGGCCAGTTCCAAGGCCCGATCGCGCCCACCACGCCGATGGGCCGGTAATGCAGCTCGGCCCGGGTTTCGCCGTCGTCCACGATGGTTTCCGGCTCCAGCGGCAGGCCGGCCGTGGCACGCAGCCACGCCAAGCAGGCGCCCACCTCGAACCGGGCGTTGGGGCCGTTCAGTGGTTTGCCCTGCTCACGGGAGAGCAACCGGGCCAGTTCCTCGGCGGAACGCTCGACGGCGTCTGCTGCCTTCAGGAGCGCAGCGGACCGGGCCTCATGGCCCAGCGCAGCCCAGGCCGGCTGCGCGGCGACGGCCGCGGCCACGGCGCTTTCAAGGTCTTCGAGGCCGTGGACGGGAGCTTCGCCGACCGGCTGGCCCGTGGCCGGATCGAGGATGGTCCGGCCGGCGCCGGCAGCGGGGGCAATGGACGCGAGGAGCGCATCGTAGGTTTCCAAGGGGTACTCCACTTCGAGTAGTCAAGGGCGCCAGCCGGGCGGCATAGCGGGTTGCTCCCAGTCTGGTTGAGAGCCCCGTCCCGCTCTTGTCTGTGTGCGCAGAGCCCTTGGACGGCAGCGAACGCAATGTCACGCCAAGCACGTTTTTGCGCAACAGACAGTGGCGCGACCCCGTGTTTCCTGGGTCCCGCCACCGAAGTTGGCCCTAAAGGCTGCCGTGCGTGACGCCGCCGCCCCTTCGGTATTCGGTGTTGTTGGCGGGCTCGCAACCTACCGGGGAAGCGCAGAAGCCACTGTCATGAAAGAAATCCTTGGGGAACAGACGTCAGTAGCTGGCAGGGGTGTCGCCGTCGACGGGTTTGATGTAGTTGGCGGCGAGGGCTTCGGAGCCGCGGGCCAGGAGGGCGACGTCGGCGCCGACCAGGATGAAGTCCGCGCCACACGCCAGGTAGTGCTGGGCGGTGTCGGGGTTGAAGGCGTTGACGCCCCCGGGTTTCCCGGCCGCCTTGGCAACGGACAGGCAGTGTTCGACGGCGGCGCGCACCTCGGGGTGTTCCTGCTGTCCCAGCAGGCCCATGGAGGCGGCGAGGTCGGAGGGGCCGACGAAGATGGCGTCCACGCCGTCGACTTTGAGGATGTCCTCCACAGCCTCGACGGCCGCCGTCGATTCAATCTGGACGGTGACGCTGATGGTCTCGCTGGCCCGGGCGAGGTAGTCCGGGACCCGGTTCCAACGGGCGGCACGGGCCAGGGCGGAGCCCACGCCGCGGACGCCGTGCGGCGGGTAGCGGGTGGCAGCCACGGCGGCTTCGGCTTCCGCCACCGAATTCACCATGGGGATCAGCAGGTTCTGCACGCCGAGGTCCAGGTACTGCTTGATCACCACGGTGTCGTTCACGGGCGGCCGGACCATGGTGTGCACCGGGTAGCCGTGGATGGCTTGCAGCTGCGCCAGGATGGACTCGAGCCCGTTGGGGCTGTGCTCGGCGTCCACCAGGAGCCAATCCAGGCCCGCACCCGCGCAGAGCTCGGCGACCAGCGGGCTGCCGGAACACACCCACATCCCGGCCAGTGGCCGGCCTGCCTTTCCCTTTTGCCTTTGCGCGGCCAGCGCGGAGCGGAAGGTGTCTTCTATTCGAAGCGGCATGTCACAGCTCCCAGGGGTCCGTAGTCGGCGTGTACCGTATCGCCCTTGTAGACCCAGAGCGGACGGGTGAAGGACCCGGCCAGGATGATGTCGCCTGCCTTGAGCGAGTCCCCGTGCGCGGCGATCTTGTTGGCCAGCCAGTGGACCCCGTTGGCGGGGTGGTCCAGGACGCCGGCGGCCACACCGGTTTCCTCCACGGTCTGGTTCTTGTAGAGGATCGCGGAAACCCAGCGGAGGTCCACGGCGTCCGGCTTCACGGGCCGGCCGCCGATTACCATGGCGCCCATGGCGGCGTTGTCGGAGATGGTGTCCACGATGGTCCGGCCCTCCATCTCAATCCTGGAGTCCAGGATCTCCAGGGCCGGCACCACGTAGTCGGTGGCCTTCAGGACATCGAAGATGGTCACGCCCGGGCCTTTGAGTCCGTCCTTGAGGACAAACGCCAGCTCCACCTCCACGCGCGGGTGGGTGTACTGGTCCCACCGAACGGAGCAGCCGGTCTCCAGCACCATGTCATCGAAGATGGCGCCGTAGTCCGGTTCGGTGATGCCGGTGGCGGCCTGCATGGCCTTGGACGTGAGGCCGATCTTGCGCCCCACCAGGGTCCGGCCGGCGTCCTCGTTGCGGCGCCGCCACAGCTGCTGCACCGCGTAGGAATCCTCCACCGTCATCTCCGGGTACCGGGCGGTCAGGCGGGGGACAGGGGTGCGGGTCCGGCCGGCTTCCACCAGCTCGTCCGCGATGGCCTCAATCGTCGTGGGCTCCAGCATGGCTAGACCTGGACTCCCAGCTTGAAGCCCGTCCGGTCGCCTTCGGGCGAGCCGTCCTTGCGGGTGTAGGAGAAGCCGTCGGCGCCCACCGTGACCGCCATCTCGGACTTTTCCTCGCGGACGATGACCGGCTGTGGGTTGCCGTCCAGGTCCAGGACCAGGGAGGCCTCGGTGTACCAGGAGGGGACCACAGGGTTGCCCCACCAGTCGCGGCGCTGGTTGTCGTGGACGTCCCAGGTGATGGTGGGGTTGTCCGGGTCGCCGGTGTAGTAGTCCTGGGTGTAGATCTCGATGCGGTGGCCGTCCGGGTCCAGGATGTAGAGGTAGAACGCGTTGGACACGCCGTGCCGGCCGGGGCCGCGTTCGATCCGGTCGCTGATGCGCAGGGCGCCCATCTTGTCGCAGATTTGGATGATGTTGTGCTTCTCGTGCGTGGCGAACGCGACGTGGTGCATGCGGGGGCCGTTGCCGCCGGTCAGGGCGGTGTCGTGCACGGTCTGCTTGCGGTGCATCCAGGCGGCGTAGGTGACGCCGTCGGCATCCTTGATGTCCTCGGAGACGCGGAAGCCCAGGTCCTCCAGGTATGCCCGGCCGCGCGGGACGTCCGGGGTGACCTGGTTGAAGTGGTCCAGGCGGACCAGTTCACCGGCGGAGTAGAGGTCGTAGCGCTGGGTGAGCCGCTCCACGTGCTCCACGTCGTAGAAGAACTCGTACGGGAAGCCCAGCGGGTCCTCCACGCGCACGGAGTCGCCCACGCCCTTGGTGAAGCCGTCCTTGCGGCGTTCCACCCGGCAGCCGAGTTCGCGGTAGTAGGCCTCGGCGGCGTCCACCTCGGCGGGGGACTTCACCCGGTAGGCGAAGGCGGCGACGGCGGCGATGGGTCCCTTGCGGAGCACCAGGTTGTGGTGGATGAACTCCTCCAGGGACCGCAGGTAGATCGCGTTGTCGTCTTCCTCGGTGACGTGCAGGCCCAGGACGTCGACATAGAACTCGCGGGACCTGGCGAGGTCGGTGACCACGATCTCCATGTAGGCGCAGCGGACAATGTCCGGTGCCGGGACGGTGGGGGTGGGAACGAAGTTGGTCATGGGAGTCTCTCTTCTTTGAAAGGGGGCTGGCTAGGCGCCGAATTTGGGGGTGTGGACGGTGCCGAGGGTGATGTGCACGGCCTGCTGGTCGGTGTAGAAGTCGATGGAGCGGTAGCCGCCCTCGTGGCCCAGGCCGGAGGCCTTGACGCCGCCGAAGGGGGTGCGCAGGTCGCGGACGTTGTGGCTGTTCAGCCACACCATGCCGGCTTCGACGTTCTGCGAGAAGTTGTGGGCGCGGGTCAGGTTCTGGGTCCAGATGTAGGCGGCGAGCCCGTACTTGGTGTTGTTCGCCAGGGCGAGGGCCTCCTCGTCGGTCTCGAACGGGGTGATGGCCACGACGGGTCCGAAGATTTCCTCCTGGAAGATCCGGGCGTCAGGGGCGACGTCGGCGAACACCGTGGGTGCGATGTAGTTGCCTTCGGGCAGGTGGTCGGGGCGGCCGCCGCCGGCCAGGAGCCGGCCTTCGGACTTGCCGATCTCCACGTAGGAGGCCACCTTCTGGTAGTGCTCGGGGTGGACCAGGGCGCCCACCTGGGTCTTGGGGTCGTGCGGATCGCCCACCACGATGTTCTTTGCCCGGGCGGCGTACTTTTCGCAGAATTCGTCGTAGATGGCGCGCTCCACCAGGATGCGTGAGCCGGCGGTGCAGCGCTCGCCGTTGAGGGAGAAGACTCCGAACAGGGCGGAGTCGATCGCGGCGTCCAGGTCGGCGTCGGCGAAGACGACGCAGGGGGACTTGCCGCCGAGCTCCATGGAGAGGCCCTTCAGGTTCGCGGCGGCGTTGCGGAAGATGGTCTGGCCCGTGGTGGTCTCGCCGGTGAAGGAAATCAGGGGAACATCAGGGTGCTTGACCAGGGCGTCGCCGGCTTCTTCGCCGAGCCCGTTGACCAGGTTGAAGACGCCGTCCGGCAGGCCCGCCTCCTTGAAGATGGTGGCCCACAGGGAGGCGGACAGCGGGGTGAACTCGGCCGGTTTGAGGACCACGGTGTTGCCGGTGGCCAGGGCCGGGGCCAGCTTCCAGGACTCCAGCATGAACGGCGTGTTCCACGGGGTGATGAGGCCGGCCACGCCGATCGGCTTGCGGTTGACGTAGTTGATCTGCGAGCCGGGGACCTTCATGGCGTCGTCGAACTGGGCCACGATCAGGTCCGCGAAGAACCGGAAGTTCTCCGCCGCACGGAGGGCCTGGCCCTTGGCCTGGGTGATGGGCAGGCCGGTGTCGAACGTTTCCAGTTCGGCGAGCCGGGCTTCCTGGGCCTCGACGGCGTCGGCGATCCGGTTCAGGATGCGGGCGCGTTCCCGGGGCTTCATCTTCGGCCATGGGCCGTTCTTGAAGGCTTCGCGGGCCGCGGCGACGGCGAGGTCGATGTCCTCTTTCTGGCCGGCGGCGGCGGTGGCGTAGTTCCGGTTGGACACCGGGTCCAGGACGTCGAAGGTCGCCCCGCCCACGGAGTCCACGAACTTCCCGTTAATGAAGTGCTGGATATGGGTGGGCAGGTCCTCAGGGACGTAGTGCGTGCTGGTTTCTACCGAGGTCGTCATCGTTGAAGTCCTATCTGGGGGTCAGGGGTTGTTGGCCTGGGCGAGGTAGGCGTCCAGGGTGGCGGAGCGGTGGAGCCGGGCCGCCTTTTCGATCTGTTCTGCGTCCGCGCCTGTTTCGATGAGCTTCAGCAGGTTCTCGTGTTCCTCCACGGAGTCGCGGGCGCGGCCGGGGACAAAGCGGAAGGTGGAGGACCGGAGCGAGGCGAGCCGGTTCCAGCCGCGGTGCACCAGGTCCAGGATGTGCGGGTTGGGGCAGTGCTCGAACAGGACGCTGTGGAAGTCCTGGTTCAGCCGGGTGAACCGGACAGGGTCGAAGTGGTCCAGGCACTCGCGCATTTCCTGGTTCACGGCGCGGGCCCGGGCGATGGCCGCCGGGTCGATCAGCGGGGCCGAGAGGGCTGTGGCGGCACCCTCGACGATGCTCAGGGTCTGCATCGTGTAGAGGTATTCGGTGGGGTTGATGCCGGCCACGGTGGCGCCGACGTTCCGCTCGAACGTCACCAGGCCCTCGGCTTCGAGCCGGCGGATGGCTTCCCGGACCGGGACCACGCTGACGCCGAGGTCCTTCGCAATGGAACCCAGGACCAGGCGGTAGCCCGGCGTGTAAGTGCCTTCCACGATGCGGGCCTTGACGGCCTGGTAGGCCTGCTCGGACTTGCTGCCGCGAGTGGCAGCGGGGAGGTCGGTGGCCGTGTCAGTCATTGGCCTGCCCTTCCCATGCCTTGTACTTTGCCTGCCACTCTTTGTTCATCGGGTAGAGCCCGTCAACGCTGTTGCCCTGCTTGACCATCTCGAAGATGAAGGCTTCTTCCTTTTCCTGCTGGATGCAGTCCTCAACGAGTTCTTCGGCGATGGCGGGCGGGATCACCAGGACGCCGTCGGAATCGGCCACGATGATGTCGCCGGGCTGGACAGTGGCGCCGCCGCAGGCGATGGTGATGTCGGTGTCCCACGGGATGTGCCGGCGGCCCAGCACGGCCGGGTGCGGGTTGGCGAACCAGGTGGGCATGTCCAGGCCGGCTACCGCGGTGTAGTCGCGGACGCCGCCGTCGGTGATGATGGCTGCGGCGCCGCGGACCTGGGCGCGCAGGGCCAGGATGTCGCCCACCGTGCCGGTGCCTTTTTCGCCGCGGGCTTCCATCACCAGGATTTCGCCCTCGTTGACGGAATCGATGGCGCGTTTCTGGGCATTGAAGCCGCCACCGTGGATCTTGAAGAGGTCCTCGCGGTTGGGAACATAGCGCAGGGTCCGGGCCAGGCCCACCACGCGGCGGTCCGGTCGGGTGCCCTGAAGGCCGTCGATGCTGACGTTATTAAGGCCGCGCTTACGCAACTGTGAGGACAGCGTGGCGGTTGCAACGGATTCGAGCTTGGCTTTCAGCTCCGGGGACAGGGCCGGCGCGGCGGCGGCAGGAGCCTGGGCTTGTTCAGCAACGGGTGCCAGCCCGGCGGCCTCGCGGGAGCCATAGGCTTCCTCCCGCTGCAGGTCATCCACCTTGGGCTGGGCACCAAAGTCGGCGAACGTCGTCGTGCCTTCCTCAACGGTGGTGACCAGCCGCCCGGTGCTGAGGCTGCCGTCGATAGTCTCCACTTCCACTTCCAGGACGTCGCCGGGCTTCGCCACGGACGCCCCTGCCGGGGTGCCGGTAAGGATGAGGTCCCCTTCTTCGAGGGTGAGCAGCTGGGACAGGTCCGCCACCAGGCGGGCGAAGGGGAAGAGCAGGTCCCCGGTGGTGTCGTCCTGGACCAGTTCACCGTTGTGCCAGGTGCGGATGCGAAGTTTTGAAGGGTCGACGTCGCCTGCCGGAAGAAGTGCCGGGCCCACGGGAGTGAACCCGTCGCCGCCCTTGGACCGGAGGTTGGAGCCCTTGTCCGCCCAGCGCAGGTCATAGACGCCGAGGTCGTTGCTGGCGGTGACGGCGGCGACGTGGCTCCAGGCGTCCTCGATCGAAACGCGGCGGGCGGCCTTGCCGATGATGAGCGCAATTTCGCCTTCGTAGCCGAGCAGTTCGCAGCCGGCCGGGCGCTCCACGGGGCTTCCGCTCAGGGCCAGCGAGCTCGAAGGCTTGAGAAAGTAGGACGGCTGCGCCGGCGTGCGGCCCCGCTGGGCAGCGCGGCTGGGGTAGTTGATGTGCACCGCGACCACCTTGCGGGCTGCTGCCAGGGTGTCGCCGTTGACCTGCTCCAAAGCCTTCTCCTCATCAGGTACGAAATCGTATACGATCACTATCACGCATGCTGCCGCATCCGTCAACCCCCGGAATTCCGCTGGTACGCGGGCGTCCCCGGCGGTACTTGTCGCCCGCGTCACATCCGGCGTACAGTGGAAACCAGGCTCCTGATTTTCTATTATCGAATCTCCAGTTCTCATATAGAACACATGCGGAGATCATCATCCACAACGAAGTGAGGCATCCCGTGCAGTTCCACCACCACGGATACGTATCCGGCGACCCCCGCGTCCAACCGGCGGCCGGCGTCGGCCTGAACCGCCCCGAGGACCTCCCCGAGGAAGTGGACGTTCTCATCGTGGGCACCGGCCCGGCGGGAATGCTCGCCGCCGCTCAGCTCTCCATGTTCCCCAACGTGAGCACCCGCATCATTGAACGCCGCCCCGGCAGGCTCGCCATCGGCCAGGCGGACGGAATCCAGGCCCGCAGCGTGGAGACCTTCCAGGCGTTCGGGTTCGCGGAGCGCATCATCGCCGAGGCCTACCGGATCACCGAGATGGCCTTCTGGAAGCCGGACCCCGCCAACCACGCCAACATCATCCGCACCGCCCGCGCCGTGGATGACGAAATGGGCATCAGCGAGTTCCCGCACCTGATCGTGAACCAGGCGCGCGTGCTGGACTACTTCGCCGAGTACATGGCCAACGCACCCACCCGGATGAAGCCCGACTACGGTTACGACTTCCAAGGACTGGAGGTCACCGGCGAGGGTGACTACCCGGTCACCGTGCGGCTGGTCCACACCTCCGGCCCCAAGGAGGGACAGGAGCGGGTAGTCCGCGCCAAATACGTCGTGGGTGCCGACGGCGCCCGCAGCAAGGTCCGCCAGGCGATCGGCTGCACGCTCGCCGGGGACCAGGCCAACCACGCCTGGGGAGTCATGGACACCCTCGCCGTCACCGACTTCCCGGACATCCGGACCAAATGCGCCATCCAGGGCGCCGAGGGGAGCATCCTGCTCATTCCGCGCGAAGGAGGCCACCTCTTCCGCATGTACGTGGACCTGGGAGAAGTGGACCCGAACAGCCACCACTCCGTCCGGAACACCACCATCGAGGAGATCATCGCCAAGGCAAACGCCATCCTGCACCCGTACACGCTGGACGTGCGGAACGTTGCGTGGCACAGCGTGTACGAGGTGGGGCACCGCCTCACGGACCGGTTCGACGACGTCCTGCCGGCCGACCGCGGCACGCGAACCCCGCGGGTCTTTATCACCGGCGACGCCTGCCACACCCACAGCGCCAAGGCCGGCCAGGGCATGAACGTCTCCATGCAGGACGGCTTCAACATCGCCTGGAAGCTGGGGCACGTCCTCGAGGGCCGCAGCCCGGAAAGCCTGCTCTCCACCTACTCGGAGGAGCGCCAGGTGGTGGCAAAGAACCTCATCGACTTCGACAAGGAATGGTCCACCATGATGGCCAAGAAGCCGGAGGAGTTCGAGCACCCCTCCGACCTTGAGGACTTCTACGTTCAGACCGCCGAGTTCCCGGCCGGGTTCATGACCCAGTACGCGCCGTCGCTGATTGTTGGCGGCACCGACCACCAAGACCTGGCCACAGGCTTCCCCGTGGGCAAGCGTTTCAAGTCCGCACCCGTGGTCCGCGTGGGGGACACGAACCCCATCCACCTGGGCCACCACGCCACAGCGGATGGACGGTGGCGGATCTACGTTTTCGCCGATCCCGCGCTTCCCGGCACCGGTTCCGCCACGGACTTGCTCGCCGAGTGGTTCGCGAACTCGCCGGAGTCCCCGCTGGCCGCCACGCCCTCCGGCGCCGACCTGGATGCGTGGTTCGACCTGAAGGTCATCTACCAGCAGCCGCACACCGCCGTCGACATCAATGCCGTGCCCGCCGTGTTCAAGCCCCTGGTGGGCCCCTTCAAGCTGACCGATTACGAGAAGGTGTACGCCACGGACGCCAAGGCGGACATCTTCGACGCGCGCGGCATCGACCGTGCCGGCGCCGTGGTGGTGGTCCGCCCCGACCAGTACGTGGCGAACGTCCTGCCGCTCACCGCAACGGCGGAGCTGGGAGCGTTCTTCGGGCCCTTGCTAAACCGCCCGGCACCCGCGCAGGTACCGCGTCAGGCGGTGGCTGCCGCGGCCCGGTAGTCCGCGGCCGGGTACACGCCGAGGATCCGAACCTCGGTGGTGAAGAAGTCCAGTTCCTCGAGGGCCAGCTTCAGCGGCAGGTCCTCGGGGTGGCCTTCCACGTCGGCCATGAACATGGTGGCCGCGAATTCGTTGCCCACCATGTAGCTCTCGAGCCGTGTCATGTTGACGCCGTTGGTGGCGAAGCCGCCCAGCGCCTTGTACAGCGCGGAGGGGACGTTGCGGACGCGGAACACGAAGCTGGTCACCGCCGGTCCGGGCAGCTCGTCCTTGGCCGGAAGTGCCGTTTCCCGGGCCAGGACCACGAAGCGGGTGGTGTTGGAAGGGTCGTCCTCCACGCGCGAGGCCAGCACCTCAAGGCCGTAGATCTGCGCCGCCAGCGGGGGAGCCAAGGAGAGCTTGCGGGGATCGTTCCACTCGGCAACTTCCCGGGCGGACCCGGCGGTGTCGCCGGCGATGACGGGCTTGAGGCCGTGCTCGCGGATCAGCTTCCGGCACTGGCCCAGGGCGTGGATGTGGCTGTGGACTTCCGTAGCCGCTTCGATGGTGCTGCCGGGGATGCCCAGCAGGTCGAAGTGGATGGGCAGGAAGTATTCGCCCACGATCTGCAGGTTGGACTGCGGCAGCAGGATGTGGATGTCCGCCACCCGGCCCGCGATGGAGTTCTCGATCGGGATCATGGCCAGGTCGGCCTCGCCGGTGGTCACCAGTTCGAACGCGTCCTCGAAACTGGCGCACGGCACGCTTTCGACGTCGGGAAACATCTGCTGACACGCGATATTGGAGTTGGCGCCGGGCTCACCCTGGTACGCAATCTTGGAGGCCATGATCCGTATGGTTTCACGCCCCGGCGCCAGCTCCCAATTACTGCGGCGTAACGCGCAGCCAGAGGTATTGCCGGGGGAGGAGCGTGACGCCGTCGTGCAGGTGCAGGGCGGCTTCGGAGAGGAGGTCGACGGCGGCAGGTGAGAATCCGCCGAAGGTTTCCCCGGGCAGCGCCTGGGGTGAGTCGCTGAAGTTGGCGAGCGCCAGGATGGTGGCCGGGCCCTCGCCGTCACCGGGCCGCTGGTATGCCAGCACGGAGCGGTTGTTCGTGGCGAAATCCACCAGCGTGGTTCCAGCCAGTTCGGGGGTGCCGGCGCGGACCTCGACCATCCGCCTGAGGCCCGCGTAGATTGCCCCTTCCGGTGTGGCGGGATCGAGGCGGCGGGCGTATTGTTCCGCCGGGAAGTGCGGGCGGTGCACCCAGCGGCTGTCTTCGCCATGGCCCGGTTCGGAGGCGTAGGAGTAGTCGTTGAGCTGCCCCACCTCGTCGCCCAGGTACAGCAGCGGCACGCCGCCGGTGCTGAACGGCACCGAGTGGGCCAGGAGGATCCGTTCCACTGCCTGGGACGGGTCAACCTCCATCCCGCACAGGGACGCCGTCGTGCCGGAAATCCTGCAGTCACCCGTCTTGGGGTTGTCCTGGAACGGGACGCCGCGGGCGAAGCTGCCGGGGAACCGGTTGACGTAGAAGGAGTTCAGGAAGCGGCGGTGGTCGAAGCCGTTGATGCCCAGTTCGGCGGCGTCCTCGTCGGCGAAGGTCCAGCCGATGTCGTCATGGCTGCGGACATAGTTCACCCAGGCGGTGCCGTCCGGGATGTTGTGCCTGCGCTCCAACGCCTGGGACAGGAGGGACACGTCCCTGGTGGCCAGGGACTCCCAGATCAGGGCCATCTGCAGCGGGTTGTAGGACAGCTGGCACTCTGCCGGGTCGATGTACAGCGCCACCTCGTCCGGGTGCACGATCGCCTCGGACTTGAACAGCAGCGATGGCGCCGCCAGCCGGCACACCGCGTTGAAGGCCCGCAGCAGCGTGTGCGCCTGGGGCAGGTTCTCGCACGGGGTGCCCAGCTGCTTCCAGATGAAAGCCACCGCGTCCATGCGCAGGATGTCCACACCCTGGTTGGCCAGGAACAACATCTCGCCCGCCATGGCCCGGAAGACCTCGGGATTGGAGTAGTTCAGGTCCCACTGGTAGGTGTGGAACGTGGCCCAAACCCAGCGGCCGTCATCCATCCGGATAAAGGACCCCGGGTGGTTCTCGGGGAAGATCTCGCGGACGTTCGCCTCGAAGGCGTCGGGCATGGTCCGGTCGGGGAAGATCCAGTAGTAGTCGCTGAACTCCGGGTCCCCCGTGGCAGCTTTGCGCGCCCACTCGTGTTCGTCCGAGGTGTGGTTGAAGATGAAGTCCACCACCAGGCTGATCCCGTTGGCCTTCAGTTCGGCCGCCAGGCCGCGCAGTTGCTCCATGGTGCCCAGCTTCGGGTTGACCTGGCGGTAGCTGGACACGGCATAGCCGCCGTCCGAGTGGGGTTCGGGCGCCAGGAAAAGGGGCATAAGGTGCAGGTAGGTGAGGCCCAGCTCCTTGAAATACGGGATGCGGGCGCGGACCCCTTCCAGGCTCTCCGCATAGCGGTCCACGTAGCACACTCCGCCCAGCATGCGGTTGGACTGGAACCAGTCCGGCTCTTGTTCGCGGCCTGCATCCAGGGCCTTCAGTTCCGGGGAGCGCTCCTGCCAGGACCGGGCACTCTGGACCACCAGTGCGGCCAGCTGGTCCAGCCAGTCCCGGCGTGCACCGTAGAGGGAGTGGAACAGGCTGCGGAGGGTGGGAAAGTGCTCGTCGAGCCGCCGGTCAAAGTCCGGGTCCGGGCGCAGTCCAAGCTCCCGTTCCCGGGCCACCGCGGACAGCACCTGCCGGCGCGCTTCTTCGTCCTCGTTGACGTATTCCTGCATGTGACCGGCCCCTTCCGCAACTCCGCCGGACATCCCGGCCGCGCACCTGTACGGAAGTATTCCACGTCACACGGGGTGGTGCTGCCGTGACGTGGATGGCGGGCCTTGAGGCCGACGCTTAAAGCACGCTGCGGATGGCCTGCTCGAAACTGGTCACGTGCTCAAGGGCCAGCTTGCCCGCCCGGTCCGAGTCGCCGTCGGCCACTGCCTCCAGCAGTTCCACGTGTTCGGCGATGTGCTCCGCCACTGACGGCACCTTTTCCAGCACCATGCACCAGATGCGGGTAGCCAGGTTGTCGTACCGGATCAGCACGTCTTCAAGATGGGTGTTGGCCGCCGCGCGGTAGATCAAGCGGTGCACCTTGATGTCATACCGCATGAGGTCGTAGGGATCGTCATCCGCCCCCATCCTGGCAATTGCCGCCGCGGTGTCCCGGATTTCCTTGCGCAGGGCAGGGGTTGCCAGCTTGGCGGCCCGCCGGGCTGCCAGGGGTTCCAATGACTCGCGGAGCTCGGAGACGTCCGCGAGTTCGGTGATGTCGACGACGGTGGCGAACGTTCCGCGGCGCGGGTAAGAGACCACCAGGTGGTCGCCTTCCAGGCGTTTGAGTGCTTCGCGTACCGGTGTGCGGCCGATCCCGAGTTCCGCGGCCAGCTTGCCGTCGTTGATGGCCTCACCCGGCCGGATATCGAGCATGATGAGCCGGTCCCGAAGGTGCCGGTAGGCCTGCTCGGCGAGCGAGAGATCGCCTTCGCCGGCCAGCTGGTTCTCTGTCATTACGCTCATTGCGAGCTCTCCCAAGGTAGCTATTGACTGCCGCGTGATCTACAACATACTATTACGTCAGTTCTAATATATCAGTTACAGATCAGTTATGGATCAGTAACTCCGAAGGGCTTTGAAGGAGAACAATGCAGGACGTACTGAACGCCTCGCTCGCCACGGTGGACGCCGATGTCGCCGCCGCCGTCGCGCAGGAACTGCACCGCCAGCAGTCCACCCTGGAAATGATCGCGTCGGAGAACTTTGCTCCGGCCTCCGTGATGGAAGCCCAGGGCTCGGTATTGACCAACAAGTACGCCGAGGGCTACCCGGGCAAGCGCTACTACGGCGGCTGCGAGCACGTGGACGTCATCGAACAGCTCGCCATTGACCGCGTCAAAGCCCTGTTCGGCGCCGAATTCGCCAACGTCCAGCCGCACTCCGGCGCGCAGGCCAACGCCGCCGCCATGTTCGCCCTGCTCAACCCGGGAGATACCATCCTGGGCCTGTCCCTGGCCCACGGCGGCCACCTCACCCACGGCATGAAGATCAACTTCTCCGGCAAGCTCTACAACGTTGTGCCGTACCACGTCCGCGAATCGGACCTCCGCATTGATATGGCCGAGGTGGAAGCGCTGGCCCTGGAACACAAGCCCAGGCTGATCGTGGCCGGCTGGTCCGCCTACTCCCGCCAGTTGGACTTCGCCGAATTCCGCCGCATCGCAGACCTCGTGGGCGCGTACCTGATGGTGGACATGGCCCACTTCGCCGGCCTCGTGGCCGCAGGCCTGCACCCCAACCCCGTCCCCTACGCCGACGTGGTCACCACCACCACGCACAAGACCCTTGGCGGCCCCCGCGGCGGCGTCATCCTGGCCAAGGAGGAATACGCCAAGAAGATCAACAGCGCAGTGTTCCCCGGCCAGCAGGGCGGCCCCCTGGAGCACGTCGTCGCCGCCAAGGCCGTGGCCTTCAAGCTCGCCGCCGCCCCCGAATTCAAGGAACGCCAGGAACGTGTCCTGCAGGGCGCCAAGCTCCTGGCTGAACGGCTCCTCCAGCCGGACGTCCAGGCCGCGGGCATTTCCGTGGTCAACGGCGGCACCGACGTCCACCTGGTCCTTGTGGATCTCCGCCACTCCGAACTGGACGGCCAGCAGGGTGAAGACGCCCTCCACACGATCGGCATCACCGTCAACCGCAACGCCGTCCCGTTCGATCCCCGCCCGCCGATGGTTTCTTCCGGCCTCCGGATCGGTACCCCGGCACTGGCCGCCCGCGGCTTCGGCGCCGCCGAGTTCACCGAGGTGGCCGACATCATCGCCGCCGCGCTGATCGCGGCTGCCGCTTCTGGCACAAACGGCACGGGCACCCTGCCGGGGGACACGGCCGTCGAACTCCGCGAACGCGTGACGGCCCTTGCCAACGCCTTCCCCCTCTACCCGCACCTCACCGCCGATGCCGGCCTGGCCGACGCTGAAGCAGACCTGATTGGAGCCGCCCAGTGAGCACCCAGCACCTTCCGGAGCACCCGGACTTCCTCTGGCGGAACCCGGAACCCAAGTCCTCCTACGACGCCGTGATCGTGGGCGGCGGCGGGCACGGCCTGGCCACCGCCTACTTCCTGGCCAAGAACCACGGGATGACCAACATCGCCGTCCTGGAAAAGGGCTGGCTGGCCGGCGGCAACATGGCACGGAACACCACCATCATCCGCTCCAACTACCTCTGGGATGAGAGTGCGGCCATCTACGAGCACGCCCTCAAGCTCTGGGAGATCCTGCCCGAGGAACTCGAGTACGACTTCCTGTTCAGCCAGCGCGGCGTGATGAACCTGGCACACACCCTGGGCGACGTCCGCGAAAGCATCCGCCGCGTGGGCGCCAACAAGCTCAACGGCGTGGACGCCGAATGGCTGGATCCGCAGCAGGTCAAGGAACTCTGCCCCATCCTCAACATCCGCGACAACATCCGCTACCCCGTCATGGGCGCCACCTACCAGCCGCGCGCCGGCATCGCCAAGCACGACCATGTGGCCTGGGCCTTCGCCCGCAAGTGCGACGAAATGGGCGTGGACATCATCCAGAACTGCGAAGTCACCGGCTTCCTCAAGGACGGCGACCGGGTGGTGGGCGTCAAGACCAACCGTGGCACCATCAACACCGAAAAGGTGGGCCTCTGCGCCGCCGGCCACAGCTCGGTCCTGGCGGAGATGGCCGGCTTCCAGCTGCCCATCCAGTCCCACCCGCTGCAGGCGCTGGTATCGGAACTGCACGAACCGGTCCACCCCACGGTGGTCATGTCCAACCACGTCCACGTCTACGTCTCCCAGGCCCACAAGGGCGAACTGGTCATGGGCGCCGGCGTCGACTCCTACAACGGCTACGGCCAGCGCGGCTCCTTCCACGTGATCGAGCAGCAGATGGCGGCCGCCGTGGAGCTCTTCCCGATCTTTGCCCGGGCCCATGTGCTCCGGACCTGGGGCGGCATCGTGGACACCACCCTGGACGCTTCCCCGATCGTGGGCCTGACCCCGGTGGAGAACATGTTTGTGAACTGCGGCTGGGGGACCGGCGGGTTCAAGGGAACCCCCGCCGCCGGCATGACCTTCGCGCACACCATCGCCACCGGCACCCCGCACCGGCTGAACAAGCCGTTCTCGCTGGAACGCTTCGAAACCGGCGCGCTCATCGACGAACACGGCGCCGCCGCCGTGGCCCACTAGCCGCTGCCACCAGAAAAGGACTTACGCACATGCTGCTGATCCCATGCCCCAACTGCGGCCCGCGGGACGAAACCGAATTCCACTACGGGGGACAGGCCCACGTGCCCTACCCGGAGAACCCGAACGAGCTGACCGACACCGAATGGTCCCGCTACCTCTTCTACCGGGAGAACCCGAAAGGCATCTTCGCCGAACGCTGGGTCCACAGCACGGGCTGCCGCCAATGGTTCAACATGCTCCGCGACACCGTCAGCTACGACATCCAGGCGGTCTACCCGATGGGTACGCGCCGGCCGGACCTTGCCGCTGATCCGGCCGTCGAGGCAGGCACCGCCAGTACAGCCGCCGACAGCACCACCACCGGTACCGCGGCACCCAGCCTCTCAGCAACCAGCCTTGCCGCCAGCCCTACCCGCACCGCCCCGGAAGGAGCCACCAAGTGACCTCGCAGAACGCCCGCCTGGCAACCGGCGGCCGCATCGACCGCACCATCTCCTGGCGCTTCATCGTGGACGGCGAGGAATTCACCGGGCACCCCGGCGACACGCTGGCCTCGGCCCTGCTCGCCAACGGCCGCATCGCCGCCGGCAATTCGCTCTATGAGGACCGGCCCCGCGGCATCATGTCCGCCGGAGTGGAAGAGGCCAACGCCCTGGTCCGCATCGAGGCCCGCTTCCCCGGCCACGTCGCCGAATCCATGCTGCCTGCCACCACCGTTTCCCTGGTGGACGGGCTCCAGGCCACCCGGCTCAACGGCCTGGGCAAGCTCGACCCGGAAGATGACCGCGCCGAGTACGACAAGAAGTACGTCCACACCGACATCCTGGTCATCGGCGGCGGCCCCGCCGGACTTGCCGCAGCCCGCGAGGCCGTCCGCAGCGGCGCCCGCGTCATGCTCCTGGATGACCAGCCCGAACTGGGCGGCTCCCTGCTCTCCGGTTCCACCGCGCCCGGCCTGGCCGAGACCATCGAGGGCAAGTCCGCCCTGGAGTGGGTGGCGGACGTTGAAGCCGAGCTGGTGTCCGGCGCCGAATCCACCGTCCTGAACCGCACCACCGCATTCGGCGCCTACGACGCCAACTACGTGATCGCCGTCCAGAACCGCACCGACCACCTCTCCAGCCCCGCCGCCCCCGGGGTGTCCCGGCAGCGGATTTGGCACATCCGTGCCAATCAGGTGGTCCTGGCCCCCGGCGCCCACGAACGCCCCCTGGTGTTCGAGAACAACGACCGCCCGGGAATCATGCTGGCATCGGCCGTGCGCACCTACCTCAACCGGTACGGCGTGGCCGCCGGAAAGCGCGTGGTCATCGGCACCACCAACGACAGTGCCTACGCCGCCGCAGCCGATCTCGCCGCCGCCGGGGTCAAGGTTGCCGCAGTCGTGGACGCCCGCCCCGCGCTGACCGCCGTGGCAACTGCCGCCGTCGAATCCGGAATCCGGGTGCTGATCGGCAGCGCGGTGGCCAACACTTCCTCCTCCGGAGAAGGCGCAGCCGACGGCCGGTTGGACGGCGTCACCGTCCGCAGCATCAACGACGACGGCGAGCTCACCTCCGGCGTCGAACAGATCGCCTGCGACCTGCTGGCTGTGTCCGGCGGCTGGAGCCCGCTGGTCCACCTGCACTCCCAGCGCCAGGGCAAGCTGCGCTGGGACGACGGACTGGCAGCCTTCGTCCCCAGCACCGAAGTGCCCAACCAGCAGACCATCGGCTCCGGCCGCGGCTCCTTCGCCACCGCCGACTGCCTTGCCGAGGGCGTCTCCGCCGGCGCGCGGGCCGCCATCGCAGCGGGCTTCGAATCCGCCGTCGAACCGTCAACGTTCGGTGAGCCCAAGGCCGCCGCGCCCACCCGCCAGCTCTGGCTGGTGCCGGGCGAGAACGGCACCCCCGACGACTGGCACCACCACTTCGTGGACTTCCAGCGCGACCAGTCCGTGGCTGACGTACTGCGCTCCACCGGGGCCGGCATGCGTTCCGTCGAGCACATCAAGCGGTACACCTCCATCAGCACCGCCAACGACCAGGGCAAGACCTCCGGCGTCAACGCCATCGGCGTGATCGCCGCGGCCCTCCGCACGGCCGGCGAAGCCTCCCGCGGCATCGGCGACATCGGAACCACCACCTACCGTGCACCGTTCACCCCGGTGGCCTTCGCGGCACTGGCCGGACGCCAGCGCGGCGAACTCTTCGACCCCGCCCGCATCACCTCCATCCACCCCTGGCATGTGGCCAAGGGTGCGCTCTTCGAGGACGTCGGGCAGTGGAAGCGCCCCTGGTACTACCCGCAGGACGGGGAGGACATGGACGCCGCAGTGCTGCGCGAATGTGCCGCTGTCCGCGAGTCCGTGGGCTTCATGGACGCCACCACGCTGGGCAAGATCGAGATCCGCGGCAAGGATGCGGGGGAGTTCCTGAACCGGGTCTACACCAACGCGTTCAAGAAACTCGCCCCGGGCTCGGCCCGCTACGGCGTGATGTGCACGCCGGACGGAATGATTTTCGACGACGGCGTGACCCTCCGCGTGGACGACGACACCTACTTCATGACCACCACCACCGGCGGCGCCGCGAAGGTCCTGGACTGGCTGGAAGAGTGGCTGCAGACAGAGTGGCCGGAACTGGACGTCAAGTGCACCTCGGTGACGGAACAGTGGAGCACCATCGCCGTCGTCGGCCCCAAGTCCCGTGAAGTCATCGCCAGGGTCGCACCGGAACTGGCTGCCAACGGCGGCCTGGACGCCGAGGCGTTCCCGTTCATGACCTTCCGCGAAACCACCCTGGCCTCCGGCGTCCGCGCCCGGATCTGCCGGATCTCGTTCTCCGGCGAACTGGCCTACGAGATCAACATCCCGGCCTGGTACGGGCTGAACACCTGGGAAGCCGTGGCCGCCGCCGGAGCCGAGTTCAACATCACCCCGTACGGCACCGAAACCATGCACGTGCTGCGCGCCGAAAAGGGCTACCCGATCGTCGGCCAGGACACGGACGGCACCGTCACCCCGCAGGACGCCGGCATGGAGTGGATCGTTTCCAAGGCCAAGGACTTCATTGGCAAGCGGTCGTACTCCCGCGCCGATTCCAGCCGCGAGGACCGCAAGCACCTGGTCAGCGTCCTTCCCGTCGACGGAACGCTCCGGCTGCCAGAAGGGACCCAGCTGGTGGAAAAGGGACGCTCCACCAACCCGGCCTACGGGCCGGTTCCGATGGAAGGCTTCGTCACCTCCAGCTACCACAGCGCAGCGCTGGGCAGGTCCTTCGGCCTGGCCCTGATCAAGAACGGCCGCAACCGCATCGGCGAAACACTGGTGGCCGCCGCCGGCGACCAGCTGGTGGACGTGGTTGTTGCGGAAACAGTGCTTTTTGACCCAGAAGGGACCCGTAAAGATGGCTGAAACAGCAGCATCCCCCACCCAGAGCTCCGCAGAGCAGAACCTCTCGGCACGCGTCAGCCCGGCACGCCAGCTGGCGGAAGCCTTCACCGCAGGCTCCCTGGCCGGCACCGTCGAACTGTCCGAGCTCCCCTTCCTGACCATGGTGGGGCTGCGGGCAGACGCCGGCTCGGAAACGGCGCAGCGGCTGGCCGCCGCCACCGGCGGACTGCCCGCCGCCTCCGGTGCTGTGGCAACCACCGGGGACACCTCTGTCCTGTGGCTGGGGCCCTCCGAGTTCCTGGTGGTGGCACCCACCGAGGCGCACGAATCCCTTGGCGGGGACCTGATCCCGGCCCTCCGGGAAGCGCTGGGCAACGACGCAGGCCAGGTGGTGGACCTGTCCGCCAACCGCACCACGTTCGAACTGGTGGGCCCCCGGGCCCGCGCCGTCCTGGAAAAAGGCTGCTCGCTGGACCTGCACCCCCGGGTGTTCAAGGCCGGTACCGCCTTCTCCACCGAAATCGCGAACATCCCAGCGATCCTCTGGAAGACCGGGGAGGACTCCTTCCGGATCTTCCCCCGGGCATCGTTCGCCGAGTTCCTGGGCCGGTGGCTCCTGGACGCCATGCGGGAGTACGCCTCACCCGAGGTACCCTGATGGCGCTCAGCGTCCTTGACCTGTTCTCCGTTGGCATCGGGCCCTCGTCCTCACACACGGTGGGCCCGATGCGGGCTGCCAAGCTCTTCGCCGACGGCCTGAAGGGCGACGGCCAGTTGGCCTCCACCGTGCGTGTCCAGTCGGAACTGTTCGGTTCCCTGGGCGCCACGGGCCGCGGCCACGGCTCCGACAAGGCGGTGGTCCTGGGCCTGCAGGGCCTGGAGCCCGAAACCGTGAACACGTTCACCGCTGACGACCAAGTGGCAGCAGCGGCCTTGAACGCCGAGCTGCACATCGCCGGCAGCCACCGGGTGGACTTCAACTGGGAAGAGGACGTGGTGCTGCACCGCCGCAAGTCCCTTCCCGCGCACCCCAACGGCATGACCTTCCGCGCCCTCGACCACACCGGCGCCGTGCTCAGCGAACGCAGCTACTACTCCATTGGCGGCGGCTTCGTGGTGGACGGCGACGCCGAAGGGGCCGACAAGGTGGTGGCGGACGACACCGTCCTGCCTTACCCGTTCGCCACGGCGGACGAGCTCCTGCAGATCTGCAGCCGCGAGGGCATGTCCATTTCCGATGTCATGCTGGCCAACGAACTCACCTGGCACAGCGAGGCAGAACTCCGGGAGAAGCTGCTCGGGCTCTGGGCCGTGATGCGCGAATGCGTGGAGAACGGCTGCAACGCCGAGGGCATCCTGCCGGGCGGCCTGAAGGTACCCCGGCGCGCACCGGCGCTGTTCCGCACCCTGACGGCGTCCGCTGCGGCATCGGCGGAGGCCTCCGCCCAGGCGGCGGCAGCAACGCCGTCGCCCGTCCAGGCACCGGCGGACCCGCTGCTGGCGATGGAATGGGTCAACCTGTTCGCACTCGCCGTGAACGAGGAGAACGCCGCCGGCGGGCGGATCGTCACGGCTCCCACCAACGGCGCGGCCGGGATCGTGCCGGCCGTCCTGCACTACTACGTGAAATTTGTTCCGGGAGCAGACGACGACGGCGTGGTCCGCTTCCTGCTGGCGGCGGCCGCCGTCGGAATCCTTTTCAAGACAAATGCGTCCATCTCCGGCGCCGAAGTGGGCTGCCAGGGTGAGGTGGGCTCCGCCTGCTCCATGGCCGCGGCCGGGCTCTGCGAAGTGCTCGGCGGGACACCGGCGCAGGTGGAAAACGCCGCGGAGGTGGGGATCGAGCACAACTTGGGCTTGACCTGCGATCCCGTGGGCGGCCTGGTGCAGATCCCCTGCATCGAGCGGAACGCGATCGCCAGCGTAAAGGCGATCAACGCAGCCCGGCTGGCCCTCCATGGGGACGGCAGCCACAAGGTCTCGCTGGACAAGGCCATCAAGACCATGCGCGACACCGGAGCCGACATGAAAACCAAGTACAAGGAAACCTCCCGAGGGGGCCTCGCCGTGAATGTGATCGAGTGCTGAGCCATGACTGTTACTGAGACCCGGATGCCTGCCCCGAAGGCGCCCACCACCGTGGAGCACGTCCTGACCCTCGACTGCGCCGAGGGCCCCGGCATCGTGCACGCCGTCTCCGGCTTCCTGCTGGAACACGGCTGCGACATCATCGACAACAAGCAGTTCGGTGAACGCTCCGAAGGCCACTTCTTCATGCGGGTGCACTTCGTTTCCGAGGGCGACGATTCCACCGTGGAAGTCCTGCGGGACTCGTTTGCCCCGGTCGCGGACAAATTCGGCATGCGGTGGCAGCTGGAACGCCAGGGCTCCAAGCGCAAGGTTCTGATCATGGTGTCCAAGTTCGGACACTGCCTCAACGACCTGCTGTTCCGTGCCCGGATCGGCGAACTTCCCGTTGACGTGGTGGCCGTGGTGTCCAACCACCGTGACCACCAGGCGTTGGTCGAGTGGCACGGCATCCCGTTCCACCACATCCCGGTCACGGCTGACACCAAGCCCGAGGCCGAGGCGCAGCTGATGGACCTGGTTGACGGGCTGGAGGTGGAACTGGTGGTGCTGGCCCGGTACATGCAGGTGCTCAGCGACGACCTGACCCGCAAGCTGGACGGCCGGGCCATCAACATCCACCACTCATTCCTGCCCAGCTTCAAGGGCGCGAAGCCGTACCACCAGGCCTACGCGCGTGGCGTCAAGACCGTGGGCGCCACAGCCCACTACGTCAACGCTGAACTGGACGAAGGACCCATCATCGCCCAGCAGGTGGTGGAGGTGGACCACACCTACGGGCCAGAGGACCTGGTGGCCGCCGGCCGCGACACCGAATGCAAGGCCCTCTCCAACGCGGTGAAATGGCACTGCGAGGGCAGGGTCCTGCTGCAGGGCAACCGCACCGTGGTGCTGCGGTAACCCCAGATAACTGAATTACGACGGCGTGGCCGGCTTCCTTCCAGGGGAGGCCGGCCGCGCTTTATTGTGCCCGGCTGATTCTCCCCATGTTTGGGCTCGCCCGACGGCGTGTCCCCGCCACACGCCGCCGGCTGCGAGTGATGCGGGCGGAAAGGTGGGGAAATTCAGCGGCGGGAGGATGCCCGGACCGGCGCTGCGCGGACCGACAACAACTGATCGCTGGTGGACAAAGCGGAAATCCCTGCCGCTGCCAAGCTGGATCCCACAGCAATTTTCCCGAGCTCATGACCGTTAAGAAGGATCCAATGAGTATTTCGAATTCCGAGACCCGGACCGCTGACGCTCCGGCCAAGGAGCATTCCACCGCCCTCCGCGCCGGCAGCATCGGCGTGCTCGGCATCCTGTTCTTCGTCCTGTCCGCCCAGGCGCCCCTGACGGGGATCGTGGGCGCGGCGCCGCTGGCGGCGGCCCTGGGCAACGGCGCCGGTGCCCCCGGCGCGTACCTGATCGTGGGCATAGTCATCGTGGTTTTCGCCGTCGGCTTCGTTGCCATGAGCCGCAAGATCCAAGCGAACGGCGCCTTCTACGCCTACGTGACGGCAGCTTTTGGCAGGCGGACCGGAGCCGGGGCGGCCTGGCTGGCCCTGCTGGCCTACAGCACCGTTCAGGCCGCCATGTACGGGCTGTACGGTGCGGCCTTCTCCGGGCTCCTGGCCTCGACCGGCCTGGACATTCCCTGGTGGCTGCTGGCCGTGGCCACCATGGCGGGAGTCCAGGTACTGGGCTCCCTCAACATCGAAATCGGCGCCCGCGTCCTGGCAGTGCTGGTGGGCCTGGAGGTGGCCATCCTGCTGATGTTCGGCTTCACCGTGCTGTTCCACGGCGGCGGCCCGGAAGGCATCAGCGTTGCGGCGTCCTTTTCCCCCGAAGCCATTGGTGCAGGTGCCCCCGGCGTTGCCATCATGTTCGCGGTGGCGTCCATGTTCGGCTTCGAGTCCACCGCCATCTACTCCGCCGAGGCCAAGGACCCGCACCGCACCGTCGCCCGGGCCACCTACCTCTCGGTAGGGGTGATCTCGGTATTCTTCGCCTTCATCTCCTGGATGCTGGTGAGCTACTACGGGCCCTCAAGCGTCATGGACGCCGCGGGCGCCGCCCTCGAGTCCGGGGATGCGACGTCCTTCGTGCTGGGTCCGCTGGTGGAACTGTTCGGCCCCTGGGCGGGCATCGTGGCCGGCATCCTGCTGGTCACCTCGCTGCTCGCCGGCATTATCGCCTTCCACAACGGCATCAACCGCTACCTCCACTCCCTGGCCCTGCGCGGTTCCATGCCCGCCGTCCTTGCCCGGACCAACCGGCACCGGGCTCCTGCCGTTGCCGCCTGGGTCCAGTCCGCCACCGCCGTCGTCCTGGTGGTGCCGTTCGCCATCCTGGCGATGGACCCTGTGCTGACCCTGTTCTCATGGTTCAGCGGCCTTGCTGTGGCAGCTCTCCTGGTGCTGTACATGCTCTGCTCAGCCGCCGTCGTCGCGTTCTTCCGACGGGAACATGCCGGCGCCGGGCTGTGGCAGACCCGGATTGCCCCGGCCCTGGCGGCAGTCCTGCTGGCATGGGTCCTCTACCTGGTGGTCAGCAATTTCACCGCCCTCATTGGCGGCAATGCCGAGACGGCCACGGCCCTGCTCGCAACGGTCCCGGCGGTCTTCCTGTCCGGGGTGCTGGTGGAATGGGTCATCGAGCGGCGCCACCAATCAGCTTCCCCGGGCCACGTGCTTACCTAGCTGGCGCGGGATCTCCGGCACTGGCCCGGCGTGGAACCTTTGGTTCGCGCCGGGCCAGTGCGCGTGCCGCGACGATCAGGATGGCCCCGATCAGCGCGCCACCCCACGCTGCGGCCGGAGAAGCGGGCCAGAGCCCTGCCAGGCCAAGGAGCGCCGGAATTGTGGCCGACGCCGGAGCAGCCAGCACCAAGGCCCAGCCCGTGAAACGTTCAAGCCGCACCGCGCCCAGGGCCAGGCAGGCGAACAGCAGGGCCCACAGCACGGACCAGCACACCCACAGCACCGCGAGCAGCGGATCCGCGCCCAGCCAAGCGGTGGCCAGCAGCATGCCGCAGAACGCCACCAACCCGCAAAACCAGCCAAGGCCGCGTGACCCGAGCCCCAGCAACACGTCCAGCCCCGAGTACAGATAGGTCGCTCCGAACAGGAACATGCCGGCGGCCGTGAGGAGCGGCGCCGGAGCGTCCCCGGCGGCAGAGACATAGACGACGGCGAGCACCAGTTGGGTGCCGCCCACCAGCAGGTTGAGGGCCGCGGCGTCGCGGCGGGGAACGTGCCCGAGGGTCGCCAGCCCGTTGGCCAGCAGCGCGGCACCGGAGAGCAGGAGGCAAATGAAAGGCATCAGCGGCCCTCTTCCCGGAAAACTAACGCGAGGCGGAACTTCTTTGTCACCTGACGGACGTTAGCGGAAGCGGAGGGGCGGTGCCCAACGGGCCCTGGTCGTAATTGGTGGGGACGGCCGGGTGCGGCCTAGGCGCTTTTGCGCCACTCGCTGGGTGAGACGCCGAAGGCGTCGCGGAAGGTGCGGCTGAAGTGGGCTGCGTCCAGGAAACCCCAGCGGCCCGCAATCGTGCCGACGGACTGCCCCGCGTTCAGCGGGTCGCGGAGTTCGCGGCGGGCGCCCTCAAGCCGTTGGGTCCGGATCCAGCTGGCCACCGTGGTCCCGGACTCGTGAAAGACGTTATGCAGGTGCCTGGTGGAGATGAAATGTGCTGCTGCAATGCTCGCCGGGGACAACAGCGGGTCCGAGAGGTGCGCCTCGATGTACTCGCGGACCGAGACGGCCAGCAGCGCCTGCGGCTTCATCCGGTCCGGCTTAATATCCATTTCGGCATGCAGCATGGTGGACACCAGGTCCAGGGCATTCGTTGCCAGCCGGGACCCGCTGGGGCCGTTCAGGACGTCCAGGTTTTCCGACAACTGGCGGATGAACTGACCCACGAGTCCGCTCAGGCCTCCGCTGCCCATCCGCACTGCCGCCAACTGTCCCACATAGTCGGTGGGCAGGGACACGGCGTCGCAGGGGAACATCAGCACCATGATGCGGGTCGTGTCCTCGAAGGCGAGGGTGTACGGCCGGTTGGTGTCGTAAATGGCCAGGTCCCCGGGCTGGAGCACGGCTTCGCGGTTGTCCTGGATCAGCAGCCCGGTGCCCTCCAGTTGCAGGTTGAGCTTGAAATAGCGTTCGTGGGCCTGTGCGATCAGGGCGGGGGTGCGGTGCACTTCGTGCGAGGTGGCGGTCACTTCAACAACGGACATCCGGTCCAGCACCCGGGAGCGCATCCGGCCCTGGAACCCGTCCACGTCAGCTGTCTGTGCGGTGAGGGGCACGAAGGACTCTGCCACCAGGTGCTTCCAGTGGTCGAAGGACGCCGCAACGCTCGCAGTAACGTGCTGGCGTTCGGGCCGGGTAACTTTTCCGGCTGTAGCTGTTGCTGGCATGGATGTTCCTTGCGACAGATGGCCACCTGATGTCCCCCCCCGGACTGTGTCCTGCGACACAGTACGTTCAGGGTAGCGCGGGCCGAATCTTTTTTCAACGGTTGGCGAAAAAAGAATGGCTCGGCTGCCTGTCAGGCATTTCCAAGCTTCCCGTGGCATGATCCGCGCATGAACGCCGTCGCCGCTTCACAGGACCGCCACCGCAACTTCAATTCCCCCGCGCATCATTCCCGGCTGCGGATGGTGGTGATGCTCGCTGTTGGCGTGGTGGTGGCACTTGGCGTGGGTGCGCTGGGGCACTGGACCTATGCGCCCGCCCTCGGCTGGGCGGCCGCCTCGGCCACGTACCTGGTCTGGGTCTGGAGTGTGATCCGGCACCTGGGGCCCGGCGCAACCGCCGCCCATGCCCGCCGGGAGGATCCGGGCCGGGTCTTTTCGGACACGATGGTCCTCAGTGCCACGGTGGCCAGCTTTGCCGGAGTGGCCCTGATCCTGCTGGATGCCTCCAGCTCGCAGGGCATGAGCAAGGATGCCACGGTGGCCATGGCCCTGGGCAGCATTGCCCTGTCGTGGTTCCTGGTCCACACCCTGTTCACGCTCCGCTACGCGGCCATCTACTACCGCGACGGGACCGGCGTCGATTTCAATGAGGAAACCCAGCCCCGCTATGCGGACTTCGCGTACCTGGCGTTCACCGTTGGCATGACCTTCCAGGTATCGGATACGGACCTGAAGACCAACGCCATCCGCTCCACGGTCCTCCGGCAAGCCCTGCTGTCCTACCTGCTGGGGGCCATCGTCCTGGCCACCACCATCAACCTGGTGTCCGGCCTCATCCACTAAACGCCCGCGTGAGCGGGTTGGCTCCGTTAACGCCAATGGGTGCAGCCCCTGCGGGAGCTGCACCCATTGTGGGAGGCGTCAATTAATCCTTCTTGAAGGCATCCTTGACTTTTTCGCCGGCCTGCTTGAGGTCGGCTTTTGCCTGGTCGCCCTGGCCCTCAGCCTTCAGGCTCTCATCGCCCGTGGCGCTGCCGGCAGCTTCCTTGCCCTTGCCGCCAAGCTTCTCTGCAGCGTTGCCGATCTTGTCGTCCAAACCCATGGAGATGCTCCTAACAATTCGTGCTCGCTCCGGTCTGCACCAGAACCTGACCAGTCAATAGTAAGCATACTTTCGAGTTTAGGGCTCATTTGCTGCCTGGAATTTTGCCAAGCAGGGCGAGGTAGCCTTCCAGCTGCGCGGCGTGGCCGAACTCCACTTGGCCCTCCGGCGCAAGGGCGGCCTCGACCTGGGCTCCCAGCAGCATGTTCAGCAGCTGGCCGGCAAGGATGGAGTCGGCGACGCCGGCGTTGACGTCCCCGCTGTTCCGTGCCTCTCCGAGGTAGCGGCGGATGGCGGCCAGCCATTCGGCCATGGATTCGCGGTGGATGTCAGCCTTCCGTGGATCGCTGACGGCCTTCTGCCAGAACGGGATGACCACGCGCGCTTCATTGATGCGCTCTTCATCGAGGGGGAGGACCTCCAGGCAAAAGGACCGCAGCGCCTCCAATCCGGCCTTGCCTGCCGTCACCTGGGCGACGCGTTGATTGGTCCGGTTGAACACATGGCTGAAGGCGAACTCAAGCAGCGTGTCCTTCGTGGGGAAGTATGGCTTCAGGGCGCCGTTGGCGAAGCCGGCCTCCATGGCAATCTCGCGCATGGTGGCACTTTCAAGCCCCTGCCGGGCGATGATCCGCCACGTGGCATCCACGAGTTCCAGGCGGCGCTCGTCATGGTCAACAATCTTCGGCACGGCGGCCACTCCCCGGAAATTTCTTTGCCCAACCTCTTGTGAGCCATGTTACGGACGTTTATTCTCTACAACTATAGAAAATAAACCCAATGGCCGGCGACGGCCCGGACGAAGGTTTGCTCCATGACGCTTGCACCCACCGACACTGCATCAGCCTCTGCGTCGGCCTACCGGCTGGCCACGGCGCAGGAAATCCTGGACGTGCGCTCCATCCTGCAGTCGGAAGGCCACCTCGGCCCGCAGCACAGGATCGCCTACCTGGGCCAGCTGGATCCTTCGCGCGGCACCGATCCAGCGCCGGCCGACCGGCGCTTCCGCGTCTTCATCCACGATGTCTCAGGCGCTGCGCCGCGCGATGTCGTGGTCTCCACCACCCGGCACGAGGTGCTCTCCGCCGTCGAACTGGACACCGCGGTGACCGGCGAGCTTCCGGTCCTCGAGGAGGAGTTCGAGGTGGTGGAGGCGCTGCTGGCCGCGGACGAACGGTGGCTCAAAGCGCTCGCGGACCGCGGGCTGGATGTCGGGAAGGTCCGGGTGGCCCCGCTGTCCGCCGGGGTCTTCGAATACGCCGAAGAGAAGGGCCGCCGGATCCTCCGCGGGCTGGCATTCGTGCAGGAGTTCCCGGAGGACAGTGCTTGGGCGCATCCGGTGGACGGCCTGGTGGCCTATGTGGATGTGGTCAGCAAGGAGGTCACCCAGGTGGTCGACCTCGGCGTGATGCCCGTCCCGGCCGAGCACGGCAACTACACCGACCCCGAACTGACCGGACCCATCCGCGACACCCAAAAGCCCATCAGCATCACCCAGCCCGAAGGCCCCAGCTTCACTGTCGCCGACGGCAACCACGTGGAGTGGGAAAAGTGGAGCGTGGACGTTGGCTTCGATGTCCGCGAAGGGGTTGTCCTGCACAATCTCGCCTTCCAGGACGGCGGCCGGAAGCGGCCCATCATCAACCGGGCGTCCATTGCCGAGATGGTGGTTCCCTACGGCGACCCGTCGCCGGTCCGGTCATGGCAGAACTACTTCGACACCGGCGAATACCTGGTGGGCCAGTACGCCAACTCCCTGGAACTGGGCTGCGACTGCCTGGGCGAGATCACCTACCTCAGCCCCGTCATCTCCGACGCGTTCGGCAACCCGCGCGAAATCCGCAACGGCATCTGCATGCACGAGGAAGACTGGGGCATCCTCGCCAAGCACTCGGACCTCTGGAGCGGCGTCACCTACACCCGCCGCAACCGCCGCCTGGTGATCTCCTTCTTCACCACCATCGGCAACTACGACTACGGCTTCTACTGGTACCTCTACCTGGACGGCACCATCGAGTTCGAAGCCAAGGCCACCGGCGTCGTTTTCACGTCCGCGTTCCCGGCAGGCGGCTCGGACAACATCTCCCAGCTGGCCCCGGGCCTTGGCGCCCCGTTCCACCAGCACCTCTTCAGCGCCCGGCTGGACATGGCGATCGACGGCTTCACCAACCGGGTGGAGGAGGAAGACGTGGTCCGGCAGGCCATGGGGCCGGGCAACGAGCGCGGCAACGCCTTCTCCCGCAAGCGCACCGTGCTGGCGCGGGAATCCGAGGCCGTCCGCGAGGCCGACGCCCGCGCAGGCCGCACCTGGATCATCTCCAATCCCGAATCCCGCAACCGGCTGGGTGAGCCCGTGGGCTACAAGCTCCACCCGCACAATCAGCCCACGCTCCTGGCCGATCCGGACTCCTCGATCGCCCGCCGCGCAGCCTTCGCCACCAAGGATCTCTGGGTCACCCGCCACACGGACGGGGAACGCTACCCGACGGGCGACTTCGTCAACCAGCACGCCGGCGGCGCGGGCCTGCCGGCCTACGTGGCGCAGGACCGCGACATCGACGGCCAGGACATCGTGGTCTGGCATACCTTCGGCCTCACCCACTTCCCCCGGGTGGAGGACTGGCCCATCATGCCCGTGGACACCGTGGGCTTCAAGCTCCGGCCGGAAGGTTTCTTCGACCGCAGTCCGGTGCTGGATGTCCCGGCCAACCCGAACCGGCAAGCCGCGTCCTGCCACACCGAGGGCGGCAGCGGTGGCTGCCACTAGCGCCGCCCCTGCCCCGGCGCCGGCAGCAGGCTGGGCAGCAGCAGGAAAGACGACGACGGCGGCCCGGGCCCGTGCCGGCGGTCCGGTGGTCCATCCCCGGCTCGCGGCCGTGGTCACCGCCGTTTCCTGCGCCATGCACGTCTGGCTGGCCGCCACAGGCACCCACGGTGCCTGGCTTAGCGCCCTCATGCTGGCCCTTGCCGCGGTCTGCGTGCCCTGTGCCGTCCATATCTGGCGGCACCGCGGTGTGGCCGCACTCCACCGGGTCACCGCTGCCGCCGTGGCCATGGCCGCCGTCCACGCGGGCCTCCTGCTGGGAGCCGGCGGTGCCGGCCACGCGCACGGCGCAGTGCCGTCGTCGTCCGCTGGTGCTGAGTCCGGCGGCAGCGCCCGGCTGCTGCTGGTCATTGGCCTGGAACTGGCCACCGCCCTGGTGGCCGCCACGTTGGTGGCGAGGCTGCGCCGGCGGTAGGCGGCGCAGAAACGCCAGGCTGCGTGCCGCGAAAGGTGGCGACGCGCGGCCTGGCGCTTGTCCGGTTGTCAGGCGGGCTTGGCGTACTCGGCCGCGCTCATGACTTCATAACCAACGAACGTCTCGTCGTTTTCCACCCAGGCGTCGTGGCCGGCCGGAATGGAGTAGGCGTCCCCCGCGTGGATGGTGGTGCGGGTGCCGTCGTCCAGCTGGACGGTCAGGGTCCCGGCGGTGCAGAAGCCAAGGTGGTTGTTTTGGCAGCTGTCCGTGTGGACCACGGTTTTGACCGTTTCGGACCAGCGCCAGCCGGGCTCGAAGGTAAGCCGGCCCAGGGTGGCGCCGCCAATGTTGACTACGTCCACCTGGGTCTTGGGCGGACGGCGCTTTTCGTCGGCGTCGTTGAAGGACTTGGTTTCAAGGTCCTTGACCGTTATTGCAGGCATTTCTGGCTCCTCGAAAGGGAGTGGTTATGAAATTCGCCCACGGGCGCTGAGCCGCTCAGGGAATGACGGTCCGGCGGGGCGGGAAGTGCCCGTCAGGAACCCGCCGGACCTTGCGTCGCAACGATTTCAATCTGCTCTCCGGCGCTGGCGATGTCAATGCCGGGCGGCCCATTCGAACCATTCCCGGGCCGGGTTGGTCACCGCAGGGGCCGAGCGGTCCAGCCCTGGCTGCGCCGCCCACCTCACGCCGTTGGCGAGCACCCGCTGGACCTGCGGATGGTGGTACACGGGGTACTCCTGGTCGCCGGGGCTGAAGTAGAAGATCCTGCCCTTGCCCCGGGTGAACGTGACGCCGGAACGGAACACTTCGCCGCCGGCGAAGGAACTGATGAAGATCAGGTCGTCGGGGTCCGGGATGTCGAACAGTTCGCCGTACATTTCCTGCTCGGGGATGACGATGGGGCTCTCCACGCCTTCCGCGATGGGATGCGACGGCTTCACCGTCCACACCAGCTCGCGCTGGCCGTCGTTCCGCCAGGCGAGGGAGCAGCTGGTGCCCAGCAGCCTGGTGAAGATTTTCGCGAAGTGCCCCGAATGGAGCACGATCAGTCCCATCCCACCGAGCACCTGCCGGTGGACGCGTTCGACGACGGCGTCACTCACCTCGTGGTGGGCGATGTGGCCCCACCAGAGCAGGACGTCCGTTTCCGCGAGCACCTCCTCGTCCAGGCCGTGGTCGTCGTTGCTGGCGAGCACCGCCGTCGTAATGTCCGCGTCCGGGTAGTAGGGCCGGAGCCCCGCGGCGATGGCGCCGTGGATACCATCCGGGTAGATATCGCCGATATGGGCGGGCTCGTTGTTGGCCTCGTGGACGCCCTCATTCCAGACCCGGATCCTCAGTTTTCCGTTCATTAGAGCCTGACCTCCCTCTGCTCGAGTGCCGACTGGTAGCAAGCGTCGATGACCTGTGCCCGGTAGAGCGCCAAGGAGCCGTCGTGCTCGGCCCAGGCCGCTTCACCGTCGCGGACTGCTGTCACGAAGTCTTCCACCACGGCGTCGTGGGCGCGGCCGGGCAGCACCGGCGGCACGTAGTCGGCTGACTCGCCGTCCTTGTCCGTGAACACCCGGAGCTGGCCCACGGGCGGGAACGGCGCCCCGTGCACCTTCAGTTCGGCGCCGCCGTCCGTGCCGTAGACCGTGAAGTCGAGGAGATCGTCCGTTTCCCGGTATGTTGCCCAGCCGGCCTCGATCAGCAGCGTTCCGCCGCCCTCAAGGCGGAGGAACGCAGAGGCGAAGTCCTCCACTTCGAAGGCGTGGCTCGTGGCCTGGGCCGAGTACCTGCTGCCGCCGCCGCGTCCCTGCGGGCCCAGTTCCGAGTGGGTGGCGGCAGAGACGGCCACCACCTTCGGTTCTCCGAGCAGGTGCAGGGCGTAATCCAGTGCGTGGACGCCGATGTCCGCCAGCGGTCCGCCGCCTGCGAGCTCGGGGTTGGTGAACCAGCTGCCCAGGGTGGGGATGCCGGAGCGGCGGAGCCAGGAGGCCTTGGCGTAGTAGGGGCGGCCCAGGCCGCCGGCGTCGATGACGTCCTTGAGGGCCTTGATGTCGCCGCGGCGGCGGTGGTTGAACGCCACATCCAGGACCCGTCCGGCCTTGCGGGCAGCATCCACCATGGCCTGGCCCTCCACGGCGTTGCGGGCGATCGGCTTTTCGCTCAGCACATGGATTCCCCGCTCCAGGGCCGCGATGGCAATGGGGGCGTGCAGGAAGGTGGGAACGGCCACGCTCACGGCGTCCAGGCCGCCGTGGTCCAGCATGTCCTGCCAGTCGGCGAAACCGTTGGGAATGGCGTATTCGGCTTGCAGGTCCGTCCGGAGTTCCTGCTCCATTCCTGCCAGCGAGACGATGCGGATGCCCTCCAGGTCGCTGTAGGCCTTCAGGTGCTGCTGGCCGGCCCAGCCGATGCCGACGACGCCGACGCGGAGATCCTTGGCCGGGGCCTTTCCTGGTTCCGGGGGCTTCGGGCCGGGGCTTTGCTGGTAGTTCAAGGGTGCTTCCTTTTCGGTGCCGGGCTGGTGCGGGACTGGGTTTGTGGAATCGATTCCAAAACGGTTCGCAACGAACCCAAGGGGCGTTTGGAATCGATTCCAAAAGCTTGTCAGGAAGAGCGCGGGGACGTCAACCCCCTGTCAGTTCTTCGTGGAGTCCCTGATGACCAGTTCGTGCGGGAGGAACATCCGGCCGCGGCGGTGCACCCCCGGCTCCGTCATCCGTTCCAGGAGTGCCCCAAACGCCACACGGCCCATCTCATAGGCGGGCTGCCGGATGGTGGTCAGTTCCGGAACGCACATCTCCGCCTGGATGGAATCGTCGAAGCCGGCAACCGCCACGGCCTCCGGAACCCGGAGGCCGGCGTCGGTGATTTCCCGGACGCAACCGGCCGCCACCGTGTCGCTGCCACAGAATACGGCGTCGGGAAGGTTGTCCGCGGCGAGGAGTTCGCGGGTGAGCCGACGGCCGGCGTGGAAGTCGAAGTCCCCGGCGGCAAAGAGGCTCTGTGCCGCCTCCAGGCCTGCCTCGGACAGCGCTTCGCGGAACCCCTGTTCGCGAAGCCGCCCGGACCGGGCCGCCCGGTTGCCGATCATGGCAAGCCGCCGGGCGCCGGTCCCGATGAGGTGCCGGGTGATGTCGCGGGCGGCCTGCCGGTCATCGATCGAGACGCCGAAGGCTGCTTCCGACTCCGCCACCTCGCACAACTGGACCACGCTCAGCTGGGTTGCAAGGGCTTCCACATCGTCGTCGGGCATGGTGGGCGAAAACAGGACCAGCCCGTCCACGGACCCGTTCCGGAGCATGTCCACCAATTGCTGTTCGCGATCCGGGCTTCCGGCGGTTGGGGCAATCAGGCTCACGTAGCCGGACCGTGCCGCGGCATCGCCCACCCCGCGGAAGGCTTCGCTGATGACCGGGGACTCAAGGTTCTTGGCGAGGGCCAGGATGCGCATGGTCCGGTCGCGGCGCAGGTCCCGGGCGGAGGCGAGCGGCCGGTAGTTGAGCTCCCGGATCGCCCCGGCCACCTTCTCACGGCTGGAGGCGCTCACCGCGGGACTGCCGTTGAGGACGCGGGAGACCGTGCCCACGGATACTCCCGCCGTTTTGGCGACGTCCTGCACGGTCGCTCGAGCCATTCCAGTGTGTCCTTCCGGGGCCGGGTCCTGCCGTGTTTGGGTGTTTTTCAGCTTAGCCGCCAGCCGGCCGCCGGCAGCGTGCCCGGCGTCACGCGGAGCACGCTTTCGTCCCGCCGCGGCGCCGTGTCCCGCACAAACCTGGCATTCCGCCGTCGGAAGCATCCGTAAAGCGTGCTCCGCGTGACGCCGCCCCGCGTCCACGGCCCCGAAACATGCAATTAACACGCCGGCCGGACGCGCGAAACGTCCCATTGGCTAACCTGATGCAACAAGGTTTACTCTTAGCTAACACCGACCCGGACAGGAATGTTTCGATGACCAGTGTCGCAACCCCTGCTGTAACCCCCGCGCCCGCACCCGCGCCCGCAGCCCGTGCGGATGCCGCCGGGATCTCCCTCAAGGACATCGCCCGCGCCCACGATGTCCGCTTCCTGCTGGCCACATTCGTGGACATGACCGGCAAGCCCTGCGCCAAGCTGGTCCCCGTGGAAGCCGCTGACCAACTCGAGGGCGGGGCCATGGGGTTTGCCGGCTACGCCGCGGGACTTATCGGCCAGAATCCCCAGGACGCCGACCTTATCGCGGTCCCGGACCTCGCGTCCTTCACCCCGGTGCCCTTCATCAAGGAAGGCCTGGCCATCGTCCACTGCGATCCCCACGTTGACGGCAAGCCGTGGCCCTACGCGCCGCGGGTCATCCTCAAAAACGCCCTTGCCCGCCTGGCGGACCACGGGATGCAGGCCAAGGTGGGCGCCGAGGTGGAGTACTTCCTGGTGAACAGGAACGACGACGGGACGTTGAGTACCGCCGACACCCGCGACGATTCGCCCCGCCCCTGCTACGACGCCCGCGGCGTGACCCGCATGTACGAGCACCTGGCCTCCATCAGCACGGCGATGAACAGCCTGGGCTGGGGCAACTACGCCAACGACCACGAGGACGCCGCCGGCCAGTTCGAGCAGAACTTCAACTATGCGGACGCCCTCACCACCGCAGACCGCGTCATCTCGCTCCGCTACATCCTGAACATCCTGGCCGAACAACGGGGCATGACCGCCACCTTCATGCCCAAACCGTTCACGGACCGCACCGGCACCGGGCTGCACTTCCACCTCTCGCTGTGGTCCGGTGCGGAGGCGCTGTTCCCGGCCGCAGGGGGAGCGGACGACGACGGCCGCGGCCTTGGGCTGTCAGGCCTCGCCTATTCGTTCATCGGCGGGATCCTGGACCACGCCCCGGCCCTGCAGGCCTTCCTCGCCCCCACCGTGAATTCCTACAAGCGCACCGGCGCCACGACGAGTTCATCGGGCGCCACCTGGTCGCCCCGGAAGGCGTCCTTCGGCGGGAACGACCGCACGCACATGATCCGCGTCCCGGACAACAACCGGATCGAGTTGCGCTCCGGCGACGGTTCGGCAAACCCCTACCTGGCCATCGCAGCAGCCATTGCGGCCGGCCTGGACGGGGTGGAGAGCTCCGCCGACCCCGGCATGCCGTCCGGCCCCGGCGAGTCCAAACCGGACGCCCACTTCCTGCCGGCCACCCTGCTGCACGCCGTCGAAGCACTCCGCCGGGACCCGGTGGTCCTGGCCAGCCTCAGCGGCGATCCGGAGATCGGCCTGTACTACGCCAACGCCAAGGAAGAGGAGTTCCTGAGCTGGCACAACCAGGTCAGCGACTGGGAAATCCGCACCTACCTCACCTCCATCTGATCCCTACTTAGCAAAGGATTTTCCATGTGCGGAATCGCCGCGCTGCAGCTGCGCAATCCCTCGCTGCACCCCCAAATGGGCGCCCTGCTGTCCTCGATGCTGTGCCAGATCGTGGACCGCGGCCCTGACTCCGCCGGCCTCGCTGTCTACAACACCCCCGGCCTGGTGTCGCCGGGCAGGTCCACCTTGAGCCTGCTGGGCCGGGACCAGGGCATGGCGACGGCGGCCATCACCGGCGGCGTCGCGGCGCTCCTGCCGTCGGATGCGGCACCAGCCGTGCAGGTGGTGGGCGACACCACGCTGGTGAGCGCCGCCGTCGGGACCGACCTGCTGGTGAAGGCCGTCTGCGAAACCGTGCCCGGTGCCACCATCATTGGACGGGGTGAGCATGTGGCCGTGATGAAGAGCGTGGGCCACCCGATGGAGATCGCCGCCGGGCACGGACTGGACGCCCTGGCCGGCAGCCAGGGCCTCTCCCACACCCGGATGGCCACCGAATCCGCCGTCACTGCCGGAGGCTCGCACCCCTTCTCCGTGGCCGACGACCTCTGCCTGGTGCACAACGGCTCGTTCTCCAACCACGCCACTGTCCGGCGTAACCTGAAGCGTGAGGGCGTGGTGTTCGACTCCGAGAATGACACGGAGGTGGGTGCCCGCTACGTGTCTTCCCGGCTGAAGCAGGGCGACACCCTCGAAGAGGCGCTGGTGAACCTGGGCAAGGTCCTGGACGGCTTCTACACCCTGGTGGTTACCACCGCGGACAGCATGGCCGTGGTCCGCGACCCCATCGCCTGCAAGCCGGCCATCATCGCCGAAACGGACGACTACGTGGCCATGGCCTCCGAATACCGCGCCCTGGCCGGACTGCCTGGCATCGGCGACGCCCGCATTTTTGAACCGGAACCCGGAAAGGTCTACACATGGTCACTCTGACAGCCCCCGAAGCCGCCGCGCCTGAAACAATTGCCACTGCCGCCGCAACGCCCGCGGTGCTCGACCTCGCAGAGGTCCCGGTCCGCGAACTGAACCAGGCCCTGCATGACGCCGTGGACGGGCAGTCCTGGACCGTCACCAATCCCGGCGGCAAGCACAGCCTGGCCGTCGGCATCGACGCGGACGTCGCCGTGACCATCGACGGCCATGCCGGGTATTACGCCGCGGGGATGCACCAAAAGGGGAGCGTGGCCATCAACGGCAATGCCGGCGTAGGACTGGCGGAGAACATCATGTCCGGCCGCGTCCACGTGAAGGGCGATGCGTCCCAGTCGGCGGGCGCCACCGGCCACGGCGGCCTGGTGGTCATCGACGGCAACGCCGGTGCGCGCTGCGGGATCTCCATGAAGGGCGTGGACATCGTGGTGGGCGGCAACATCGGCCACATGTCGGCGTTCATGGCGCAGGCCGGCCGGCTGGTGGTCTGCGGCGACGCCGGTGATGCCCTGGGCGACTCCATCTACGAGGCCCGGATCTACGTCAAAGGCTCTGTCGCCTCCCTGGGCGCCGACTGCGTCGAAAAACCGCTCCGCGAAGAGCACCTGGCCGAACTCGCGGAACTCCTCGCCGCCGCCGGCCGCACCGACAACCCCGCCGATTTCAAGCGCTACGGCTCCGCCAGGAACCTATACCACTTCCACGTCGACAACTCGACCGCCTACTAGGAGGCTCCCGTGACCATCACTTCCCTCCCCGCACCCGCACAGGCTCCTGCGCCCGCCCAAAACGCCGAACTTGGCCTGAGGGAGTCCGCCACCTTCGACCGCGCCACCATCGCAGACATCCAGCGCGCCGCCGCCACCGGCGTCTACGACATCCGCGGCTGGGGCGCCAAACGCAAAGTCCCGCACTTTGATGACCTGTTGTTCCTCGGCGCCTCCATGTCCCGCTATCCGCTGGAGGGCTACCGCGAAAAGTGCGACACCGACGTCATCCTCGGCGACCGCCACGCGAGCCGGCCGCTGCACCTGCAGACCCCGGTCACCATCGCCGGCATGAGCTTCGGCGCCCTGTCCGCGAACGCCAAAGAAGCTTTGGGCCGCGGCGCCAGCGAGGTGGGCACCTCCACCACCACGGGCGACGGCGGGATGACGCCGGAGGAGCGCGGCCAGTCCAAGCACCTGGTGTACCAGTACCTGCCGTCCCGCTACGGCATGAACCCGGACGACCTCCGCAAGGCCGACGCGATCGAGATTGTGCTCGGCCAGGGCGCCAAGCCCGGCGGCGGCGGCATGCTCCTGGGCCAGAAAATCACCGAACGCGTGGCCGGCATGCGTACCCTGCCGGTGGGTATCGACCAGCGCTCCGCCAGCCGACACCCGGACTGGACCGGCCCGGACGACCTGGAAATCAAGATCGGCGAACTCCGCGAGATCACCGACTGGAAGACCCCCATCTACGTCAAGGTCGGTGCCTCCCGGCCGTACTACGACACCGCGCTTGCCGTGAAGTCCGGCGCGGACGTCGTGGTGGTGGACGGGATGCAGGGCGGCACCGCCGCCACGCAGCAGGTGTTCATCGAGAACGTGGGGATCCCCACGCTGGCCGCCATCCCGCAGGCGGTCCAGGCCCTGCAGGAGCTCGGTGTGCACCGTAAGGTCCAGCTGATCGTTTCCGGCGGCATCCGCACCGGGGCAGATGTTGCCAAGGCCATGGCCCTGGGCGCGGACGCCGTCGCCATCGGCACCGCCGCGCTGATCGCGCTCGGCGACAACGACCCCCGCTACGCCGCCGAATACGCCGCCCTGGGCTCCGCGGCCGGTTTCTACGACGACTTCCAGGACGGCCGCGACCCCGCCGGCATCACCACCCAGGACCCGTCGCTTGCTTCACGGCTGGACCCGGTGGCCGCGGGACGCCGGCTGGCCAACTACCTCCGCGTGCTCACGATGGAAGCCCAGACCATCGCCCGGGCCTGCGGAAAATCGCACCTGCACAACCTGGAACCCGAGGACCTGGTGGCGCTCACCATCGAGGCTTCCGCCATGGCCCGGGTGCCGCTGGCCGGCACCAACTGGATCCCCGGAGCCCAGGGGAGCTTCTGATGACGGACCCGTCCGACTACGTGGTGGTGGGCGCGGGCCTTGCCGGCGCGGCCACCGCCTGGCAGCTGGCGTCCCGCGGCCACCAGGTCACGCTCCTGGAACGCGACGTCCCGGCCGCACATGACGGCAGTTCCCACGGCTCGGCACGCATCTTCCGCTACGCCTACCCGGACCTGTTCTACACCCGTGCCGTCCTGGAAGCGAAGGCACTCTGGGACGGACTCGCCGCCGAGGCCGGCACCGTACTGATCACCCCCGCCGGAGCGGTGGACTATGGCCAGAAGCGGAATCCGGCGCAGCTCGCCGAGGTACTCGGCGCCGCCGGAATCGACCACGAACTGCTGACCGCCGCCGACGCCCGGAACCGCTGGCCGCACATCGCGTTCGACACCGAGGTGCTTTGGCACCCCGGCGCCGGCGTGATCGACGCCGAAACCTCCGTGAACGTGATGGTGGACCTCGCCGTCCGCAACGGTGCCCGGGTCCTCACCGGCTGGAACGTGGCCGGCGTGGAAAACCACGGCACCGGCTACCGCGTGCGCTCGGCGGCCGGCAGGACCATCGACGCCGGCAACATCGTGGTCAGCGCCGGGGGCTGGTTGCCGCAGATGCTGGACTCGCTGCCGCTTCCGGCGGCCTTCCTGGCGGGACTGCCCGAATTCACCGTGCGGCAGGAGCAGGCCTTCCACTTCCGGTACAGGGATGACGACGGCGGCACGGGCGCGGGTGCCCCCGCCTGGCCCACCTTCATCCACAAAGCCTCCGGCATCCAGGCCTACGGGCTGCCCGGCGGGCGGGACGCCGGCTTTGCCGGGCAGAAAGTGGCCGAGTACAACGGCGGCCCGCGCATCCCGTCGGCAGCAGCCCAGACCGGCGCGGTGGACCCGGCCAACCGCGCCCGCGTAACGGAGTACGTCCGCCGCTACCTGCCTGGCCTGGACCCGGAACCGTACGCCGAAACCACCTGCCTGTTCACCAACACCCCCACCGAGGACTTCCTCATTGACCGGGCGGACAACCTCACCGTCGTCTCACCCTGCTCGGGCCACGGGGCAAAATTCGCGCCGGTGATCGGACAGTGGGCCGCGGATCTGGCCACCGGTGCCGGGTCAATTCCGGACCGTTTCCGGAGTGCATCCTCCCCGGCGCTGACCACGTAGAACGGAACATCGTGAGCCTTTTCCGAACAACAACTGAACCAGCCGTCCCCGCCGAAACCAGCGCACCCACCGTTACCGGGCTCCTGCAGGATATCTCCACCATCGGCCGGGACAACACCCGCGGCGGCTACTCCCGCCCTGTGTTCTCCACCGCCGAGACCGACCTGCGGGCCTGGTTCATCGAGCAGGCCGGCCGGCGCGGCCTCGATGTCCAAACCGACCACAACGGGATCATCTGGGCCTGGTGGGACACCGCAACAGGGGTGCGGGAGGACGCCGTCGCCACCGGCAGCCACCTCGATTCCGTTCCCGGCGGCGGTGCGTACGACGGGCCCCTGGGGGTTGCCTCGGCGCTGGTCGCCGTCGACCTTCTCAAAGCCCGGAACTTCCGGCCCCGGCGGCCGCTGGTGATCGCCGTCTTCCCGGAAGAGGAGGGGTCGCGGTTCGGTGTTGCCTGCCTCGGCTCACGGCTCCTTACCGGCCAACTGGACGCCACCAAAGCCCGCAACCTCAAGGACCCGGCCGGCAACACCTATGCCGAGGTGGCCGCCGCGAACGGCCAGGACCCCCGGTTCATCGGAGCGGACCACTCGGCCCTTCAGCGGCTCGGAATGTTCGTCGAGCTGCATGTGGAGCAGGGGAGGGGGCTGATCGACCTCCACCAGCCCGTGGCCATCGGATCATCCATCCTGGGGCATGGCCGCTGGAAGCTGGGCATCACGGGGGAGGGGAACCATGCCGGCACCACGCTCATGGCGGACCGCAAGGACCCCATGGTTGCCGCCGCCAAGGTGATGGTTTCCATCCGGGATACGGCCCGCAAATACCGGGACGCCCGGGCCACCGTGGGCAGGGTGCAGCCCGTCCCCGGCGGCACCAACGTCATCGCGTCCCGGGTGGACCTGTGGATCGACGTCCGCCACCCGGAGGACTCGGTCACCGCCGCACTGGTGGAGGCGATCGGACAGAACGCCCAGGTCCTCGCCGCGGAAGAAGGCTGCACAGCCAGCCTGGGTACGGAGTCGCTGAGTCCCACGGTGCATTTCGACGGCGGCCTCCGGGACCGGCTGCAGCAGCTCCTGCCTGCCGCCCCGGTGCTGGACACCGGCGCCGGCCACGACGCCGGTGTGCTGGCCGCACACCTGCCCACAGCCATGCTGTTTGTCCGCAACCCCACTGGCGTTTCGCATTCGCCGGACGAACTGGTCGACGACCGAGACGCCGAAGCCGGCGCACTTGCCCTGGCGGACTCCCTTGCGGGACTGCTGGGCGAGGCAGCGTGACCGGCCAGGACCGTCGTCGTACGCCGGGCCTCCCGCCGCCCGCCTAAGATGGCAAACATGACCGAAGAGGCCGGGGACCAGGCAGCCGAACAGCCCGCAGAGGACGTTGCCGGCCGGCTGGAGCAGGTCATCGCGGCGCAGGTCCGGCACTACCGCACGTCGGCCGGATTGTCGTCGGCCGAGCTCGCAGCCCGGACCGGCCTGTCCAAGGCCATGATCTCCCGGGTGGAAACCGCCACCACCTCCTGCTCCCTCACCACCTTGCAGCGGCTGGCCGACGGACTGAAGGTTCCCGTCACTGCTTTGTTCCGGGGCGCGGACACCGACCGGGACGCCACCTTCACCAAGAGCGGCCAGGGCAGCCTCACCGTCCGCAGCGGCACCCAGCACGGCCACGAATACCGCGTCCTGGGCACGTTGAAGGGCCGCAGCGACGCCATCGAACCCACGCTGGTGACCCTCACGGACGCTTCCGACGTCTTTCCCCTGTTCCAGCACCCGGGCACGGAGTTCATCTACATGCTCTCCGGCCGGATGGTCTACGGCCACGGGTCCTATGAGTACGTGATGGAGGCCGGGGACTCGCTGCTCCTGGACGGTGAAGGCCCACACGGCCCGCTGGAGTTGCTGGACCTTCCCATTCAGTTCCTGGCGGTCTCCGCCAAATAGCGCCGCCCGTGACGGGTGGCTCCTGCAGTAGCTTCCTGCGTGCTGCGTGACCCCTGAAACTCGCCTGTGGATGACCGAAACGATCATTTAACACACCGGAAACCCACCCGGGAATTGCCGCCATACAGTTGGAATCAGACGGCAACAGCCGCCCCACCCGCTGAACGTGGTTTCTCCGGCCACGTCCCTCCGCAGAGCGGCTCTGACGGCAAACGACCGTTCTCTCTTCGCATCACGAAAGGGGTTTCCCATGGATTCGGGAAATGTCGCTTGGATTTTGGCCAGCTCGGCGCTGGTGTGCATGATGATCCCCGCCCTGGCCCTGTTTTACGGGGGCATGGTGGGGTCGCGCCGCATTCTCAACATGATGATGATGTGCTTCGGCGGCGCCAGCCTGGTGGCCGTCCTCTGGGCCCTGTTCGGCTACTCGATGGCCTTCGGCAACTCCGTGGGCGGCCTGGGCCTGATCGGTGACGTCACCGAATTCCCCGGCATGGGGCAACTGCTGGCCAAGGATGATTCCGCGTCCATCCCCGTCATCCTGTTCGCAGCGTTCCAGCTGTTCTTCGCCTGCGTCACCACCGCACTGGTTGCCGGAGCCGCCGCCGGGCGGATGAAGTTCGGCGCCTGGATGGTGTTCGCCGGCATTTGGGCCACTGTGGTCTACTTCCCCATCGCGCACTGGGTGTTCGCGTTCGACTCTGCGGACGGCAGCACGGTGGGCGGCTGGATCGCCAACGGGATCAAGGCCATCGACTTCGCCGGCGGCACCGCGGTGCACATGAACGCCGGCGCTGCCGCCCTGGCCCTGGCCCTGGTCCTGGGCAAGAGCTCCGGCTGGCCGAAAATGGAACACACGAAGCCGCACAGCCGCCCCTTGGTCCTGGTGGGCGCAGGCCTGCTGTGGGTGGGCTGGTTCGGCTTCAACGCAGGCTCCGCGCTCGCCGCCGGCCAGTCCGCGGCCGTCGTCTTCCTCAACACCGCCGTCGCCGCCTCCGCCGGCCTGCTTGCCTGGGCCCTCGTGGAGCGGGTCCGCCACGGCGCCGCCACCAGCATGGGCGCCGCCTCGGGCCTGATCGCCGCGCTGGTGGCCATCACCCCGGCCTGTGGCGCCGTCAGCCCGCTGGGCGCCCTGGCCATCGGCGCCATCGCCGGGGCCGTCTGCTCGCTGGCCATCGAATGGAAGTTCCGCCTCGGCTTCGACGATTCGCTCGACGTCGTGGGCGTCCACCTGGTCGGCGGCATCCTGGGCACCCTGCTGATCGGCCTTTTCGCCACCGACAAGGCCCCGAACGGCGTCAGCGGCCTGTTCTACGGCGGCGGCTTCGACCTGCTCGGCGTCCAGGCGATCGCGACCGTCAGCGTCCTGGCCTACTCCTTCGGGATCACCTGGCTCCTGGCCAAGATCCTGGACAAGGCCATGGGGGGCCTGCGCATCAAGCCCGAGGACGAATTGCGCGGCATCGACCTCGCAGCCCACTCCGAGCTCGCCTACCTTACGGATGAGGACCCGGTGGAACTGGGCTCGCCGCAGCGGGTGTAACCGCCGCAACGCGCCGGGCGCCCGCCTGCTGGGGGCGGCGCCCGGTGGACGCTTCCGCGTCGCGGGTCCCAGCGCACGAGTCAGGGCCAAACCTTGGACCGGTGCCGGCAACCGCCGGCTTATAGTTCCAGGGTTTGGCCCTTCGGCGTGCCTACTGTTCCGTGCAGGCCAGGATGCCGCCGCGCACTTCGAGCACCGCGGCACGGACGTGGCTGAGGCGCGTCCGCGGGTCCGGCGACATGGTGCCGATGTCCTCACCGTCCCAGCAGGGATGCGTGAAGTAGACCAGCAGCGCCCGCTCCGCGCCGCCGTCGCCCGGGTCCCCGCCAAGCGGCACCACATCCGCGTGGCGTCCGACGACGGGCCGTCCGTCCCAGGACTCCGGCGCCGTGAGGATCAGCCCGCCCAGGTGCTCCTGCCGGGTCCAGTTTCCGGTGCCGTCCACCGAGCGGTACACCGCCTGGCCGCGCCATTCGTCCACGATCATCCAGTACCAGCCGCCCAGCACGAAGACCTTGGGGCCTTCGTGCGGCCGCCCCGGGATGGCCACCCCTTCAAGGACCCACGACGACGGATCATCCGGGGTGTCGCTGACCGCGCTGAAGGTATTGGAGCCGCGGGTTTCGTCCTTGTACCAAAGCCGGTACCGGCCGTCCCCGCACCCGGCGACGGCGGCGTCAATGACCCGCGGTGAATCCAGGTCCACAGCGCCCAGGTACTCCCACTTCGCCAGGTCATGGCTGGCGAACTGCACGATTTCAGCTTTCCCGCTCCAGTCCGTCCGCCGCCCGCCCAGCACCGTCAGGTACATGATCCACCGTTTGCCGATGCGGACGACGTCGGGAGCCCAGAGGGTTGCCGGTGGTTCCGTTCCGGGCGGGATGAGTCCCTCAACGGTGCCCTGGTAGCGCCAGGTGGCGCCGCCGTCGGACGACCTCGCAGCGCCGATGCCGGTCCCATGAACCCACTCGACGCCTGTCAGCCCGGGCGCTGTGGCGCGCCGCTGGGTGTAGAGGAGGACCCACTCACCGTTGAGGTGGTCGGCCACGAGGATGGGGTCCGTGGGTCCATCCCATACCGGATCCCGGTACGGGAGGGTGAAGGCGTCCGCGCGCAGGGGCGGTGCTGTCAGGGCAACGGTTTCCTGGGCGGCCGGCTGCTGGTGCACAGTCTTCTCCAACGTTGTAGTTTTGTGGTGGAGTCCATCATATGCGTCAAAACCGGGTGCTACTCCTTGAACAACCCCGCCAGGTCCTCCGCCGTGATGGCGCCGCCGGCCAGGGCATCGCCCTCCATGACGTCGGCGAACAGCTGGGACTTCCGGGTCTTCAGCGCCATGACCTTCTCCTCGATGGTGTCCTTGGCCACCAGCCGGTACACCATCACGTTCCGCGCCTGCCCGATCCGGTGGGTCCGGTCCACGGCCTGCGCCTCCGAGGCAGGGTTCCACCAGGGATCGAGGAGGAAGACGTAGTCGGCCTCGGTGAGGTTGAGCCCGAATCCGCCGGCCTTGAGCGAAATCAGGAACACCGGCGCGCTGCCGTTCTTGAATTCGCTGACCACGTCGGCGCGGTTCCGGGTGCCGCCATCGAGGTAGCAGTACTCGATCCCTTCCTCGTCCAGCCGCTCCCGGACCTTGCCCAGGAATCCGGTGAACTGGCTGAAGATCAGGGCCCGGTGCCCCTCGGCCACGAGGTCCTCGAGCTGCTCGAAGAGGACATCCAGCTTCGAGGACCGCACCGCGGACAAGGCAGGATCCACCAGTGAGACGTCCAGGCTGAGCTGCCGCAGCAGCGTCAGCGACTGGAAGATGGTGAACCTGTTCTTGTTGACGTCCTCGATCAGCCCCAGGATCTTCTGCCGCTCGCGCTGCAGGTGCGTCTGGTAGACCTTCTGGTGCCTCGGGTTCAGCACCACTTCCAGGATCTGTTCCTGCTTGGGCGGCAGGTCCTTGATCACCTGGTCCTTGGTGCGCCGCATCATCAGCGGCCGGACCCGCCGCCGGAGCTTCTCCAGCTGCGCTTTGTCGCCGTTCTTTTCCACCGGCTTCTGGTAGTACTCCGCGAAGCGCTTGGGGCTGGAGAACAGGCCGGGCGCCACGATGGACGTCAACGCCCAGAACTCCATCAGGTTGTTCTCCAGCGGGGTGCCGGTGATGGCCAGCTTGAAGACCGCCGGCAGCTTCCGGGCGCACTGGTAGGCCTTGGACTGGTGGTTCTTCACGAACTGCGCCTCGTCCAGGACCAGCCCTGCCCAGGACCGGGAGGCGTAGGCCTCGTAGTCGATGCGGAACAAGGCGTAGGAGGTGATGACGACGTCGGCCCCGCCCAGGGCCTCGGCCACGTCCTGGCCGCTCTTCCCGAACGTCTCGCCCACCGTGCGCACGGTCAGGCCGGGCGCGAAGCGGGCGGCTTCGAGCGCCCAGTTGCCCACCACGCTAGTGGGTGCCACCACCAGGAAGGGCGCGACGCCGGCGGGTTGGGTTCCAGGGCCGGCGGCAGCTCCGCCGTCGTGCCGGTCTCCGGACGGCTGCTCCCCGGACGCAAGCCCATGGTCCTTGGCAGCGCACATCAGTGCCAGCGCCTGCACGGTCTTGCCCAAGCCCATATCGTCGGCCAGGACGCCTCCCAGCCCGTGCTTGTACAGGAAGCTGAGCCAGTTGTAGCCTTCCAGCTGGTAGGGGCGCAGCTCGGCGTTCAGGGACGCCGGCAGCGGCAAACCGTCCACCCCGCCCTCCAGGAGCCCGCCCACGGCCGAGCGCCAGGCGGCGGCCTGCTGGTCCACGATGCCCAGCTGCGCCAGTTCGTCCCAGAGCCCTGCCTGGAAGCGGCTGATCTGCAGCGGCGCATCCTTGTTGTCCTGCAGCGAACGGGCCTCCTCGATCAGTGCCCGCAGCTGGTGCAGTTCCGGCAGGTCGAGCGAGAAGTAGGCGCCGCTGGGCAGCAGCATCTTGGTCTGTCCGGAGGCGAGCGCGGAGAACACGGCTGCGAAGGAGACGGGCTGGCCTTCCAGGGAGATCTGGATGCCGAGGTCGAACCAGTCCCGCTGTTCGGTGGCCTTGGTGGAGATCGACACCACCGGTGCCTCCTCCGCTTCGCGGTAGTCGGCGATCTCGCCCACGGTTTCCACGTCCACGTCCGGGGCTTCCCGCAGCCTGGGCAGCACCTCTTCGGTGAACGCCAGCGTATCCAGGCCCTTGAGTTCCACCGACGCCGCCAGGCGCGGAGTGCCCCAGCCGCCGGTGGCGGACTCGCCCAGGGCGGCCACGGTGTCCCAGGGTTGGCCGATTCCTTCCAGGATGCGGGACTCGGCGGTGTCGTCCCGGTAACCCTGATCGCCGGGGTGCCGCCACAGGGGCTGCGCCGTGACCAGTTTTCCGGTGCGGTAGTGCCACTCCCAGTGCAGCCGCACCCGGTGGTCCGCCCCGTAATTGGCCAGCAGGGACAGGGTGGGGACGGCCAGCTCGGGGAGCTCCACGGACTCGTCCCGCGCCGTGACCCGGGCAGCCTGCTTGAGTTTCGGGTAGAAACCCGTGAGGAACCGCGATTCATCCTTGGCGGGAATGTGGAGGGTGCTGCCGGCCGTGACGAATGCCAGGAGCTCTTCGCTCAGCCCGTTCTCCAGCGGCGCCAGCGTTATGGCGCCGTCCGGATCCGGGACGCCCGGCAGTGCGGCCTCACCGGAGGTGAAAAAAAGGCCGTGCGCGGGCCGGCCGATGGTGCCTACCGCTGCCGGATCAACCTCTTCCCCCGCCACGGTGATGGTGGGCGACAACTCCAGCCCGGCGTCGGACACCGGATTTCCGGAGCCGCCGGGATCCGCCGGCGCCCCGAACCTGCTCAGGGAAAGCCCGACGGCGGCGGGGTCCTCCGCGACCCGGACCGGCTCAGCGCCGCGCGAGTGGACCAGGGCCAGCCCGATCTTGCGGGCATCGGAAAGCAGGCCCCACAGGTTCTTCCCGGCATAGGAGTTCAGGCCCAGCCACAGGCCGGAAGAATTGTGCATCCGGCTGGCGGACGGCGAGTGCCCGGCCAGGAACTCCTGCATCCATTCCACGTGCGCGTGGTTCGATTCGCGCCGGAAGTTCAGGTAGCTCAGCGTGTTCCACGAAACGTCCCCGCGGATCCACTTGCCCTTGGCCCCCATGATGACGGGCCGGACCTTGAGCTGGCGCACGCCGCGCACCGGGTCGCGGCGGCCGGTGTAGGAGAAATGCGGCGGCGGCTCTTCAACCTCGAACTGCAGTGCCAGGGGAACACCGCTGGTCGAAGGCGCGGCGCCGGGCTGGGAAATCAGCGGGCTGAGGGCCTGCTCCCAGTCCGAGAGGGCCGCGGAGGGGGCGCGGGAGACCTGCGTGGCCGTGGACGGGGCCAACAGCTGCATCCGGATGGCCGGGTTGTCCTCCGCCGCGAAGAGCAAGGCAGCCACATGCTTGCAGTCCTTGCGCACGGGGCAGCTGCAGACGCCAACGGTGCAGCTCCAGCCGCCCGCCTTGCGGACCAGCTTGGCGGTAGTGGAATACGGAACTTCCGCGCCGCCCCGGACCTTGCCCAGCATGAGCCCGGTACCGGCGTCGAACGACATGCCCGAAACCCTGCTGGCCATGGCATACGCCAGCCCGGCCGCGAGGGAACGGTCGTTGATGGCGGGTGTCTGTATTGCCAGTGCCGCACTTTCGTCCGGTTGGGATGGCATGGTGCGCGCTACTTTCGGCAGGCCACGGCGGAGCCGGGTCCGGTGGGTGGTTATCTGATCCATCTTAGTTCTCCCGGCAGCAGGCCCATGTCCCGCGCTCTTTCTTGGGCCGCCTCGAAAACTTCGCTTGACGTTCACTTCCTCCTCAATGCTGCCGTGAACTGGCCCCCGTAGCGTGAACAGCGTCCGGAGCACCACCACCCCAGCAGCGAGGAATTCCATGATCACCACGCCCCAGCCCGTCGTCCTGACCAGCAGCAGCATTGAAGCGAGCGATGAGGAAGCGGTCCAGGCCAACGTCACCGTCATCGACGCCATGCATACGGCCCTGCTCCGCACCGAGGAAATGGCGCCGGTGGCTGTCCGCAGCTACTACGTCGATTTCTACCTGACGCAGGCGCTGGAAGGCGGCTTCGCGCAATACGCCTTCCTGGCGCTCGACCGCACCGCCATGGACACGCTCATCCGCGAGGGCATGGCGGGCATGGGGGCCACCGCGCACCTGGAACTGTTCAACCGCGCCGTCGAATGCTACGACGCGCTGTCCGGGGAGGAAACGGAGCTCTACCTCGACGGCAGCGTCGATGACAGCGGCGATGTCCCCGACGCCGTCCTCCGGATGGAGGAGCTGGACGGCGAATTCGAGGAGCTGCTGGAGCAGGAGAACATCACGGCGCTCAACGCCGGCTGGCTCCGCCGCCAGGCAGACCTCGTGGTGCTCGACGACGAGGAGGTGGGGCCATACATCCAGGGCCTGGTTGCGCACATCCCGGACCTGCCGGAACGCCGCGCCCAAGCCGATGCCGAAGCCCTCGAGGACGCGCCGGACTTCGAAGTGGTCATCCGCGAACTGTGCGACATTGCCGGCGTCGAGCTCACGAAGATCACCATGGGCGACCCCAACTACATTCACGACGGCGAAAAGACCCTGGCGTGGCACTTCAGCACCGACAACGGCGACTTCCTCATGGTGGAAGAGGAGGACGAGGCTTTCATGATCAATCCCGAGACCCAGGAGATCGTGGCCGCCGTGGAATTCGAGGACGCAGACCTGGTGGAGGCCTAGCAGCGCGGGTGGCCGCTCCGTTCCCGGCGCGGCCACCCGGGGAGGCCGGAAATAAAAAAGCAGACACCCGTAACCTCCGCCACGTCCCCGGCGATGTAGTCACTGATGGGTCCGCCCGCCGGGCCCAATCGGACGTGTTGTCTAGGTTTGGAGAAGTTAAATGTCTGTGTTCACCGTGCTCGCCACCAGCAAAGTCGCCGCCGGAGTCCTGGCTGCAGGAACCCTGGCCGTTGGCGGAACCGGCGCCGCCGCCATCTCGGGCGTCCTGCCCGCCCAGGCCCAGCAGACGGCCCATGAAGTCTTCGGCGCACCGGCCCCCAAGCTCGGCGCCGACGCCGCGGCCAACGGCCAGGCCACCCCGGCGCCCGCCGCCACCGCCGCCGTTTCCGACGCCCTGAAGACCGCTGACGCTTCCGCGGACGCCGGTGCCAAGGCCACCGGCACCGCTGCGGCCGGAGACGAAAAGGTCTCCGCCACCACCACCGCCTCCGCCGACGCCAAGACCGCTGTAGACGCTGCCGGTCCGGCTGCCCTGGGCCTCTGCACCGCCTTCGCCAATGGCGGACTGAACGCGTCCTCGACGGCGTTCTCCTCGCTGTCCATCGCCGCCAAGGGTGACGCGAACATCAAGAGCTACTGCGCTGACGTCGTGGCCAAGGCCGACGTTGCCGCCAAGGCTGCTGCCGCAGCCAAGGGTTCGGCCTCGGTTGAGGCTGAAAAGCCCGCGGTTCCGTCCGTGCCCGCCGTGCCCGCTGTCCCTGCTGTTCCGGGCGCCGAAGGCAACACCACCGTGCCCGCCGTTCCGGCCGTTCCGGCAGTGGGTGGCAACACCGCCCACGCCCCTTCAGTTTCGGTCCGCTAAGGCAGTTGGCTAGTCTGGACTGCGGCTGCGGCCGCAGTCCGGGCACCCGGGCGGGGTGCGCATGCTTGGGACAGCACCCCTGAACCACCCGCAACAAGGCAGCCGGAAGACCACGGAAACTGGCAGTCCAGACCGCAAACCGGGAAAGCCGCGAACCGGATCCCGGGATGGAGGAGCCGCTGGTGCTAGACACTTTGGCCCAAGAAGAGGCCGACATATTCGACAACGCAGCCGGAACGGATCCGGCCGCGTTGTTCGCTGCTGCCTACAGAACCTTTGCGGGGCCGGTGCAGGGCTACCTCAAAGCACGCGGACTTGATGACCCCGAAGCCGTCACCCAGGACGTCTTCATGGCGTTCTATCCCAGGATCGGCAACCTCACCGGCGGGCTGCAGGGCGCCAAGTCGCTGATCTTTTCCATTGCCCACGCCCGCATGGTGGACCACTACCGCCGGCTGGAGCGGCGCCCCCAGCTGACACCGTACGACCCCCAGCACGACGGCCGGACAACCCCGTCCGCGGAGGACCACGCCGTTGAACTGACCGGCGGAGCCGCCGCCATGCTGGAAGGACTCAGCGAAGAACACCAGGAGGTCCTGGCCCTTCGCGTCGTGGCTGACCTGTCCATCGAACAGGTGGCCGCCATCATGGGCAAGAGCGCCGGAGCCATCAAGCAGCTCCAGCGCCGCGCCCTGCAGAACCTTAAGGCCCAAACGCTCAAGAGAAACCAGGCGAATCATGAGTGACACCGCAGGACCCCGCAACGACGGGGTGGTTGACGAACTCCTGCTGGAGGCAGGCCTCGACGACGACGGCCAGCTCCGTGACGCCCTGCTCGACCTGCGTTCGCTGGCAGCCGGGACCCCGGAGCCTTCAGCCGGAATCGCCGCCCTGATGGCCGGCGCGGCAACCGCCGCCCCGGCCACCACCGTGCTTCACGCCGTGGCCCCGGCAACGGCGGCGCTTCCTGCGGCCAAACCGGCAGATGAACTGGCCGCCCGCCGCAGGGCCAAGCGCCGTATTACGCTCACCACGCTCTCCGTTGCCGCGTCCCTCGCGGCCGGCGGCGCGGTCGCCGCCGCCTCCGACCAGGGATTCCGTGATTCGTTCAGCCAGCTGAACCAGGCAGTCACCTCCTTCGTGACCGGTTCCACCGCCGCACCCGCTGGCACCAAGGGCGGGGAAGTGCCGGTGCCTGGCCCCGCGCCGACCCGGCCCGCGGCCGCCAGCCCGGAGGCCGTTCCAGCGGCACCTGCAACCGCTCCGGCACCCGCCGGCGGGGCGTCGTCGTCGGCTGCCTCGCGGCCGGGCAGCACCCCCAGCCACGGATCGTCCGCGTCCCCGGCCCCGAAGCCGGCCGGGGTGCCGGCGGAGCCGTCACTGCCCACGGAGGTCCCCGGGGACGTCAGGAAGGGCCTGGAGCAGACACCGAAACTCCCCGTCCCCGTCCCCACCGGGGTCCCGCTTCCCGGCAAAGCCACAGACGCTCCCCTGAAGTAAGCCGGACTGCCGTCGAAGGCCAATCAGTAGGCCTGCCCCGCCGCCTTGGCCATGGCACCTGACGGATCGGACAGGAACCACACGCCGCCGACGCCCTGGCCGAGGGTGTCTCCGGGTTTGGTGTCCTTGGCGAAGTAGTACAGGGGCATGCCGTTCAAGGTCACCTGCTTCTTTCCGTCCGCGCCCGTGATGGTCCCCAGCTTGCCGGTGACCCCCTCCGCGGTGGGCGTCCCGGATGTGGTGGTCAGCGGCGGCCACTGGACGGCGCAGGAGCTGGTGCACGCGCTGGTGCCGGAATCCTTGGTGTCCTTCGTGAAGAGGTAGAGGCTCATTCCCTTTCCGTCCACCACAATGCTGCCCGCGGCTGAGGAGGACGCCGTCTTAAGCTCGACGGCGGCCCCGGCCGGCGAGGATGATGCGGAGGACGAAGGCGAGGAGGCGGAGGACGCGGAAGCCGCGGTGCCTGTTGCCGGGCTGGTGGCAGCCGGCGCGGTGCCGGAGCTGCTGCCGCAGCCGCTGAGGGCTGCGGCGAGGGCCAGGATGGCGAGGCCCGGCCCGAGATGGTGCTTCATGGTGTGCTCCCTTGGCTGGTTCTTTCCTTGGTAGGGCCCGGCGTCGGATCACCGGACGCTAACCCCTACGACGCCTTCGGGTGAAGAATGGTTCACACGCTGCGCGCGATTGAACCTTTTCCGCCCCGCGGGCGTCGTAACAGCCGGAAGCGCAGGGTTTCGGCGACAAGCCAGGTGACGGGAGGGTGGGATGCCGCTCGATGACGGCGTGGTGGAGGCAATCTACCGCGAACACGGCAGCGCCCTGCGCCGCTTCGTGCTCAGCGCAATCCGGGATCCGCAGCTGGCGGAGGACGTGGTCCAGGAAACTGTGCTCCGCGTCTGGCAGCACGCCCCGGACATCAACGGCAGCTTCCGCAGCTACCTGTACCGCACAGCCAGGAACGTCATGATCGACAACTATCGCCGGAGCCAACGCCGGCCGGCTGAGGCCCTCGGAAGCGGCCTCGCAGATCCCGTCGAGGTGGTGGGACGCGTCGACGACATGCTTAACAGAGTGTTGATGGAGGAAGCGCTGTTGAGGCTGAGCAAGGAACACCGTGAGGTCCTGGTGGCCCTGCACTACCGCCGGTTCACGGTCAACGAGGCGGCCGCCCAGCTCAATATCCCCAGCGGCACGGTCAAGTCCCGCGCGTACTACGGGCTCCGGGCCCTGCGCACCATCCTGGACGAGATGGGGGTGGAACGGTGAGCGCCAACCCGCACCACCTGCTCGGCGCCTACGTCCTGGGCGGGCTCGATCCCCAGGATGTCGCCGTCTTCGAAAGCCACCTCCAGGACTGCGCTGCCTGCCGCAAGGAGCTGGCATCGCTGGAAAAGGTGCCTGTGCTCCTGGACGCCCTTCCCGTCCCTGACGCCCTGGCGCTCACCGCGGTACCCGGTGGGCGCGAGGATGCCGGAAGCAACGTTCCCGCCCGCCTTTTCGAGGAACTGTCCCGCCGGCGTCGGAATGTACGACGGCGGTGGGTGGCTTTGGCGGGCGCCGTTGCGGCCGCGTGCCTGGCAGTGGGCCTTGCGGTGGGGCCCTTGCTGGTCAGGCCGCCGCAGCCGGATGCCACTTACTCCGTGGCTTCCGGGGACGGGCTGCAGGTCCACATCGACATGGCGCGCAAAGCCTGGGGGACCGAGCTCGCCGTGAGCGGCAGCAGCTTGCCCGCGGACGGGACGCTTTCGCTGTGGGTCCGCGACCGCGCCGGGGGCGAGGACCGTGCCTGCGCCTGGTCGGCCACCCCCACGGGGAAGGTCAAGGTCACCGGGGCAACGCCCATCCAGCTGGCCAGCATCTCCAGCGTGGAACTGCGCGACGGCGCCCAGCACGCGGTGGCGGTGATTACGGTTCCGTAGGCCCACCCTGCCCGGCGTTCATCGCCCGGAACTCTGCCACCAGCGCCTCGTCCTCGCAGGCGCGGGCGAAAGCCTCGATCCGCCGTTCGATCTCGTACCCGAGCAGCCGGCTGCCGATCCGCTCCATTGCTGCCCGGAGGACGGCCGGCCGGCAGGAAAAGGTGTACTTCCAGACCGCCCGTGTGCCGCCGTCGTCCGCGGTGAAGCGCCAGCCGCCGCCGAAATTATCGAAGAACCACGGACCGGACACCATGGTCATCCCGACGCTGCGCGGCGGCGCGAACGAGACATACTGGCTGACCATGGACAGGCCCAGCCGCGACCTTGTGCGGGTCCGGACGCCTTTTCCGGGAGCCCGGGCGCCGTCCAGGAACCCCTGCGCGGAAATGAAGGGATCCCACTTCAGCCGGAAGGTCCCGGTGGTTTGGGAGAAGGCAAAGGCAGTATCCGGGTCGATGCGGATGAAACGTTCGGCTCGTACCTGGGGCATGCCCCAACCCTAGCCACCCGCACCGCCGTTTACTTGCTCATTTTTGCCATCCGGGCGCGCATTACCATGTACGCGCCGTAGCAAATCAGGCCCGCCCCCACCGCGGCGAGGAGGTACGGACCCAGAGGCTGGTCGCGGAGGGCGCGCAGGCCACCATCGAGGCCCGTGGAGTCCTCCGGGTGCTGTTTCACGGTGGCCACGACGATCAGCAGGCCGGCGAGCAGCAGCACCGTTCCCTTCGCCAGGTAGCCGGTCACACCCAACGCGGTGACCGCCGTCCTGGCCGGGCCGGGAGCGGGCATCCGCAGCTGTTTCTGGAAGGACTTCTTGGGTCCCCTGATGCCGTACACCACGCCCGTGACCGCCACCGCCACGCCGATCAGCACCAGCAACGCCACACCGCCGGGCGCCACCATCATGGAAACGGTGAAGTCGCTGGTGGCCTTGCGGTTGTCGCCGCCGGAGCCGGTGCCGGTGACGAAGTGCCACAACGTCAGGGCCAGCACGGCGTAGACGATGGCCTGCAGGACGGCTTTGGCCTTGTTCTTCGCTTTGGTCTTGGTGGGCTGGTGGTTGAAGTCGAAGATCGCATCGCTGGTCTGCCACAACGACAGGGCGGCGCACGCGGCGAAGCTGCCCCACAGCAGGAAGGGGCCAACGGGCATGGTGGCCAACTCGGCCACGGCCCCACTGAAATCGGCGCTGCCGGTACCGCCCACGGCGAGCCGGATGGCAATCGCCCCCACCAGCAGGTGCAGGATGCCGCTGACCGCGAAACCCAGCCGGGCAAGAATTTCCAGGACACGCGAATTCGTGACGTCTTCGGCCTTGTCAACGGCCTGCTGCAATTCTTTTTTGATCGTCGTTCCTTTGGCCAAGCGCGGTGGTGCGCTGGTGTGCGTGCCCTTCTTACAAGGGCAATCGTGCCACGCCGGCCCGGTCCGGAACAGCCGGCCCCGCAAGCGTCCGCCGGCCGCCGCACGGCCCAGCCGTTGCTCCCGAGTACGGGGATGGGGAGGGATCCCCATCGCCGGGCCCGGCCACCTGTGCAACCATAAGGACCAGCGATTCACACGCACTGCACACTTTCCGGGGGAAACCATGACTTTTTACGGCGCTGACGTCAGCCAGTTGCGGGCTCTGGCCAAGGCAGCGGACCAGGCGGCGTCTCTTTTGAGCAGCCGGGCCGGCACCCTGCACAGCCAGATCCAGTCCGCTCCGTGGAAGGGACGGGACGGTGACCGCTTCCGCCAGGAGTGGAGCGGAAGCCACCGGCCCAGCCTGGACAAGGTGGTGGCCAGCCTGCGGGAGAACTCAAAGGTCCTGATGCGGCAGGCCGACGAGCAGGAAAAAGCCTCCACCGCGGGTTCCGGCGGTTCCGGGACCAGCACCTGGGACCGGCTGACCTCGCTGGCCGCCCAGGCCCGGGAGTGGCTGAAGGAGAAGGCCGAGGCGGCCAGGGCGGCAGCCGAGCACCGCCAGGAACTCGAAGCCGGGCTGGAGCGCATGGTCAACGCCAGCCCGGAAGAGCAGGCCAAGTGGTGGGACAGCCTGTCAGCGGCAGACCGCAAATACCTGATAGAAGGCGAAGGCAGCGACGGGCCCTTCGCCGAGGACCTGATGCGCATGGACGGCGGCATCCCGGCCGCAGCCCAGCAGTTGGCCAAGCAGCACCTCCAGGAGCTTGCCAAGGCGGATATCCCGATCTACTCGGAGACGGGCAAGGCCTCCATCGAGGCCCGGGTGGCCTGGGTCCACGGCGGCGCCGAAGTGGGCACCGAAGTGGTGGAGAACGCCGACGGTTCCGCCACCATGAAGGTGTACGGAAACATGGGCCTGGGCGTGAACGACACCACCGGCACGGCAGGAGCCACCCTGACCGGGGAAGTATCCCGTGAGTACACGTTCGCCAGCGTGGAGGAAGCCATGGCGGCCCGTGAGCAAATGTACAAGGACCTGCCGCCGGACAGCATCGGCGATATCAAGGACGTGGCCGGAAACCCGCCCGGCTACATCCTGGACACCATCAACGATGCCGCCCACGACAACGGCTCCACCGGCCAGACGGACAAGGCCAAGGGAACGTTCTCGCTGGAGGCCTCGGGCGAATCCGGCCCGGCGTCCGGCTCGGCGAAGCTCGACCTCGCGTACGAGCGCAACCTGACGGACGGAACGTCAACGGCCAGCGGCGAGGTCTCGGCACAGGGCAAGCTCAACCTGGACGGCCGTGTCTTCGAGGCCTCCGGCAAGGGCGGCCTGCAGGTCAATATGGACAAGGGCAACAACATCGATTCGGTGTCCGTCTCCATGGACGGGACCGTGGCCCAGGGCGTCACCGAAGGCGTGGACGGGAAGGCCGCCAAGTTCGACTCGACCGTGACCGCGGGTACCCAGGGAACGGTCAAGATCAACGTGGATTACTCCCCGGAAAACCGGCCCGTCATCGACAGCTACCTTCGCAACGTTGCCCTCGGCAATGAGGCCGGTGCTGCCCGGGACGCCGCCAGGTTGTACGAGGCCGGCTCCGCCACCGTCCAGGTGAACTCCGTGGTCACCGCCACCAACGAGGCGGGGTTCGACGTGAAGCTCGGCGAGGTGGAAGTGAAGACCGAGAACCAGGCCACCACCAACGTCTCCACGTACTATAAAGTCCCCAACGACACCAAGCTCGAGAGGCTCTGAAACCATGTCAGTGCACATCGAATCCCCGCTGGGCTTCACCGCAGACTTCCCCGAGCACACCCAGGTCCTGGACGACTCCACCGCCGGGCCCAACAGCGAGCAGTACGGCCTGCTGGGCGGCGTCCTGGTCACCGTGATCAAGGACGACACCTCCGTCCAGGATGCGCCGCAGGCCAACGGCTGGGCCCACCTGATGTCCGACTTCTACCGTGAGGAGCGCGGCGGCACCCTGCTGGCCGAGGGCGAGCTGAACCTCCCCGGCAAGTCCGCGTATGGCGTGGTGGTGGGTTATGACGACGCCGAAGGGGCGGCCAAGGTGGCAGCCACGGTAGGCGTGTGGGAGGGCGGCCGGTTCATCGGCGTGGTGGTCATCTGGCCGTACCTGAGCGCTGAGGCGGAGCCCCGGCTGGACATGCTCAAGGAGATCGTGGCCGCCATCAACGTGGGATAACGCGCCCGCGCCGCAGCAGCCGGGAGGGCCTTGCCGTTCGGCGTGTCAGCGGCGGCGGTAGCAAAGATCGAAGATCAGCCGGCCGGCCTCGTGGGCCTTCGCCTCGAAGCTGGTCCGGATCCTGCCTTCGAACCGTGGCGCCCAGCCGCCGGTTTCGTCCACGCCTTCATTGGGGCCGGTGTGCCCGGTGCTTACGGGCGCCCGTCCTTCCCTGACCGGTGCACCGCCCACCAGTGATTCGACGCCGGACTGCCACACCTGGGTGAGCGGGCTTTCAGGTCCGCGGCGCTCGCCGGTGTGCAGGTTTTCGAAGTCCGCCGAGCCCGCCATGACGTCCCGGACGTGGATGGCGTAATTGGACCAGTCGGTGGCGATCCGGAACAGGCCGCCTGGTTTCAACGCCTTTGCCGCCAGGGCGGCGAACTCTGGCTGGATGAGGCGGCGCTTGTGGTGCCGCGACTTGTGCCACGGGTCCGGGAAGAACACCCACAGTTCGCTGACGGAGCCTGCGGGAAGCATGGTGGCCAAAACCTCCGGGGCGTTGGCCTCCACCACGCGGACGTTGGTCAGGCCGCGGCTGTTGATCTTGATGATGGTGTTGGCGAGCCCGGGCGTGTAGACCTCGACGGCCAGGAAGTTCGTGTCCGGGTTCTGTTCTGCCGCGTGGCAGATGGCATCGCCCAGTCCGGACCCGATCTCGACGACCAGCGGGGCCTCGCGGCCAAACTCGGCCGCTGCGTCGAAGGTGTAGTCGGGGTGGACCGAGGTGTTGGCCACGTGCCGGGGAACGTCCACGGCCCACCGCTCCGCATGCTCGGCCCAGGCGGCCTGGCGGCGGCCCTGCAACCGGGTGCCGCGGCGCACGAAACTCACCGGCCGGCCGCCGTAGGTACCGAAGGAGGCTTGGGTTCCGGGCGTGACGGGCCTGGGGACATGCGGCTGCTGGGGGTTTTCAGGGGATTCGCTCATCCCTTCCAGAATAGCGCCGCGAAGAGAACGGCGGTCAGGGCATCCTTCGGGCAGCCCGGCGGCCTTCGACGGCAACCGCCTCAGCGGTGCCCCCGCAGGTGGATAACTCCCGGCGCAGCGCGCTCCTGCAAGAATGGGCGGATGACGGACGCAACGAATGCCGACGCAAGGAAGCAACGGCGAGGGGCTGTCTCCGAAGAAAGCCAAAGACGTCCCAGGACGGGCAGCAGCCTGGTGGATCCGGGTACTTTGGTGGACGCGGAGGTTGACGAACTTCCCGCGCCGGGGCCCACCCGGGTGGGCGGCCGCCGTGCCCTTGCCTATCTGGGTGTATGCCTGGTCCTGATCGGCCTGAACCTCCGCAGCGTCTTTTCCAGCCTCTCCGCCGTCCTTCCCGAGGTGACCGCGCAGGCGGGGCTGCCTGGCTGGTCCGTGGTGGTGTTAACCACGGTTCCGGTGACGTTGCTGGGTCTCTTTGCCCCGGTGGCCCCGGTTTTGGCGCGCCGGTTTGGTGCTGAGCGGGTGCTGTTGGGGGCCATGGCCTTGCTGACGGCGGGCTTGTTGTTGCGGCCTGTGGATGCCGGGGCTGGGATGGGTGGGGCCGGGCATTTGCCTGCGCTCCTGGCCGGCACTGCGGCGTGCGGTGCGGCGATCGCGTTGTGCAACGTGCTCCTGCCGGGCCTGGTGAAGCGGGACTTCCCGCACCGCCTGGGCCTCATGGGCGGCCTGTACACCACCGCCATCTGCGCGTCCGCGGCGCTCGGGGCCGGGTTCACCTACCCGGTGTACACGGCGACGGGGGAGTGGACCAGGGCGCTGTGGGTCTGGGCGGTGCCGGCCGCCGTCGTGCTCCTGCTGTTCCTGCCCGTTGCCGTGCGGCAGGGGACGGTCCGGCACCAGGTGGTCAGGGACGGGGTGAACGTGTGGCGGTCGCCGGTGGCGTGGCAGGTGACCATCTTCATGGTGCTGCAGGCCATGATGTCCTTCAGCGGTTTTGCGTGGCTGGCGCCCATCCTCCGGGAAAGAGGCGTTGACGGGGCCACGGCTGGGTTGATCGTTGCCGTGTGCATCGTGCTGCAGATGCTGGGGTCCCTGTTCGCCCCTGCCCTGGCCGCGCGGTTCCGCGACCAGCGGGCCATCAATACCGTGGTGGCGTTGATGACCGGGAGCGGGTTCGTGCTGAGCATTGTGGGCCCGCTGGATCTGGTCTGGGTCTGGGCGGGGCTGCTGGGCCTGGGCCAGGGAAGCCTGACCGCCTGTGCGCTGACCCTGATCATGCTCCGGACCCGGGACGGGCACACCGCCGCGCACCTCTCGGGCATGATGCAGGGCGTTGGCTACGGGGTGGGTTCCACCGGAACGCTCCTGGTGGGTCAACTCCACCAGGCCACCGGGTCCTTCGTTCCCGCCGGCGTCCTGTTCACGGTGGTGGGCCTGCTCGCGGCCGTCTTCGGCTACCGCTCCGGCCGGAACCGGTATGTGGGCGAGGAAACGTAATGCAGGACCCCACGCTTCCGGCCGTCCACCATGCCACCGGAATCTTCCGGCCACCGTATTTCTGGGTGACAGTGGGCACCTGCGCCCTGGTGTTCCTGGCCGCCTTCGAATCCCTCGCCGTAACCACCATCATGCCGCTGGTCAGCAGGGAACTGAACGGCGGAAACCTCTATGCGCTGGCCTTCGCAGGGCCCCTGGCCACCGGTGTCATCGGCATGGTGGGCGCCGGCAACTGGTCCGACAGGCGCGGGCCCGCCCTGCCGCTGTATGCCTCCGTAGCGCTGTTCGTGGCCGGCCTGCTGGTCGCGGGCACCTCGGTTTCCATGCCCATGCTGGTCTCGGGCCGCCTGGTCCAGGGCTTCGGCGGGGGCGCCCTCACCGTGGCCCTCTACGTCCTGGTGGCGCGGTTCTACCCGGGCACCCTGCATCCCCGGATTTTCGCGGCGTTTTCGGCCGCCTGGGTGGTGCCCTCACTCGTGGGGCCCGTCGCGGCCGGTGTGGTGGCGCAGGTCTTCAGCTGGCACTGGGTGTTCCTGGGCGTGGTGGGGCTGGTCATTCCGGCGCTCGCGATGATCGTGCCGGTCCTGCGCGGACTGGACCCGCCGGAACCAGCCGGCGGAGCGGAAGGAAACCTCCCGCCGTGGGCTCCGGCCCGGCTCGGCTGGGCGGCGCTGGCCGCCCTTGCCGTCCTGGGGCTCAACCTCTCCGCCGGCCTCAGCATCCCCGCCTTCCCGCCCGCCAAGGCACTCCTGGCCGTTGCCGCCGTCGTCCTTGCCCTGGCAGCGGTCCGGCCACTGGTGCCCGCCGGGACCCTTAGGGCACGGCGGGGACTGCCCAGCGTGATCCTGTCCCGCGGACTCGCTTCGGCGGCCTTCTTCGGGGCGGAGGTCTACCTTCCCTACCTGCTGATCGACCAGTTCGGCTTCCCGCCCACCTTGGCGGGCGTCACCCTCACCGGCGGAGCGCTGGCGTGGGCCGGTGCCGCGGCGGTCCAGGGCCGCATGGGCCCGCGGCTGGAGCACCGGAGGGCTGTGCGGGTGGGCTCGTCGATGGTGCTCGCTGCCATCCTCCTGGCCCTGGCCACGGCGGGACTGCACTGGCCGGCCGCCGTCGCCATCGCCGGGTGGGTGCTGGCCGGCGGCGGGATGGGCCTGCTCTACCCCCGGCTGAGCGTGATGACACTGGCACTGTCCAGCAAGGACAACGAGGGCTTCAACAGCTCCGCCATGTCAATCGCCGACTCGCTGGGCGGGGCTCTTTCACTCGCCGCCACCGGGATAGTCTTCGCGGCATTTACCACGGTGGTCCAGTCCTTTGCCGGCGTCTTCGCCTTCACCGCGGCCCTCGGGCTGGCCGCGGTGCTGGTGGCGCCGCGGGTCACCGGCAGGCAGGGTCCGGCGGGCTAGGGAAGGCGGGTGGCGCGCAGGACGACGTCGGCAATGGTCGCCTCCTGCCCGTCCGGCCCGGTGACAGGGCGCGCCCGGCTGGTGAGGACTTCCAGCTGCCAGCCGGGGCCGTCCAAGTCCAGTTCACGGACCAGCTGGTCTCCGGTGTAGAACATGTCCAGGTGCTGGTGGTGGTCGTTGCCCCATGGCGGCAGCCGGTCCGGGTGGTGGCCCACCACCAGCAGGGTCCCGCCGGGCTTGACGGCAGCGGCGGCTGCCCGCAGCGGGACCCGCCAGTCGAGTTCCTGCGAGTGCAGGAACTGTGAGGTCACGAGGTCGTAGGAACCCTCGGGCTGCCACGTCGTGAGGTCCGCTTGCTGCCACGTGATCCGGCTGCGGATGTCCCCGCTGGATGTGTTCACGCTTTCGCGTGCCAGCTCGGCCAGTTCGTGCGAGTGGGCCCGTTCCAGCGCCACGGCGGAAACATCGACGGCGGTGACGGACCAGCCTTGCCGGGCAAGCCAGATGGCGTCGGCGCCCTCGCCGCACCCGAGTTCCAGTGCCTTGCCGGGGCGCAGGCCGCCGGCCTCATGGACCAGTTGGGGGTTCGGCTTTCCGCTCCAGAGCCGGGCTTTGCTCCGGTACCGCTCGTCCCAGACCGCCCCGGGGTCGACGCCGCTGCCCGCTTCCGGCGACCCGCCGGCGTCGTGCGCGTGCTGCCGGTGCGCTTCCTCCTGGTGCGTGTCTTGGCCCTGCCCCGGGTGTTCACTCATGCTCCAACACTGCCCCGCCATGACCCCGTTGGCAACGCCGCGGACGGCCGCCCGGCCTCGGGATGCTAGACTGGAGGAACTTGATGTGCAGTGATGCCGCCTGCTCCGGATCTGGAGTTCCTTCCAGGGAGTGGGCTTTCTTCATGTGAGAGGCACATCCTGCGTCGATGAACGCGTTCCATTTGGTCCCGGCCGGCTGTCCCTATGTGCAGCGCCCGGTTGATCACCTGACTTTTCTTCGGCGAAACCCCTGGGCCAACCGGCACCGGGGGCCGATATCCGCCCGGATACCGCCAGAAAGACCGTAAAAAACTACATGACTACTTTTGCTGCCCTCGGTACTCCCAAGGCCCTTGCAGACACCCTCACCGCGCAGGGAATCGTTGAACCGTTCCCCATCCAGGTGAAGACCCTCCCGGACACCTTGTCCGGCCGTGACGTCCTTGGCCGTGGCCGGACCGGATCCGGTAAAACCATTGCTTTCGCTATCCCGCTTGTAGCAAGACTCGCTGAGCGGGAAGCCAAGTACTTCCGCAAGCCCGGGCGCCCCATGGGCCTGGTCCTGGCACCTACCCGTGAACTGGCGACCCAGATCAACGCCACCATCGAGCCGCTGGCCAAGGCCGCCGGTTTGAACACCACCGTGATCTACGGCGGCATCTCCCAGGCCCGGCAGGAGAAGGCGCTGCGCGCCGGTGTCGACATCGTCATCGCCTGCCCCGGCCGCCTGGAGGACCTGATCCGCCAGCGCATCCTCACCCTCGAAGGCGTGGAGATCACGGTCCTGGACGAGGCCGACCACATGGCCGACCTCGGCTTCCTGCCCGTGGTCAAGAAGCTCATGGACATGACCCCCAGCCAGGGTCAGCGCCTGCTCTTCTCCGCCACCCTGGACAACGGCGTGGACAAGATCGTCCAGCGCTACCTGTCCAACCCGCTCACCCACTCGGTGGACGACCCGCAGGCCGCGGTGACCACCATGGAGCACCACGTGCTGGTGGTCAACGACCAGACCGTCAAGAAGCAGCTGATCGTTGAGCTCGCTTCGGGTGCCGGCCGCCGCGTCCTGTTCATGCGGACCAAGCACCACGCCCGCAAGCTGGCCAAGACCCTTACCGACGCCGGGATCCCCGCCGTGGACCTGCACGGCAACCTGTCGCAGAATGCCCGTGACCGCAACCTCGCCGAGTTCTCCAACGGCGACGTCCGCGTCCTGGTGGCCACCGACGTCGCCGCCCGCGGTGTGCACGTCGATGACGTCGAGCTGGTGATCCACGTGGATCCGCCCACCGAGCACAAGGCGTACCTGCACCGTTCCGGCCGCACCGCGCGCGCCGGCTCCGACGGCACTGTGGTCACGCTGACCCTGCCGGAGCAGCAGTCCGACGTGAAGAAGCTCATGAAGGCCGCCGGCGTTGACGTCAGCTTTGAACGCGTCACCGCCAGCTCGCCGATCGTGGCGGAACTCGTGGGCGACATTGCCGAAAAGGTCGATCCCCGCACCCGCGCCGCACTGCTGGCGGCCAAGGCCCCCAAGCAGGGTGCCGGCACCTCCACCGGTGCCAACGCCGAGCGCAAGCGTGCACGCCGCCAGGCTGCGCCGAGCGCCGGTGGCCGTGGTGGCCGCGGCGGACGCGGCAAGGTTTCGGCCGAGCCCGCCCGCAGTGACGCCCCCCGTGCTGAGCGCCGCGCAGCAGCCTTCGAAGGCCGGACCGAAGCCCGCGCCGCCTTCGACCGGAACGCGGAGCAGAACGAGGACCGCGCTGTGGCAGCTGCGGCTGCCCGCCGCAATGCCCGCGGCCGCGGCACCGCCTCAACCCACCGCAACGACGTTCCCGCAGCAGGTGGCCGCTCATCGGCCGGCCGCGGTTCCGACGGCCGTGCAGCGGAGGGCCGCGGGGATTCCCGGATCACCCGCAGTGATGCCCCGCGCGGCGGCTCCGGCCGCCCGGCCTCAGGCGGACGCCCCGCGTCCGGCGGGGGCCAGCGCAGCGGGCGCCCGGCAACCGGCCAGCGTGCAGCGGCAGGTGCCTCCGGCCAGCGTTCTTCAGGCACCGGCGGCAGCAAGGCCGTCTGGTCCTCCAACACCGGCGGAACCTCAGGCGGATCCTACGGCTCCGGCAGCGGTGGCAACGGCGGCTCGGGCCGTCCCGCCCGCAGCGGCCCCCGCCGCGCGTCGGCTCCGGCGTCGAACGAGCGCCGCGGACGCTAGAAACGCGCCTTAACCACAGCGGTGGTTGAGCTTGTCGGTTTCGACAGGCTCAACCACCGCTGTGTTTTAACCCAAATAGCCGCCTGGTTTTACCAGCCTCGGACGCGCCATTCGTCCAGGTGCGGACGTTCTGCACCGAGCGTGGTCGGCTTGCCGTGGCCGGGGTGCACGACGGCGGAGTCCGGGTAGGCGTCGAACAACCGCTCCGTGACGTCGGACAGGAGCTGGGCGAACCGTTCCGGGTCCTTCTCCGTGTTGCCCACCCCGCCGGGGAACAGCGAGTCGCCTGAGAAGATGTGCGCCGGTCCTTCCGGGTCCTGGTACACAAAGGCGATCGAGCCCGGCGTGTGGCCGCGCAGGTGCACGGCGGTGACGTCGAAGCCGTCGAAATTCCCCACGTCCCCGTGGCTTAGCCGGACGTCCACCGGAACCGGCAACGCATCGGCGTCGTCCGCTCCCGCCGCTGTCCTGGCCCCGGTGGCGTCCACCAGTTCCTTCAGCGCCCGCACGTGGTCCCAGTGCTGGTGCGTGGTGGCGATCAGGGCCAGCCGCGGAGCCGCGGCTGTGTCCGCGGCGCCGTCCGCGAGCAACTGCCGGATGGCCGGAAGGTCGTCAGCGGCGTCAATGAGCAGCTGCGCGCCGCTTTCCTTGGCGGTCAGCAGGTACACATTGTTGTCCATTGCGCTGACGGAGATACTGCGGATGGTGATGGCCGGCAGGTCGTAGAGAAGTGAGTCCATGGCTTCAGTCTAGGGACGGGCTACAGGCCCAGCGGCAAGGCAGTGGAGTAGACCTGCTTGCACGGCGGGCCGGCCAGGATTTCGTGCAGCGTGTTTTTTCCTTCGGGTGTAGTGCGCCAGGCGGCGTAGTCGTCGTGGTCCTGCGTGGTGGCCCAGGTTTCCACGACCAGGATGTGGCAGGGGTCCGCGTCATCCACCAGCGCCTCGATGCCCTGGTTACCAGGCCACGCGCGGGTGGCCGCGAGCGTTTCGGACAAGTACTTTGCGGCGTCGTTGCGGCGGGCGGGGTCGATCCGGACTTCGAAGTGGACGATGGCAGGCATGAGGCTCCTTGGCATGGACGTGGTACGGCCGGCTGACCGGTACCCACTGCGTGCAACACGGCTGCGGACCGCTTTCTTCCCGCCCTTGCCGGACCCAAAACCCGGTGTGACCTGCGGCTGCATCCGCCGTGAGGAGATTCATAAAAGTGGGCCTTCTGCAGTTCCGGTTGTTAGCGTCGGAAGTCAAGCCAGACTCTTTGCGACGCCGGCCGAGTGCTTTTCCCCAGTCAGTACCAAGCACGTGGAACCGGCGTCCGGACCGCAGCCTCAAAACTGAAATGGGATCCAATGAGCCAAAAAGCAGCACCCCCCGTGGGCACCGCGGGGCGTGAAACATCGGAACAGAAGCCGCCGGCAATGGCCGGAACCGGCCACGGAACAGGCAGCCCGGAGGCCAGGACCCGGGTCAACAAAACTGTCTTCCTCGGCTCCGCCATCGGCGTGGTGGGCATCGCGCTCTGGGCGATTCTTGCCAAGGACAACGCCGACGCCGTCATCGGGTCCATGGTGGGCTGGGTGTCCACCAACATGGGCTGGTACTACTTCCTGATCGTCACCGCCGTGGTCATCTTCGTCCTGGTCGCCGCGCTGTCCCGGGTGGGCAAGACCAAGCTCGGGCCGGACCACTCCAAGCCACAGTTCGGGATGTTCACCTGGGCGGCCATGCTGTTCGCGGCAGGCATCGGCATCGACCTGATGTTCTTTTCCGTGTCCGAACCCGTCAGCCAGTACCTTGCCCCGCCGCAGGGCGAAGGGGGTACCGCGGAAGCCGCCCGCCAGGCGCTGGTGTGGACCCTGTTCCACTACGGCATCACCGGCTGGGCCCTGTACGCCCTGATGGGGCTCGCCCTGGGCTACTTCTCCTACCGCCACAACCTGCCGCTGAGCATCCGCTCCGCGCTCTACCCCATCTTCGGCAAGAAGATCGAGGGGCCCATGGGGCACGCGGTGGATATCGCCGCCCTGCTCGGCACTATCTTCGGCATCGCCACATCCCTGGGTATCGGCGTCGTCCAGTTGAACTACGGGCTGAACTTCATGTTCGGCATTCCGGAGAACCTGGCCGTGCAGATCGGGCTGATCGTGCTGTCCGTGGTGATGGCAACGGTCTCCGTGGTGTCCGGCGTCGAAAAGGGCATCCGGCGGCTCTCGGAACTGAACGTCATCCTGGCGGTGGCGCTGATGCTGTTCGTGCTGGTAACCGGGAAGACCAGCTTCCTGCTGGACGGGATCGTCCAGAACGTCGGCGACGTCATGAGCCGGTTCCCGGGCATGACTTTGGATACCTTCGCCTATGACCGTCCCACCGACTGGATGAACGCCTGGACCCTGTTCTTTTGGGCGTGGTGGATCGCCTGGGCCCCGTTCGTTGGCTTGTTCCTGGCCCGGATCTCCCGTGGCCGCACCATCAGGCAGTTCGTCCTGGGCACCATGACCGTTCCGTTCATCTTCATCGTGCTGTGGATCTCCATCTTCGGAAACTCCAGCCTCGACCTGATCATGAACGGCAACGCAGCGTTCGGCGAGGCGGCCATGAGCCACCCGGAGCGCGGCTTCTACAGCCTGCTGGAGCAGTTTCCGGCCGTCCCGGTTACCGCCGCCGTGGCCACGTTCACGGGCCTGCTGTTCTATGTGACCTCCGCCGATTCCGGCGCGCTGGTCATGTCCAACTTCACCTCGCACCTGAAGGACGCGGACTCGGACGGTCCCGAGTGGATGCGCGTGTTCTGGGCCGTGGCCACCGGATTGCTGACCCTGGCCATGCTGACCGTTGGCGGCGTGACCACGCTGCAGAACGCCACGATCGTCATGGGGCTGCCGCTGTCCCTGCTGCTGGTGCTGATCATGCTGGGCCTGTACAAGGCCCTCCGCGTGGAGAACTCGCTCAACGACAGCTACCGGGCGAGCCTGCCCGGCATCATTACCGGCCGGGCGGCGGACCAGCGTGCCGGGCGGACCTGGCGGCAGCGGCTGGTCCGGGCCATGAACTATCCCGGCCGCAAGCAGACCATCCGGTTCGCCGAAACCGTGGCCATTCCGGCGCTGGAGGAAGTGGAAGCGGAGCTGCGCGAGCAGGGCGCCGAAACAACCCTGGCCATCACCACGGTGGAGGCCTGCGGGATTCCGAGCATCGACCTGCAGCTGGCCATGGGGGAGGAACGGGCGTTCAAATACCAGATCTACCCGGTCCGGTACGAGACCCCCAGCTACGCCACCCGCCGGGCGGATCCGGATGACCACTACTACCGGATGGAAGTGTTCGCACAGGAGGGAAGCCACGGCTACGACCTCATGGGCTACACCAGGGAACAGGTCATCACGGATGTCCTGGACCACTACGAACAGCACCTCGAATTCCTGCACCTGAACCGTGCAGCGCCCGGAATCACCCTCCTCGTGGAGGATCAGGTGGCAAAAGACAATTGGGAATCCGACTTCGACATGCAGGAGGAAACTAAGTGAGCACGTCAACGCTTTTCATCGGCGGCAGTTGGGTTGCAGCGTCCGACGGCGGCACCCGGGACATCCACTGCCCCGCGGACGGGCAGCTGGTCGGGACCGTTGCGGAAGCAACAGCAGGGGACGCCGAGCGCGCCGTGCACGCGGCCAGGACGGCGTTCGACGCCGGGGAATGGGCAGGCACCTCGGCACTGGAGCGGGGCTCGTTCCTGCTGGGGGTCGCCGCCAGGCTGCGGGAACGGAAGGATGACTTCGCCCGCGCCGAGACGCTGGACACCGGCAAGCGACTGGTGGAAAGCGAAATCGATATGGACGACATCGCCAACTGCTTTGAGTACTTCGGCAAGCTGGCCGGCCAGGACTCCGGACGGGTGGTGGACGCGGGCAGCCGCACGGTGGTCAGCCGGATCGAATACGAGCCCGTGGGCGTGTGCTCGCTGATCGCGCCGTGGAACTACCCGCTGCTCCAGGCCGCCTGGAAAATTGCGCCCGCCCTGGCCGCCGGCTGCAGCTTCGTCCTCAAACCCAGCGAACTGACGCCGCACACCTCCATCCTGATGATGGAAGTCCTGCAGGAACTGGGCCTGCCCGCCGGCGTCGCGAACCTTGTCCTGGGCGACGGCAAGATCGTGGGGCCCGTCCTCTCCGGCCACCCTGAGGTTGACCTGGTCTCCTTCACCGGCGGCCTGGAGACCGGGAAAGCCATCGCGGCCTCGGCAGCTGCCACCGTCAAGAAAGTGGCGCTGGAACTGGGCGGCAAGAACCCGAACATCATCTTCGCGGACGCCGACTTCGAGGCCGCCCTGGACAACGCGCTCAACGCCGCGTTCGTGCACTCCGGCCAGGTCTGCTCCGCCGGTGCACGCCTGGTGGTTGAGGAGTCCATTGCGGAGAACTTCGTGGCCGAACTGGTCCGCCGGGCCGAAAAGATCCGGCTGGGTGGTCCGTTCGATCCCGACGCCGAGACCGGCCCGCTGATCTCTGCCGCGCACCGGGACAAGGTCACTGCCTACGTCGAGAAGGGCATCGCCGAAGGCGCCCGGCTGCGGTGCGGCGGGGCCTGGGGCGGCGGGGAGCTCGAAAAGGGCTTCTACTACCTGCCCACCGTCCTGGACCAGGTCAAGAGCGGCATGTCCGTGGTGGTTGACGAGGCGTTCGGGCCGGTGGTCACGGTGGAAACCTTCAACACCGAGGCGGAGGCCATCAAGATCGGCAACGACACCCACTACGGCCTGGCCGGTGCCGTCTGGTCCCAGGATGCCGGGAAGGCCCAGCGGGTTGCCCGGGCGCTGCGCCACGGAACCATCTGGATCAACGATTTCCACCCCTACCTGCCGCAGGCGGAGTGGGGCGGCTTCGGCCAGTCGGGCGTGGGCCGCGAACTGGGCCCCACTGGCCTGGCCGAATACCAGGAAGCCAAGCACGTCTACCAGAACATCGATCCGCAGGTCACCGGCTGGTTCAGCGACCATGCCGCCGCTGCAGAGGGGAAGTAGGACACATGGCAAGCGAAGCAAAGACTGAGTTCGACTACATCGTGATCGGCGGCGGTTCCGCCGGCGCCGCCGTGGCATCCCGCCTGAGCGAGGACCCGTCGGTGGACGTTGCCCTGGTGGAAGCCGGCCCGGATGACCGCAACATTCCCGAGATCCTGCAGCTGGACCGCTGGATGGAGCTGCTGGAATCCGGCTACGACTGGGACTACCCCATCGAGGAGCAGGAGAACGGCAACTCCTTCATGCGGCATGCCCGCGCCAAAGTGATGGGCGGGTGTTCCAGCCACAACTCCTGCATTGCGTTCTGGGCGCCCCGGGAAGACATTGACGAGTGGGAGAAGAAGTTCGGCGCCGCCGGCTGGAACTCCGAGACGGCCTACCGGCTGTACAAGCAGCTCGAAACCAACGAGGACGCCGGCCCGGACGCGCCGCACCACGGCGACAGCGGCCCCGTCCACCTCATGAACGTTCCGGCCACGGACCCCACCGGCCGCGCCATGCTGGAAGCCTGCGAACAGGCGGGCATCCCCAAGGCACACTTCAACACCGGCGACACCGTGATCAACGGCGCGGGCTTCTTCCAGATCAACCGCCGCGCCGACGGCACCCGGTCCTCCAGCTCGGTGTCCTACATCCACCCGATCATGGACCGGAAGAACTTCACCCTGCTGACCGGTCTGCGCGCCAAGGAACTGACGTTTGACGGGACCAACCGCTGCACCGGCGTGGCCGTGGTGGACAACGCCTTCGCCAAAACACACCAGCTCACCGCAAGGTCCGAAGTGATCGTCTCCACCGGCGCCATCGATTCGCCCAAGCTGCTTCTGCTGTCCGGGATCGGCCCGGCCGCGCAACTGGAAGAGTTCGGCATCCCCGTTCGCGTTGATTCCCCCGGCGTGGGCGAGCACCTGCAGGACCACCCCGAGGGCGTCATCCAGTGGGAGGCCAAGCAGCCCATGACCAAGACGTCCACCCAGTGGTGGGAGGCCGGCATCTTCACCACCACCGAAGAGGGCCTGGACCGGCCGGACCTGATGTTCCACTACGGGTCGGTTCCGTTCGACATGCACACCCTGCGCCAGGGCTTCCCCACCACGGAGAACGGCTTCTGCCTGACCCCCAACGTCACCCACGCCCGCTCCCGCGGGACGGTGAAGCTGCGCAGCAAGGACTTCCGGGACAAGCCCAAGGTGGATCCGCGCTACTTCACCGATCCGGACGGCCACGACATGCGCGTCATGACCGCGGGAATCCGCAAGGCCCGCGAGATCGCCGCGCAGCCTGCACTCGCTGACTGGGTGGGCACCGAGCTGTACCCGGGCGACGCCATCCAGACCGACGAGGAGATCGCCGACTACATCCGCAAGACCCACAACACCGTGTACCACCCCGCGGGGACGGTGCGGATGGGAGCGGCCGACGACGACATGTCGCCGTTGGATCCCCAGTTGCGGGTCAAGGGCGTCACCGGCCTCCGGGTGGCCGATGCGTCCGTGATGCCCGAGCTGACCACCGTGAACCCGAACATCACCGTGATGATGATCGGCGAACGCTGCGCGGAACTGGTCCGCGCGGCACGCAGCTCCTGATCCCCACGGCCTGGCCAAAAGGGCGGCTCCCTCCGGGGGAGCCGCCCTTTGCCGTACCCGGCCGGCCGGCTATTCGCGCCCTTCGGACACCCAGGTGGGGTTCGCGGACCGGGACCCGACGACGGCGTCCGACGCCGCGGCAAGGACGGCCAGGTGGGCCGGGGTAAGGTCCAGGCCCAGGGCGCCAAGGTTCTCGTCGATCCGGGCCGCCTTCCGGGTCCCGGGGATGGGGACGACGGGCAGGCCAAGCTGCTTGCCTTGGGCGAAGAGCCACGCCAAGGCAACCTGCGCCGGCGTGGCGTTCAGCTGTTCCGCGACGGACCGGACGGTGTCCACCACTGCCTGGTTGGCGCTTGCGGCATCGGGGGCGAAGCGCGGGATATTCCGGCGGAAATCCTTCTCGCCCAGGCTTGACGTATCCACGGTGCCGGTGAGGAAGCCGCGGCCCAGCGGGGAGTAGGGGACAAAGCCCACACCCAGCTCTGCTGCGGCAGGAACCACGTTGCGTTCCACATCCCGGCTCCAGATGGACCACTCGCTCTGGACTGCGGAGATCGGGTGGACGGCGGAGGCGTCCCGGAGTTCCTGCGCCGTCACCTCGGACAGGCCCAAGTGCTTTACCTTGCCCTGCTGCACCAGCTCCGCCATGGCGCCCACGGTTTCCTCGATGGGGACCCTGACGTCGCGGCGGTGCATGTAGTAAAGGTCGATGACGTCGGTGCCCAGCCGCTGCAGGCTGCGGTCCACAGCCTGGCGTACGTATTCCGCGTCGCCCCGGATGTCCGTGTAGCCGTCCGCGGGGGTGCCCACCAGCGCGAACTTGGTGGCCAGCTGGATCTCGGCCCGCCGCTCCTTGAGGAGCTGGGAGATCAGCTCCTCGTTGCTGCCTCCGCCGTAAATGTCCGCGGTGTCGATGAAGCTGACACCGGCATCGACGGCGTGGTGCAGCGTCCGGAGCGCCTCAGCGGGGTCAACGTCGCCGTAGACCGGGGTGAGGGCCATGCCGCCGAAGCCCAGGGGGCTGACGGCCAGGCCGTCGCCGAGCTGGACCGGGTGGCCGTGGTCAGTGGGGGTGTGTGCCATGGGTGCTCCTGTTCGGTTCCTGCAGTGTGGAGTGGTGGTCGTTTACAGCCAGGGGATGATCCGGTCGGCCGCCTGCCGGCCGGCCTGGATCAGCCGAGCGTTTGCTTCATCGGGTCCGGTGGCCCAGGCCAGGGCGGCCGCACGGTCCATGCCGAATGACACGTGCCGGTCCACCAGCCGCTGCAGGCGGAGTGCGGGCGGAGTTTCGAGGAACCATACTTCGTCCAGCTGCGCCCGCACCTCGTTCCACGGCTCCTGCGCGGCCAGCAGGTAGTTGCCCTCGGTGATGACCAGCGGGACGTCCGCGGGCACCGCAATCGAGGCAGCCACCGGCTCGTCCAGGGTGCGGCGGAACTCCGGTGCGTACACTACGGCCTCGTCCCGGCGCGCCAACCGGCGCAGCAGCGAAAGGTAGCCGCCGCCGTCGAACGTATCAATGGCGCCTTTGCGCTCCCGCAGCGGCGTCCCCTCGATGATCGCGTTGCCCAGGTGGAAGCCGTCCATCGGGACCACCACCGCCGTGCCGGGGCTGAACTGCTCCTGCAGCCACGCGGCTAACGTGGACTTCCCGGATCCCGGCGCGCCGGCGATGCCCAGGATGGTGCGCGTCTCCGGGGCCAGCCTGCGCCGGAGCGCATCGACTGCCTGCACGATCTCGGGGGAGTCCATGGCAAGAGCCTAGTCACTGCTGCGCGCGGCCGCCTGGTCCTTCGCGGGAAGCGCCTTCAGGCCGGCGGCACAACCCACGATGCCGGCAATGAACAGGAGCTTCAGGACGCTGAAGGGCTCCACGCCCGTGATCATCGCCCAGCCGACCGTCAACGAAGCACCGATGCCCACCCAGACCGCGTAGGCCGTGCCAAGTGGAATGCTCCGGATGGCCATGCCCAGGCCCAGCATGCTCAGGGCCGCCGTGACGGCGAAAACGACGGTGGGGAGGGGCTTGCTGAAGCCCTCGGACAAGCCCAGGGCGGTGGCCCAGACAGCCTCCAGGACGGCGGAGGCCAGAAGGACCAGCCAGGGAACTGAGCGTTTCACGGTTACGCCACCACCTTCAGGCCGACCACGCACGCGGCGATGCCGGTGAGCAGTGCCAGCCGGGCCGCCGTCGGGCGTTCAACCCTGGTGGCCATGGCGTAGGCGGAGGTCAGGACCACGCCGACCCCTACCCAGACGGCGTAGGCCGTTCCGGTGGGGATGGACTGCATGGCGATGGCAAGGCCGCCGGTGCTCGCCGCGACGGCCAGCAGGAACACGGCCGCGGGCGCGATACGGCGGCGGCCGGAAACCTGGGTGGACCGGTGCAGGGCGGCTGCCCAGACGGCCTCGAGGGCGCCGGAAAGAAGAAGGATTATCCACGACATGACCAGATCCTTTGGCCAGTCTTGTCGCGTGCCGGGTACTGAACCGTCGTCCGGAGGCTCTGGTGCGGAGCCTTGGATTCCAGAGTAGCAACGCACGACGCCGGGGGGCCACCGATGGTGCCCAACCTCACCATGCGGGGGGAGGGGGCTTTACCCGGCGGGCTCCAGCGGGTCGACCGACACCACTGCCAGGAAACCCCGGCCCAGGATCTCCGGGCTGTTGTCGTCCGAACCGGCCACGGCGTCGTAACGGCCCAGTTCCACCGGGTTGGTGTCCGCCTGCCCGCTGCCGCCTTCACTCACCACAGCCTGACCCTGCAGCAGCACCGCCAGCTGGCCGTCGAACACCGGATGCGCCCGCTTCTTGGACAGCTCGATGATGGAGGTGTACCCCTTGTATGCCGCGGCGCGGGTGATGACGTTCAGGTCGCGGATGTCTCCGGTGGGCAGTGACCCTGTTGTGGCCGCGCCGCCGTCGAACCGGAAGGGACGGTATTTCTCCAACGGCTGCTCTGCTCCGTCCACCGTGAGCAGCAGCAGTTCACCCTCGATCACGGTCAGGACCCGTTCCATGCCGGGGAACGCGGAGAAGTCACCTGCCTTGGTGACGTCCGCGATGCTCACCCGCCAATCCCAGCCGCCGTCGGACGAGCCCTGGCGCGCGATTTCCCTCGTCACCCCGCCCCCGTTGCGCCATGGTTCGGCCTTGAGCCCTGCGAAGCGGATGATCTGCATCCGCCCAGCCTAGTTCCCAAGCCCGGCAGGTTCAGGGTCCGGCGTCGCAGGTTGCGTCCCGTCCTGCTAATCTCCTCCGGGGGGTCATCACGAAAACAGCCTGAAGGAGCCGGGAATGTTCGTCAAAGTGTGTGGTCTCAGTACGCCCGAATCGGTCCGCGCGGCGGTGGAAGCAGGGGCCGACGCCGTAGGTTTCGTGCTCACCGCCAGCCCCCGGGTGGTCTCGCCCTCCCAGGCCGCCTCCCTCTTGTCGGAGGTGCCCGCTGGAGTTCGCCCGATTGGCGTGTTCCGCGACGAACCCGTGGTGGACGCCGTCGCCATTGCCCGGGCGGCGGGCCTTGAATGGATCCAGCTGCACGGGAACCGTTCCCGGGCGGACGTGGCAACGGTGCATAATGCCGGCATGAAGCTGGTCCGGGCCATCACCATGGGTGCCTCCGACGATGAATTCGAAGACTGGGGCGAGGACCTGCTCCTGATCGATGCGGCGGCGCCGGGCTCCGGCGAGTCCTGGGACTACGCCTCCGTGGCGGCGTTGCCGGTGCTGCAGGGCCGGGACTGGCTGCTTGCCGGCGGCCTGGACGCGGCCAACGTTGGCCAGGCCTCGGCCGCTGCCCAGGCCTGGGGCGTGGACGTCTCCTCGGGCGTCGAAGCGACCCGCGGCGTGAAGGACATGGCGAAGATCCGCGCCTTCGTGCAGGCCGCCAAGGCAACCGCCGCCGTGTAGTCGCCCGGCTCAGGGCAAGATCAGGGGAGTCCCCTACCTTTTTGCCAGAGGTCCGGGGGCAGAATGGGTGCATGAAGACACTTCTGAACGTTATCTGGCTGGTTTTTGGCGGCTTCTGGCTTGCCCTGGGCTATTTCCTCGCGGGCGTGGTCTGCTGCCTGCTGATCGTCACCATCCCCTGGGGCATCGCGTCCTTCCGGATCGCTGCCTACACGCTCTGGCCCTTCGGCCGGATGGTGGTTGACCGGCCCGGCGGCAACGGTGTCTTCTCGCTGCTGGGCAACGTGATCTGGCTGCTCGTTGCCGGCATCTGGATCGCCATCGGCCATGTGCTCACGGCGTTCGCCATGGCGGTGACCATCGTGGGCATCCCGCTGGCCATCGCCAACCTCAAGCTGATCCCGGTGTCCCTGATGCCGCTGGGCAAGCAGATCGTGCCGTCGAGCAGGCCGTTTGCCAGCAACTACCGCTGAGGGTCAGTGCGCCGGCGGAAGGGGCCGGAACGCCCCGTCCCGCAGGATGGCCACGGACCCGCTGTCGTCCAGTTCGGCCGCGATGTCCACGTCCTCCGTGTAGCCGGCACCTGTCAGTTCGCGGCCGCTGGAACACCGTAACAGCACCTCGCGCAGCCGCGGCTCGGCGGCTTCGAAAACGGCCATCGCCGCCACGGCTTCCGGCGCATAGCCGTGCCTGCCGTCGCCGGCTTCGTAGCCGCCCTTCCCGGCGGCCGCCAGCCCTGCGATGAAAGCCCCGGCCCCGATCTGGTCTTCGACGGCGGCCCGAAGGGTATGGTCATGCCACCGCTCGCCGGCCGCAACCACCGCCACCACCGCGTCGCCGGGAAGGTTGGCCGCAACCCAGTCCGCCGTGGCCGCGGCGTTGCGGAGGCACACTGCGGCCACCAGTGGAACCTCTCCTGCCAGCTCGTGGCACAGTTCAGAGCCGTTGGGGGATGGCAGGACAATCCGGTCCAGCGTTGCTGCGCTGCGCAGGCTTGCCGGGGAGAGGCTCAGCCCACCGCCGTCGCGGGGGCCTGCCAGCTGGGCGTGGTGGTGGGCGGCGAAGTCTTCGGCCCGGGTATCGCGCCACGGAAAGGGGAAGACCTCCGCGTTCCGGTCCAGCGCCACGCTGACGCAGGTGCTGAAGGACAGGACGTCCACCACCACCGCGATGTCCGCACCCGGGGCCACGGTCCTGGCGCCGTTCAGTCCCCAGTCAAGCCGAACCTCGAACGGGAGCTGCCGGTGCGCGGCGTTCGCTGAGTGCGTGTGCCGCGGCGTGGAACGGGGAGCGTTCATGCCAGTTCGCCTTTCAGGTTGCGGTGCGCGGCGGCCAGCCACAGTTCCTTGGCGCGGCGGTGGCGGAAGAGCGGGTCCAGTTCCAGCAGGTGACGCACGACGGCGGCCCGGCCGGCAGCGAAGTCGGCGTCACCGACGTGCGCGTAGTCCTTCCTGACGGCCGCGACGTAGCGGGCGTACTCCTCCGGTTCCCCGCCCAGGACGGACAGGTCCGCGTCGCTCAGGAGGGCGCCGTCGTCGTCACCGGGTTCGGGCCGGTGGTCCGATGTCACCAGGACCAGCCGGACCACCTCTGCCACGTCCGCCTCCGGCAGGCCGGCCGCGGTGAGCCGGTCCTCGGCCAGCCGGGCGGATTCTTCCTCGTCCTGTCCCGCCGTGCCCCGGTACACGGCGTCGTGGAACCACGCTGCCAGCAGCACGGTCCGTGGTGCCCCAGCCGGCTCGGTAAGCAGGTCCAGTGCTTCCAGGACGGAGAGCAGGTGGGTGCAGCCATGGTAGTGGCGGTGGGGTTCGCTCCAGCGGTCCAGCAGGTCCAGGAAGAGGGCATCGTGCCCGGGCATGATGGCTTCCCAGCGGTTCAGCAGCGGAACTTTCAGCGATTTGTTCCGCCGGCGTGCCGGTATCCGCAGTCCGCTGGCGATCAGCTTGCGGACCAGGAGCCTGGCTTCGACCGGGACGGCCCCCGCCGCGACCAGCTCATCGAAGCGGCGCTCCGGCACGTCGTAGTGGTCGCCGTCGAACGCCCGCTCAGGGATTTCCGCTGCGGCAGCGAACGCGTGCAGCTCGTCCAGCGACGTATCGGACACCAGGTGGGAGAAGTGCGTACCGTGAGCAGGCCACAATGGCGGGTCGATGTAGATGGCCATGGAAGGAGTCTAGTGCTGCCACTGGGCGGTCTCCTGGCGGCCCGGCGGTCCAGTTCCTGCCAGCCCGGCGCTCCAGTCGCATTCCTCATTTGCGCAGTAAAGACGTCCCGACGGTTGCATTTGCGGATTAGGATTGCCGCATGGCCCTTATCCGCGTTTCAGAAGCCGCCCGATTCCTGGGCGTGAGCGACGACACCATCCGCCGGTGGACCGATCACGGAACACTGACGCCGTTCCGCGACGAGTCCGGCCGGCTGGCCGTCGACGGGCTGGAGCTCGCCACGCATGCCCGGAAGCTGGCCCAGCTCCCGGATGATCCGCAACGCGGCGGCAGTTCGGCCAGAAACCGGTTCGTCGGCCTCGTCACGAACGTCGTCGCCGACAAGGTCATGGCCCAGGTGGAGCTGCAGTGCGGGCCTTTCCGGGTGGTGTCCCTCATGAGCAGCGAAGCCGTGCGCGATCTTGGGCTGGAGCCCGGTGCCGTCGCCACCGCCGTGGTCAAGGCAACAACAGTCATCATCGAATCCCCGAAAGGCCGGGCCACCGCATGAGCAGGCAAGCTGTCCGCCCCGCCGGGTCCACCGTCCGGGCTGCCGTCCTCCCGCTGGCGGTACTCTTACTGGCCGTCCTCCCCGGCTGCGCGCCGGCAGGCGGACCGGCCGCGGGCACCACTTCCGCTGCGGGCGCAGGCTCCGGTGCGCCAACAGGAACCATCACGGTCTTCGCGGCAGCCTCCCTCAAGGCCACCTTCACCGAACTGGCGCACACCTTCGAAGCAGGGAACCCCGGAACCACAGTCACGTTGAGCTTCGCGGGATCCTCGGACCTTGCCAGCCAGATCAACCAGGGCGCACCCGCGGACGTCTTTGCCTCGGCGGACACGGCCAACATGAAGAGGCTGCAGGACGCCGGCCTGGTCGACGGCACACCCCGCAACTTCGCCACCAACACCCTGGCCATCGCGGTTCCACCGGGCAATCCGGCCGGCATTTCGGCGCTGAAGGACCTGGCGCGGCCGGGCGTCAAGCTGGTGGTCTGCGCCAAGCAGGTCCCGTGCGGGGCCGCGGCGGCAAAGGTGGCGGGCACGGCAGGGATTTCGCTGGCTCCCGTCAGCGAGGAAAATGCCGTCACCGACGTTCTGGGCAAGGTCGCCTCCGGGGAGGCCGACGCGGGCCTGGTGTACGGCACGGACGTCCGGGCGGCCGGCGCAAAGGTGGCGGGCATCGAATTTCCTGAGTCGCAGGGCGCCGTGAATACCTACCCCATCGCCGGCGTGGCCAGTGGCCGGAACAAGGCGGCCGCGCAGGCCTTCATTGCGCTGGTGACCGGCGCGGAAGGGCAAAAGGTCCTGGCCGGGGCGGGATTCGGACCCGGTGGACAATAACGGTCTTCCTCAGCGGACCTCGCTGAGGGAGGCATACACGGAAGGTACCAAAGTGGTGGGGCAAGGCTATTCCGGCGTTCCCGGCTGGGTCCGCGCACTGGCTGTTGTTGCCGCCGTCGTCGTGCTGCTCCCGCTGCTCGCCATGGTGCTGCGGGTGGACTGGACCCGGTTCATTCCGCTCGTGACCTCGGACGCGTCCCTGACGGCGCTGGGACTGAGCCTGCGGACCTCCGCGGCCAGCACGCTGCTGTGCATTGTGCTGGGTGTCCCGTTGGCGCTGGTCCTCGCCCGGGATTCTTTCCGGCTGCAGGGGCTGCTGCGTTCGCTGGTGCTCCTGCCGCTGGTGCTTCCGCCCGTGGTGGGCGGCATCGCGCTGCTTTATACGTTCGGCCGCCAGGGCCTGGTGGGGCGGGCCTTCGACATGCTGGGCCTGCAGATTGCTTTCTCCACCACCGCCGTGGTCCTGGCCCAGACGTTCGTGGCGCTGCCCTTCCTGGTGGTCAGCCTGGAGGGTGCCGTGCGCACCTCAGGCTCCCGCTATGAGGCCGTGGCCGCCACCCTCGGCGCGCGCCCGGGCACCGTCTTCCGGCGGGTCACGCTTCCCCTGGTCCTGCCCGGCCTCGCTTCAGGCGCTGTCCTCTCGTTCGCCCGCAGCCTGGGTGAGTTCGGTGCCACACTGACGTTTGCAGGCAGCCTGCAGGGGGTGACCCGCACCCTGCCGCTGGAAATCTACCTGCAGCGGGAAACAGACCCGGACGCGGCCGTCGCCCTGTCGCTGGTGCTGGTGGCCGTCGCCGTGGCGGTGGTGGCGCTCGCGTACCGCCGGCCCGCAGCGCGCAGCGGAGCAGGAAAACGGCCGACGACGCCGGTACCGGCAGGAAGGAACAGCAAGTGACGTTGTCCTTCCAGGCAGCCGTGGCCGGGCGTGGATTCGACGTGTCCCTGACGGTGGGGCCCGGTGAAACCGTCGCCGTGATGGGGCCCAACGGCGCCGGGAAGTCCACCCTGCTCTCCAGTATTGCCGGGCTGTTGCGGCCGGACAGCGGCAGGGCGGAACTCAACGGAAAGACCCTGTTCGACCTCGACGGCGGCAACCGCACCTGGGTGCCGCCGCACCATCGCGGAACCGCCCTGCTCGCCCAGGAACCCTTGCTCTTTCCGCACCTGAGCGCGGTGGACAATGTCTCTTTTGGGCCCCGCAGTGCCGGCATTCCCAAACGGGAAGCCCGGCAGCGTGCCCTGGGCTGGCTGGCTGACGTTGAAGCTGAAGCTCTGGCCGGTCGCCGCCCCGCCGAACTCTCCGGCGGCCAGGCCCAGCGCGTTGCCGTGGCACGCGCGCTTGCCGCGGATCCCTCGCTCCTCCTGCTGGACGAGCCCCTCGCTGCCCTCGACATCCACTCAGCCCCGTTGTTGCGTCGACTGTTCAAGCGCGTCCTCGCGGGGCGGCAGGCCATCATCGTCACCCATGATGTCCTTGATGCGCTGATCCTCGCGGACAGGGTGGTCATCCTGGAGGACGGCAGGATTGCCGAGGACGGTCCAACCCGGGAGGTGCTGGAACGCCCGCGCAGTGCCTTTGCGGCCGGCCTGGCCGGGCTGAACTTCGTCCCCGGAACGTTGGACGGGGCCGCCGTGCGCACGGAGGAAGGCCTGCGGATCGCCGGCCATGGCGGGGATCCGGAAGCCGACGGGCAGCAGGCGGCGCCCGGGCAGCCGGGCGCGCAGCCGGCGGCGCCCGGGCAGCCGGGCAGGTCCGGGGAACCCGCCCCGGTGGCCGGGTCCGGGAACCCCGGGGTGGCCGTGTTCCCGCCGTCGGCCGTTTCCGTGTTCCTCACCGACGCGCACGGCAGCCCCCGCAATTCCTTCGCCGTTACCATCAGCGACCTTGAGCCGCACGGCGACCAGATCCGCGTCCGGGCCGGAGGCCTGGCCGCCGACATCACGCCGGCCGCGTCCGCGGACCTGGGCCTGGTGCCGGGGCTGGCCGTGCACTTCGTGGTCAAAGCAGCCGCAGTTTCCGTCTACGGGACCTAGCGCGGTGTGGCGGGACCTCCGGCTCTGGACAGCGGTTTCGCCGTGGGCAAACATGGCTTAAGAACCTCGTCCTAAAAAGTTGAGCGTAGTACACTCAACTTAGTTATCAAGCCCCCGAAAGGAGCCCTCTTTGGACGTCAAATTCACCACCAAGAGCCAGGAGGCTCTTTCCGCTGCGGCAATGAATGCCTCCACCGCCGGCAACCCCCAAGTGGAGCCGGCCCACCTGCTCAAGGCGCTGATGGACCAGCGGGAGGGTGTCGCCGTCGCGCTCCTCCGCGCCACCGGCGCCGATCCCGATGCCGTCAGCGTCCAGGCCAGCAGCGCCATCAAGGCCCTGCCCGCGACGTCGGGGGGCTCCAGCCAGCAGGCGCAGCTGAGCCGGCCCGCCCTGCAGGCCATCCAGAACGCGAAAGAGGAAGCGGACCGGCTGGGCGACAGCTTCGTGTCCACCGAGGTGCTGCTGCTGGGCCTCTCGGCCGGCAACGACGCCGCCGCCCGGCTGCTCCGGGACGCTGGCGCGTCCCGTGAGGCGCTCCTTGCGGCTTTGCCCGGGGTCCGGGGGGACCGCAAGGTGGACAGCCCCGACCCCGAAAACACCTTCCAGGCGCTCGAAAAATACGGAACGGACCTCACTGCCATGGCCCGGGCCGGGAAGCTTGACCCGGTGATTGGCCGCGACTCCGAGATCCGGCGCGTGGTCCAGGTCTTGTCCCGGCGGACCAAGAACAACCCGGTACTGATCGGCGAACCCGGCGTCGGAAAGACTGCAGTGGTGGAAGGGCTGGCCCAGCGGATGGTGGCGGGCGATGTCCCCGAAAGCCTGCGCGGCAAGACGCTCATCTCCCTGGACCTCGGGTCCATGGTGGCCGGGGCGAAGTACCGTGGTGAGTTCGAGGAGCGGCTCAAGGCGGTCCTTGAGGAGATCAAGGGCTCCGACGGCCAGATCGTCACCTTCATCGACGAGATCCACACGGTGGTGGGCGCCGGCGCTACCGGCGATTCCTCCATGGATGCGGGCAACATGCTCAAGCCCATGCTGGCCCGTGGCGAGCTGCGCCTGATCGGCGCCACCACGCTGGACGAATACCGCGAAAACATCGAAAAGGATGCCGCCCTGGAACGCCGCTTCCAGCAGGTCTACGTCGGCGAACCCAGCGTGGAGGACACCATTGGCATCCTTCGCGGTCTCAAGGAGCGTTACGAGGCGCACCACAAGGTGTCCATCGCGGACTCCGCCCTGGTGGCCGCCGCAACCCTGTCCAACCGCTACATTTCGGGCCGCCAGCTGCCGGACAAGGCAATCGACCTGGTGGATGAAGCCGCGTCCCGGCTGCGCATGGAGATCGACTCCGCTCCGGAGGAAATCGACCAGCTGCGTCGCCAGGTGGACCGGCTCACCATGGAGGAGCTTGCGCTGGAGGGCGAGACCGACGCCGCTTCGGTGGAACGGCTCGCCGCGCTCCGTGCCGACAAGGCGGACAAGGAAGAGGAACTCTCGGCGCTGAACGCGCGATGGGAGGCCGAGAAGGCCGGGCTCAACCGGGTGGGCGACCTGAAGGCCAAGCTGGACGAGTTGCGCTCCGCAGCGGACAAGGCCCAGCGCGAGGGTGACCTGGAGACCGCATCGCGGATCCTGTACGGGGAAATTCCGGCGCTTGAACGCGAGCTAAACGCCGCTGCCGAGGCGGAGGCCGCCGTGACGGACAAACCGGCGCAGATGGTGGCTGAGGAAGTGACGGCGGAGGACATCGCCGAAGTCATCTCGGCCTGGACCGGTATTCCCGCCGGCCGGATGCTGCAGGGCGAAAGCCAGAAGCTGCTCCACATGGAGCAGGAGCTGGGCAGGCGGCTGATCGGCCAGTCCAAAGCCGTGGCTGCCGTCTCCGACGCCGTCCGCCGCGCCCGCGCCGGAATCAGCGATCCCAACCGCCCCACCGGCTCCTTCCTGTTCCTCGGCCCCACCGGCGTGGGCAAGACCGAACTCGCCAAGGCCTTGGCGGACTTCCTGTTCGACGACGAACGCGCCATGGTGCGCATCGACATGTCCGAGTACGGCGAGAAGCACAGCGTGGCCCGGCTGGTCGGAGCGCCTCCGGGCTACGTCGGCTATGAGGAAGGCGGACAGCTCACCGAGGCGGTCCGCCGCCGCCCGTACTCCGTGGTGCTGCTGGACGAGGTGGAGAAGGCGCACCCCGAGGTGTTCGATATCCTCCTGCAGGTGCTCGACGACGGCCGCCTCACCGACGGCCAGGGCCGCACCGTGGACTTCCGGAACGTCATCCTGGTGCTGACCTCCAACCTGGGCAGCCAGTTCCTGGTGGACCAGACCCTGGACCCCGAAGCCAAGCGCCATGCCGTCATGGCCACCGTCAACGCGTCCTTCAAGCCCGAGTTCCTTAACCGGCTCGACGAAGTGGTCCTGTTCGATGCCCTCACGGTGGAGGAGCTCGCCCACATCGTGGAGTTGCACGTGGCCGAACTGGGCCGCCGGCTCTACGAACGCCGGCTCACCCTCGAGGTCACCGACGGCGCCAAGGCGTGGCTGGCCCTGTCCGGTTACGATCCGGCGTACGGTGCCCGCCCGCTGCGCCGGCTGGTGCAGCGCGAGATCGGCGACCGGCTGGCCAAGGCCATCCTGGCCGGGGATATCAGCGACGGCGACACCGTCCTGGTTGATACCGCGGCGGACCTTGGCGAACTGACCGAGGGCGCGGTGGACACGCTGACAGGCGCCCCCAGCTCGGGTTTGTCCGTTCGGCGGAAATACTAGCGGCCAAACTCACGCCCCAGGCGTGCTGCCTGGACGGACGGATCGTCAGGGCAGCACGCTGGCGGTGATCACGTTGCCGGAATCGGCCGTGACGTAGCAGTCCACCCGGCGGTCGCCCGAATCCCAGCTGGTGCTGCTGGGGAAGCTGCGCTGGTAGTTGAGGTGGAACTGGTTGGCTGCCGGACCGAGGGTGGCCGCCTGGCATGCCTCCAGGGCCTTGGCTTTCAGTGGATCAGCCCCCGGGTAGGCGGCTCCGGCGGGGTAGCGGTATGTTGCCACCAGCTGTGCCGAATGGCCGGTATCGCAGGCGACGACGGTGGACGCCAGGGCTTCCGGATCGAAGTCCTTGAAGCAGTCGCCCACCGCATAAGCGGCAGGTGCCACCCCGTTGCGTGGAAGCGGCTGGGGAGTGGCCGGCGCGGTGGCGGTGGTCTCCAGCACTCCGGGCGCGTCGGCCGCGGACTTCTCCGCGCCGGAGGATGAGTTCAACCACACGGCAAGCCATGTCAGTGAGCCGGCGACGGCCGCGATCACGACGATGAGGAACACCTTCCAGGAGGCGGCCCTGTTGGCTGCCCGGCGCTGCGGGGGATCCGGGACCCGCTGGGACCAGGTCACATCTTCCGGGGCGGGCGCCGAACCGCTGCCCCCGCGTGGGGCCGCCGGCAGGCTGCCGGTGCGCGGCGGCGAGGCAGGCTTGGGTGGGATGTCCTGGTGGTTCACGGGTGCGCATCCTCCTGGGTTTGTGTGCCGCGGCTCGCCAACGGCCGGGCGAAACAGCCACTTCTTAAGTGACTCTAGCGAAGAAAAATCCCGTGTTCCTGCGGCTCGAAGTGCATCATGGTACCCCACGCCCCGTCCCGGGGCCCTGGGCGGCAAGCAGGGGCAGCCGAAAGCATGTAATCTAGGTGTACGACAAATTGACCAAACATTCCGGGGCCTCACCGATCGCCAAGGTGACCACCTCCGGTCCAAGTACAAAAGGGGGTCACGCCATGGGGCGCGGCCGTCAAAAGGCAAAAGCTACCAAGCAGGCTCGGGACATCAAGTACTACTCCCCGAACACTGATTACTCGGCACTTCAGCGTGAGCTGACGGGCCCAGGCAGTCGTTCAACGAGCCATTACTCGAATGAACCGGTCGAGCCGGACTATTCGGCTTATGTGGATAAGTACGCGGATGATTTGGATGACGATGACGACGAGGTTGACAGCCGTCGCATCGGCTAGTTGTCGTAAAGCCGCCGTGGCCCCGGATTTCCAGGCCGTACCGCAGCTACGCGCTACAAGCTCCGCAGGTGCCTTCCCGCAGCGTTGGGATGGCACAGGACCTCCTTTTTAGTACCCGTTTTCGGGTGACCGCTGACATGAGGAAGCCCGCTGCTTTCCGGGATACCCGGTGGCAGCGGGCTTTCCCGCGTTGGTACCCTGACCGGATGACTGTTCGGACGACTTACGCCAATGGCGAGCCCTGCTGGGCGGATTTGCAGACCCCCGATGTCGCCGCCGCCAAGGACTTCTACGCCAGGGTGTTCGGCTGGACCTACCAGGACTTTCCTACTCCGGACGGCCGCAGTTACGCGCAGGCCGTCATGAACGGCCGGTTGGTCGCCACCATCGCGCCGCAGGGCCCCCTGCAGCCGCCCGGCACGCCGGCCCGGTGGAACATCTATTTCGCGGCGTCGGACGCCACAACGCTCCTTGACGATGCCGCTTTTGCCGGCGGGACCGTCCAGTTCGGGCCGGAGCAGGTGGGCGCTACCGGCGTGCTGGCGTTCCTCGCCCCGCCCGGCGGCGGCACCACCGGGATCTGGCAGGCCGGAACCCATTACGGGAGCCATCTCTTCAACGAGCCGGGGGCGCTGGCCTGGGCCGAACTGTCCACGCCCGGGCCGCAGGCCGCGGTGGGCTTCTTCCAGCAGCTGTTCGGGCACGAGGTCACCGAATATCCCCAGGACGACGGCGGCAGCTACAGTACGCTGCTTGTCGACGGTGCCGAGGTGGCCGGCGTCGTTCCTGCCGAAGAAGGCGGGGACGCAGCCTGGCAGGTCTACTTTGGCGCCGCGGACGTCCGTGCTGCGGCGGCGGCAACGGTCCAGGCCGGGGGAGAAATCATCGTTGAGCCGGACGAGCATGCCGCTGACGGTTCACTGACCACCATCCGGGACCCGCAGGGCGGCATCCTCAGCCTCATCCAGGTCAGTTAAGACCATAGGGGTCCCCACCGTGCGGTGCGGGACCCCAATGGTTGGTGGCTCTAGGCGTAGGCGTTGACCATGCGGACGGCGCCGCCATCCACGCCCTTGGCGCCCTGGACGTAATCGGGGCCGGACTTGGAAATGGCATCCGAGTCCTCCGTGACCGCGCCCATGATCCAGGACGGCAGGCCCCGGTCGTTCAGGCGCGCCACTGCGGCGTCGGCGGCGTCGGGGGACACGATGGCCACCATCCCCACGCCGAGGTTCAGGGTGCGCTCGAGGTCGGGCAGCGGGACATTTCCCAGTTCGGACACGAGCTTGAAGATCGCGGGCAGTTCCCAGGTGGCGCGGTCCACCGTTGCCACCAGGCCCTGCGGGAGGACCCGGGCCAGGTTGGCGGCCAGGCCGCCGCCGGTGACGTGGCTGAAGCCGTGGACGGCGGCGCCGGCGCTGACCGGGAAGGTGCGGGCCAGGTCCAGGCAATCGGCTGCGTAGACGCGGGTGGGCTCAAGGAGTTCCTCGCCCAGCGTGCGCCCCAGTTCGGATACCTGGCGGTCCAGTGCCCAGCCGGCGTGGTTGATGACGCGGCGGACCAGCGAGTAGCCGTTTGAGTGCAGGCCGGAGGAGGCCATGCCGATCACCACGTCGCCGGCGCGGACGCGGTCCGGGCCGAGGAGGGCGTCGGCTTCCACGACGCCGGTGGCGGCGCCAGCGACGTCGTATTCATGTTCGCCCAGCAGGCCCGGGTGCTCGGCGGTCTCGCCGCCCACCAGGGCAGTGCCGGCCACGGAGCAGGCTGCGGCGATGCCGCGCACGATGTCCGCGATGCGTTCGGGGACCACCTTGCCGCAGGCGATGTAGTCGGTCATGTACAGCGGCTCGGCGCCGACCACCACGATGTCGTCCACCACCATGCCTACCAGGTCGAAGCCGATGGTGTCGTGGATGTCCATGGCCTGGGCGATGGCCACCTTGGTGCCGACGCCGTCCGTGGAGGTGGCCAGCAGCGGCTTCTTGTAGGTCAGGAGCCTGGAGACGTCATAGAGGCCGGCGAAGCCGCCCACCCCGCCGATCACCGAGGAGTTGTGGGTTGCCTTGACGGCATCCTTCATGAGCTCGACGGCGCGGTCCCCGGCTTCAACGTCCACGCCGGCGGAGGCGTAGGTGATGCCGGAGTTTTCTGCGGCGGTGTTGGCGGAAGTCATACGGAGTCCTTCTTGTCGGCGCTGGTGGCGGCGTGTACGTCGGGCACGAGGTCGGCTTCGGTCAGCAGGTTTTCGAATTCGGCGTCCGGTCCGGGATCGCAGCCGGTGGCGCCGGCTTTCTCAGCCGGGTCCTCCGCGGCATCAACGGCCAGGGCGACCGTCTCGCCGGGAAGCGCGGCCGGGGACGGCTTGAGGCCGCCAAGGTCGGTGCGCTCCAGCAGGTTCTTGCCCAACTTGTCGGCGTCCGGCAGCTTGATGGGGTACTTGCCGGTGAAGCAGGCGGTGCAGAGCCGTTCGCGGGGCTGCCGGGTGGCCCCGATCATGCCGTCCTCGGAGATGTAGGCCAGTGAGTCCGCACCGATGGCCTGGGAGATTTCCTCGATGGTGGCGCCGTTGGCGATGAGTTCCGCGCGTGAGGCGAAATCGATGCCGTAGAAGCAGGGCCACTGCACCGGCGGGGAGGAGATTTTGACGTGGACGGCTGCGGCGCCGGCTTCCCGGAGCATCCGCACAATGGCGCGCTGGGTGTTGCCGCGGACGATCGAGTCATCCACCACCACAACCCGCTTGCCGCGGATCACGGACTCGAGGGCGTTGAGCTTGAGGCGGATGCCGAGCTGGCGCAGGGTCTGCGAGGGCTGGATGAACGTGCGGCCCACGTAGGAGTTCTTGACGAAACCGTGCGCAAAGGGGATGCCGGATTCCTCGGCGTAGCCGACGGCGGCGGGGGTACCGGATTCCGGTACGGGAATGACGATGTCCGCCTGCTGCGTGTTTTCCCGGGCCAGCTGGCGGCCCATCTCCACGCGGGACTCGTAGACGGAGCGGCCGGCGATGGCGGCGTCCGGGCGGGCGAGGTAGACGTACTCGAAAACGCAACCGGCCGGCGTCGGCTCCGCGAACCGCTTGGACCGCACGCCGTCCTCGTCGATGGCAATGAATTCGCCCGGCTCGATCTCCCGAATGAAGCTGGCGCCGACGGTGGCCAGGGCGGACTGCTCGGAGGCCACCACCCAGCCGCGCTCCAGCCGGCCGAGGACCAGCGGACGGATCCCGTAGGTGTCGCGTGCGGCGTAGAGGGTTCCTTCGTCCATGAAGACGAAGCAGAAGCCGCCCTTGATCTTGGGCAGGAGTTCCGTGGCGGTTTCTTCGAGGGTCTTGCCCGGCTCGCCTTCAAGCAAAGCGGTGACCAGGGCGGTGTCGGAGGTGTTGCCCTGCTTCATTTCGCCGGTGAGCTGGCCGCCGTTGCGTTCGTTGATCATGGCGTTGAGCTCGGCGGTGTTGGTCAGGTTCCCGTTGTGTGCCAGGGCAACCGTGCCGGTGGAGGTGGCGCCGAGGGTGGGCTGCGCGTTGGCCCAGTGGCTGGCGCCGGTGGTGGAGTAGCGGCAGTGGCCCACGGCCAGATGCCCGGTCAGGGTGTTCAGGGTGGTCTCGTCGAAGACCTGGGAGACGAGTCCCATGTCCTTGTAGACGTTGATCCGTTTGCCGTCGCTGGTGGCTATGCCAGCCGACTCCTGACCGCGGTGCTGCAGTGCATACAGCCCGTAATAGGTAAGTTTTGCTACTTCTTCGCCTGGTGCCCAAACGCCGAAGACGCCGCAAGCGTCCTGCGGGCCTTTTTCGCCGGGGAGAAGATCATGGGAAAGTTTTCCATCGCCGCGTGCCACTGATCGATTATCGCACGATATGGGGTAGGACTTTTCCGGCTGCCCGATTGTGACCTGCTAGGCCTGGGGGTCGGTATCCGGTTCGGAATCCGGCACGGCTTCCACCACCGCCCGCTGCTGGCGCTTCACGCTGCGGCGGTCCAGCACGAGGGCCAGCCCGGCGCCCAGGATGGCCCCTGCGGCCGCGAACATCACCAGGAAGAAACCGAACACCGCACCGGGGTCGAAGGTGGTGTCCCCCGGCACCCCGTACGCCACCACCGCGGCAGCGACGGCTCCCAGCAGCGCTCCGACCACCAGGAAGGGAACGTACTTGGGTGCCCGGCGGACGGTAACCTCGCGCCGCTCGGCGGGGGTTTCTTCAAAAGACATGCCATCCAGCCTACTGCCCACTGTTTTGCTCCGGGAAACGGGTGTCTGGGGATGCCTGGCGCTCCCGGCCCGGAGAGGCGGGAGTGGCACACTGGTAGGCAACTGCTCGGAGACTGATATATCTATTGACATGGAGTCTTGTCGCTGCCATATTCTGCTGTAGGCACTATGTGCATTCTGTTGTTTATTATGCAACTCATTGCGCTTCGAACGCTGAGGCGCCGTGGTCCCCGGGCCGGGCCTGTCAGTTAGATTGGCAGTTGGTGCCGACTCACGGATCCGGGCGGATCCAGGAAAGGAACACAAGAACCATGGTTCACAAAGTTCAAGCAGTTGTTGTCCGGGAGAAGAACGCCCCTGTGTCGTTGGAGACCATCCTGGTCCCGGATCCGGGGCCGGGGGAGGCGCTGGTGGACATCCTGACCTGCGGTGTCTGCCACACGGATCTGCACTACAAGCAGGGCGGTATCGGGGATGACTTCCCTTACCTGCTCGGGCACGAGGCCACAGGGGTTGTCAGTGCCGTTGGCCCCGATGTGACCCAGGTGGCCCCGGGTGACCGGGTGATCCTGAACTGGCGCGCGGTCTGTGGTGAGTGCCGTGCGTGTGCCAAGGGCCAGCCGCAATACTGCTTCAATACGCACAACGCCACGCAGAAGATGACCCTTGAGGACGGCACCGAGCTTTCGCCTGCCCTGGGCATCGGTGCTTTCGCGGAAAAGACCCTGGTGGCAGCTGGGCAGTGCACCAAGGTGGACCCGGAGGTTGATGCTGCCGCGGTGGGCCTGCTGGGTTGCGGCGTGATGGCAGGCATCGGTGCCGCGATCAACACCGGGGAGGTCAAGCGTGGCGAGTCCGTGGCAGTGATTGGCTGCGGCGGCGTGGGGATTGCCGCGATCGCGGGCGCGAAGCTCGCGGGGGCGACCACGATCATCGCCGTGGACATCGACGACAACAAGATCGGGATGGCCAGGTCCCTCGGTGCAACCCACGGGGTCAACTCCAAGCAGGAGGACGCCGTGGAAGCCATCCGGGCCCTCACCGGAGGCCACGGGGCGGACGTGGTGATTGACGCCGTCGGCCGGCCCGAAACGTACAAGCAGGCCTTCTACGCCCGCGACCTTGCCGGCCGCGTGGTGCTGGTGGGTGTTCCGACGCCGGAGATGACGCTTGAGCTGCCGCTGCTGGACGTCTTTGGCCGCGGCGGATCGCTGAAGTCCTCCTGGTACGGCGACTGCCTGCCCTCCCGCGACTTCCCCATGCTCGTCTCGCACTACAAGCAGGGAAACCTGGACCTGGATGCGTTCGTGTCCGAGCGCATCACGATCGACCAGGTGGAAGAGGCCTTCGAACGGATGCATGGGGGCAAGGTGCTGCGCTCCGTCGTCGAGGTCCAGCCTGCCGGGGCGTCCGCATGAGCGTCACCATCGAGAACCTGGTCACCTCGGGAACTTTTTCGCTCGACGGCGGCACCTGGGACGTTGACAACAACGTCTGGATCGTGGGCAATGACGAGGAATGCATCATCATCGATGCGCCGCACGACGCAGCGGCGATCATCAACCAGGTCCGCAGCCGGAAGGTGAAGGCCATCCTGCTCACCCACGCGCACAACGACCACATCGGTGCCGCGCGTGAGGTGGCGGACGCCCTGGAGGCACCGATCCTGCTGAACCAGGAGGACCTGGTGCTCTGGGAGCAGGTATACCTGGACGCGAAACCGGACCGCTACCACTCCGACGGTGACGTATTCGAGGTGGGCGGGGCGGCCCTGCGTGCGATCCACACTCCGGGACACTCGCCCGGGTCCACTTGCTTCTACCTGGAATGCGAGGGAACGGTGTTCACCGGCGACACCCTGTTCAACGGCGGCCCAGGTGCCACCGGGCGGTCCTACAGCGACTACCCCACCATCCTGGCGTCCATCCGTGAACGGCTGCTGACACTGCCCGCCGACACCGTGGTCCGCACCGGCCATGGGGACAACACCACCATCGCCGCCGAACAGGAAACGCTGGCGAAGGTCCCGCAGTAACCATAAGTCAAGAAAGCGCCCGGCGGAGGCGCGCTGGGAGGACCCGGCGCGCCTCCGCCGGCGATCCATCAGCACAAGCCGGTAAGGACGTTGGAACGATGAAGTTCGGCAAGCAGCCCGCCCCCGTTGCGGACATCAATGAGGACAACCTCGAAGTCCACAAGCCCAAGACCGAAGCTGCCGGGGTCAAGGCCGTCATGGTTGCGCTCGAGCGTGCGGTGGCGCAGGCGGGTGTGGCCCGGACGGCGCAGTCGCTGCTGCGGTTGAACCAGCGGGGCGGTTTCGACTGCCCCGGTTGCGCGTGGCCGGAATCGGACAAGAAGCGAAAAGCGGCGGAGTTCTGCGAGAACGGCGCCAAGGCGGTGGCCGAGGAGAACACCCTGCGTACCGTGGGCGCGGAGTTCTGGGCCCAGCACTCCATCGCCGAACTCTCGGAGAAGACCGAGTACTGGCTGGGCAACCAGGGCCGGTTGAGCGAACCGGTGGTGATCCGCGAAGGGGAGACGCATTACTCGCCGATCTCGTGGGCTGATGCCTTCGAGCTGATCGGTGAACACCTCCGGGCGACCACCCCGGAGCGCAGCGTCTTCTACACCTCCGGCCGCACCGCGAATGAGACCGCATTCCTGTACCAGCTCTTCGCACGGTCCCTGGGCACCAACAACCTCCCCGACTGCTCCAACATGTGCCACGAGTCCTCCGGCTCGGCTTTGAACCCGACCATCGGCATTGGCAAGGGCACGGTGTCCCTGGATGACATCCACGACGCCGAACTGATCTTCGTGGTGGGCCAGAACCCCGGCACCAACCATCCACGGATGCTGTCCGCGTTGAAGGAGTGCAAGGACAAGGGCGGCAAGGTGGTGGCCGTGAACCCGCTGCCCGAGGCCGGCCTGTTCAACTTCAAGGACCCGCAGACCGTTTCCGGGGTGGTGGGCGGCGGGACGCCGTTGGCCGATGAGTACTTGCAGATCAAGGTGGGCGGGGACTTGGCGCTGTTCCAGGCGCTCGGCCACCTGCTGCTGGAGGCCGAGGCAGCCAATCCGGGGACCGTCGTCGACCATTCCTTTATTGCCGCCCAGACGGACGGGTTCGATGCCTACCGCGAAGCCCGGCGCACCTTGGACTGGGATGAAACCGAGAAGGCCACCGGCCTCACCCGGGGCCAGATCGAGAAGGTCGCGGCGATGCTGGAGGCGTCCAAGGCCTCGATCTTCTGCTGGGCGCTGGGCGTGACGCAGCAGCCGCACTCGGTGGACACCATCAAGGAAATGGTCAACGTCCTGCTGCTGCAGGGCAACTTCGGCAAGCCCGGCGCCGGCGCCTGCCCTGTCCGCGGGCACTCGAACGTCCAGGGCGACCGGACCATGGGCATCTGGGAGAAACCCAAGGAGTGGCTCCTGCAGGCCTTGGACGCCGAGTTCGGCATCACCTCCCCGCGGCACCACGGCTACGACGCCGTGGAGTCGATGGAGGCATTCGAACGGGACGAGGTGGACGTATTCGTGTCCATGGGCGGAAACTTCTCGCTCGCCTGCTCTGACACCGAGGCCCTGGAAGCGGGCATGCAGCGGATCGGGCTGACCGTGCACATCAGCACCAAACCCAACCGCTCGCACGTGGTGCACGGCCGCACGTCACTGATCCTGCCCACCCTGGGCCGCACCGACAAGGACGACAAGCATCCCAACGGCGCACAGTTCCTCTCCGTGGAGGACTCGATGTCCGTGGTCCACTCCACCCAAGGCCGCCTCACCCCAGTCTCCGAGCACCTGCTGGCTGAGCCCGTCATCGTGGCACGGATGGCGGAGGCCACCTTTGGCCCGGACCACCCAGTGGACTGGAAGGCAATGGCCGAGGACTATGACGTGATCCGCGACCACATCGCCCGGGTCCTGCCCGGCTTCGAGGACTTCAACGCGCGGGTGCGGAGCAAGAACGGCTTCGTGCTGCCCAACCCGCCCCGCGACACCCGCTCCTTCGCCACCGACATCGGCCGCGGCCGGTTCACCGTCAGCCCGCTGGAATACCTCACCCCGCCGCCGGGGCACCTGGTGCTGCAGACCATCCGCAGCCACGACCAGTACAACACCACGTTCTACGGCCTGGACGACCGCTACCGCGGCATCTCCGGCGGCCGCCGCGTGATCCTCATCCACCCTGAGGACCTCGCCGAGCAAGGATTCCAGGACCGGGAACTCGTGGACGTCGTCAGCACCTTCCAGGGCGTGGACCGCCGGGCAGACAAGTTCCGCCTGGTGGCCTATCCCACCGCCAAGGGCTGCGCGGCCGCGTACTTCCCCGAAGCCAACGCACTGGTCCACAAGGAAAACGTGGCCCGCGTATCCAACACCCCCGGCTTCAAGGCCATGTTCGTCAGGTTCGAGCCGCACCGGGGAGAGCCTGCGGTTGCCGGGGAATCTGCAGGGGAGTTGGCAGGGATGCAGGCTTAGCCCGCCGGGGCGGTCAGGCCGGGCCATCGTGGCGGTTCCCAGTCCTGGTGTTCGCTTTGGTAATGGCGGCCTGTGGGTGAGGTCCAGCCGGGTGGTTCGTTTTCGCTGGCGGGTGTTGGTTTCCATCCGGTGGTGTGGCGGAGTTTGTGGTGTTTGGGGCACGGTTGTCCCAGGTTGGTGATTCCGGTGGTGCCGCCCTTGGCCCGGCGAGGATGTGATCGGCATCGTTGTCCAGGGCCCGCGGATCCACCAACACCCGGTAAAACGATCCCGCCCCGTTTGCGACAAGTTGGCGTGCCATGGACGGCGGAATCGGCCCATACCCGTCCAGTACCGCCGGCTCGTCCGTCAGGCCCAGCAGCGAAAACACCGGAACCGTCACCAGCACCTGCGCCCGGACCGGCGACGGCACACGGTCCCGGACAGCGCCCACACGTTCGCTGGAGCTGCCGCCTGCACCCACACGTTCGGTGGAGCTGCCACTTGCACCCTCGGCCAAACCGCCGCTGCCGCTTGCACGGGTGTCGCCGGCGCCGGTGCCGTTGGTGAGGATCGCGTCGGCGAAGGTGTCGGCCCGGAGCTGGGTCAGGTCCTGCCCTCGCCGGGGCCCTGCAGGCTACGGGCGGTCGCCGTGAGCCGGTTCCACCCCGCCAGTGCGGCCTCGACCTCCCGGGCACCGGCCAGAATGTCCAGGCAACCAGCCGCCACACCAGCCAACGGATCGGCCGCAGAAAACGGCTCCAAACCGACCCGTCCACCTCGGCATTCAGCACAGCCAGGGCAGCCCGGATCTCCCCAAACGCCCTCACCACCGCCGATTTCCCCATAACCCATCATGACAAGGGGGTACGACATCCAGACGACTGCCGGGCCTCTCCCCGGCAGTGGGGGGCAGCTAAACATGGGTTCCGGTCCGGGATTCTTTACGTTCGGGGATGGCAGTCCTCCGTGGCATCGACCATGCTTTTTCGTCATATCCGAAATTGATTGACAGTGAGCGTGGCTGGAGTCACACTGTTGCATATGGTGATCGTTGTTGCGTTAGGCGCTTCAGTTTCATTCCGGAGTTGTCGCTTCTGTTGCTGATGAACCTCCCCACATTCGTTGACAGAACGTCTTGAACACCCCTTGTGCCCCACCTGCTCCGTATCCACCCCCAAATCGCCCCATGCCCAGCCCTATCGGGAGGAAACACATGACTACCTCAGTGAATGCGCCCCTCAGCGCACGCGGAAAGCTCGCCTCAACATTGCCTGCCGAGCAGCTGGCCGAAATTACCGAGTTGTTTGCTTTGCGGCGCACCGGCTACTCCCTTGATGCCCCGTTCTACACTGACCCGACAATCTTCAAGCTCGACATGGAAGCCATCTTCGGCCAGCACTGGATCTTTGCCGGCAGCGTTGCCGAGTTGCCGGAGCCGGGCGACTACATCACGGTCGACTACGGACCCTACTCCCTGATCGTGCTGCGCACCGACGAGGGCGGCGTCAATGTCCTGCACAACGTCTGCCGCCACCGCGGTGCCCGCGTCCTGACCGAAGCCGCCGGTTCCACCGGAAACCTGGTCTGCGGCTACCACTCCTGGACGTACTCCCCCGAGGGCAACCTGATCCACGCATCCGCCCCCGGCGAAGCCAAGTTCGACAAGAACTGCTTTGCCCTCAAGCGCGCCCACAGCCGCGAGGTTGCCGGGCTCATTTTCGTCTGCATTGCTGACGAGCCACCCGCAGACTTCGACGAAACCGCCAAGATTTTCGAGCCCTACCTCGCGCCCCACGACCTGTCCAAGACCAAGATTGCCTACCAGCAGAACATCATCGAAGAAGGCAACTGGAAGCTCGTCATGGAGAACAACCGTGAGTGCTACCACTGCGACGGGCACCCGGAACTCGCCTGCTCGCTGTTCCCCACGTGGGGCCTGACCGAGGGTCTGATCCCGACCCACCTCGAGGAAGTATGGGACCGCAACAAGGAAGCCCAGTCCTCCCTCGAGGAGCGGTGCCGCCGCTACGGCCTGCCCTACGAGGTGGTGGAGGAACTCGACACCCGCATTGCCGGTATCCGCATCTCGCGCGAATCCCTGGACGGCGAAGGCGAATCGTTCTCCGCAGACGGCCGCAGGCTCTCCAAGAAGCTGCTCGGCGACCTTCGGGACTTCCGCCTGGGCCGCTGCTCGATGCACTTGCAGCCCAACAGCTGGTTCCACTTCCTGGGTGACCACGTCATCACGTTCGGGGTTTTCCCCATCAACGAGCACCAGTCCTTGGTCCGCACCACCTGGCTGGTGGCTGACGACGCCGAGGAAGGCGTTGACTACGACCTCGAAAAGCTCACCTACACCTGGAAGCAGACCAACCTGCAGGACAAGGCGTTCGTTGAGCTGTGCCAGCAGGGTGCTGCCAGCCCCGCGTACGAGCCCGGCCCTTACATGAAGAGCGAATACCAGGTGGAGGCCTTCATCAATTGGTACGTCCAGCGCGTGCAGGAGCACTTGGCATGATTGACGTCCTCACTCAGGCGCCGGTCCGGGAACCACAGCGCATCCGCGGCCTTGAAATGCCGTGGAACAGGGTGATGGGCAGCATGGAAGGCCCGGCCAGTGCAGCCAAGGCGCTGGGCCCGTGGCATCCGCAGGAGTTCATGGCCGAATGCGTCGAAACCGTTCCCGAAGCCGGCGGCATGATGACCTTCGTCTTCCGCCGCTGCGACGGTGCGCCCCTGGCGTTCCGCGCGGGCCAGTACGTGAATATCGCTTTCCCCGTGAACGGCGAGGACCAGGAACCGGTGGACCGCAGCTACTCGCTGTCCAGTTCACCCACGGAACCGTGGACTTTCAGCGTCACCGTCAAGCGCGACCCGGGCGGACTGGTTTCCCCGTGGGTGCACGGGAACGTCAGGCCCGGAACTGTCCTGGACATGCTGGGACCTGTCGGGGCATTCCACCTGCCTGACGCCGATCGGCGGGCACGGTACCTCTTCCTGGCCGCCGGCGCAGGCATCACCCCCATCATGTCGATGCTGCGCACCATCCACTCGTTGCCCGGAACCGCCGATGTGGTGGTGCTTTACCACGGCGCGGAAGCCGGCGGCTTCGCCTTCCACCGGGAATTGGCCTACATCGCGTCGGTGGACTCGCGCGTCAAGGTCTTCTACGCCCTGGGCGACCGCGGCAGGCCCGAGGACTGGGAGGGCTTCACCGGACGGCTGACGGCGGCCATGATCGACGAGGTGGCGCCGGACGCCAACGGCCGGCAGGTGTACGCCTGCGGACCCGAGGGGTACTTGAACACCGCCACTGAACTGCTCAAGAACGTGGGCGTCGACGATACCTCCATCTACATGGAGTTCTTCTCCGGCGACCGGCAGACCCTCCTCGAATACCAGGCCGAGCTCGCCCTGGCGGCGGACATCGCCGAGGAAATCGCCGACGAGATCGCGGAGTCCGCCGAGGACTACTTCGAGGGCCAGCCGGCGGCGTTCGGGATCTATGAGCCCGGCTACGACGAGGATGGAACCCTGCAGGCCACGGGGCTGGCGCTGGAAGCTGCAGCCCCGGCCTCCGCGGAAGCCGCCTCCGCGGAAGCCGCCGAAGCCGCAACCGAAGCCGCCACCCCGGATGCGTCAAGCTTCGACACCGTGGGAACTGGCAGCCTCACCCTGTCTTTCATGCGCACCGGAATCAATGTGCGGATCGACCCGCAGGAACCCATCCTGGGTGTGGCCCAGCGGGCCGGTGTCCGGATCGGCGCCAACTGCAAGGAGGGCATGTGCGGCTCCTGCAAAGTGGTCAAGCTGTCCGGGGAGATCGACATGAACCACCAGGGTGGAATCCGCAAACGGGAAATCGATGCCGGCAAGTTCCTTCCCTGCTGCTCCACCGCGCGCACCGACATGGTGATCGACGCTTAGCCGCTTCCCTGAGCCGCCGGCACCGCGCGCCGTCCCACGTTTCACCGCAGGTGAAAGTCATAACCACACGGAAGGTCTGATGCTGCCGGCGTCAGGCCTTCCGTGGCAATTGAACCCTAACCATAGGAGCCACGCCCATGTCAGGTAACAAAGCCGTTGCGTACAAGGAGCCCGGGGTTGTCGAGGTCATCGATACCCCGTATCCGTCGTTTGAACTGAAGGCCGGCCCCGGTGTCAATCCCGCCAACGTCGGCCGGAAGGTGCCGCACGGGGTCATCGTGCGCACCGTGAGCACCAACATCTGCGGCTCGGACCAGCACATGGTCCGCGGCCGGACGACGGCCCCTGCCGGCCTCGTCCTGGGCCACGAAATCACCGGCGAAGTCATTGAGACCGGACCCGACGTCGAATTCATCAAGGTGGGGGACATCGTCTCCGTCCCGTTCAATATCTCTTGCGGGCGCTGCCGGAACTGCAAGGAGCGCAAGACCGGGATCTGCCTGAACGTGAACCCGGACCGTGCCGGCTCTGCCTACGGTTATGTCGATATGGGCGGTTGGGTGGGTGGGCAGGCGGAATACGTCCTGGTTCCCTACGCCGATTGGAACCTGTTGCGGTTCCCGGACCGGGACCAGGCCCTGGAAAAGATCATGGACCTGACCATGCTTTCCGACATCCTCCCCACCGGCTTCCACGGCGCAGTCACGGCAGGCGTCGGCGTCGGGTCCACCGTCTACGTTGCCGGTGCCGGCCCCGTCGGGCTTGCCGCGGCCGCCAGCGCCCAACTGCTGGGAGCTGCGGTGGTCATCGTGGGCGACCTCAACGAAGACCGCCTGGCCCAGGCCCGGTCCTTTGGCTGCGAAACCGTCAATGTGGCCAACGGCGACCCGGCAGACCAGATCGAGCAGATCCTCGGCGTCCGGGAGGTCGACTCCGGCATCGACGCCGTCGGCTTCGAGGCACGCGGCCACGGCCCCGGCGCCCAGGAAGCACCTGCCACCGTGCTGAACTCGCTGATGGACCTCACCACCGCCGGCGGCTCTGTGGGTATCCCCGGCCTCTACGTCACGGGGGACCCGGGAGCCGCGGATGAAGCCGCACGGAAGGGCAGCCTGTCCCTGTCCCTGGGAACCGGTTGGGCGAAGTCCCTGTCCTTCACCACGGGCCAATGCCCGGTGATGAAGTACAACCGGCAGCTGATGATGGCCATCCTCCATGACCGGATCCAGATCGCCAAGGCGGTCAACGCCAAGGCCATTTCGCTCGACGACGCCCCGCGCGGGTACGCGGAGTTCGACGCCGGCGCGGCAACGAAGTACGTCCTGGACCCGAACGGCTACCTCAACAACTGATGCGCGGTTCCCGTTTGTGAAGAACGGCAAGGTTCCAACGGCGGCGCCCCGCTCAGCAGGGGTGCCGCCGTTGGCATGCCGGGGTGGAACAGCGCGCGCTCCGCGGGCAACAAAAGAGGTGGTTGGGCCTGCAGGTCTCAAGCAGGCCCAACCACCTTTGTGGTGGATGGGCAGATCAGCCGCGGAGGCGCTCCATGCCCGGGTCAAAGAGCGGCTCGGCGCTGACGGTGGCGGCTACGCGCCGGCCGAAGTACTCGATCTCCACGGCGTCCCCCTCGGACACCGACGAGGGCAGCCAGGCGTAGGCAAGGGGCTTGCCGATGGTGAAGCCATACGCCGCGCTCGTGACGTAACCAGCGGCTTCCCCGGCCACGTACACCGGTTCCTTGCCCAGCACCACTGACGTGCCGTCGTCGACCGTCAGGCAGCGCAGCATCTTCGCCGCAGGCTGCTCGCGGAGCGACGCCAGGGCCTTGGCGCCCACGAATCCGGTCTTGTCCTTGGCCACGGAGAAACCGAGGCCCGCTTGGTACGGGTGGTGCTCGGACGTCATGTCCGTGCCCCACAGCCGGTAGCCCTTCTCAAGGCGCATGCTGTTGAAGGCGCCGCGGCCGGCAGCGATGATGCCGTGCTCCTGGCCCGCCTCGAACAGCAGGTCCCAGAGCTTCAAACCGTACTCGGCGGTGGTGTAGAGCTCCCAGCCGAGTTCGCCGACGTAGGAGAGCCGCATGGCCGTGACGGGGATGCCGCCCACCGAGATTTCCTTAGTCCGGAAATACTTCAGGCCGTCATTGGTGAGGTCGTCGGTGCTGACCTTGCCAATCACTTCGCGGGCCAGGGGACCCCACAGGCCGATGCAGCAGGTGCTGCCGGTGATGTCGGTGACGTGGACCCACTGGCCGGGGTCGGCGGCGGACTGCCGGCGGGCTTCCACCCGGAGGTAGTCGAAGTCAACGTTGCTGTTGACGCCCAACTGGAACTCTTCCTCCGCCAGCCTGGCCACGGTCACGTCACTGCGGATGCCGCCGTCGTCCGCCAGCAACAGGCAATAGGTCACGGCACCCGGCTTCTTGGCGATGTTGCCCGTGCTGAGCCGGTGCAGGAGTGCCTTCGCGCCCGGGCCGGCGACGGAGAGGCGCTTCAGCGGCGTCATGTCGTAAAGTCCGACGGCGGTGCGCGTCTTCCACGCTTCGGCGGCGGAGATGGGGGAGTGGAACATTGCGGACCAGGAGTCCCGCTCCGGGGTCTGCCATTCGGCCGGGAGTTCTTCGAGGAGCGCGCGGTTGGCTTCGAACCAGTGCGGGCGTTCCCAGCCGGCGGATTCCAGGAAGAACGCGCCCAGCTCCTTTTGGCGGACGTTGAAGGGGCTGACCCGCAGGTCGCGCGGGGATTCACGCGGCTGCAGCGGGTGCATGACATCGTAGATCTCCACGAAGTTCTGTTGCGAGGTTTCGCTGACGTAGGCGTCCGAGGTCTGCACCTTCTCGAAACGGGTCAGTTCGCAGCCGTGCAGGTCTGTCTGCGGCTGGCCGTCGATGATCAGCTCTGCCATGGCCTTCGCAACGCCGGCGGAGTGCGTGACCCACACGGCTTCGGCCACGAAGAAGCCTTCGAGGTCCGGTGCTTCGCCCATGAGCGGGCCGCCGTCGGGGGTAAAGGAGAAGATGCCGTTGAAGCCATCCTGGATTTCGGTGCTGCGCAGTGCCGGCAGCAGGTCCTGGCTGTCCTCCCACGCGGGAACGAAGTCTTCCAGGGTGAAGTCCAGCCGGGAGGGCATGCGGTGGTCGGACATCTCCCCGGCCGGGACCTTCGGCAGTGCGGACATGTCCACCGGCATCGGCCGGTGGGCGTAGCTGCCGATGCCGATGCGGTCGCCCCATTCGCGGTAGTACAGGTCCTTGTCCTGGTAGCGAAGGATGGGCTTGCCGGCGCCGTTGGGAAGCTCGTTGACGCCCTCAAGTTCGGCGAGAGGCGTGGTGACCGCGTACTGGTGGGCCAGCGGCAGCAGCGGCACCTCCAGGCCCACCATCTTGCCGAGCTCACGGCCCCAGAACCCTGCGCAGGACACCACGATATCGGCAGGAATGAGTCCGGCGGAGGTCTCGACGCCGGTGACCTTGCCGCCCTCACGGGCGATGCCGGTGACGGTGGTGGACCCGCGGTAGGTGACGCCGTGTTCGCGCGTGCGCTCGATCAGCAGCTGGACGGCGCGGGCCGCCAGGGCGAGGCCGTCGGTGGGGATGAGCAGGCCGCCCAGGACTTCCCGGCCGCCGCTGAGCTTCCCCGTGGTCAGCAGGGGGTAGATCTTTTCGCACTCGTCGGCATCCACGATCCGGCTTTCGACGCCCCAGGAGGTCATCACGCCCATCTTGCGTTTGAGGTCAGCCAGGCGCTCCGGAGTCGTTGCCAGTTCAAGGCCGCCCACCTGGTTGAAGCAGGACTGGCCATCCTTGCCCAGGGCGAGCAGCTTGTTGACGGTGTAGGTCGCGAATTCCGTCATGGTCCTGGACGGGTTGTTCTGGAATACGAGGCCCGGAGCGTGCGACGTGGAGCCGCCTGCCAGCTCCAGCGGGCCCTGTTCGACGACGGTGATGTCATTCCAGCCGCGGCTTGCCAGCTCGTCGGCGAGGTTGGTGCCGACAATGCCGGCTCCGATGATGACGACGCGGGGTGATGCGCTCATGGTTCGTGGTTCTCCTGGTTGGTGCGTGGCTCCGCGCTTCGCTATAAGCAACGCGCAGCACTATATGCAACACGGTGGCGTAGCTCACAAGGAATGTCAAGGGTTTCCGGCATTGTTGCTGCGGCTGCCGCCACTGTTTCAGCGGGTCCAGGCTGGCTCCGGGAAGGGCGGGCATGACGGAGGCCTCCGCCGCTGGTGCGGCGAAGGCCTCCTGTGGGTTGCGGCCGGTTGCCCGGTGTCAGTGCGAGAAGTTGGATGAGATCTCGGCGAGGGTGCGCCCCTTCGTCTCAGGCGCGAGCCATTGCGAGAGTATTGCGCCGAGTAATGCGACGGCGGCTGCCACGACCATGCTTGGGCCCATGCCGATGTTGCTGATCGCCCACGGCAGGGCGAAGGTGCCGAGTGCGGCTCCGATGCGGCTGAAGGCCGCGGCGAAGCCCATGCCTATGCCGCGCAGGTCGCCGGGGAATACCTCGGCCGGATAGACCTGGGTCAAGGTGGTGTAGCCGGCATTGAAGAAGGAGAAGGCGAGGAACAGGGCCAGCACCAGGATCGCCGGCGCGTCAGCCCAGACCCCGATGACCAGCAGGATGCCTGCGCAGAGCCACTGCCCGGGCACGGTGAGGATCCGGCGGCCGAGCCTGTCAATCAGAAGCACGCTGGTGACGACACCCGCGGCCGCAAGGGCGGACAAGCCCACTCCACCGGCCCAGCCGCCGCCGAAGCCGAACTGCGTGAGCACGTCGTCGGCGAAGGTCGCGATCGCGAAGTACGGAGTGACCGCGCAGAACCAAAAACCGGAAGTGAAGACGGTGGCGCGCCAGTGTTCCTTCGAGAACAGCATTCCGAAGGAGGCGTTCTTGATTTTGGTCCTGCCCTTTGCGGCCTGCGCCTCCTGGATCATCCGCAGGTCGATCTCTTCGGTGATGCTGTCGTGCATCTGCGGCGATTCGACATACTTGTGGGCGATCGCCAGTGCTTCGTCACGCCGTCCCTTGGTGATGAGCCAGCTTGGCGATTCGGGGAGGCCGATGCGGGCGAGGAACAGGACGAACGCGAGGATGGTGCTCGTCCCGATGACGAGGCGCCAGGGGGTGCCGGCCTCGTGCAGGAGCGTGCCGATGATGAATGCCATCATGAAACCGACGTACCAGGCGATCAGGGTCAGCCCGAGCAACCGCCCGCGGAGCTTTGGAGGAGAGAACTCCGACAACAAGGGGCCGCCAATCGAGTACTCGCCGCCGATCGCGACACCCATCATGAACCGGATGATGGCCAGCTGGATCACGGCACCGTCTCCGGAGGTTACGAAGAACTGGGCCGCTGAGGCAACCAGGAACAGGCCCATGTCCACGAGGAACATGGGCTTGCGTCCGAACTTGTCAGTAGCCCAGCCGGCCAGCGGGGAGCCGACGAAGATACCGGCCAGCGGGCCTGCGGCGATCATGCCCAGGGACAGTGCGTCGAGCTGGAGGTCTGACCGCATGGGGCCGGTGACGGGTCCGATGATTCCGAGGATGTAGCCGTCGAGGAACATCCCGCCGATGAAGACAGCGACGAGCCGCACCATGAAGCGGCGTTTGAACTTCGAGCTGGTCCCTTCGGCACTGCTTTGATCGATGGTGCTGGCACCTTTGATAGTCATAAACAGTTTCCTTTAGTGATCTGGCGCTGCCGCGTGGATGCGGCAGCGTGTGCGGCCGAGTTGCGGGCCGGGCTCCCCCTCGGATCGGCCTTCATAAATTCTGTCCGGCTGCTTCCATGCCATCGCGGGTGGCCTCGGAAGGGCGGGAGGAGCATATCCAGGAGAGTTACGTTCCGTGATGATCAACAACGTTCGCTGTATGCAACAAAATCGTGCGCTAGCTCACACCCAATGTCAAGAGTGTGTCCTGAGAAAGACGTAGCCCGTAAGCGTTCCTGTTGCGCGCTCCGGGCACGGCTGTTGCGGGGTCCCGTTTTCCGAAAACGGTGCTTCGATGAGGAATACCTCCCCAGGTCTTAGGCCCATCGAAGCACCTTTCACGGAGAACGGGACGCCCGTTGCCAACGCTGTGGCGTTCCTAGCCTGCGGCGTCCAGGACCTCGAGCTCCGGGGCCTCGGGCGCCAGCGGCGGGGATGACACTTGCCTGCGTGCGGCCTCTACGGTGTGAAGGAGCAGCAAAACCGTGGTCACTGAGCCCACGCCGCCGGGAACCGGAGTGAGCGCTGCTGCTGTCCCGGTGACGCTGGCTTCGTCTACGTCACCCACCAGCGAGCCGTCGGGAAGGACGTTCGTGCCGACGTCGACCACCACTGTTTGGGAGGAGACGTCGCTGCCTCCCAGCAGTCCGGCGCGGCCGGCGGCGACCACCACCACATCGGCATCCGTCGTATAGCGCGCCAGCGGCCCGGACCTGGAATGGCAGACCGTCACGGCGGCGTCGCGTGCCAGCAGCAGGAGGGACAATGGTTTGCCCACCACGGCGGACCGGCCCACCACCACAACGCCCTTGCCCGCCAGCGGAATCCGGTAATGCTCCAGGATTTCGACGACGGAGCGCGCGGTAGCCGGTGCAAAGGCCGGCTGGCCGACGGCAAGGCGTCCCAGGCTCAGTGGATTGGCGCCGTCAATGTCCTTTTCCGGGGCGATGAGGCCCACCAGGTTATCGGTCCGGACTCCCGTAGGCAGGGGTGTTTGCAGGATGATGCCGTTGACGGAGGGTTCGGCGCTGAGGTCCCGCAGGACGCCGGCCAGGACCGGCTCCGTTGCGTCGTGTCCCAGGTCGATGATCCGGCAGCCGACTCCGGCGCGCTCTGCTGCCCGCTCGATGGAACGGACGTACCAATGCGTTGATTCGTCGCCGGTTGCCATGACCACTGCCACGACCGGGCGGACGCCCTCAACTTCCAGCGACCTGACCTGTGCCTGGACCTCCTGGTGGAACAAACCGGCCAACGGCTTCCCGGAAAGTACTGTGGTGCTCAACCAAGGATCCTTTCGCGCACGCGGGCCGAGAGGGCATCTGCCGCCAAGACCACCTTTTCCTCAATGCCGTCCGTCTGCCGCGCAAGCCGGGCGCGTGCCTCCGGGTCCTTGACTGCCACAACGTTGATGTCGATGTTCACGCGTGCAGTAGTGGCGGCTGCCCTGGCGGCATCTGCGGCCGCCGCCACGTCGCTGATGACGTTGGCGTTGGCGATGTCGTACAGCTCCGTGGCCAGGTCCACGATCTCGCCGGACAACGTGACCAGCCGGGCGGGTGTTTCAGCCGCCTGGATGAGTGCTGACTGGATCACGGCTGCGCGGGCGGCCTTGAGCTCAGCCGTGCCGGACGGCAGTTTGTAGGAATCGATGACTGCCTGGAAGGCCACTTCGTCCGCCTCGGCCAGGTGCAGCGCTTCGTCGATAAGGCCGTCGGCTGCCGCCGTAATGCGCTGCACCAGGGGTGCGTGCGGCTCATACTTGGCGCCGGTGGTGTAGCGCGCCACCATGGCCACCAACGCTGCACCCTGGGCCGCGTGCAGCGCCGCGGCAGCACCGCCGCCAGGCGTCGGCTGCTTGGCGGCCAGCCTAGTGAGGTAGCTGCCGATTGACTCCGAGCTGATCATGGCCCTACCCGCGGAGCCGGGTCATGGTGGGGTCGTACAGGGGGTCCTGCGTGACCGTGGCGACGATCCGGCGCCCGAAGTATTCGATCTCCACGGAATCGCCGATCGAAACGTCGGCGGGCAGGTAGGAGTAGGCGATCGGTTTCCTGACCGAGTAGCCGTAGGCGGCGCTGGTCACGTAGCCAACTGCCTGGTCCTTGTAGAACACCGGTTCCTTGCCAAGCACCAGGCTGCGGCCGTCGTCGACCGTCAGGCAGCGCAGGTGCCGCGCTGAGTTCTCTTCGGTGCGGCCTTCCAGGGCAGCCTTCCCGACGAAGTTGTCCTTGGCCATCTTCACCGCGAAGCCCAGGCCGGCCTCGAAGGGGTCGTGCTCGGTGGTCATGTCCGTGCCCCAGGAACGGTAGCCCTTTTCCAGGCGGAGCGAGCTGAACGCTGCCCGCCCGGCTGCGATGACGCCGAACGGCCGGCCCGCCTTCCACAGTGCATCCCAGAGCCGCTGGCCGTTGTCGGCGCTGGTGTACAGCTCCCAGCCCAGTTCACCGACGTAGGACAGGCGCATGGCGGTGACCGGCACGCCGCCGATAACCACCTTCTTGGCACGGAAGTATTTCAGGCCGTCGTTGGAGAAGTCGTCGCTGCTGACGGTGCTGACCAGGTCGCGTGCCAGCGGACCCCACAGGCCGATGCAGCAGGTGCCGCCGGTGGTGTCGCGGACCTGGACCCAATCGCCGGCGCCGCCGCCTTCGGTCTGGTGCCGGGCGGCGCGTTCGAAGTAGGCGGTGTCGATGTTGCCGTTGGCGCCCAGCTGGAAGGTGTCCTCGGACAGGCGGGCCACGGTGATGTCGCTGCGGATGCCGCCGGCATGGTCAAGCAGCAGCGTGTAGGTGACCGCCCCGGGTTTCTTGTTCAGCTCGGCGGTGGTGAGTTCCTGGAGCAGCTTCAGGGCGCCGGGGCCGGAGATTTCGAGGCGCTTCAGCGGAGTCATGTCGTACATGGCGACGGCGGTGCGCGTCTTCCAGGCCTCGGCCGCGGCGATGGGGGAGCTGAACATCCCGGACCAGGCATCGCGTGCCGGGGGCTGCCAGTCGGCGGGCATTTCTTTGAGCAGTTCGGCGTTGGCCTCGAACCAGTAGGGCCGTTCCCAGCCGGCGCCTTCGAGGAAGTAGCCGCCCAGTTCCTTGTGCCGGGCGTGGAAGGGGGAAACGCGCAGGTTGCGCGGGGAGAGCTTGGGTTGCAGCGGGTGCAGGACGTCGTAGATCTCCACGAAGTTCTGCTGCGAGGTTTCGCTGACGTATTCGGGCGTCAACTGAACGTCCTCGAAGCGGTGGATGTCGCAGTCGCCCAGGTCGATGGAGGATTTGCCGTCCACCAGGAGTTCGGCCACAGCGCGCGCGATGCCGGCGGAGTGGGTCACCCAGACGGCTTCGGCAACGAAGAAGCCGTCGAGTTCCCTGGACTCGCCAACGAGGGAGCCGCCGTCAGGGGTAAAGGAGAAGATGCCGTTAAAGCCGTCTTCGATTTCGCTTTGGCGCAGGGCGGGGAGCAGCTGTTTGGTGGCCTCCCAGGCGGGGAGGAAGTCCTCCACCGTGAAGTCCAGCCGCGACGGCATGTTGTGCTCGCTGATTTCGTCCGGCCTGAAGGTGCCGAGTTCGTCAAGGTCCACGGGCATGGGCTTGTGGGCGTAGGAACCGATGCCGTACCGGTCCCCGTGCTCGCGGTAGTAGAGGTCCTGGTCCTGGTGGCGCAGGATGGGCAGCGATGCGCCGTTGGGCAGCTCGTTCTTGCCCTTCTGATCCGGGACCGGGGTGGTCTTGACGTACTGGTGGGCCAGCGGGAGCAGCGGGACGGTCATGCCGATCATTTCGCCGATCTTTGCACCCCAGAAGCCGGCGCAGGAGACCACGATGTCTGCCGGGACCACCCCGTCGGAGGTCTGGACGCCAGTGACGCGGCGGCCGGACTGTTCGATGCCGGTGACGGTGGTGTTGCCTTGGTACTTCACGCCGGCAGCCTCGGTGCGCTTGATCAGCAGCTGCACGGCCCGCGCCGCGCTGGCCAGGCCGTCGCTGGGGACGTGCAGGCCACCCAGGATCTCCTCCTCGTTAATGAGGGGGTACAGTTCCTTGCACTCCGCCGGGGAGAGGATCCGGCCGTCGATGCCCCAGGCGGAGGCGTAACCGAGCTTGCGCTTCAGGTCCGAGAGGCGGGTTTCGGTGGTGGCAACTTCCAGGCCGCCCACCTGGTTGAAGCAGCTGGTGCCGTCCTCGGTCAGGGACAGCAACTTTTCCACGGTGTACTTGGCGAACAGGGCCATGGACTTGGAGGGATTGGTCTGGAAGACCAGTCCCGGGGCGTGCGAGGTGGAGCCGCCGGGCATGGTGAGGGGCCCCTGGTCCAGGACGGTGATGTTGTTCCAGCCCCGCGTGACGAGTTCATCCGCGAGGTTGGTGCCGACGATGCCGGCTCCGATAATGACAATGCGTGGCGACGATTCCAAGGTAGTCTCTCCTGCTGCTTTACGGATTGTGCCTGGGTAAGGGCCGGTGCTCACCGGAACACCACGGTGCTGGTCTGGTCCAGCAGCACACGGTGCTGGCAGTGCCAGCGGACGGCGCGGGAGAGGGCCAGCGCTTCGGCGTCCTGGCCCACGGTGGACAGTTGCGCCGGACCATAGGTGTGGTCCACGCGGATGACTTCCTGCTCGATGATTGGACCCTCATCCAGGTCCGCCGTGACGTAGTGGGCGGTGGCACCCACCAGTTTTACGCCGCGGTCGTAGGCCTGGTGGTAGGGGCGTGCGCCCTTGAAACCGGGGAGGAACGAGTGGTGGATGTTGATGGCTCGGCCCTCCAGGGCGCGGCACAGGTCATTTGAGAGCACCTGCATGTAGCGGGCCAGGACCACGAGGTCGGCGTTGAACTCATCCACCAGCTCCAGGAGCCGGCGCTCGGCGTCGGCCTTCGTGTCCGGGGTGACGGGGATGTAGATGAAAGGCAGCCCTGCGGCTTCCGCCATGGCGCGGTGGGTTTCGTGGTTGGAAACCACCGCCACCAGCTCTGCGCCGAGGCTGCCGCCGCGCCACCGGAAGATGAGGTCGTTCAGGCAGTGGCCGAACTTGGACACCATGACCAGGACGCGCTTGGGGGTTTGGCCGTGGAAGCTGGCCTTCATGTCGAAGCGGCTGGCGATGCCGGCGAACTCTTCTTCGAGCATCGCCGGCGTGTAGCTGGGGGAGCCGGAGAACGCTGTGCGCAGGTGGAGCGTCTCGCGCAGGCTGTCGTCGAACTGCTGGTGTTCGTCGATGTTGAAGCCACGTTCGAAGAGGAACGTGGTCACGGCCTGCACAATTCCGGCCTGCTCACGGCAGGACAGGGTCAGCACGAACTTCTGCGTCTGCTCTTCCTTGAGCGCCGGCAGGGTGGCGGTTGCTGAAGCTGTTTCGATGAGGGTCATGTCCCTCCTCCTTCTTCTAGATATATTCAAAAGCTGCGGACTGATATATTAGATTGGATGCCAGCGTATACTGGTCCATAGGCGAGGTCAATAGTTTTTTCCAGGTTGCGAAGAAGGGGCTCAGCATGGCGATCGAAGCTTTGGCGGTGGCGGACGACGCCGGCAGGAAATCACTGGCGGACGTCGCCTATGAGAGCATCCGCGACTGGTTGCTTATGCTGGAAATCAAACCCGGCGAGCTGCTCAACGACGAACTCCTTGCCAAAAACTTGGGCATGGGGCGGACTCCGGTGCGCGAAGCCCTGAAGCGGCTGGAGCTGGACCGGCTGGTGAAGACCTACCCGCGGCGGGGCACTTTCGCCACCCGGGTGGACGTGACGGACCTTTCCTTCATCTCGGAGATCCGTGCCCAGCTTGAGCCCCTTGCGGCCGCCCGGGCCGCACGGGTGGCCTCCCCTGCGGTCCGGGACGGGTTGCGGGCCACGCTCGAGAAGGTCGAGGAATTCGACGTTGCCGCGGCCACCGTAACCGAGACGCTGCAGCTGGATGCCCGGGTGCACCAAGGCATCTATGCCGCCGCCGCCAACCCGCACCTGGAGGACATCCTGATCCGGTACGACAACCTGGCAACGCGGATCTGGTGCATGGTGATCGACCGCCTTCCGGACCTGTCGCACCACGTGCGCGAACACCTCGATCTGCTCCGGGCCGTTATCGACGGAGACGAGGAGCGGGCTTCCGAGCTTGCCAAGGTCCACGTGAGTGGCTTCGAGCAGGCGATGCGCGAGGCGCTCTTTAACGCCTAGCTTCTTGGTGGCCGCAGAGCCCCACCAGCAGGGCCAGTGAAGGATTGGCCCCGGCGCATGCTGCGCCGGGGCCAAATCCGGGTGTTTCCCTACGGTGCGGCTGCCTTCTCCAGATCCGGCCCCTTGCCTTGGCACGGCTGGCCGTCGGCGCATCCGTCCGGGCACTCGTGCTTTGTCACAAAGTCGAACTGCGCGCCCCGGTGTTGCTCCACTCCGGTCCGGATAGCCCGCTCCACCACAGAGTCCGCCAGCCGGCGGCGCAGGGAAAGGGGGTCTCTGCGCAGGTCCTTGGTGAGGGCGAAGCAGAGCAGCAGCATCACGATGACAAAGGGCAGGGCCGCGACGATGGTGATCCGCTGCAGGCCCGACAATGCTTCGGAGGGTTGGTCGCCGCCGGCCAAAAGCATGACGGCGGCCACGGCGCCGGTGAGGGCACCCCAGAAGATGACCAGGGCACGTTTGGGTTCGGAGCTGCCGTTGGAGCTCAGCGACGCCATGATCAGGGAGGCGGAGTCGGCGCCGGTAATGAAGAAGATTGCAACCAGGACCATGGCCAGGACGATCACGGCCGCAATCATCCACCCCGGCAGGGGGAGATTCTTCACCAGGTTGAACAAGGCCCCATCAAAATCGATGGTTGCTTTGCCGTCGGTGACGGTCATCAGGCCCGGCGTACCGGCTTTGTCGGCTTCCTGCTGGATGTGGAAGGCCGTCCCTCCGAAGATGCCGAACCAGATGACACTGACGAGGCTGGGCACCAGCAGAACGCCGGTGACGAATTGCCGGATGGTCCGGCCGCGGCTGATCCGTGCGATGAACATGCCCACGAAGGGCGTCCACGAAATCCACCAGGCCCAGTAGAAGATCGTCCAGCCGGACATCCAGGTCCGCAGCGCCTCGTCGCCGACGGCCTCGGTGCGGGAGGACATCTCGGCCAGGTCGCGCAGGTAGTCGCCAATCGCCGAGGGGATGAGGTTAAGGATGAAGAGAGTGGGGCCCGCCACGAACACGATGACGGCGAGGACCACGGCAAGGACCATGTTGACGTTGGACAGCCACTGGATTCCGCGGCTGATGCCGGATACGGCGGAGGCGATAAAGCATGCTGTCAGGATCGCCACGATGGCCACGAGTACAGGTGTTCCGACCTCGCCTGTCCAGCCGTTCGACGTGAAGCCGCTGCCAATTTGCAGGGCGCCGAGACCCAGTGATGCGGCCGTGCCAAAGAGCGTAGCGAAGATGGCAAGGATGTTGATGACCTTTCCCACCGGCCCCTCAACGGTCCTGATGCCGAACAGAGAGGTGAAGGCGGCGGAGATCAGTTGCCTGCGTCCCAGCCGGTAGGTGCCGTAGGCCATGGCAATGCCCACCACTGCATACATGGCCCAAGGGTGCAGGGTCCAGTGGAAGATGGAGGTGGCCATGGCCGTCTGGATGGCTGCGGGGGTACGCCCGTCAACGGTTCCGGGCGGCGGCGAGACGAAGTGGTACAGCGGCTCGGCCACCCCGTAGAACATCAGGCCGATGCCCATTCCAGCGGCAAACATCATGGCGATCCATGACACCGTGCGGAACTCGGGTTTTTCGCCGTCCTTGCCCAAGGGAATGTTGCCAAACTTGCCCAGGGCCAGCCACAGGACAAACACGACGAACAGGGACGCGAGGACCATAAAGAGCCAGCCGGTGTATTCCATGACCCAGGCCAGGGCGTCTTTGGACGTGGTGGCCAGGCTGTCCTTGTCGGCAAATCCCCACACCACGAAGGCGAGGGCGATGGCGCCGGTGATGCCGAACGTGGCCTTGTCCAGCGTCAGCTTCCGGTCGCGGCGCGCTGGGAGACGGCCTGCTCCCTGTTACTCTGCCGCAGTTCCTCCAGTATCTGCTGGTGTTCGTTGACGGCGGGAAGGGCTGTCGATTCCTCGTGGCCGGCGCCCGGTGGCTCGGCGGGAATTCCATCGGAAGGCGGCACTTTTGGCTTGGCGGAGGTGAGATCACTGTTAATGGCCACGAAAGCGGGTCCTTTGGCTAGTCCATGGGCTTGCGTTCAGTGCTGGGCATCGGGCAGCGCAATCCGGGGATAAATCGCCGCCTGGCCGTTGGCCAGCGGTGGCAGGGCATTGGGCCCCATGGGGAGGTGTTCCGCAAAGATCAACAGAGTTCGCGCTAAGCAACAAGAGTGCTGTACGTCACTTTGAAAGTCAAGGGTGTTACGGGGTGCGGAGTCGCTGCTCACCAGGCGAAGCGAGGGACCCGTTGCATAAAAAATGACCCCCGGTCCAGCCGGGGGTCACCCATTTTCTTAGTGGCCGTGGTAGCCCATGTTGGCGCTGACCTTATGGCCTGCTTCCTTCAATGTATCCAGCAGGCCTGGAATCCGCTCCGGGTCGAAGCGGAATGCCGGCCCTGAAATACTGATGGCGCCAATCACGGTTCCCTGGTGGTTGCGCACGGGAACCGCAACGGCATTCAGGCCGATCTCGAACTCCTCGCGCACCACGGCATACCCGTCGGCCGCTGCTTTGAGCAACTGAGCGTCCAGTTCCTTGCGGCTGGTGATGGTCCGGGCGGTCCGGGCGGCCAGGCCGGTCTCCTTCAGGATGCGGTCCCGGTCGTCGGCCTCCAGCGCGGCCAGGAGGACCTTGCCGCTGGACGTGGCGTGCAGCGGCGTCAGGCTCCCCACCCAGTCGTGGGTGGCCAGCGTCGAGGGGCCCATGGCCTGGTCAACGTTAACGGCGTAATTCGAACGCAGCACCGCCAGGTTGACGGTCTCCTTGAACTCGTCCGCAAGGCTTTCCAGGACCGGCCTTGCCTCGTGGACCAGGCTCAGCCGCCCGGGAATGGAGCTGGCCAGCCGGAGGATCCCGAAGCCAAGCTGGTACTTGCCCCGCTCGCTGTTCTGGTGGACCATCTGGCGGGTCACGAGCGAACCCATCAGCCTCGAGACGGTGGACTTATGGATCCCCATTTCCTCGGCGATCTCGCTCACGCCCGCATGGCCGTCCCGGGCCAGGATCTCCAGCACGGTCAGGGCGCGCTCCACGGATTGCACCCCGCCGGACTGGCCGCCCTCGGCGTCGGTATCGGATTCCGGGTCTCTATTCGAAGCCATACCTTCAGATCCTATGCCGGAACTGTGACCGCCGTGACATTCGGTTTACGTGCTTGACACGCCGGCCCTGACGTCCGCGTCAGCTCCCGCGGTACGTTGAGTAGGCAAACGGGCTCAGGAGCAGGGGGACGTGGTAGTGCTCAGGGCCGGTCACTTCGAAGACCAGGTCAACCTCGGGGAAGAAGGTGGCTGTCTGCAGCCCGGCGTAGTACTCTCCCGTGGCGAAGTTCAGTTTGTACTGCCCGGGTTCCAGCTGCTCGGGGCCCAGGTCCTTTGCCCGGCCGTCGGCGTCGGTGCTGGAGGCCGCCAGCTCGCGCCAGGTGCCGGCGTCGTTCTTTGAAAGGACGACGGCGACCCCCGCCGCCGGGCGTCCGGCGCCGGTGTCAAGGATGTGGGTGGTGACGTGGGAAACGCTCATTCGCTGATCAGTCCTTCAAGCCGCAGCACGGCAATCTCGCGCAGCTGCTGGGCCACGATGGTGTCTTCTTCTTCGGGGGAGTTGGCGAGCCGCCGGTTCAGTGCCTGCAGGATTTCCGGTGCGGTGCGTCCGGCGGCCCGGATCAGGAAGACCCGGCCGAATTTTTCCTCGTACTCCCGGTTCCCCGTGGCGAGGGCCTCTGCGGCCTCAGTATCTGCCGGGTCAACCCCGGCCTGCTCGGAACGGGACATGGACGCCTCGGTGCCGGCCGTCGTCGGGCGTTCCCCGATCCGCGGGTGGTGGGCCATGGCGGCTTCGACTTCGGCGGGAGTGAACGGCTTGGCTGCGTCCGCGGCGAACGCCAGGAGCCCGTCCCGGCTGGCGAACGGCCGGGCTGCAGCCACTGCCTCCACCCAGCGGGTGACGTCGATGCAGGGCCGGAGGGTGGCCTGGGCCGTGGCGGGCTCCGCGGTGTTGAATTCGGCAAGCTTCATGCTGGCGTATTCCTTGGTGGTCATGCTGGCATCCATGGTGACGGCTATGCGGATGCCGGTTGACCCGGCGCCGATCGTCCGAGCGGCTTCCGCATCATGGAACTGTTATTTCAGCATACGTAATATCTAAGGACAGGCCGGCGCCCGTGTCAAGAGCGTACACCAGCCATTTGGGCCAGCCGGTAGGATCGCGGAAGCGCCACGGGCCCACGCTGATGATACTGGGGGCACAAGGGAATTATGGACGGGGCGGCTATGCAAGTGCTGACCGATCAGGATGCAGGACGCGACGCGGGCCTGCGGGCCTACGGACTGCTGCCATTGGCAGCGGGGGACACAGCGGGCCTGATTGATGACGGGGCGCAGGAGGCGCTCGCGAACCTGGTCCGCCTCGCCGCCTCCCTGTGCGGGGTGCCCTACAGCGTGGTCAACATCATCACGTCCAGTGAACAGGTCCAGATTGCTGCGTATGGCATCGACCCCGGGGTCTGCGCCCGCGAGGATTCCATGTGCGCCGTGGTCTTCCTCGACCACAGCACCACGGTGGTCCGGGACGCTTCCCGGGATCCCCGGTTCGCCGCCAACCCGTTCGTCACCGGCTGCATCGCCGACGTCCGCTTCTACGCATCCGTGCCGTTGGAGACATCCTCGGGACTGGTCCTTGGGTCACTGTGCGTGTACTCCGATGAGGCGAAACTCCCTGCTCCGGAGCAGATCGAACTGCTGGAGGTGTTGGCCCACCAGGTGGTCGAACTCCTGGAACTGCAGCACCGCACCCTCCAGCTCAACGACGCCCTGGCCGAACTGCGGCGCAGCAACGATTTGCTCTCCGAATTCGCCGGCCGGGTCAGCCATGACCTTCGCACTCCACTGACCACCATCCTGGGATATGTGGAGCTGGCACAGGATGATCCCGGAATCACGCCGTCAGACCCCTCCGCGGAATACCTGGACCTGATTGGCACCGGCGGCCGGCGCATGCTGGGCATGCTGGAAGAGGTGCTGTCCTATGCCAGGGTGGACGGCGAAATCCGCCCGGAACGGGTATCCCTGCTGGCCGTCACCGCCGAGGCCGCGCAGGACCTGGGGGTGGATCTGGGCTACGGCAGCGGCATCTCGTGCGAGGACGCGGAAATCTTCGCGGACCGGGCCCAGTTGCGGACGCTGGTGCAGAACCTGTTGGCGAATTCCTTGAACTATGGCCGCGCCGACCGTGCACTGCGAATAACCGTCGGCGCCAGCGAAGGACCCCAAGGCGCCACCCTTACGGTGGCCGACAACGGCAAGGGGATCCTGCCCGCGGACCGGGAACGGGCGGTCCAGCCGTTGGTCCGCCTGAACCGCCCCGGCGACGGGCCCGGGACCGGGCTGGGGCTGGCGACGTCCCGGCGCATCGCCCAGGCGCACGGCGGCGAACTCGCCATTGGTGACACACCAGGCGGTGGCGCGGCGGTATCGGTGCTGTTCCCCGCCCGGCCGTAGCCGGCCCCGAACCTAGTCCTGGGAGGACGTCCGGGACAGCACCCACGTGTTGGTGCCGTCCTGGCGTTCAAACGTCACGGTGGTAACCAACGCTTCGATCAGCGCCAGGCCCCGCCCTGATTCGGCGTCCTCGTCCGGGGTGGAAGCCTCCATCGGACCGAACGGCGGCTTGGCGTAATAGGCACTGACGCGGGCCTGCAGCAGCGCGGGCTGCACGGTGGTTTCCACGCCCAGCTCCACGTCCCGTTCACCGGCGGGCTGGGCGTGCTGGACGATGTTGGACGCAGATTCGATGACCGCGGTGGTGAACGTCATCTGGTCCATGTCGTTGACGAATGGAACATCCAGCCACAGGCTGTCGAGGTCGTTGTGGACCGCTTCGATGGCATCCTCGGCGGCCGCCCCCCGGAAGCTGCGTGAGGCCAGGACCTCAGTCATTGCCGAACGCCTCTTCGGCCGTGGTGTACGCCGTGAGGACCTTGTCCATGCTGGTCAGCTTCAGGACCATGTTCACCTGCGGCTGCACCGCGGCGATCCGGAGGTCGCCGCCTGCCTGCCGTGCCGCCTTCAGGCACCCGATCAGCGCGCCAAGGCCCGAGGAGTCCATGAACGCCGTGTTCTCCAGGTTGACCACGATCCGGTTCGACCCACCGGCGATCACGTCGGTGACGAACTCGCGCAGCTTCGGGGCGGAGACCATGTTCAGCCGTCCGTCCGCTTTGACCTCCGCGTATGAGTCCTTGACCTCGTAACTGAACTCCATCAGGATTCCTCTCTGTTTGCAGGTTCTGCGGCCGGTTCGTACCCCTTGTAGAGCACGGCACGGACCAGGATGCTCATGACCACCAGGTCAAAGACCACCCAAGCGACGTTGACCAGGGTGCCCAGCGGTTCCGCCAGCCCGGTGGCCAGGCGGATGATGCCGACGACGGCGGCGACGGCCAGCAGGACGGACACCACGATCTGGGGCCGGATGAGGCTCCAGCTGGGTCCGCCGCTTTGGCGGGCCTTGGGGGTGACGGCGAACCCGAGGGGACGGCCGAACCAGACGTTGCGGGCCGCCGTCGTGCATGCCTTGATCCACGTGGGGAACAGGGCAAGGCTGTATTGCTGCCCGCGCCAGGTGGGGATGCCGCGGCCGGCCACGGCGAACAGCAGCTGATTGACCACCATGAACGGGATGAACCGGATGAAGAAGTCCCAGCTCAGGCTGCTCACCGGCAGGATGCCCAGCAGCAGGTAGATGATGGGGGCGGCGAAGTAGATGACGGCGGCGAACCCGCTCAGGTAGGTCCACATGGTGGCGAAGTACA